>CAIVDU010000097.1 GCA_903904815.1 uncultured Armatimonadota bacterium
CAGACAACAAAACCCAAAAGCTAAGCCGTCAAAGCCCTCACGGGGTGGCCGAATTCTCTCGGAATTGGTGGCCGGATAACTTTGGAATGGGTGGCCGAATTAAATTGGAATCGGTGGCCGAATTCGTTGGAATCGCGCAGCAATACAGGCAATCCACAAACGACCACGCCTTCTCGGCTGGGCGCTAAGTCGTACACCTGCTACTTGTGACGCTGGGTGAAAAACGGCGTGCTGCATTTCGCCATCGATAATTAGCGGTTCCGGCCCGCTCATACTTCTTTGAACGGCTCTCGCGAGATACATCGGCTTTTGTGTGTTTCAATTGGAATGAACCCGAAGACGCCGGATACGGTTCTTCAACGATTAATGGAAGACACCGAATTGGACGTCCGCGATGCTGCGATCGAAAAAATCCAGGCATCCAGAAGTATGAAATGACAGAAGATACATTTTGCCAGCTTGCCTTGAATTGCTTTGTCCCTGTGGCCCAAGCATTCGGTTTGACCTTCGAGGGCCGGTCCACTGCCCAAGATGTCCCATTCGTTTTGTTTTCTGACCAAAATCGAGATTTCGGCGTATTCAGTGAATTCTCTCGAGGAGCCATCTTCCTTATCCCCACTGTAAAGAGGGAGCGTCCGCCGAGCTCTCGGCGTATCACACTTGATATGAAATTGAGGAATGCGGAAGGTGCGTTCCAAATCGTCGAGTTTCGGGCTACTAGGTCGAGGGTTGTATATACCGACGTTGGCAACTTGACAAACGGAACGAGCTTGAACCAGTGATGATAGTATTGAACTTCGTTCGTGCCCGACTCAACCCTGAGTTGAAACCCAGATCACTTGGAGATCTGTTTGAAATCTGGTTGAACACACTCTGTGGAGAGAACTGAGCTACCGACTTCGAGTATCGGATAGTCGCCAGACATTATTCCCGGTGTTAGAAATTGCCTAGTCTTCATGAAATTGTGGAGACTTCCTAGGTCTGAGCATAGAAGTAGAGCGAGGCCACGTACAGAACCATAGGACTGCACTGACCCGTTCAAGTAGGGGATTCCTGCCAAAGATTGCCAACCGCCTTATAACGACTCAATGATCTCCAGGACCTGATGAATGGAGTCAGCGAGGTGAGTGTGGGGGAAGGGGAGGAGTTGGTCACGGGTGTGGGTACCGTAGGTCACGCCGATGACGAGGGCGCAGTGGGCGGCGGTTCCTTCTTCTAGGTCGGAGGGGGTGTCGCCGATTTTTGCCACTCGACCGGAGTCTTCGACGCCGCAGGCGGTCATTGCTTTCAGCGCAAGGTCGGGGTAGGGGCGGCCTCGGGGGACTTCGTCGCTGGCTACGGTGAAGTCGACGGCGTCTTGCCACCCGAGACGCGCTAGGATGGCGTCGACGATGGATCTATCGAATCCAGTGTCTAGGGCTACCTTCGTTCCTCTGGCCCGGAGGCGGTCAAAGGTTGCGCGGGCGCCTTCGATCTCTCTCACTTCGGGGTCGGTGGCGTAGTAGTGGAGCATTCGGGCTCGGAAATCCTCGTGAATCGCGGAGACGTCGCCCTCCATTTCGGCGTTATCCAGGCAGGCCTTGATCACAACCGGTTTGGGGATGCCCATCATGCCGTTGACCTCTTCATGAGTCCACGGAACGCCCGCGTTGGTCAGAGCGGACTTCAGGCAACGGCCCACGCCGTCGGGGTCGTAAACGGTCGTTCCGGCCATGTCAAAAATCGCGAGCTGGATCACACGTACGTTCTACCAAACGCACTGCGCTCGAACGGTTGTTGCGTGAAAATGGATCGCTTCTGGCTCGTCGCTTGGTGGCATGATTTTGGGGATGGCGAGACAGTTCGATGTTGCGATCGCGGGCGCGGGGATTCTGGGGCTTGCCCACGCCTACCACTATGCCAAGGCCGGGAAGCGGGTTGCCGTTTTCGAACGGGGGGAGCGCGCTCTTGGCGCCTCCGTGCGGAACTTTGGCATGGTGTGGCCGGTGGGGCAGCCACCCGGCGAGATGCGAGAGATGGCGGTGGCCAGTCGAGGATTTTGGCTTGAGGTGCTTGGCGCCTCGGGCATTTGGCATCTACGATCAGGCTCGATGCACCTTGCCTATCACGAAGATGAGTTGGCGGTGCTGGAGGAGTTCGTGACCCAACAACCGGGATATGGCGCCACCGTCATTTCACCTTCGGAGGTGCTTCAGAAGACGCCAGTGGTTCGTCCTGACGGTCTTCTGGGGGGAATGTGGAGCGCGGACGAGGTGTGTGTCGACCCTCGCGATGTGATCGCGAGTCTTCCGACCTACCTTCGCTATCTCGGGGTCGAGTTCTTTTACGGAAGCGCAGTCTCTCATGTGGAGACCGGGCGATTAGTCGCCGGCGGAGAAGAGTTTCTCGCTGACCAGCTCTTGCTCTGTACGGGGGACGACTTTGAGACGCTTTTTCCGGAGCGGTTTGCTTCAAGCGGGATGGTTCGGTGCAAGTTGCAGATGCTCAAGGCTCGGCCGCAGGCTGCTGAGTATCAAATTCGCACACATCTCTGCGCGGGACTGACGCTGGGTCACTATGCCAATTTCAAGGGCTGCCAGACCCTCGTTCCCGTTCTCAAACGGTTTGAGCGGGAACTGCCCGAGCACCTTCGGTGGGGGATTCACCTGCTGGTGAGTCAGCACGAAAGCGGCGACCTCACGATTGGGGATTCTCACGAATACGGGATGTCCCACGATCCGTTTTTGAGGGAGTCGATCGATCGGTTGATCCTGCAGTATCTGGACACGTTTCTGGATACTTCGCAGTTCGATATCGTGGAACGGTGGCATGGGGTTTATGCCAAACATCCGACCAAGAGCTACATCGTCGACCGGCCCTGCTCGGGGGTCACGGTGGTGACGGGAGTCGGTGGGGCGGGGATGACGTTGTCGTTCGGGCTTGCGGATCGGGTTTGTCGGGGTTTGGTGTGAGGGTTGGGGGTTTCGATCTGGACCGCGCTTCTGGATTCACCGTGAAATGTGGAAGTCCTGGTCTGTCTACTTCCAAGGTGGCATTCGTAGCCCCGGTGAGTAGGGACCACCCGTCCTGAGTTATTGTGGCGGGCGAAATCGTGGGTTTCGACTAGAGGATGAGATCCTTCGCAGGCTCAGGATGACGGTCGCTCGCTTGGGGCTGGAATTACGATCTGGACCACCGTCCTGAGTTAAGGTGGCGGGCGGAATCGCAGGTTTTGACTGGAGGAGGGGGTATTTCGCTGCGCTCAACATGACGGATGCTCCATAGTTGGGTCGGCTAGGTTAAAGCTCGGCAAAACGGGAAAAGCCAAGCTTGATGAGCGTTTCCTAAGAAAACGGGGCGATATCGAGAGGTGCGATCGAAGGATGGTCACGTCCGAAAATGCCCGCACCTTCTGCTTCGCGACCAGCGGAATTGAAGTAATGGGCTTCTCAATGCCTGAAACGTACCACGCGCAATGCGTAGCTTGACCCCCGAACGGAGGTCGAAGAGAATAGCCGTTGCGTAGACATATGTCTACGCCATTTCAACAGAGTACTTTCTTCGGCCACCGTGTCGGGGGTCGTAGGAGAGGCTGTCCCCAAAGCGGTGGTCGACACGGAGTCGACGCACCGGCTAATCTATGCGACCCCCTATCGGGGGTCAAATCGGCCCTAAAAAGTGTATTTGCGGAGCGTTGGAGGTCATTCGTTACGCCACAAAAAACGGCGTCCCGAGTGGATCTCGGGACGCCGTGTCGTTAAAGCTCCGTCGACTTATTTGTCGGAGGTGACTTTGATCTTCTGCTGAAGGGCAGCCTGGGCGGCCGACAGTCGAGCGATAGGCACTCGGAACGGTGAGCAACTCACGTAGTTCAGGCCAACCGATTGGCAGAACTCGATCGACTCGGGGTCGCCGCCGTGCTCGCCGCAGATTCCGCACTTGAGTCCCTCTCGGGCTGCGCGGCCTTCCTTCACGGCAATTTCCATCAGGCGACCGACGCCGATGGTGTCGATGGTCTCGAAAGGGTTGCGGGGAAGGATCTTCATCTCGACGTACTTCTGCAGGAACTTGCCTTCGGCGTCGTCTCGCGAGTAGCCGAAAGTGGTCTGCGTAAGGTCGTTCGTTCCGAAGGAGAAGAACTGAGCGTACTGAGCGATCTCGCCGGCCGTGAGAGCGGCTCGGGGGATTTCGATCATGGTTCCGAAGGTGTACGGAATCTCAACGCCTTGCTCGGCAACGATCTTCTTGGCTTCGGCCTCAAGCTGGCTCTGAACGACGCGGAGTTCGTTCACGTGCGAGACGAGAGGAATCATGATCTCCGGATAGACGCGCTTGCCAGCCTTGATGAGCTTAGCGGCGGCCTGGAGGATCGCTCGCGTCTGCATGACGACGAGGCCCGGTCGGATGATCGAGAGTCGAACGCCGCGCATACCGAGCATGGGGTTCGCTTCCTTCATGCCTTCGACGGCGGTGAGAAGCTTCTCGGTCTCTTCGAACTCATGCTCGAGACCCTTCTGACCCAGTTCGATTCTCACCTTGAGCTCGGTCTCCTTGCGGATAAGAGCGTCGTAGCTAGGCAAGAACTCGTGGAGAGGAGGGTCGATCAGACGAACGGTGACCGGCTTTCCTTCCATGGCCTCGAAGATGCCTTCGAAGTCTTCCTGCTGCATGTCCTGGAGCTTGTCCAAGGCGGCTTGCTGAACGGCTGGGTCTGGCGAGAGGATGAACTCTTGCACGATCGGCAGTCGGTCCTGCTCGAAGAACATGTGCTCGGTTCGGCAGAGGCCGATACCCTCAGCGCCGAACTCGATTGCCTGCTGGGCGTCTCGAGGATTGTCGGCGTTGGCTCGAACACCCATCGTTCGCGCTTCGTCGGCCCACTCCATCAGAGTTCCAAACGAACCGGTGACTTCGGGATCGATGAGCGGGAGCGATCCGAGGTAGATGACTCCGGAAGTTCCGTCGATGGACACGATGTCGCCTTCTTTGACGGTGACGTTTCCAACCGTGAACTGCTTCGTCTTCGTGTTGACGGCGAGCGACTCAGCGCCGGCGACGCAGGGGATACCAAAGCCACGAGCCACAACGGCAGCGTGGGAGGTCTTTCCGCCCCGAGCGGTCAGAACTGCCTGAGCGGCGAGCATTCCGTGCACGTCGTCTGGGTTCGTTTCGTCGCGAATCAGGATGACCTTCTCGCCCTTTCCACCCTTACCGAGTTCAGCGGCGGTGTCGGCGTCAAAGACGGCCTTTCCGACGGCGGCTCCGGGGGAGGCGGCGAGACCGGTTGCCAGCTTGTGAGCGGCGTCCAGGCTGCTTGGGTCGAATCGTGGGTGGAGAAGCTGGTCGAGGTGGCTTGCGCTCACTCGAAGAACGGCTTCTTCCTTGGTGATGAGTCCTTCCTTCACCATGTCGACGGCGATGTTCACCGCCGCAGGGCCGGTTCGCTTACCGGATCGGCACTGAAGCATGTACAGCTTGTTGTGCTCGATGGTGAACTCGAGGTCCTGCATGTCCTTGTAGTGGGTCTCAAGGGTGGTGGCAAGTCGCACGAACTCTTTGTAAACTTCCGGATTCTGCTTTTCGAGCTCGTCAATGTGAACAGGAGTTCGAACGCCAGCGACGACGTCCTCGCCCTGGGCGTTCATCAGATACTCGCCGAACAGAGCGTGCTCTCCGGTGGATGGGTCGCGGGTGAAAGCGACGCCAGTTCCGCAGTCGTCGCCTGCGTTTCCGTAAACCATCGACTGGATGTTGACGGCGGTTCCGATCTCGTCTGGGATCTTCTCGGTTCGTCGATAGACGATGGCGCGGTCATTGTTCCAGCTCTTGAATACGGCTTCGATGGAGAGAGCCAACTGCTCGATCGGATCCTGCGGGAACTCGCGGCCAGCCTTCTCTTTCACGTGAGCAAGGAATAGTTGGCTGACTTCCTTCATCTGCTCGCCGTTCAGGTCGAGGTCAACTTTCGCGCCGACCTTTTCCTTATAGATGCCGAAAATGTGCTCGTCGAACTCGTGCTTGCTGATGCCGAACGATACGTCCGAGAACATCATGATGAAGCGGCGGTAAGAGTCCCACACAAATCGCTCGTTGCCCGTCTCTTTGATGAGAGCAGCAATGGTTACGTCGTTCAGGCCGAGGTTGAGAACGGTGTCCATCATTCCCGGCATGGAGAACTTAGAACCGGATCGCACGGAAACGAGAAGCGGTCGTTCGCTTCCGCCCAAGGTGCGGTTCATCTGCTTCTCAACGTCGGCGATGGCCGTCTTGACCTCGTCCATCAGACCATCCGGAAGGCGTCGTCCGGCTTGGTAGTATTCGGTGCAGACCTCAGTCGTGATGGTAAATCCTGGAGGAACTGGCAGACCGATGTTGGTCATTTCCGCCAGGTTCGCTCCCTTACCGCCGAGGAGGTCGCGCTTGGACTTATCGCCTTCGCGGAAGAGATAAACGCGCTTGTAATTCATAAGAAACTTCGTCTCCTGAAGAGGGATTTCGTTGAACGGCGTCCTCGGCGTTCTCTACCCAATTCGGGGACGGAGTTTACCTTTTGCCAGAGCAAAAAGCGGAGGTCATGCGCATCTTCGTTTCTTTTGATCCGGCTCTTTCATGCTTTCCGCGACCGATTCGATCGCGGCGGCCAATTCTGCTTCTGGTAGGTTTACCTGGGCATCGACGTACTCCGAGATGGATTCGCTGGTGAGGTTGAAGAGGGAAAACTTATTGGCATTTGCCAGGCGGTCGGCCAAGTGGACACACGCCATGGCGATGGGGTCGGTTGGGTGAGACTCGGGCGCATCGAGGAACTGAATGACCTCGGCAAACATCGCATCCAGTCCCCAGCTTTTGACGGCGGCGATCCCGAGTTCGCTCACGCGATGACCGTAGGTCGTTTGCACTTGATGTGAGAAGGAAGTCGAGCGGAGGGTTGCCTGATTGACCACCGTTTCAAACTCTTTCGGCTCCATCACCGCGAACAGGGCGGTGCCGAGGTCATGGAGGATTCCCATCGCAAAAACCTCTTCTGAAGTCCATTTACAGGGGAATCTCTCCCGCTTTTGTCGGGCTGAATAGAGGTAGCGGGCCATGTAGCCGACGAAAACCGAGTGGTCCCGAAATCGGGTCGCACTGAACGCGGACTTGCTGGGCGCGTGACTCACGAGCGCCTGGGTCCAGAGCGAAAGGGCAACCGCTTTCACGGTAGTCACCCCGAGCCGCATGAGGGCGGCTCTTACGGTGGTGATCAGCTGAGCCGAGTCTCCGTAGATCGCGGAGGATGCCGCGCGCAGGAGGGCTGACGTGAAGGCGGGATCCCCGACGATCTCTCGCTCCACGTCGGCGAGCGAGACTTCTTCGGAATCGAGCAGCCGATTGACCTTCAGGGTGGCAATCGGCATGCTGGGGAGAGTCTCCGCTTGAGAGAACTTCCGGGCGATCTGGTTGAATCTATCGGGGCTCGGCATTACTGACTTCTGGGGGACTGTCCTATAACAACGGAATCCCGCAGAGGTCTCAGCAGGGGAATGTGAGCGGATAAACCAGCAAATCGGCGGCTTACCTGTTGAAGATTGACGAATGAATCGGCCACAATAAGTGTTCGAGTCATTGTTATGAGAGAAGGAATCCACCCTCAGACCTACCCCGTCCTGTTCGTCGATGGCGAACATGAGTGGACTGGGGTGTCCACCACTAAGACCAACAACAAGCGAACGGTTGATGGAGTCGAGTACTACGTGTTGAACGTTGAAATCAGCGCGTTCAGCCACCCGTTCTACACCGGTCAGAAGCGACTGGTCGATACCGCCGGTCGCGTTGAGAAGTTCATGCGCCGCTATGGCAGCCAGCCTAGCCAGACCAAGAAGTAAGTTTCGACTTCTTCTTTTGTTCGAGAATTTGAAGGGGGCGTTTTTCGCCCCCTTTTTGCTTAATCGATATCGAGGTTACGTTCAGTTTTGAAACGCGCTACGAATTCAAAGCGAAATCGACTGGTGATCGGGGCGGTCCTCTTGGCGATTATTTTCGGCGCCGGCCTGTATTTCAAGCGGACCATCGGTCTTCGCAACGCTTTGAGCCTGGGGTACTGGACCAGTCGGGCGAAGGGTCACGAGTTCTACAACTCGGATAAGCTTTACTTTAATCGCGGTAACCGCGATGCAAAAGATCTCCTGCTTACGATAGACGACTCTCCGCATCGTGAATCGATGGATCTGATCCTCAAGACATTGAAAGAGGAGAAGGTGCCGGCCACGTTCTTCGTCATAGGAAAGCGGGTCAAGGAATCCCCCGATCTGACTCGCCGCATTCTGGCCGAGGGGCACGAGATCGGGAACCACACCCAGGATCACATTCGCTTGGACACGCTCACCGAGAAGCAAGTTCGAAATGAAATCTTGAACTGTCAAACCAACGTGGAGCGAGCTACCGGACACTCTATGAAGTTTCTCCGTCCGCCTGGCATGCGGTTCAACCCCACCGTTTTGAAGGTCGTAAAAGAGTTCGGATACATCACGGTTGGGTGGAACGTGGGAGCCAAGGACTTTATCCCGAGTCTTAAAGACGGCCACTACGACATCGCGCAGATTCGGGCGATGAAGGTTTCGCCCGAGGTCATCACGGAGCGAGTGCTGAAGCAGGTTCAGAGCGGTTCGATTGTTTTGCTCCACGACAATCCGGTGACCGCGCAGGCACTGAAGCCGATGATCGAAAAGTTGAAGGCGGAAGGATACACTTTCCGGTCGACGGTGGAGATGCTGTCCAAACTTCCGGAGCCGGTTAACGTCGTGTCGAATCCTCCGGTTCGTAAGTAGTCCTGGATTTGTCTGATCAATGTGTCTGCCCCGTTTAGTCGGTGATGTCGACGGTCTCTTTTGGCTAAGTGCAGCGAATTGATAGGGTTGCAAACCATGGGGGAGTGCGCTCGCTTGGAGCGTGTTGCGTTGGGAGCGTCGAGCGAATGTACGCGACTTTTTGGGAGTGCGCTCGCTTGAGAGCGCTGTGATCAGCGCGGCTTGACGCGCGTGTCACAGTTGCCCAACTTTGCCGTGTTGAGTCACTTTTGAACCTATAACTCTCTCGAAGGCTTCCGCGCACGTCAAGCCGTGCTGATCACAGCGGCGTCAAGCCGCCGCACTCCACACGGTTTGCAGCTTTTGCAATTTAATGTACTTAACTAATGCAGCACTCTTCAAGCCTTATACAGACGATCCTTCGAACGAGTGTATGTACATGGATCTGATGTCATCGGAATTATTGGCTTGATCGATCCGCTCGAATGAGCCAATCTTTGAATGTGCCAGCCCCAACGTCCCCAACGTTTGCCGTCGCTACCGCGATGTTCACCCCGGCCCTGCTGATCTTGGCGTCGGCTTCACTCGTCGCCACAACGTTGAACCGGCTTGGTCGAACCGTCGATCGGACTCGCCGTCTTCTGAAAATGACGCGCGAGGAGATGGAGAAGCAAGGCTACAGTCAGGAGTCGGTCAGGGCGTCGCTCATCCACTTCGATCGTCGCGTCATGCTGGGGGAGCGTGCGATGATGTCGTTCTGCGCGGCTGTGGGAGTTTTTGTGATCGTGAGTCTCGCGATCGCCACTGACCAGTTGAATCACGACTCACTACCTTGGTTGCCGATCAGTTTGACGGTGGTTGGGATGATCATCATGCTCTTTGGCGTGACCACGATGCTTATGGAATCAAGAGTGGCAGGCGACCAGTTGCGCACGGACATTCGAAAGCGATTGGGGAACTGAGATGTAGGTCAAGTTTGGCTGTCTCCTTATCATGTTTTGACGTGCGAGGTTCTCAGACCGGCGCACATGAATCGCGGGGCACAGAGTTCATAATGGGGACATGTCCGCGCTGCACACTGCCGTCGATGCCCACCACGTATCTCTCCGAGAGGCGGATCCCGAAATCGCCAATCTGATCGGTCGAGAGGAGGCTCGTCAGGAGCACAATCTTGAGTTGATCGCGAGCGAGAATATTGCGAGCATCGCGGTGCGAGAGGCGATGTCCAGTGTTCTCACGGACAAGTATGCGGAAGGCTATCCCGGCGCACGCTACTACGGTGGATGTGAGGTTGTCGATGAGGTGGAGAACCTCGCGCGAGATCGTGCCAAGGAACTCTTCGGAGCTGCCTACGCAAACGTGCAGCCTCACTCGGGTAGCCAGGCCAACACGGGCGTCTACTTCACGTTTTTGAAACCAGGAGACGTGGTCATGGGTATGGACCTCTCTCATGGCGGGCACCTTACTCACGGCTCTCCGGTCAACTTTTCTGGGCAGCTCTACAAGTTCACGGCTTATGGGATCGACCCTAAGACTGAGTTGATCGACTACGATAAGGCGGCAGAGACGGCCAAGGCGGTACGCCCGAAGATGATCACGGTCGGGGCCAGCGCCTATTCGCGCGCGATCGACTTCAAGATCTTCCGAGAAATCGCCGACTCAGTTGGGGCGTTCCTTTTCGCCGACATTGCGCATCCTGCGGGACTCATTGCGAAGGGGTTACTGCCAAGTCCGGTGCCCTACGCTCACGTCGTCACCACGACGACGCATAAGACTTTGCGTGGTCCTCGAGGGGGCATGATCCTCATGGGTGAGGACTTTGAGAATCCGTTTGGGATCGTGGCCCCGAAGAGTGGGCGCACGAAGATGATGTCGGAACTGCTCGACACCACGATCATCCCGGGCATCCAGGGTGGTCCGCTGATGCACGTCATCGCGGCGAAGGCGGTTGGCTTCAGAGAGAATCTTCAACCCTCCTTCACCGCTTATGGCGAGCAGGTCATTCGCAACGCTCAGGCGCTGGCCGGCGCTCTGATTGGCAATGGCTTCCACATCATCTCAGGCGGAACGGACAACCACCTGATGCTGATCGACCTGCGAAACAAGGGATCGGTCACCGGCAAGGCAGCTCAGGCGGCACTTGACCGGGCCAATATCACTTGCAACCGAAACTCAGTCCCGTTCGACGACAAGTCGCCTCTGATTACGAGCGGAATCCGGCTCGGTACACCGGCGATCACTACGAGGGGAATGCGTGAAGGGGAAATGGCTGAAATTGCCCAGTTGATCACCCGCGTCGTCGAAAATCACGAGGACGAGGCGACGATTCAAGAGGTTCGCGATGAGGTCATCGCGCTTTGCTCTCGATTTCCGATCCACGGCTAAGGTCGCGCTGATTCATGGGCGGGAGCGTTCAAACAGCTCCCGCTTCCCGAAGCCAAAGACTTCCTTCAGCGCTTCGTCGACCGGTTCCTGGCCAGTAAACTTCATGGCCAGGTCCTTCCATCGGGAGTGATTTGCAAAGGCGCGCAGCAAATCCGCGAAGCCTTTGTCTCCCTTGAGCCCTTGCAGGTAACGGCCAATGATGGCGGACTGAGCATAAGCTTGGCTCCTCTCCCAGTGGCCGTGCTCGTCGTTTTCGGGCGCGCCAAATGCCAATTCTAAGTCGTGGTCTGAGCGCCATGGGGCGTAACGCAGTTTGAACATCTGAGTGACTTGGCTCGTTGGGTACCCCTCAGACAGTGTGGCAAACGCCTCGTTGAGCCACCGTGGGGCGTTTCCTTCCGCGAGGTGAAGAGCGATCAGGTGGGCGTATTCGTGCGAAAGCACGCTTACAAACTGATCTTCAGACTGGAGGGCTCGTTCTGGAAGGCAGATCTTGTCGTAAGGGATCTTGTCGACAAAGTAACCGGACCGGCCAATTGCCCAAGGTGTATCTACTTCAGAAAGAAGAATAGAGACCATCGTGTTGGGTCTCTCGGAGAAACCAAACCGGGCGGCCGTTGACTCAATGACATGCTGGATAGGGATGTCGATTGAGGGATCGATCGAGTCTCGGGCTTCTACTTGGAGCCAGGAGGTGGGTTTGCGGATGGCGCCGTGACTTCGTGTTTCGGCTTCGGCTTCGAGTTGTCGGTAGAACCCGATTGCCGAACCGTTGGCTCCCGTTCCCATTTCAATGGCGGCATGATACGCGGCCACCACGTTGTCTTCACGGTACGCCTGATAGACCACGTTCCAGGCTGGGTTCCGTGCGGGGTGGCCCAGCAAGTAGGTCGGGTAGGTGGCGCCTTTGGATAATTCGTTGGGTTGCATAGGCCTATTCGAGCCTACGCCGTTGGATCGCGTCGTGATCCTTACATGGGTCTTTCGATATCGAAGGTTGGACTTTCGGCGAGGTCCACGTAGCCCGGCTTGCCAAGACGTCCCAAGAGGGCGATGGCTCCGGGGCGAAGCTTTCCTTCTTCGAACAGCTCAGCCGCATAGTGGGCTCTGACCACTTCTCCGATGACATAGGCCGCGCTCGTGGGGCCGTTTCCGTGACGGACGATCTGGAAGACCTTGCACTCCAACTGGATCTGGCTCTCGGCAACTCTCATTGGCCGCACCACGTCGCTGGGAATGGGCGTAAACGCGGTGTGGTCCCACTCGGACACTTCGAAGGGAAAGGAGGCGCTGGTGCGGTTCATTTCCACGGCGATCTCCCGATGAACCGAATTGACCACAAACTCTCCCGTCTCCTCAACGTTTCGCAGACTGTCCTTGGCATGCCCGTCTCGGTTTAAGGTCGGCGAGTAGGCCAGACTCGGGGGATTCGAGCCGCCCATCATAAAGAAACTGAATGGGGCAAGATTCGGAATTCCGTCAGCGCTTATCGAACTGACGAAGGCGATCGGGCGAGGGATGATTGCCTCCACCAGGAGGCCGTAGGCCTCTCGCGGGGTGAGATCGGAAAGGGTGATCGACACGAACGACGAGGGCATCGATTCATTCTGAATGATTCGTTCGGGCGAAGTGAGAGTTCGCGGTTGACAGCCCGGAGACCGGGCCCTCGTAACATTACCGTTACTGTCCGTTCGGAGACATGGGTTACAGTTTGTTCCGGACACATGGGTAACACCATTTTCAGATCATTGAGATCTGGGAAGTGGTGCTGGGTGCCTTGGAAGGAGTGTTCTGTGTCCGAAGAGCGATTAAAGTTTGTTGCTC
>CAIVDU010000098.1 GCA_903904815.1 uncultured Armatimonadota bacterium
ACCGAATCACGATCGAAGTTCATCTGGTGCGCTGTGAGGCTCGGTCGCCGGAGTTGGAGTGGAAAGATTTGAGAGAGCTTCAGGAGTTGCCGATGCCTGCTCCTCAGCGTAAAGCGCTACAGATAAGCTCAGCTTTGATCGCCTGATCGCACTTTCATGATCGTCCACCGGTAGGCAGAGTTGCGGTACCAAGGGTCAACTGGCACTGGCGGCAGCCATGCCTGTGACGTCTGAGTCTGGTCAGTTGTTGAGGAATCAATAGGTTCTGGAACCGGTACCGGCTTCTCGGGACGTCGCCTGGGAGCATGACGTTTTGGAACAGTTTCACTCATGGACGACCTGGTCAGAAGGCGAGGCGTGGCCTTCAGTCGAGTGCGACGCTGCTTTGTACGGCTGCGCAAAGCGCATAATCGTGCGGCAAACATGGCCACGCAGTGCAGGGAGAACGATACCCAGCGCGACAAGGGACTGAAATGCAATTGGCGCGATTTCGAGATCCCGGAGCGCATGGGGCAGAGTCATTGCCGAGGCGAGAAGCCAAAGAACGGCACACACGAGAAGTCCAAAGGGAGCGCCGTACGCGGGGTCGAGGGTTAGGGGTGGGAGCAGCGAACTCTTGCTCGGATCCGCCCATGTTTCATCGAATTCGTCAAGCATCGCGGTCAACTTGTGAGTGTCCGAGTATGGTCGAAAAGTCATGGGATCGATCAACAACCTTTGAATGCCAATGCTCACTCGCTGGCCATTGTGGGTCGTCATAATTTTTTGCCGCGCGGTAATAGCAAGCTCGGAAACTGGCCAGATACGTGGTCGGTAGGTAACTGGAAGCAGGTCCTTTCTCGCAATTCGAAAGAATGATCGATGGCCGTAAAAGTAGAGCAGACCGCCATCTCGCCAAAGGACACCGCGGTCATTCCCAACAACCACCCCGTTTACCGCCACCGACACCTGCACGAGCATCTCGTCGTCTGCCCGCGGGTCTTCGATGATGTTCCTGTCGGCAGCAGAGGGAAATTGATCGCGAAAAAATTCCCACAATGTGTAGATCGTCATGGCAAAGAAGACAAAAATGACGACTTCGAAACGAGAAGCGGAATGTAAGAGCCGCCCCGGACCCACGACCGCGCAAGCAACGAAAATGAGCGGAACCTCGATAGCTCGACGAATCCACCGCTGTCGGTGCACTTGTCGGCGCTTGTCGACGGAAAGCGGAGGCCACTCTGGAGACGTTGACCCAATTGGCTCCGCGTGGTAAATCTCCGCCGCCGACTTACGAAACCTTGTCGATGGTCTTTGCCCCGACGCTGATTTGTCTAGATCTTCTTGTGCGAGAGTTTCCTTCAAGCTTATTCCTTCGAATCCATGGACACTCGTTTGGGTGAGACTTTACCGGTAAGATGACTAGGGAAACCATCAAGGCGAATGATTGGTCTTTGATCCTCCTAGCGGCGATCTACGATTGTAACTCCTAGGAGTAGGCGGAAGAATCCCCTCGCTGATTCTCTTGGCGGGAGATCTCAGTTCAGGTTCTCTTCCACATTACGACGATGTTTTCGATGCTTTTCGACAAGGTAGCGGATGTCGGGAGTCACCGGCAGCCACTGTTGAGACGCAGGTAATAGGATCGATTCGTCGTCGATCTTCGTTATTATCTGGTCGCTACTCTTGAAAGACTGGGCGGTCAGGCCCGACTCCTCGAACGATTCTTGACCAGCAGATTCGTTCATTGCAGACCTTCCACGGATTGACGAGAAGCATTCCCAACTCCGAGAGTTGCTTCCCTACGCTGGCGTCGTCTGCGGAACCAGCCGGGCAGACTCAGTGAAAGCCTCCACACCGGAAAAGCGATTCCAATAAGCCCAATGAACAGGGTGTCTCGAACTGCCTCGCCGTACCCTGCGGCAAGAGTGAAGAGCCAAAAGGCCACGATGCCAAGAGAAGTCATTGCCAGTTCCCACCGCTTCATGATGGGAAGCCCGACTCGGCGGAAGGCGGGATCGAGACCCAACGGGGGCAATTGAGTCGGCATGCTGCTTCGATCCTTCGAAATCATAAAAGCCTCGACGCACTTGTTGAGCCGAGCTTCTTCGCTGATAAGCCCGGCCGCTAGGATTGGCCTGATGCCGATTCGAACTCTGGGAGCGCGGCCTCGCACTTGAAGCGAGATGATGCCTGGAAAGGCGTCTAGCTCGGCCAACCGAGTCCGCCTCCAGGATTCCGTTTCTCTTAGAAAATCACGTTTAGAGATTCGAAACCAGGATCGGTGTCCCAGGAAGTG
>CAIVDU010000099.1 GCA_903904815.1 uncultured Armatimonadota bacterium
TCGACTTGCATGTTTTAGGCACGCCGCCAGCGTTCGTCCTGAGCCATGATCAAACTCTCCGTAGAAATTTTGACCAATGATCCCCAACCAGTCTGGCTAAAGTCTGATTGGGTTGGTTTACTCTGTTTAGAGTTTATAGACTAAAAGATTCCACCCGGCTTTTTACACCAGCAGGAGTGTCTTCCAGTCTTGTTTTGGAGCTTATCCCTTTAACAGCTTTTGACTGCAAAGGAGCTCGATACAAACTCACCTGAACGTCTTTCCGATCCACCACTATGAAACTTTCAAGGTGCTCGCCGCTTCGTTTCTTTGTGTCAGCGACGAATTAGTTATACCCTAGTCGATCCTCGAAGAATCAACCCCTCCGAAGAGATTTCTCAGGGCCTTATATTCTACGACAGGTTTTTCAAAACCGTTAGGACTTTAATTCGTTTTAATGTAAACATTGCTTTAGAGCCTACGATTTCATTGGGTTTTCCCCATTTTGGGTTCGAACAGACGTGGGGATAACGTTTCGAGTCGCGAAACATGGGATCGAATTTGGCTCCGGTTCGCCCCCTTCAGCGCTCGCCAAACCCGTCAATTTGGCCAGGAAGAAAGTTTTTAGAAAATCGGTGGCGGTTCGCGGCTAGCGGGCGTTCATCCAGCGGAGCGGCGGTGGGAGTTTAAAACCGAGGTCTCGTTGCTCCTCTTCGACTCGAGGCTTCTCTCGACCATCGTTCAGTGCCCGACATCTATATGCCAAACAGCTCGTTCAAGGCAGGGAGCGAAGGCGAGCAAACGGTGTCGCACTGGGCTCAGGCAGAAGTCCTCTCACCGACAAATCCCGGGAATCTGGCACCCAGTCCCGCTCATTGGGATCAAGCAGACCGGAAGCAGGAACTTGCGGCTACTTATGTGGACTTACGACGCTACTGCCGGGCTGTCCGTGCAGTCGACTTCCACTTCCGGGTTTCCAAGTTGGTCCAGCAATCCGAGTAGCCCTTCACAGTCGTCATCGACAAGGCCTCCCATCACCGAGCGAATTCGAGCCAGGTGACCGGGATAGACCCGGTCAAACAGTTCTTCACCCCGCGTTGTGAGCTTGACGAACACGATCCTGCGGTCCTCGGTATCTCTAACGCGCAAAACCAAGCCCTCTCGCTCGAGGTTGTCGACCACCATCGTGACGTTGCCACCCGACTTGAGCAGATACTTCGCGATGTCTCGCTGAGCAAGTGCGCCCTGAAGTCTTAATACCTTCAGGGTGCTGAATTGACTCGCGGTCAGTCCTTCGAGGGCAAGGCCCCGGCTGACTTCAGCGTGTAACGCCTCCGCAGTTCGGATGAGACGGACATAGGCCCGGACCTTCGCATCTTGTTTTTGGTTGTCGCCCATCTTTCCGTCCTTTCGATCGCAAGCGAGAGATTATCCCGCTAAAGTTCACGGAATGAGGCGCCCTCGCGATTCATGTTGTTCCCTTCGCCGTTTCTTACGACCGCGAAGGCCCTATTGTTTGGGGGACGATGGCTCCGGTGACACCGCTCCTTGACCGTTCCAGTCGGGTGGTTCCACACCCAAAAGGTTTTTCACAAAGAAGTCTCGTCGACGACGCTCGCCGTAAGGTCCGCCTGCGGTGTGGTCGAATCCCGGCAACACCAGCAATTGAAACTCCTTTTCGGCCTTGATAAGGGCGTCTACAAGACGATATGTTGATTCTGGTGGAACATTGTGGTCCAATTCCCCAACCATCAGCAGCAACTTCCCGCGTAGCCTACCCGCGTTCGTGATGTTGGACTGCTCCGCGTAGTGAGGCCCCATCGGTCCCATCCACTGCTCGTTCCACCAAATCTTGTCCATCCGGTTGTCTTGGCATCCGCAGGAAGACACCGCGACCTTGTAGAACTCAGGGTGCCAAAGCATGGCGCCGGTCGAGTTTTGGCCGCCGGCGGAGGTTCCGTAGACCCCTACTCGGTCAATGTCCGCAGAGCGATCTTTCGCGGCGAGGGCCTTCATCCAAAGGATTCGGTCGGGGAATCCGGCGTCCGCCAGATTCTTGTACGCCACGTCGTGAAACGCCTTCGACCGGTTTCGAGTGCCCATCCCGTCCATTTGGACCACGATGAATCCCAACTCAGCCAGCGACTGCATCCCCCGGTAGGCAGCGAACGACTTCGGAACGAAGCTGTCTTGAGGACCCGCGTAGATGTTTTCGACAATCGGATACTTCTTGTGAGGATCGAAGTTCAACGGGCGATAGACGATCCCCCAGATGTCGGTCTTTCCGTCCCGCCCCTTCGCCGTGAACACTTCAGGCGCCTTCCAACCGGCCTTAACGAGCGGCGCGATGTCAGCCTTTGCCAGAGTCGCCAGCAATTTGCCAGTTGTCGCACTTCGGAGTTCGTGGACCTGCGGTGTCGTCACCGTGGAGTAGGTGTCGACGAGGGTCTCCCCATCCGGCGATACCTGTACCTGATGATCCCCCTTAGCCGGCGTAAGCGCCGTGAAGCCGGAGCCATCGAAATTCACTCGATAGTAGTGGATGAAGTAGGGGTCCTCATCGGGATTCACGCCACTGGCCGCGAAAGTGATGCTCCTCGCCTTTTCATCCACCTTCTCAACCGAACGTACGACCCACGCCCCCTTCGTGATCTGGTTCTCAATTTTTCCATCCGCGTCCGAGAGGTACAGGTGCCCCCATCCGTCGCGCTCAGACCGCCATACAATTTCATCGGAGGCACAGTAGTGACTGAATTTACTGGTCGAGTCGAAGAATGTCGCCGGATGATCGTCGACCACCGCCCGAGACTCGCCGGTCACCGAGTCCACTTCAATCACCCGCCAGCGACCGTAACCGCGATCCATCTTCTCATAGGTGAAGTGGCGCTTGTCGGTCTTCCAGCGAAAGTAAGGCATGTCTCCGTAGTCGACGATTTCCGCCTGGATCGGCTTCTCGGCCGAGTTGGCTACATCGATAATCGACACATCGAAGGTGTCCACCTTGTCACCCGGGAGATCGTAAAGTCTGGTCTGCAGCTTCGCGCGCCCACCTTCCTTCGGAGAAGACTCGATCAAATACACGGGTTTGCGATCTCCAGGGGTGACGTGCACCGCGATGACCCGCTTGGAATCGGGAGTCCAAATCAACCGAGCCACATAGTTCGGTGCGGCCGCAAGCGCAGGCAAGATCACGTCGGAGGCGCCTTCGCGTTTGATGTGGACGTCTCTCCCCACGATCTGTGCGGTTAGGGTTCCATCCGGAGACCTGACCGGCTCGGTCTCGGCAGGCCAGGTGTCCTGGGTCCAGGGCGCTTCCGGACGACTAGGCCGGGGGCGGGCCGGGGCAGGTTCACTCGTCAGTGAATAGTCGGCCAAGGCAACGGTCCACGCCTTCCCTTCCGCCACAAACAAGATCGACTTGCCATCTTCTTTGACTTGGATAGAAGTAAACGGAAGTTTTGAAGCGGTGACTGGATGTCCCATCGAGGCGGAGAGTGCCTTCGCCAGACGATCGTGGTCGAAGGCGGGCGCAATCGTGCCGGTGGGTGAATCCACCTTCTGGAAAGTGAATGTTCCGTCTGCATTCTCCTGCCTGAACCAGAATTGCTTGCCACCTAGAAGCCAGTGCGGCTCGAGACGTGTCATGAAGGCTTTGCCAGCGAACTCCTTGGGCAACCGATCGGCACGCTTATATGCTTCGGCCAGTTCGGTCGGATTGGGCAAATAGTTGACAAGGCGTACCGCCGCTTTACGATGGGAATCGTGGGTGCTGGCGAGGACGGAAGGAGAAGCAAGCGAAAGCACAAGCGCGGCGACAAGCAGTCTCCGCGTCGAATAGATGACCGGCAGGGTGGACCTCACACCCCATAAGATAAGGCATCGAGGCCATTTAGTTCAACATTAAACGTTCTTGGCAA
>CAIVDU010000100.1 GCA_903904815.1 uncultured Armatimonadota bacterium
AGCGCTGGACCAATCGATCGAGTCAACCAGTGCTCCGCATTCGCAAACTCTTTCCGACGAAGCTCTTTGAATTCACCGAAGCCAGCAACAATCGGCAAGGCCACCGTCTCAATTCCCTTCTTAAGCCCAAAAGTCAGAGAGTAATGGGGGGTTCTATCTCCTACAAAGAGGAAACCCGCCTTGACTCCTGGGCCTACCAACGCCACGAAACCGTCCTCGAACTCGTGAGGGCGGTTATTAACGAGCAGAACCCCAGCATGCTCCAAAAAAAAGAGGTTCCAATGGTCGGGTTGCTGGGTCCACTGCCGATGCTTTTCACCGAGATTGCCGGTGTTGAACCACAACCAGTTCTCGACGCCCCCAAGTTCAACGCGGTAGTATTTCATTGGCTCGTCAGGTAGCTGGTAAATAAACGAGGCAATCGGTCATGACCTCGTTTTCACGTTTCATTATGACGAATCCATACCACTGATGACGGATGAATACCACCATGAACAATCGATTTTCTGGCAGACTAGAGTCCTGGAACGCGTGCGATGTTCGGATCCTGTGGGGGGTACGGCTCTAGCGCAACTTGTCTCAAGTAAGTTCAGAAAGGAGAGGTCCCCTGCATCCTTGCGGGGGGACTCCCTAGACTATCGGCCCTTGGCCATCCGCAGCTTTTCGCGCCAATTGGCGTAGGCCGAGCGCTTCGAAATCGCCCCGCCATTAGGGTTCGCCTTCGGTGGAACCGATGCTGACTTTTGGTCCATCGTGACAACAAATCGCGCACGACCATCGTCATCCGTAGCCGTCCACAGAGTCGTGTGGATCTCGACTTTCGCAACCACTTCCACCGATCGCTCGTCGATTGTCCATCCTGATGCCATTGTCGCGACTCTACCGCACCTGGACGGTATAGAATGTCGCCGTGTACGCTGCCCTTGCATTTTATTATTTGACGGCTCTTGCTCCCGAACCTCAGCGGGCCCTCACCTTCGACACTTCGCTCAAGAGCGTGGCCGTGTTTCGGGACGGCTACGGTTACTTTGTCCGTGAAGGACAAGTCAAACTCGAGAACGGTTGGGCGACCACCAATTTCGTGCCAAACGCGATCCGTGGAACGATTTGGGTCTACTCACTCGACAAAGACGATCGAGTCGACACCGTCATCACGACGAAGGACAACCACCTCGAATTCTCCGGCGCCGCCGACCTCAAAGCGAAACTGGCCGAAAAGGTCGGTCTCAAACTGCAGATCACCACGTCGAATGGCCAGAAGTACGACGGTGAACTCTCTAGGCTCCTAGATGACATGCTCCTGCTTCAAGCTGGCGCCGGATTCAATGCCATTCCGTACGGCCAAATCCGTTCCGTGAGTTATGTCGGCTACCCAATTAAAGTGAAGGTCGCAACTGCCAATCCGAACAAGACCACGACCTTGGGCATCGCCTACCTGCAAGAAGGGATCCGATGGGAACCCAGCTACGTGCTAAACATCACCGGCGATCAGGCTTCACTCGAACTCCGAGCCTCGATGCAGAACACGACCGAGAATCTCAAGAAGAGTGACGTGCTGTTCGTGGTTGGGTCTCCGTTCGTGGCAAACCGCGGTTTGCAAGACATGTCCGGCATTGTTCCCGCCACCGCGCTCCCTGCCAACATCGCGCCACCGGAGTCCCCAAAGAAAGAGGATCTCGACAAAGAGCGAGTTGCGGGTGAACCGGGCGAAGGCGCTGCTGCTCCTGCCCTGCGCCCCACGATCAGCGGAGAAGAAGGCGGAGAACTGTTTTTCTACAAGAAGCCCGATCTCACCCTTGATACCAACGACATCGCAATGGTCTCGATCTTCCGAAACGACGTTCCCATCAAACCCCAATTCGAGTGGGACGCCGATGGCGAGGAAGTTCTCTATCTCCTAAGCGTCCTGAATAGCACCAAGCAGCCCTTAACCACCGGCCCCGTGTTCGTAGTTGAGGACGGAAAGGCGCTCGGGCAAGAGACGATCAAGTACACGCCTTCCGGTGATACCGCCGAAGTAAAACTATCGAGAGGCATCGGCCTTCGAGTCGAGAAGACGGAATCGGAAATCAAACGAGGGCCATCCGTAAAGATCGGCAAGTCCGACTTCATCCCGATCACCCTGAAGGGTTCGCTCAAGATCACGAATTTCCGGTCTTCCGACGCCCAGCTCAAGATCACCAAGACCGCCCGCGGACGAATCCTGACTCAGTCCGATGACGGAAAGGTCAAACAGACCCAGGTGCTTTCCGGCGAAGTGAACCCCCTGAACGACCTCGAATGGAAAGTGGTCGTGCCAAAGGGACAGACGAAACTCGTAACCTACACGCTGGAGACTTACGTCTTTGCCGATCGCTCGGGCACGCCGCCAGTTCCCGCCACCCCCGGCGGCGACTAGGAACACACATCCCTGACCACGAGGCGTCCAGCATCTGGGCGCCTCGCGTTCAGTGACCGGACCGCGAACAACGCCTTCGAAAGTTCTCGATGACCGACCACCGATTTTCCTCAATGACCGATTTACGACCCCAGACTTTGGCCAACCGACTCCTACAAATCGCCTGCCTAGTCACCCTTACGCTGACCGGCGTCACCGCTCACGCCCAAGACAATGATGCGATCGAACGTGAGCGACTCGAACAGCAACAGGCGCAGTTCTCGACCGTAGTTCCCGCTGAGGCCTACCTGAGCGCCTGGGTCAAGATCCTCCGAGTTCCCTTTTGGCGCAATGCCGTCGGCAGCAGCGGAAATTGGGAGGAGATTGGTCCCAGAGTCCTTCTCCACGGTTGGGGCGGTATGGAGAACGCCGGTCGCACATCTGCCGTCATCGTCGACCCCACTGACTCCCGCATCGTCTACGCGGCTGCCGCATCCGGAGGCCTGTGGAAGACGACCGATGGGTGCGAAACTTGGGCACCCATCTCCGATTACCAAGCTTCCCTCTGCTTCGGCGCAATCGCCCTCGATCCGTTCGATCACAACGTGGTTTATGCGGGAACGGGCGAAGCCCACTACTCTCTCGACAGTTTCAACGGAGTCGGTCTCCTTCGGTCGCGAAACGGCGGCAAATCCTGGGAACTGCTTGGGTCTGACATCTTCCTCGGCCAGCGATTCGCTCGAATCGTCGCTCATCCGCGCCGCCCTGGTTTTCTCTATGCCGCGACCACCGGAGGCGTTTACCGAACGACCGACGGCGGCGGAACCTGGGTCAAGCTCCTACCCGGCCCCGCTTCCGACATCATCCTGAACCAGAACAACCCTAGTTCGATGATCGCTGCCATCGGAGCCCCTAACGGAGGCAAGACCAACGGCATCTATAAGACGGTCGACGCGGGTGAGCACTGGACCAAACTGCAAAACGATCTTCCCCGAGACGGTGGCCTCCTCGGTCGAGTCCAGATGGATCAGTGTCGTAGCTACCCCGACGTCGTTTACGTCTCCTTCTACGGCTCTCACGCCTCGCTCGCCGGTCTGTACAAAACCACCGACTTCGGCCACACCTGGACCAAGTGCCCCAACGCTCCCGAATACGCCGGAGGGCAATCCTGGTACGACAATTACCTGGCCGTCAGCCCAGTGAACCCCAACATCGTTTTCGTGGGAGGAACCTCGACCTACCGCACCGTCGACGGGGGCGAGACTTGGGCCGACAACACCCGGTCTTACGCCGGTGGGCGAATTCACCCAGACCACCACTTCCTGACCTTCGACCCCAACTTCCCTAAGACGGCCTATCTCTGCACCGACGGTGGCGTCTTCCGATCTCCCGACAATGGCGACACTTGGGAATCAGTGAGCCGGGGTCTCGGCAACATCCAATTTCAGTTCCTTGACGTTCACCCGTGGGACAAGAACATCGCCTACGGAGGAACCCAAGACAACGGCTCCAACAAATACGAAGGAACCACCGCGTGGAGGCACGTCTTTACCGGAGACGGTGGAGTCACTCGCGTCAACTGGAAGCAGCCCAACGTCGTCTACACCGAGTACGTGAACCTTGCCATCTCGAAGTCGACCGATGCCGGCCAGAGCTGGGAATGGGGAGTCACCCGAGGCATCGATCGCCGAGAAGGCTCTCTTTTCTATGCTCCGTTTAACCTCGACCCCAGCAATCCCGACACCCTCGTCGCCGGAACACGCAGGGTCTATCGGACGACCGATGGCGCCGAGTCGTGGTCTCCCATCAGCCCCATCCTGGGCGGGGGACTCGTTTCTGCCCTCACGATCGCACCCAACAACCCAGCCGTCATCTACGCGGGAACGAGCGACGGCCGAGTCTGGGTTACCGCCGATACCGGCAAGAAGTGGTACGAGATCACCAAGGGGCTGACCCGATCCTACATCGCCGACATCTGCATCGACCCCCGGAATGCGCGTCACGTTTATGTATCCCAAACCGGTTGGGGGGGTGATAAGATCTGGGAATCCTTCGACGCAGGCGGGACTTGGACCGGCATCGGACACGATCTGCCTCAAGCCCCCATCCGGGCGATTGCCATGGATCCCAGACACCCTGATACCCTCTACATCGGAACTGAGATCGGCGTGTTCATCTCGACCAACGGGGGCGAGAGGTGGGAACGCTTCGGCAAAGGCCTTCCGAACACCCCTGTCTTCTCGATCACCGCCAACGACGTAACCGGCTACGTAACCATCGGAACTCACGGGCGCGGCGCTTGGCGAATCCCAATGCACTGAGGCAACTCGATGGCTCGCTACTCTGTCTCTCTGGGATTTGAAACGTACCGTTTCGAGACGCTGAGTCAGTTGATGGCGTGCGCCACCCCGAAGAGGTCGGGGGATGAGCTTGCGGGAATCGCTGCTGGGAACGACACCCAGCGGGTGGCCGCCCGAATGGCCCTTGCTGAGCTCCCGTTGCATACATTCCTCGACGATCCCCTCGTCCCCTACGAGATCGACGAAGTCACTCGCCTCATCATCGATTCTCACGACAAGGGGGCCTTTGCTCCGATCGCATCTCTGACCGTTGGAGAGCTTCGCGAATGGCTGCTCTCCCACCAATGCACGACCGAGGTTCTCGCAAGCGTTTCCACTGGTCTCACCCCCGAAATGGTTGCCGCCGTATCAAAACTGATGAGAAACCAAGACCTCATCGCCGTCGCTGCCAAGATCCAAGTGACCACCGCCTTTCGCAACTCCCTCGGTCTCCCTGGCCGCCTAGCTTCACGTCTTCAGCCGAACCATCCGACCGACGATCTTCTCGGCATCGCCGCTTCTACTATCGACGGCCTCCTGTACGGCATAGGCGACGCCGTAATCGGCGTCAACCCCGCTTCCGACAGCGTCACCACCTGCGTCGACATCCTCAACATGCTCGACTCGGTGCGGCAAAGATTCGAGATCCCCACCCAAACCTGCGTCCTCGCCCACCTAACCACAACTTTGTCCGCCATCGAACGAGGCGCTCCCGTCGACCTGGCATTCCAGTCGATCGCCGGTACCGAAGCCGCCAATAAAGGCTTCGGCGTTTCGCTCTCACTCCTCGAAGAAGCTCATCAAGCAACTCAAAGCTTGAAACGAGGAACTGTCGGCAAGAACGTCATGTACTTCGAGACTGGACAAGGCAGCGCGCTCTCCAGCGACGCCCACTACGGAGTTGACCAACAAACGCTCGAAGCCCGCGCCTACGGCGTCGCGAGAGCCTTCCGACCGCTTCTCGTCAACACCGTCGTCGGGTTCATCGGACCCGAGTATCTCTACGACTCGAAGCAGATCATCCGGGCCGGCCTAGAAGATCACTTCTGCGGCAAGCTACTCGGACTGCCGATGGGTGTAGACGTCTGCTACACCAACCACGCCGAAGCCGATCAAGACGACATGGACTCCCTCATGGTGCTTCTGTGCGTTGCCGGAGCGAACTTCCTGATCGCAGTCCCCGGGGCCGACGACGTGATGCTCAACTACCAGAGTCTGTCCAACCACGACATCCTAGGACTCCGACGAACGCTTGGCCTACGCCCGACCCCGGAATTCGAGTTGTGGCTCGATCGCATGGGACTGCTCGGGGTGGATGGTTCAGTCCAAGCCCTGCCACCCCAGGACACGCGCATGGGCCAAATCCTGGCGCTCGGTGACGGACTGTGAGCGACGCCCCTCTCGTCGATCCCTGGCTCGCCCTGAAGGCCTCGACGCGAGCCCGCATCGGATTGAACCGATGTGGCGACTCACTTCCGACGACCGATCAACTCCAGTTTCAGTTGGCACACGCCAAAGCACGCGATGCGGTCCACGGCGCCGTAGATTTCGATTCGCTCGCCGCATCGCTCGCGCCAAGAACCACCCTGCGCGTCCACAGCGCTGCTCGAACTCGGGCCGAGTATTTGGGGCGACCAGACCTCGGACGCCGCCTGAGTGCCGAAAGTCACGAGACCTTGCTCGCCCACGCTGGCGCCTACGACATCGCCTTCGTAATAGCCGATGGTCTCTCTTCCGCCGCTATCGAATCCCATGCCGCCTCAGTGCTGAACGCTTGCTTCGAGAGGCTCCAGCACCTGACGTGCAGTCCCGTCGCTCTTGTGGAGCAGGGCCGAGTCGCGATCGGAGACGAGATCGGCCACCTTTTGGGGGCGGAACTGGTGGTCGTTCTGATCGGAGAGCGTCCGGGACTGTCCACCCCGGACAGTCTCGGCATCTACGTCACTTGGAACCCCGCCCCGGGACGGCGCGACTCGGAGCGGAACTGCATTTCAAATGTCCACGCCAACGGATTGACCTATCAAGACGCAACCAACAAGGTTGCTAGCCTGACATTCGGTGCTCGCGAATTGAAATTGACTGGCGTCCAGCTCACCGAGGGAACGCTAGAGAAAGTTGCTGTTGAAAACGAAGGGGGCTTGTTCGAACATCCCTCGATTAACCTCTAGCCACTTACGCGCTTCGTCAACCGCCTGATCTCTCTCCGAGCGGGTCCAACCGTAATAGAACGGTCTCCCGCGCATCATCGCCAGGGTTTTAGCGATTCCGTCGCAAGCGAGAACATCGGAGGTCGAGCCATCCTCTATCCACGAAGCGTCCTTGGGGGACGGGGAAACGTAATCGACATAAGCCGGCAGCAACTTGATGTGCACTGCTGACGTGCGCACAACCGGAATTGATTCGACTCCGGACAAGCCCGTCTTAGATGTGCAGGTAGCGCCGTCTCGCGTCACCTTTCCAATTACCGAGCGATCCAGTAGGAACTGACGGACCTTCTCGTAGACGTAAGGAACCATCAAGCTTCCCGGACCTGGCCAACGCTCCGGCCCACTATGAGCCATTAGCTTTTCAAAGACCGCGGGCGCTGCCTTCGCCAGGATAGGATCGTTGGGAAACGCGTTGAACGGCTCGACCTCAGTGGAGCGGAAGAAACTGTTTCGATCCTCCGTCCTGTACCAGCGCAGATATTCTGCGGCGGCCGACTTATCGCCCAGTTTCATTCTCCATGCAAACAAGCTTCCCACCCGCATGCCCGGGTTTGCGGTGCGGCAAACGAGTTGAAGGCTTGGAAGCGCGGACTTTGGGTCCCATCTGGCCAAACACTTAGAAAGCTCTTCTGCGGCAAATCCACCCGGCGCCTGCCGAATTCGGCTAATGACGATCTCCGAAAGCGAGGGATGACTCATTGATCTCAATGACTCACCTCGCATGGGAGATAACCTACCGTTGAGGCCCACCTGAGTGCAGATTTTTTCCATCGCCGTCACCCAGTGTTCCGGATTCTCAGACGGGTCCTCCAAAATAGCGACCACGCGATCCCATCCAGAGTTCTTTCGAATCTTCGACCAGTAGATCCGAACTTCGTCCACCGATTGGTAATTGGACATTCCCACAATGTCGGCGGCGGCTGCCAAGGCAACGCTCGACACGGGGTAGTCCAGCAGCGGTTCATCGGGGGCGTGACCGGTTTCCCAGCAAAATCGAGTTAAGCGCCTGTCACTTTGAGCACAGTCGAGCAAAGGATCGACCGCCGTGTCGCCAATTTCGATGAGCCTCTCAACTTCGGGGTTCATCTGAGCCCAAACCCCGCCGGGGTTCGACACCCCGAACGCGTTCAATTCGTCAAGGTGGTCGATGAGTTTGGCGATCTGGTCCTGAGTCGAGAGCTTGGCGAGAGACGCCATGTCCAGAGTCTTCGGTTTGGGATGCGCGAGCCGCCGTCTAGAGTCTTCGATCAACCGTGGAATGTCTGCCACAAACCTTGGCAGCCAGTCCTGCGTGTCTTCCGCGTTAACCGCTTTCAGGTCTTTTTTGACCTTGAGATACAACTCCCCGTTCGCAATGGCCGCAACATCGTCGAAGTCACGGCGGCGGTACATCACCTGCTCGCGGAGTGAATTCACGACTGCGCCGATCAGATCGGGATCCGACTTTTCAAGCCCAAGTCGATCGAGGTCTTTCTCTCGTCCTTGCAGGACCAGAGCGAACTGCCCTATGATCCAATCTCGTTTCGATCTCCTCGCGAAGCTACGATCCTCGGGTCGATCCGGAGTTTCTGGCAGCGGTACGACGGGACCAAGCTTCAGCGGAGTTGCGGCAGCAACCCCGTTTATCGTCGCGTAACCGTTCGAGTACACCCAAATCGGCTCGAACGGTTCCGACGGTATTGTTGAAGGAGAATCCGGCCTCAGTTTGGCCGACCGATACGTCGCCCCCATGAGTGTGGGGATGCCGAGGCGCACCAAATCGGCGCTCTGTTTGAAAAAGGCCACGACACGCGGATTCTTCTCCAATTGTGATTCGCCAAGAATGCGTTCGGCCCCGGCCGCAGCCTTGTCTGGTTTCTCCAATCTCTGCAGCAGATACGAAGCCGAGTCTCGGCTTTCGCAGCCCACTGTTACGAAGCTCGTGCCCAAGACCGGGATCAACAGGAGACTGAGACAGACCATCTCTCGCTTAGACGTGCAGGGACGGCGTGTAGTGCAGCTAGTTTTCAACATGATCGACCGAGGCCCGATATTGAGTGGCGAGCGACACTCCGTAAGTTCAAACAAAATCGGGGCCGGGCATCTGCTTTTCAGGATCAGAAACGGGAAACAAGCTTGGCACCCGTGCGGGTTCTCGGTTAAAGTGGCTCGTGCCGACCAACACTCAAGAAATTGAGGATCCCGGAAGCACCCAGACAGAGATATCTGCCATCGATGAGGATCGGCGCCTTCTGCATCGTATGGGTTATGCGCAAGAGCTCTTGCGCAGCATGGGAACCTTCCAAAACTTCGCGATCTCCTTCTCGATGATCTGCATCCTTTGCGGTGGGATCAACTCCTTCGGGCAGGGACTCAGCAGCGTGGGAGGCGCCTCCATCGGC
>CAIVDU010000101.1 GCA_903904815.1 uncultured Armatimonadota bacterium
GGTTGGTACGATGCCGGCGATTATGGCAAGTACGTCAGCATGGCGGCGATTCCGCTTTCCGATCTCCTCTATACGCAGGAGCTCTTTCCCAAGGCTTACTCGGACAGTTCCCTGAGAATTCCGGAGAGCGGTAACGGTGTTCCGGACCTTCTGGATGAAATTCGCTGGGAGCTGGAGTTCATTCTCCGCATGCAGGACAAGAACTCGGGCGGCTTCTACCCGCAGATCTGGCCCAACAATGCCAACGCTACCCCCGATAAGGACCTTCCCAAACGCTTTGTTTACGATCTCGGTGGTGGGGTCAAAGACCTTCGCCCAACCTACGATTCAGCGACTTCGGCTGCCGTTCTTTCCCATGCTTCTTTGCTGTATAAGCCCTTTGATAAGGAGTTTTCCGAGCGGCTTGTCAACGCGGCTAAGCAAGCTTGGAAGTATTTGGAATCTCATCCCGACAACATCCGTGCGGAGGGCATGACCGACTACCAGGGTGACGACAAGAAGGGGCGACTTTGGGCAGCGGGAGAACTGTTCCGGGCGACGGGAGATCCCGCCTATGCCACTTATGTGGCGGCCCACGGAAGAGAGTTTGGCGGGACGTGGGACGATCCGAGGGCCATGTCTTACACTTTTGACGTTTCGATGCTGGGGTGGGCAGCGTATGCGAAGGCCCAAGGCGCTCCCCAAGCTGACGTCGACTGGTTCAAAGAGCACTTCGATCGATGGCGAGGCGCCGTTCTCGCCCGCCAGCAAACTCTCACCTGGAAGAACTTCCTGTTGCCAGACGGCTACTACTGGGGAAGCAACTCGGTGAGTCTGGATGTGACTTCGCTTCTTGCGATTGGAAACGGCGCTTTGCACAGAAGCGACCGCGAATCGCGGGACGCCGCGCGAGCCGACCTAGACTACATTCTGGGTCTGAACCCGATCAGCTTCTCCTATGTCAGCGGTTACGGAGAAGCGTCCGTGCGGAACATCTACTCTTGCATCTACGCGAACGATGGGCTCCCGTCGATTCCTCCCGGGTATCTCGCGGGCGGGGCTAACAAGCAGGAAGGCAAATTGCTGTCTGCCTTCCCCGGGAAGTGTTATCGCGATTCGGATGGCGATTGGACGGTCAACGAGAACGCGATCTACTGGAACTCAGCGTTGGTGATCAGTCTGGCCTTTGCGCGCTTTGGGCCAGGCTGATTCGAGCCAGGACCTGCTGATTTGGTGGGCCTGGCCCAGATCCATCGTGACCGGCGTTCCTGCCTCGATGGCGAGTTCGATGCAGCTGATTCCGTCCCAATTCCTTGCGTCAAGGTAGTCAAACAGGAATTGGTAGTTGATATCTCCATCGCAAAGTGTCTGGGTCCAGATGCCGTTTTGAGATTGGCGAATGTGAAGGCTCACGATTCTCGATCCGTACATGTGAACCAGGTCCTGGAGGGCGAGGTGGCTGTTTCCACAGCCTCTGTACGCCCAATGAGAGTCGAGGCAGAGCTTTACGTTGTCGGGCGTGGTGTGCTGCATCGTGTGGTGCAGTTCCTTCGCCCCGTCCAGTAGCTCTGAAGTGTGGAAGTGATAGCCGAGGTCGATGCCCCTGAGCCTTAGCTCGTATCCGAGTGTCTCGAGGGAGGCAGTTTGGTACCGGATAAGATCATCCGGCTTCGGTGTGTTGTTCCAGTGCACCGGGTCGGGATTGGTCACCGCGAGCTGACAACCAAGTTCCTTGGCGGCGAGACACAAGGCGATCACACGTCCGATTTCTGGGTTGTTGTCAGGGAGCATGAGGTTGCAGGGCACGTAAACGCTTTTCATCTGGAGCCCGTGCTTAGGAAGTGCCTTTGCGTAGATATCGAACTTGTCCAGAGAGTCCCAGCAGGGTTCCCAAGTCTCAATTCCGCCCGCCGCCGCATAACCCAGTGCCTCATCGACGTTCTGTTCCACGAGAGATGGCGGTGACTGCCGTTCGTAGTGTTGAGCCCACCGATAGGAGTTTGCGCCAATGATCACTGGATGGCCCCCGTAAGCTTCGGCGCAGGAAATTGTGAGGTGACTTCTACGAGCCGGGATTCTCGCACGCTCTTTTCACATGCCTCAAGAATGTCGACAATATGGGCTGCCTGAGCCCCGCCTGCGAGTGGCGGCCGGTCATCGCGGAGCCCGGTCGCCATGTCTGCGATGGCCAATCCCCAGCGGATGTAGTGCCCACCCTTCTCGAACTCGACCGTTTCCCACTCACCCTTTCTAGATGCGAATTGAACTTCCGAGTCAAAGTTCAGCCAATCGTCCGCGCGCACGGTTCCGTCGTCGCCATGCACCTCGAAGGTCGCTCGCTGCTTGGATTTGTCGACGTAGAAGTTTGTTGTCAGACGGAGCGTGACTCCGTCTGCGAAGTCGATCATGCTCACCATCCATTCCGGGCGGTCCAGCGTGAACGCCGTTCCGTCAAGCGCGATTCGCTCTGGCTTGAGGGTTCTCGCAATCGACTCAACGCTTCGGGCGGGACCAAACATACTCGTAGCGAAGGTGAGCGGATACACACCGACATCCCACAATGCGCCCACCTTGTGGAACGCGGCTGGGGACGGGTGCCAAGCCTCGATGAAGCCCCAATTGACCTCGGCGTAGATCAGTCTTGGCTTGCCAATCTTTCCAGACTTTACGACGCCGCTGAGCGCACGCGAGGCGTTTCCTAACCAGGTGAAGGGGGAGCAGCCTAACCGAAGTCCTTTGCTTTCGGCAATCTTTACGAGTTGCCAAGCCTGCTCTGCACTTAGGGACAGCGGTTTTTCGCTATGGACGTGTTTTCCTGCTTCCAAACACTTCTTGGTAAGTTCGAAATGGGCGTGGTGGGCAGAAAGGTTGGCCACGATCTCCACCTCGGGATCGGCGAGCAATTGGTCGAGGGTCTCGTATTTCGTGAGACCGTGCTTGCTCGCTAGATCGGCGGCCTTGGCGGAGTCGAGATCGAATATTCCCCTAAGCTCTACGTTTGGATAGGTGGCGAGGTCGCTGATGTAGGGACCGGCAATATTGCCCGCGCCAAGGATTCCAACGCCTACTGGTTGATCGTGTGTCATGTTGCTGACATGATGTTAGCATGGGGCCTCTTTATCTAGCCTTTTAGCCGAGGCGTTCCACAAGTTGGGCAACCAGGTCATCAATTCGGGGCGTCGCGGTGGTCACCTTGCGGCGACTGTTGCGGCCAATCCGGGAATGGCTTCGATCGAACTAGATATCCAGGATCCGAAAAGCATCGAGGCGGCGGCCAACAAGCTGATCGCCGACTTTCCGAAGCTCAACGTGCTCATCAACAACGCGGGAATCATGAACTTCGACGACGTGACCACCCGTGTAGACGAAGAGTTACTCGTGTCCACCATTACGACCAACCTCCTCGGATCGATCCGCATGACGGGGGCATTGATTTAGCATCTCAAACGGCAGGAAAACCCCGTGGTCGTCAACGTCTCCTCGGGACTCGCGTTTGTTCCTTTGAGCCAGACGGCAGTCTATTCCTCCACGAAGGCGGCGCTTCACTCCTACTCGCTGTCGCTGCGCCATCGGCTGAAGAATACGTCGGTCTCGGTTCTGGAAATCGCTCCGCCTTGGGTTCAGACAGATCTTTTGAACAGCAACGAAGAGCCAAGAGCGATGCCACTCGGCGAGTTCATCGCGGAGACGATGCAGATCCTCGGTACGGAAGCGAATGAGATCGTGGTTGAGCGCGCGGCTCCGCTCCGCGCCAACGCAGGACCCAACGAGCACGCGCTCGTAAATCAGTTCAACGAGATGATCGTCGGAACCGCCTAAGGCACACCGGACTTCAGAAACGAAGAGGGCGGTTGGCCAATGCCAACCGCCTTCTTCGTCATTCGGCTTAGCGAGCTGATGCAGGTCCGAGAGCGATGGTCGCGAGGGCGGTGCCTTCGTGGGAGATCCACTGGTCGTGGTCGTAGGGGAAGCCGCCTTGGAAATAGGGTTGGAAGGCAAACGAGCGGGTTACGACGTGCCAGGCTCCGTTTGCTTGTTGGGTGCGCAAAAGGAACCGTACTCCGGCTGCGTAAGCCGGATCTGTGGCCTTGGTCCCAGCCTCCCGAAGCGCCATGAGGGCTTTTCCGGTGGCGTAAGCGTCTGCGGGGAGGTTGTCGGTTTGTCCCCAACCGCCGTTCGGACGCTGCCGATCGATGAGGTCCTTAACGAGAGGTTGCGGTACGTCTTTCGTCGACCAAGCCAGGCCAAGAATCTGCATGGACCGGTCTTCAAAGGTCGTGGGGCTTTCCTTTTTGAGGAAAGCAGTCGCCAGTGCGATACGGTGGTCTATCTCGGGCCCCAATGCCGGGATTCGGTGGGCCTTCAGGAGACGGACGGCGTAGGCGGTGAACGTAAACCGGCCTTCTTCACTCGGTGGTCGGCCCCCGGCGACCGGCCAATCGCCCTCTTTTCGCTGGGTCGCGCACAGGTAGTGGATGATCGAATCGGTCGCGAAGCTGTGATTGGGGCCAGATGCACTCATGTGCAGGAGCAAGTGCTCGGCCGCGTTGAAAGCTCCTCCCGGATCTTGAAGTTCGAGGAAGCCGGGCGCGAGGGTAGCGCCGACCTTTACACTGGCGGACGTCTGTTGTGCTTCGAGTGCGTAATTCGCTTTGACGTCATAAGGCTTGGCGAACTGGACCGCCAGTCCGGTGTATAACTGAGCGTGGCAGGACACACATCCGCCGGCCTTACGGAACTTTGCCCCCGCTGCTTGACAGACTCCAAGCGCTTTGGACATTGCCGCGCGAACCACCTCTGGCGGAATCTCTGAGTTGTCGTCAGCTTTTGAATCCACGGCGTCAGTGGGAGTTGGCTTCAGGCCGAAAACGGCGAGCACGGCGGGGTTGTTGTAGCGCTTAGCCCACGCGATGGCCTTTTCCGGTTTCGCTCCATGGGCGAGCAGTAGACTCACGGTTTTCGGATCTGGATGGTCGGTCGCGACCGCGAAGACCAGTGAGTTTGAATTGCGGATGTCGGTGGCATTGACATTTGCTCCGGCGTCCAAAAGGGCCTTGGTGGCTGCGTAGGTGCTCGGGGCAGCTACCTGAATAGGGGTGATCGCCCCCAGTTGGATGGGTCCGTTGAGCACCTGTCCTCCATCGGGACCCGACTTGACATTGGGTTTCGCGCCATGGGCGAGGAGAAACCTCACGATGTCGGAGTTTTCGTATCCGTTCCCCGATGCGGCCAGAAGAGGGGTGAAGCCTCCCTTATCAACATTGTTCGTATGAGCGCCATGCTCGATCAGCACCTTGGCCGCGGCCAGGTTGTTCGCGCTAGCCGCTTGCTCCAAGGGGCTCACATTGCCGCTGTCAAGCGAGTTGACTTTGGCTCCATGGGCAATGAGGAGTCGAACCGAAGCGTCCCCATTGTCGTAGGAAGCCGCCAACTCCAAAGGTGTGCGTCCCAGCTTGGAGGCCTGGTTGACCTTCGCTCCCTTATTAAGCAAAAGCTTGACCTTCGCGGCGTCACCCGCACAGATAAGCAGCGGGGTGGTTCCGTGGGAATTGGCCAGATTTGGGTTCGCGCCTAGTTTGAGGAGAAGTTGGACGCTCTTTACGCTCCCGTCGACTGCTGCGTAAATGAGTGGCGTATTTCCGTCGGCATCTTGGCAGTTGACGCTTCCTTCGGTGGCCAGCTTGCCGACGGTCACGAGCTGATCATTTCGAATGGCTTCGTAGAATTGCTTCGAGCGATCGACTCTTGGGGATGTCGTGGCGAAGGCTACAACGGCGAGCGGAGCTATTCCAAGCAATCGAATCACATTCTTCATCAAGAAATCCTCAGATAAAACAAAGAGGTTTCATAGCCTCTCCGGAGAGTGAATTCTACAGGAAAATTCTGCGGCGGAAAAGTCCATGTATCATCCAGCCGGAATGAGTGGGGAGCCGAAGAGTTTCAGTCCCAGCCCGGGAATCTCTTCCGGGGCAGGTGCACTGCAGGACGATTAGCTCTCCGTAAAGTGGCTGCCAATGCTTTATTCGGAGTGGCTCCTGAATCAAGCTAAAATCGTTCTCTCAAATCGATAGACGAACAAGAGGAAGACGGCAAGAGCGTCCACCTCCGACTGGTTCGTCGATTGTGTACTGTGAGCGCGAGAGAGGATGCCTGCCTCCTGATCGCTGTCTTTCCATACTGGTTCATACCAGGCGAGGTCTTGACCTTCGCGAACGACCCCGTACCCACCGCCGTGTGCTCGAACAGATAAGGAGGCACCGTTTAACTGAAGATTGACCTTCGAATTGACGGGTGAGAACGTAAATCTGAGTTGAATTTCCGCCAACTGAACTTCAGCGCATATTCGCGGAATACTCCCGGACTGCACATGTTTGATGCGGATTGGCTGCTGGCGAATCGATCCTTCCCAAACGGAATCCCCAACTACAAATCGATTTCGTACCACGGAGCCGATCAGGACTCCGTCGGCATAAATGGAACTTCGCTCGTGGCCCACATCGGAGTGCTCTTGCCTTAGCTGGAACTCGATTGGAGCTTATAAAAGAGGAGGATTCATATTGCCTGTTCGTTGGGGACGCCCAACAGAAGGTCGACGCCGAGTGAGAATGACTCGAGAGGGTCGGTCCCTAGGCGAAATCCGTGGAGGATCTCTAGGCTTACAAAGCCGTGTAGGAAACCGGTGATCGCGCGGTTTCGGCGAAAGGCGTCGTCCCCGTAAAGGCTCGTCAAATGCTTGAGTGTCGGTTCGATCGCCCTTCGTCGGATTTCGTTCGCTTTCGGGGTGTCCATCGCGTCCAAAACGAACATGATCGAGTAGCAGTTCGGACGCTCCAGGGCGTAGGCCCGGAAGGCAAAGCACATCTGGCGAAGGGCCGTGTATGGGTCTGGATCATCCGCTTCCATGAACCGTGCAGTGACCTCTTGAAACAGTCGCTCCTCGATTGCGACGAGCAACTCCTTGCGGTCGGCAAAGTGGTTGTACAAAGACGGGGCCTGAATCCCTACCTTCTTGGCAACGCGTGCCATCGTAAGGGACCCAAAGCCCAATTCTTCAACAACGTCGAGGGCCGCATCGATCAGTTCGGTACGGGAAGTTTTCGGTGATGCGGGCATTGCGGTAGAGACTAAGACGCGCTGACAATCCTACCCGCGAGCTCATCTCTGTTTTCGGTCGATCAACTTGGTCGGACTGCACAACCGAAAAGTCCCTTCACTCCCTTCGTAGGTGGCCTCCAAATAGAGGGCGACGTTCCCAGTCTTCGGGAGGTTGATCGACGCCCGCGCGCCCTTTCGATTAGGGTCCAAGTCGATGTTCTGCGCAACATAAGTCGATGGCCGAAAGTCGAGGTCTTTGGAGGTGGCGATCCAGGCAACCACCTTCTTGAGGGGGCGCCCCGAGGCTTTGAGGGAGACGTTACAATGCGTACGATCGGCGTCCGGAGTTAGTTTCCAGGACTCGCGCGGCATGGGGAAGGCTCCTTCGACGGCCAATGAAAACTGGCCGACCGTCTCAAGTGCTTCGGCGCCGCCTCCGAGGTTGTGACCGACGTTGGGTACCGTGACCTCCCATTTGGGGACGTGAATGTCGCTCCAATACCGGTCCATCGCGTCCACGGTCCAGTACTGATCGTTTGATCCTTTGACCACGAGTGTGGGCACTTTGAGGTTTTTGCGGTAGCTGTAGGGGTCGACCATTCTGGCCAACCGCGCCGCCGCTGGCGTCGAAAGCTTGTCCAGAAATCCGGTCTTGGAGTAGGCCACGATCTGGTCGGAGTATTTCCCCCATTCACTGATCTGCGCCTTCATTTGGGCGTTCAAATTGAGGTTGTCGATCACCATGGGGGCGATGGCGTCCACTCGGCGATCGAGGCTCGTCCCGACCAACCAACTCGTCCACCCACGCTTACTTGCTCCTGAGATGATGAACCGATGAATGGGATTGGCGCTCTTTGAGGTGATCGCCTCGACGGCGTCCATTGTTCGAATCACCGACTTTGCCATGGGAAATAGAAGAGGCCAGGAGGCGTCTTCGGTTTCCAAATACTTTTGGAAGGTGTAGGAGATCAGGTCATCTTCTGTCAGGCCACCGTAGAGTGGCTGGTTAGGGATGTCGCATAGCACGGCAGTCGGGATGCGAAGGTTCTTTTCAATCAGGCCGAGAATCGAACTGTTCGGGTGGCCTCCGGTGACAAATAAGAGGGCAACCCCTTTCAAACCCGAAGGGTTCGCCTCGGAAAAGATGACCGCATGCTTCCAAGGCACTCCCTGCCAAGTTTGGGAGGTGAGATCAATTTGGCGCCGGGAGGGATCCCAATCGAAGTGGAAGCTACTATCTGGTTTATTAAGGAATTGATAGAGTTCCGATGGTGGAATTTGCTTGGCTGAGGCCATTGTGACTAGCAGTGTGTTAAGAAATGAGACGCCAATAAGCTGGCGGATGTACACGGAGCAATTTGACATGAACGTCGTAAGTTGACGTCGAGTGGAAATACTTAACTTCATGTTAATCACGGAAGACTATTGTGAATAGTCTTCCTCTGGAATTGCTGAGCGAAGATTAGGGGTTCTTAATATGAATGCATCGATGCGTAGGGGATTCACCCTTATTGAACTGCTCGTCGTGATCGCCATCATTGCGATTCTTGCCGCCATTCTCTTTCCAGTTTTCGCCCAAGCAAAGGAAGCCGCCAAGAAGACGGCGTGTCTCAGTAACGTTCGCCAGATTGGCATTGGCATGATCATGTACACCAATGACAACGACGATTTCTATCCAGGGAATGACCAGTGGGAGCCGGCCGCGAGCAACACTTCCAACTCCGACCCCCGCATGCCCTATGACATGCAAATCCTGCCCTACATCATGAGCACGAAGATCTTCAGTTGTCCAGACGATACGGCCGGCACTCGCGCTTCGGCCGCTTCTCGTACCTTCTGGGATGCCGCCTATCAGTCGAAAGCAATCATCCGCTCATATCAGTTCGTTGGCAATATCCTGACGGTGGAAGGTCAGACCACCTATCCGCCGTACGGCATCGATCAGAACACCGGTTTGAGCACCTACCCGTATCCGTCCACGAGTTCGCCGATTGGCCACAACGGATCTGCCGTCCAAGAGGTCGCAAATACGATCGCCCTCGTCGAGGCGTTTGGACCGACGCAAACCGGGTCCGACTCCGGTTATGTGGGGTCAAGTCAGGCGGCTGCTTTCGTGCTGTGTGACACTTGGAAACTCGCTGGTCGAAAGGTTGGGTCTACGGCTCCCAGCGAACTGCTTCCCGGAGTGTGCACCAGCGCCTATCACTACGAGCGACAAGCGGGTACGACCGCTCACGGCGATGCGGAAAACTATGCCCTAGCTGACGGTCATGCGAAGTTCATGAGGTGGGGGCAAGTACGGAGCAACGACTTTGCCATGTTCAAGCTTCAAAAGTCCTCGTCGGTATTCGTTCCCTAAACCGTTAGTACATGGGGCGGCTGCGCCGCCCCTAAATAATTATGTTTTTGTCGTTTCTCGTCTTATTAGCCCTTGGCCCCACGATCCACCCGCTTGAGTTGCAGAATCCGCTCCAGGACAAGAACTTCTATGCTCTCTCCCTCCTAGAGAAAGATCCTGCGGCGGCAAGCGTTTTGCGTGCCGACGGAGTTTTAGTTGAAATTGGGAAGCGCAAAGTCGAAGCGATCCATGCCGCTACTAAATCAATAGGTCTTGGGTCAATCAAGGGCATTGACTGTTCGCTTTGGACCCAAGTAGAGATCGATTCTGTTGCGCAAGAGCTTTCAAGGCTCGCCAAGACCGATCCACGAATTCGGGACTTCGTAGATCACAAGTTGCGGCCGTCGGCGGCCTATTGGCAGGGCACACAGGACTCGGATGAGGAACTCATAGCCCGTTCCTGGCGTGTGTCAGCAGCTGGGATGAACAACGCAATCTCGGTTTACGGAATCCAGAGCGAGCGTGGGAGAAGCCCCGATATCAACGGCCCAATTTACAAACCTACCAATCCGATGTTTGGCGGTCTTGTCCGAACCGTGTTGGAAAGTATCGAATCCGATGAGGCGGCAGACGACCTGTTTTTCAATCTGCCCCTACGATTCTCAGTAGGAATATTGCGCTGCCAAGCGCGAGATGAGGCGGGACGTTATGAGCCCTTGGAAGCGGGTGAGAATCGCAAAGCATTCGCACGTGCCAAAACCATCGCCTGGAAGAACTATGCTTACTCCGCGATCCTGGTGCCAGGTTATGGTCCCGAGGAGCCGCAGCTCTCCCTCTCACCCGTGGGATGGATTGAGTGCTACGAAGCAGTTAAGCGCTGGCGCGCGGGAAAGGCGCCCTACATCATCACCAGTGGTGGTCACGTTCACCCAGATCGGACTCCGTACAGCGAAGCCATCGAAATGAAGCGAGTCCTGATGGCGGAGTTTAAGGTTCCCGAGTCGGCGATTCTCGTGGATCCGCATGCTCGTCACACAACGACGAATATCCGGAATGCGGCACGTATTGTCGCCCGCGATGGACTTCCTTTTGATAAGCCGATCCTCGTGGTGACCAATCCCTATCAGGCAACTGATATTGCCAGTCCCACGTTCGCCGCACGATGCCGGAGCGTGTTTGGGTACATGCCCTATCGAGACGCGAAGCGTCTGTCGACGTTTGAGGTCTCGCTGCACATGGAGCTCCAGAGCCTCAGCATCGACCCTATGGATCCTCTGGATCCATAGGCGAAAAATGGTACCAAGCATCTAGGAACTGTGATCCGGGGCCTGGGCCCTGAAGAAAAAGTGGAGGCGCCGGACGGATTCGAACCGCCGAATAACGATTTTGCAGACCGTCCCCTTAGTCCACTTGGGCACGACGCCGATGATTTGGGTGGGCAAGGGCTACTCAAAATCGAGTCGCCGTGGCCTGCACGCATTCACTTACGAATGGGCTTTTAGCCGCGACAACTCAAAGTAGGCCTTGAGCTCGTATCGGCTCAAATCGGGGAGATGATGCGACGTCTTTCCGATCAGGTCGAGGAAGGCTTCTATCTCTTGGGAGGTGCGGGGAAACCCGGCATTTCCGGGAATTCGGCCCTCCGCAGGGCGGTAACTGTCACCAAGTTTCTTCCCGTCGGGCGCCAGTACGACCAAGTAAGGAACGTCTCGCTCTGGAGCGCCTCTTAGGTCAGACATCTCCTTTTCCCAACCAGGGTTTTCGTTCTTGCGAAGCTCGTCCCTCTCACGGATGTCGATCTCGGCCAAAACATAGTTCTCTTGGAATGTCGGGTTGAACTTGGGATCGTTCCAGAGCTTCTCAAACCGCACGCACCAAGGACACCACGATGCATGGAAGTAGACCAGCACATTCTTGTTCTGGGCGAGCGCAGTACGTTCGGCTGTCTGAACGACCTCAGAGGCGCTGTGGCGGATCCTGAATTCGGTTACGTTGCTCAGGACAGCGACGGCTGCTACTACAAGAAGTATTTCGCCTTCGATAAGTAAGCCAAATCGTTCACGACGGGGAAACGAGTGAGACGCGAAAATGGGCGTAGCGAAGTTCGCGAAGAACATCACTACGCCTTAGAAATGTGAGGTCGTGGGGGAGACTTTGCTCGCTTCGTGAGACTCAGGCGTGGGCTAGCACACGGTGCTGGCTGGGGGTAAGGCTCACCGGTCGAAGGGGTTCTAGGACGGCGCTGGCATTTCGAATTTCGTCGGCGGTCCCCCGGACCATGACAAGGAAATTTCCTGCCTGAATTGCCGTCTCGTAGGCGATGATGCTGTCTTTCGGAATTCCGATGCTCGCCAAAGCGGCGCCTAGTGCGGCAAGTCCCCCGCCAATGACGGCTCCCTCTACGGCTCCGGCAACGGCGGTGACGATCCAACCGGCGAAGACGAGCGCTCCCACGCCCGGCACAAAGATGACGGCCGAGCCGAAGAGGATTCCCCAGATCGAGCCCCAGAACGCGCCAAACTTGCCCCAGCTGAGCATGCGGTCGCCTGCATTGACATAGCCGATGGGCTGCTGTTCCGTATGGTAATCCCGGCCCACAATCGAAAGATTGGCCATTTGGATGCCCGCCTTTCCAAGTAGATCAATGGCTTCCGTCGCCGATTCGTGAGATTCGAATTCCGCGACGATTTGGTTTGTATTGTCTGTGACGCTCATGATGTTTCTCCCGCACTGTTGGTAGGCCTCAAACGGAAGAAGATCGTTTTCGGAGGCCCTAACCACCCGCACAATTACAGTCTCACGGACACCGAGCCACGTAACAAGTCATCCGATGACCTGTCGTTGGGTTGGCGGACGCACCCATGTCCACTTTGGACTGATTGAATGGTGTGATGAGATCAAGGTTTGGGTGAGCTCGAATGGAAGTCAATCGGATCGGTGAGGCGATCGACTCCCACATTGAGACGTCTCAACGCGCCCAGAATGGAAAGGCGGCGGTAGGTCGCGTTCGTGATGGCGTGGGCCAGGACGCCTCCGTAGGAGAAAACCATGGGTGGTTCACAGCCTGAATCAACGAACGTCAATTCGTAGCTGTTATCCTGCTGGACGGACTTGAGCAACGCCAAGAATCCGGTTCTGTTCAGGGAAATAGACAGCTCCATGTCGGGGAGAGTCTTCGGTTCGTAGTCCACCTTGTGGCCGTTTATCGCATCCATCCACGGAGCGGCGAAAGCGGCCGCGCGTCCAAGCATCTCACGCAGAGTCACGGATTCGTCGCGCCATGGCTCAGGTTCGTATTCAGACAAGACCGTATCCAGGTCGGAGTCAGGAAGCTTTTCACAGGCTTTGACAAATCGGACGATTTCAGCGCAGTGAAGTTCGGTCATGAGTTCGATGACGTTCATTTGATGTGCTCCTTGATGACTGGGATTGACCGGAGGTTGGTAGTGGAGACGCTCGCTCAAGTCCGCGCGAAACTCGGTTGGTCGGAGAGTTCGAAACTGGCTTGGCGAAACCCCGAACGCCTTTCGAAAAGACCTTCCAAATCCCTCGAGCGATTGGAAGCCCGCATCGAAAGCGATCTCGGTCACGCTTTGTCGGCTATTCGCAAGTTCGAAGGCGGCTCGTTCGATCAGGAGTCGTCTTCGGACCGACATTGGCGGCTCACCCAGCTGCTTCTTGGCGATTCGCGCGAATTGGGCGGTGCTGTAGGAAGCATCATTAGCCAGTTCTGCCCTCGATCGCTGAAGATCAAGATCCTCAACGACGAGGTTCAGTTCTTTTTTCTCCGGATTCTCCTTCATCATCAAGCACCATCTTGCGGCTCAACCACACGATATCACTTGACCGAAAGACGCAAGTCGAATGAACCGATTTGGAACCCAGAGTTGGCTTATTGCGGACGGCGCTTGAAAAGCGGGCTCGGTTCTCTGCCAGAACCGAGCCCGCTTCTCCGATCAGTAGAGTTCGGCGCCGCCTCTACCGGTAGCCACCGCGTTGAGCGCGGCTTTGTTGACTTCATGCTTGACCACTCAGAATCGCGCCAGAACGGATCTGGAATTCGTCCCCAACCATTGCTGGATCTGAGCTACGCTGACGCGGTAAGCCTTTTGGATGCCGCGAATGCGCCAGTGAGGTTCGCTTGGACGATCCAACTCTTCGGCTAAGAGCCAGAGCGTGAAGAGTGCCATGGCGATAAGGTGGCCCGAGGGAAAGAGTTCGGCCAAGAGCATGAGAGCCCAGCAGGACGAGAAGCACCACCACCCGTGAACCAAGCCGAAACGGATGGCTTCCCAGTCGGCTCGCAAACCAAATGGGGCGAGAGAAGGATGAGCGTGTTTCCTGTTCAGACACTTTTGTTTGACCGGGCTCATTTGCCAAATGAGGGCAAGCACTGCGCCAACAAAAACCGGGAGGAAGGAGGTCGGCGCGAAGAGTCTGATCGTCAAAGCGATTGGCAGAAGCACGAAGGCTGCAGCCATCCAGATGACGAAGTAGCCCAGAAGAAACAGTCCGATTGCGCGAAGGCGACGCCTGGTTAGGCTCGTCTCACGTATGTGTTGGATGCACGAGCACATGAGGGGAGCCATCATGGCCACGACCATGATGGCCCACCCGAGAGCCATTTGAGTCGGAGGATTCTTCTCGAGAAGCATCCTCCAAGAGGACACCGTGAAGCCGTCTTGGAGCGATGATGGGAGACAGCAGCTTCCAGAAAGAGCCGAACCTCCCGCCCGGACCAAGAGGAAGGCCCAGGCGGCAAGGCTCACGATGGCGACAGGGATCTTGATCCGTCGTCGGTCGCGCTCGGCCGACGTCACGGGTTAGAAGCCCTCGCGGTACACGCTGATTCGCCCAATGGAGATGTTGTCCCCTTTGTCGACCGGATGGCTCGGAACCAGTCGAACACTCAACTTATCGACGTCGAATGCTCTGTCCAAGTGCAATTGGTCCACGATCTTGGTGATATCGAGAACGAGGCTGATCCCGTGGCCGGCATGACCGCCATCTGGTTCGGACGCTTCTCGAACTCCGAAAAGAGCAATGTGTCCGGCGATCTGTTCGGTCCCGCTCGCGGCGTGAGCGTCCGCAGGCGGTCCGACGTACACCGCGAGACGGGTGGCGTCGTTTGTGCCAGTGATGTTCTCCAGATGCAGATAGAGACGATCCGGCTCCGGAGAGGCTGCGCTGACGGCGGTGAAACTATTGACAACCTTCTTTCGCGTTGCGGAATCCAACGCGACGCTTGCCCGAATCTCTGCCCCGGCTACGGGTACCGATCCCTGAGTTGCACCTACGAGTTCGGCTTTCTTGTCCACGTTTTCGGCTCCTGGCGCCAGCGATGCTGGCGCAACAATTCCCAACGTCGCGAACCGCGCAGCCAAGCTCGGCGCGGGGGATGGGGGCGTCAATTCACTGTACGTGTAGCCAAGGGCTGTCGTGTCCGCAACCTGGCCGGGTGTGTAAATATAGTCGGCGCCCCCGGGCAGAGGAGCGATGAACTCTCTTTCTCCAATGCTGGCGGGGCCCTTCACCCATTTGGAGTCGGTTGGGTCGGTGTTAGCGGGAGCAAGCGCGTTCCAGACAACCCACAGTCGGTCGATGTTGGCATGGTGCAGCCAAAAGATCGGGTCAAAACCAGCAGTAGTAGGATCGGCCATCCAACCCACCATGCCGGTCGACACGTTGCCTTGTTGGCCGCCAACCAAGCCATGGACCTGGTCATGGGGCTGCTGTTCGAGTGCGCCGTGGTGTCTACCGCTATGGGAGAAGCCGGTGTCTACGCCTCCGAACCCAGGATTAGCTGCGGTTTTGCCGGTGAAGTAGTGGAGGCCAAGCGCATCCTCGTTCACCTCGCTGAGGTCCACGTAAACATTTCCGTCTCCATTAGGTCCATACCTCTCGGGAGTGTAGAGCGGGTTAGGCGTTCCGTCGGGCAGTTTGAGCGCGGCAAACGCAGGCGGGAGTTTATTCTCGCCGGGGTCGAAGTAGTTCCAGAAAGGGAGAGCCCAGTCTGCAGGACCACCCGCAGCGACGACGAATGAACGGACGACCTTTTCAAACCCGAGCAGGTAGCCGCGATGCCAAGGCAGGAAGTACCAGCTCCCGTGCTGGCACTGTTTCCAGTAGGCGCCCTGGATGCTCTTTGAGGGGACGGGGGTCGTCGGGATGTTGACGCTCTTCCAGACGTTCACGTTGAACCCGTGCATTGCCGCGTAAAATCCCCAACTTGTTGGTTCGTCTAGAGCAAGCTTTTTCATGGCTGCAACTGCGGTTGCATACCAAAGTAGAGTGGGATCGTCGAAATTGCCGCCTTTGGCGTATACGTTGGTTCGAGTGTACATGGGAAAATCTCTCGCTACTTAGGACGTAGGATAATCTGCGTCGACTTCAATTCATCATACAGGTACTTACTTGTTTGCGGCAAGTATTTGTAATTGCATCTGTGTTAAGGTCCAGGTTTCCCTAGAATTCAGGCGCCTAGCGATCCTTGCCCAAGCTGGCTGCCAGCGACATCGGAGGAAAACCTGTGTTACTGGCGGGCTGTGAATGGCCAGGCCTAGCCAGCCGATTAGACCAAGCAGGGACCTTTTTCGCGAGATCGGCAAAAGATGGAGTTGAATGGAACCATGCAAGCACCTACTTCACAGGCGATCCTGAGAGAGGGATTTACTTACGATCATTACGCCAACAGCGCCTGGCTCGAACCATTGTTGGCGACCGCGGACGAGGAGTCGATCCGGGTGTTCAAACACGTCCTGGGCGCGAGTGAGATTTGGAGTCGACGGGTCGAGGGCGTCTCGTTGCCAAAGATACCGGACCTGGAAATCAGTCGTGAAACTATGGATAGCCTGCGGGACCGTTGGTTGAGTGCGGTTGAGGCGATTGCCTACGACGAACCCGTCAGTTACTGCAACACCTTGGGCGCACCATTCACGCGAAACTTTGGGGACATTGCCCAGCACGTCTTAATGCACGGGACTTACCATAGGGGGCAGATTCGCCAAATCTTCGGAAGCAAGGGCCTGAGTTTCCCCGACACCGACTTCATTCTTTTTTCGTTTAGCCGAGACGAATGGGGTGGGTAGAGTGGCGGATGTGAGTTCACTTTACGAAGCCTTGGGAGGATTTGATCGCATTCTTGCTCTTACGCGAACTTGGCACGAACTGTGCCTGCGCGATCCCGAAGCGGCTCATCCTTTTGAGCACGATTTGCATGCCTTCCACGATGAGCGACTTGCCGCCTATTTGTCGGAGGCTTTCGGTGGTCCCAAACTCTACTCGGCTGGGTATGGCGATGAGACCTACGTTCAGCAACTGCATGCCGGCAACGGTGTGCACGTGGAGTTGGACGAGGCCTGTCTGGCAGCTTTTGATCAGGCTCTGTCCGAGGTTGGGATTGAGGGTGACGTGGCCGTGAGGGCTGCCGCTTATTTCCGGCGGGCGACAGTAGTACAGCGCGCCTGGAGTGAAGAAGGGGCACAAGTGCCTCCAGGACTGCCGTTCAATTACGCGGAGTAGGTAATTATCATTCGGGGACTGTATGCAGTCCTAAAATGGCCCCAACCCCATCCGGGGTAGGCCTGTTGCATGGAATTCCACCCGGGTAGCGACACGGGAGCATCCCAACCTAGGGCTACCAGACACAACCGCTCTGCGGTTGAGGATGCCCAGTCGCTCCGGTGTTAGATAACTGTGCTCAAAGCTATCTAAGGTTTTCCGGTCGCAATATTCAATCTATAAGAATTTTTGAAAAGAGGTTGCTCGAGTGTTTGAGCATGTTATTATGATACCGCTTAGTTTTGCTCAAACAGTTGAGCAAGCAGGAGGAATACACAGTGGTATCCAAACTCATGGCTCTTTTGGGGCTTGCCGCGATCTCGGTGGCAAGCTTCGGACAGACCTTTTCCGGAAATTACGAGATTGTTAATGCCAACAGCGGCATGCTGTTGGATGTGCCGGGGGCTTCGACAAGCAACGGCGCCAACATGGACCAGTGGACCGGCAATAACGGGTCCAATCAGCAATGGACTCTCACGAGCCTGGGTGGCGGTCAGTATGAAATCCTGAACGCTCACAGCGGACTAGCGCTCGAGGTCTACAACCAATCCACCTCCAATGGAGCGGCCGTCGATCAATGGTCGTATTGGGGTGGGGCAAGTCAAAAATGGACGCTGACGAGTCTTGGAGGCGGGCTTTACGAGATCGTCAACGTCAATAGCGGATTGCCGCTTGAGATCAACGGTCAGTCATTGAGCGATGGAGGCTCCGTCGATCAATGGTCTTACTGGGGTGGGGCAAGCCAGAAATGGTACATCCTTTCGACATCGATCAGTGGGACCGTCCAGCCAACTTCTGGGGGATCCGGCGCCGCCGCTTCGACCTTCCACGGCATTAACTGGGCTGACCCCAGTGACAACTACATCGATGGGCCTTTGCAACCTTCCGGCCTATCGACGGGCCAGAGCTACGCCACGGTCGAGTCGACCGCGTATACAGTTCTCAACACCTTTCAGGGAGTCGGCGCGAACACGGTCCGTGTCCCCATTAATCCTCAAACCGCCATCGGAACTTGGTGGTCCAGCTACAAGGGCATCATCGATGAAGCGACCGGCTTAGGAATGAAGGTGATCATCGGAAATTGGACGGGAACTGGCAATGCCGGTACCGTGAACGACCTCCCGTCTTTCTACAAGATGTGGGACGTGGTTGTCGCGGCCTACAACGGGAATCCCAACGTGTACTTTGAGATTCTCAACGAGCCTTACGGCTACAGTACGTCTGCCTGGCTCTCCGTCGTGTCGCAGTGGAAGGCGGCTCTATCGGGTTTTCCGTGGGTAGCTGTAATCTTGGTTCGTGCGTGACACGGTTGTATTCGGTTCTCTTCTTGGTTTGACTGATTCTTGGGAGGTGACATCTGTAGACCTCCAGCTCTCGAAGTCTCGTGTGATGGTGA
>CAIVDU010000102.1 GCA_903904815.1 uncultured Armatimonadota bacterium
CGAAGTCCGGTATCAGGACCACGTGGATCGATTCACTGCGTTAGCCGACATTGCCGACAAGCTGTTACTTGGTGGAGAGATGGACGAGGCAGATGAGACGTACCTTCGCGAGTGCCAACTCAAAGACGCGCCATTCCCCGAATTGACCCTGGACATGTGGCTAGACGCCCCAAAGACGGTCGTCTGACCGGGCAAAGTTGAACCCGGGCGGCGCCAATGGTAGAATTCCGACCGTGTCAGTCTGTCGCGCCGCCTACACTACCGCTGCCTTGATTTCTGTCTGTCTCGCTTTGGGTTCACAAACCAAGGATGGACAGAAGATCAACATCCCGAAGCAGCTTCCCGATCTGACAAAGCGGCAGATGACCATCGAGCCGATTGGGGCAAGCGACTGGCACAAATCGGCCAAAAGCTCGCGCAAACTTATAGAGGCCACCGACAAATGGCTCGCCACACTCAAAGGCGTGTCCGCGAACTCGCGACTCGTGTTTTCGGTCGGGGAGAAAGAAGGCTTCGGCATGAGCCTCGGCGATATTGCAGTGGAAACGCCTAAGAAGTTTCGGGCGAATTACGGCCAAATCTACCGTTCCTTGGGAGGCTACGCGGTGAAAAAAGCCACCCTAATTTCAGACGGCTCCAAGTTCCAGAAGGACGATCAGTCCGGGAAAACGACTCCGGTACCGGTCACCGCTAGCCGACTCCCGAAATCGATTCTCACGGCGTTTCCGGAAAATTGTCAAGAACTGCTGTTTGCCGGACTTGGCACGAATGATCGGCCCCTGACCGCCTACTATCAAGCAGCAAAGGCGGCGGGTTACCGCATTGTCACCCAACATCGTTCCGGCTCGATTCAAGGACAAAATTTTGATCAGGACCGGGTTGTTCTGACCGGAAACAGCAAGTCGGGCGGGCTAAAAACAGCCTACACAGTGGAGTTCCTCATCGATTCCACTTCCGGGGCGCTGCTAAAAATAACCGTCTCCAAACTGAACTCCGAGTCCACCTACAAGGCCTTCTGGACGGTGCGATGGAACCGGACGGCAGGTCAGGTCTTCCCCGAGACCTTGTTCACCGTCGTCAAGCGCTAACCTCGTCGGCGTCGTCGCTTTTTCTTGTGACCGCTGTGATGGCTGGATCCCGACTCAGGCACGTTGAAGCGCAGGTCGCTTGTGCCGAGATGAGGATTACCGGTGGGATGAAGTTCGACCGTGTAGATCTCGTTTGTAGGCTTTCCGTCGAGCTTTGCGTCGACCGCGTGCCGATAGCGTAGAACGAGGCTGGTGTGGGTATCCACCCACACAGCAGCGTGAGCGCCATCCTCGCAGACTCCATCGATCCGCCAACAGGGGTGACCGTTAACGTCTTCATGCTGGAGAACCGAGTTATAGATTCCGGTGGGACGTGGCCCGCTGAGCGCCCAAGGCGCCAAGAGTTTGAGCGGTAGTCCACAGGCCTCCGACATGCCCCAAGTCCGGAAAAGGGATTTCTGCAGCGCGGTGCGGTTGACTTCGTGGGGGGACCAGTTCGTCCAGGTCGCGTAGTTACCCCTGGAAGCCGTCCAGGTCACCCAGCGCTTCTCTTTGGCGGACTCTGATGCTGGCTCGATGAACTCATATTTCAACTTGTTGGGACGTTGAAAGGAAGTATTGAACAAGCGCACATCGCCTCTCCGCTCTCCGGTGGCACTGCGGTAGGAGAAGGTGACCGTTCCCCAGTCCATGTAGGAATCCAGGTTCGTGTAGGTCTGGTTGACTTGGGATAGGACGTCGCCAGGAGAGGGATCCTGAGTGACCTGCCTGGCCGTGAACCAGAGACCGAGAATAATGGCTGTCATGCGTGTTTGTGGCTAGCCAGGAGGCCAGCTCAGATGTCTTCCTCCCAGAAGATGGGCGTGCAGATGGTCGACGGATTGACCGCCATCCTCACCCTGGTTTAGGACGACTCGGTATCCGTTTGTGAGGCTCTCCTGAGCGGCGATCTTCTTGGCAGCATTAAGAATATGCTGATGATCTCCGCTGTCCGGAAGCTCGGCAAGGCCCGCGATGGGCGTTCTCGTGGCGATCACGATGTGAACCGGCGCCTGAGGGTCGATGTCGCGAAAGGCGACCACGTGTTCGTCTTCGTATACGATGGTGGCCGGGATCTCACGGTTGATGATCTTCGTGAATAAGGTCGCCATATAACCGAGCATACTCCCACTCATGGACGAAGCCGTTTGGATTGAGACCACTGACGGGGGTCTGCTTCGCCAACTTTTTGGTCACTATCCGACGCTCCATAACGCCCGACTCACTTCAATCGAAGTCGATCGATCACGGGATTGTGTCCTCGCCGACGTCGAATACTGCGACGAGTCGGAGCCAGGAGAAACGCCCCTGCGGGTTCGAATGAGGCTGGAATGGCACGGAATTAAGTCGATGGACTTCCGATTTCAAGGGTCCGAAATCATGGCCGTCTCATTCGGAAAAGTTGGGCCCTATCTCGAAACAAGGTTCGCCCCGTGTTCGGGCGCCCAAGGGTCCATCGTCGCGGAAAAGTTTGAGGCAATTCTTACCCAAGCGCAGGCACTTCCCTCCGATAGCGAGGGGATCGTGCTGAAGATGCGATGATGACGGGACGGTTTTCGCGTCCCAGCGGTACCCTTAACCGAGATGCATCCAGGTGAGATTTGGAACGGACGCACCCTCGGGGCACGGCTTGCCCGTGCGGCGCTGTTCCCCGCATCCGTGCTTTATGGAGTCGGCTGGCAGGGTTACCTGGAGATGTACCGATGGGGCCTCAAGAAGCCTGTCGAGCCGCATCGACCCATCATATGCATCGGCAACCTCCTCGCCGGAGGTGGTGGCAAGTCGCCAATGACCCTTCATCTTGTGCAGGTCCTTCGGGACATGGACAAGGCGGTTGTGGTGAGTGCGAGCGGATACGGTAGCCCACGTTCAGAGGCAGCGACCTTGGCGCCGTCAGGACCTCTCAGTCCCAAGGAGTGGGGAGACGAACCGGCGATGCTTCGCTGGCTCATCCCCGATCTTCCACTCATCGTCGGTCGGCGAAGGGTTTTGGCGGCCGAGATTTGTCACACAAACTACCGGGGCGCGGTGATGCTCATGGACGATGGGTTCCAGCATCTGCCACTCAAGAAGCACATCTCGATCCTGCTTGACCCGCCTCGGCCGTATAACCGGCTTTGCCTACCGGCGGGACCCTACCGAGAGCCGCGAGAAAACCGGAGTCGGGCCGACTTAGTGATTCCGGGGAAGTTTTCGGTGGAAGTCCGGCCACTTCGGTTCATCGAGCCCGAGGGAAACATCGTATTCCCCACTTCGCCTTCCGTGCTGTGCGCGCTAGGGCGACCAGAGGGATTTCTGGACGCTCTGGGCAGAAGCGGGGTGACTCCCGGGGCCAAGTTCCTTCTTCCGGATCACGATGCTCTCGACGCTGGTACGCTCTTGGAGTCCATCCCGAAGGATCGCCCGATCGTGGTAACGGCTAAGGACTGGGTCAAGCTCCGGGAGCGACCAGACGTTTCGTCGCGATCGTTCGTGATTGCCTTGCAAACGACAAGCGTGGAACCCGCCGATGAGTTTCGTGCGTGGTTAAAGAACAGACTCGATGCCTAAGTTCACCAGGGTTCTCATCAATAAGGCGGGCCCCGCCAGCCTGGACTTCGTTCAGAAGTTCTTCATGCTGAAGGACGTTGCCCGGGCAGAGAACCGCGGCCGCAGAATCGGCCGGCTCCTTTATCGACTCGATGGACGCCGACGACGGCGAGCGATCGAAAATCTCGAACTCGCGTTTCCATCCTGGACGGCCGACCAGCGCGAAGACGTGACACGCCGGATGTTCGAGCACTTCGGAGTCGTGCTGGGCGACTTCCTTCGAACCCCGCTTCGAACCAATGCCGAGGTACTCGAGAACACCGAAGTAGAGGGCTTCGAGAACTACGAAGCCGCGCATGCGATTGGGAAAGGCATCATCGCCTGCACCGGCCACTTCGGGAACTGGGAACGGTTCGGTCACTGGTGCATGGCCACCGGCCGCACGATTGCTGTGGTCGCCCGCGACGCGAACCAGAGCGAGATCCAGCAGCGGGTCAGTCGTATTCGAGACGCTTCCGGGGTAACGGTGATCTCCCGAGGGGACTCGGCTCGAGAAATCATCCGGCGGCTCCGGAAGAACGAAATTATCGGCATTTTGCCCGATCAGAACGCAGAAGAGACGTTCGTTCCGTTCTTCGGAAAGACGTGTGGCGCGGTGCTGGGCCCGGCGGTTTTGCACATCCGAACGGGTGCGCCGTTGGTTCCCGCCTACTGCCTTCGAATTGGACCGGGAAAGTATCGAATCGTGGTCAAACCGCCAATCGACCCGCTTGGTGAAGAGAAAGACTCGACGGTATTGACGGCCCAGATCAACGCGGTCCTCGAATCGGTCATTCGCGAATACCCCGAACAGTGGCTTTGGATGCACGACCGCTGGAAGAGCGCTCGCCGAGCAGGGCTGCTCTGAAATGGCTTCACGCGTGTTGCTGGTCCGATTCTCCGCGATCGGCGACTGCGTAATGGCAGCCTGGGCGGCTACTTCAATTCGACAGAGAGATCCCAACGCCACTCTCGTTTGGGCGGTCGAATCCCGATGCGCGGCGGTGATCGATCGAGAGCGGCTGGTGAGCGATGTCGCCGAATTTCCTCGCGACCGCTGGAAGAAACACCGATGGTCCCCAAAGGTTTGGCAAGAACAGCTCACCGCGTTTACCCGCTTGAGGAAGCTCAAACTCGACGTCGGCTTCGACCTTCAGGGCCACTCTAAGACCGCTCTGTGTTTGAAAGTCGCCAATCCGACCCGGCGATATGCGGCACGGGCGACGGATGCCCTAGCGGCAAAACTGAACCCAGTGGTTGGGCAACGCCCGGAAGGAACTCATACCGTCGAATGGAACCATCACGTCCTGCAGCAGTACGCACCCTATGAATTGACGGAGCGCCCTATCATGCCGGTCGTTGCATTCGAACGGGGCAAAAAGCGTCTGGCGACGATCTCGGTCAGCGCGGGGCAACCTGAAAAGGCGTACCCGGCGTCTCATTGGATCGAGGTGGCCAAGGGCTTGATCGGGGAAGGGTTCAGGGTGGCGTTCCTCGGCGGCCCTACGGACACCAGCATCTCGATCGTGGGCGCCGAGGATTTCGTCGGCAAGCTCCCTCTTGACGAGACGATGCGGATGGTCGCGAAAAGCGATCTTCACCTGGCAGCCGACACCGGGACAGGACACATGGCCGCCGCCTACGGGGTGCCGGTCGTTTCCGTATTCGGCCCGATGGACCCGCGAGAGTTTAGGCCGTTCACGGTACGGGGGACGGTCTTGCGCGACGGCGTTGACCCGGCTTCGGTGCCACCATCCGCGGTGCTATGCGCGGCAAGGAGCCTTCTTGATGCCTAGGTTCCTCATCAGCCGCCTCTCGGCGTTGGGGGACGTCGTTTGCTCGCTTCCGGCGGCGGTGGCGCTGAAAAACGGGTTTCCGGACTGCCACATCACTTGGGCGGTCGACAAACGGTTCGCTGGAATCGTGGAGTGCTGTACGGCAGTCGACGAAATCGTTCGAATCAAACCCGGGCCGAGTCCGAAGACTTGGCCGACCTACGACCAGCCGTTTGAAGCGGCACTCGATCTCCAAGGCCTCCTGAAGAGCGCCCTCGGGATCGCCCGCGCCCAGGCCAACCAGAAGGTCGGCTATCACTGGCAGCGGGAAGGATCGGCGCTGTTCAGCGCGCAGATCCTTCCCGATCCGAGTTCCTTCCACGTCGTGGACCAGTACGTGGACGTTGCGCGTGCGGTAGGGGGAACGATGGATCGGGCGGAATTTGCGCTCGTTCCGAACGAAGAGGACCTTGCCTCGGTCAAGGCGAAACTGGCGGAGGCGGGCGTGGACGGGCGATTTGTGGCCATGAATGCGGGGGCGGGCTGGATCACCAAAAGGTGGCCACCTGAATACTTCGGGGCCCTGATCGAAGCGTTGCGAGCTAAAGGGGTACCGACAGTGCTGCTCGGCGCGAAAGGCGCCGATCAGGAGGTGATCTCAACCGTGGCAGCCCAGGGGGCGAAATTCGCTGACCTCTCGGGCAAGACAAATGTGCGAGAACTCGTGTCCTTGATCAGTTTGTCGTCTGCCCACGTGGGAGGCGATACCGGTAGCACACACGTGGCGGCTGCGCTTGGCAAACCGGCGATTGGCCTCTATTCGATCACGCGTCCCCAACGCTCTTGCCCTTATGGCCAGATCGAACGATGCCATTACAAGCCATCAGGTTTGAGCGACATCACGCCGGATGAGGTGCTTCCGACCGTGCTTGAGGCGCTTGGAGTTTGAGGAAACGGGAGTTTGCAGTTGTGCTCTCGCTTGGTCAGGTTAGCTAGACTTTGGGAATGATGACGGTCGAAGAAGCAAGAAACTTGGCCTATGGACGTCGGATGGTGTTCACGAACGGCGTCTTCGACGTTCTTCATGCGGGGCATGTCCGGTACCTCGGGGAAGCCCGAGCGCTTGGTGACCTTCTGATCGTCGGCCTCAACTCGGACGAGAGCGTCCGTCGGTTGGGAAAGGGACCCAACCGCCCAATCAATCCGTTAGAAGACCGCGCGGCCGTGCTAAGCGCCCTTCGTGCCGTAGACGGTGTGGTTGCATTCGAGCAAGACACCCCCGAGGACCTGATCCGGGCTCTCCAGCCGAATATCCATGTAAAGGGGGGAGACTACACCGTCGAGAGCTTGCCCGAGTCGAAAATCGTCCTGGGTTATGGTGGTGAGGTCGTGATTTTGCCGTTCCTTGCCGGTCGCTCGACGACACTGACTTTGAAAAAACTTGGGGAAGAATAGGGGCCGCGAGGGTTTTTCTATGTAGATTCCGGTCGCTTGAAGAGTGTTGCGTTGGTTAAAGCGAACGAGCATTTGCTACCTGTGTGCGGTGGTCTTGACGCCGCACTCCACATGGATATCTGGCGTCTCACTTCTTGGTCGCCCTAAACGCTCCCCACTGGAAAGGAATACAATTTCGTTCGATGTTCACATTGGTTGGTGCTGGGTTCAAGTCTTGAGTGCTTTTGACTTCGATCCGACATTGCGCTACATGTTTTGCATGACGCACCCCGACGACGAGATCTCGATCTGCGCCTTTATTCGACGGTTGGTACTCAACGGTAACGAGGTGTTCATCAGCTGGACCCACAGCAAGCCCGTCCGGGAGAAGGAAGGACGAAAGGTTGCCACCCTGCTGGGAGTGCCTCAGGAACACCTTCGGTTCTTCAATGCCACCGATGGGAAGGTGTGTGATGAGATCCCGGATCTACTGCCTCGATTTAAGGCGTGGATGGATGAAGTCAAGCCGGATCGGGTGTGCTGCGGGGCCTTCGAACAGGGGCATATCGACCACGACTCCACGAACTTCTTGGTGTCGGAGAGCTTTAAGGGTCCGATGTTCGAGATTCCGTTCTATCACACCTATCTCACGCGCTTACAGACCTTGAACCGATTCTCCGACCCTAGAGGAGAGGAGATCCTAGAACTCAACGAGGAAGAGCAGGATTTCAAGCGCACGATCGCGAAGTGCTACCCCTCTCAAAATATCTGGAGCGTGTTGCTCTGGTACGAAATCTCCCAGAATGTTCGGGGGAGGCGCATGCAGTTGGCGAAGACTGAGCGCATGCGGCAGCAGGTGCATTTCAACTTTCGACGTCCTAACCACCCTCCAAAACTCGCCCGCCGGGTGAAGCAGTCTAAGACCTGGAAACGGTGGAAATCGGCCATCCGCGCCGCCTACCGGGAGCTGGAAAACCGGCAAATCGATTAAGTCCCGAGGAGCCAAACAGGTATTTTGTCTGCCGTGGCTGAGTGGTTTGTGGCTTTCGAGGACCCGGAGCATCCGGAATACAGCGCGGTAGTGGAGGACGACGGATGTGTGGCGTATGCGTACTTCCTGGTCGACGAAAAGATCACCGGGCTTGTCTGGCTCTATAACAGCGCAAATGAGCAGGGGCGCACCTGGGAGGAATCGCGGGAGCAGGGGCTGCCCCCTCGCATGCCGGATGACAATGTGAAAGACCCTACCTTTGCCCCGATCGCTAGCGAGTCGGAACTTGAGGCTACCTGGGTCACCTATTTGGACAGGCGGGAAGTGGGGATCTACATCCGCGGCAAGGTGCACGCGGCGGTTGGCGAGGGCGATTACCCCGGTTCGTGTCTTAACGCTATCGCCGACAGCCCGATGGCGAACGCCTGGGTAGCGGAAGACTGAACTCCCCGCAGCCCCCTCGCGGCTGCGGGGAGTTCAGCTCTTAGCGGATCGTGCCTGCGGGGGCAGTCGGCGTGGTTGCTGCCTCGATGAACTTGGCGACGTCGGCGTGGAGCTTCTTTCGGCAATCGTCGTCGAGATACATCATGTGGCCGGCCGCATAGTAGCCTCGAGAAACGTTGGCCTTTAGCCTTGGATCCAGTTCGAGCTGATTGAGGATCTGCTCGACCGTGCCGAGCGGGCATGCGAGGTCATAGTAGCCACTGGCAACGAACAGCTTTGTGTAAGGATTCTGGTGCAGGGCAGACCGGAGGGCCTCGCTCTCATCGACCGTGCCGGAACCCATATTCCACGGGTCCCAGATACCCTCACCGAGAACGTAATACTTCAGGTTCGTTTTGTATCCGAGTTCGCCGCGAACGTAGTCGTTCATCGTCGAGGTGAACGGGGGCGTGATCTGGCTATCGCTCGGGTCATAGTCCGGATGATCGGTTGACCAGATGCGGTCCATTCCCTTGAACCGGGCGTCGTAACGACCGACGATGTAGCGATCCTTTCGCAGCAGTTCCTTGTACCAGTTGTAATCGGTGATCCTCAGATTCGAGTCTGCAAGGAACGTCTCACTGAGTCCGGTGTACCGGTGAAGCCGGGCGACGATGGCCTTACTCTGAGCGGCGGAGATCGTCTGTCCGCGCAGCAGGGCGGGCAGATACTCGTCGTAGACCCAGGCTTGGACCTCCTTTACCAGGTCGCCTACCGGACGCTTTTCGAGATCGGCGTCGAGTTTCTTGTGATACCAGGCAGACGCGGCGAAGGTTGGAAGGTAGAAGGCGAACGGCTGGTCGTTCGCCTTCGCCGGATCTTGGACGCTACCGTTGATGTAGGGAGAGATCAGGATCAAGCCGTTAAGGCCAATGCCATTACCACCGAGCCATTGAGCCAGGCCGGATCCCCGAATGCCGCCATAGCTTTCACCCATGACGAAGACGGGAGACAGCCACCGCTTTTCCAGCGTCAGGAACACTCGGATAAATTCGCCGACCGAGTTGATATCCTCCTGCACTCCCCAAAACTTCTTGCCGAGTTCCGGCTTTTCGGGTCGGCTGAATCCGGTTCCAACGGGGTCGATCATGACGATATCAGACTCAGGCAGAATGCTTTCGTCGTTCGGGACCAACTCGTAGGGTGGAGGCGGCATGAAGCCGTCCGGTTCCATCTTCACCCGCTTTGGCCCAACGAACCCTAAGTGCAGCCATAGCGACGCGGAACCCGGGCCACCATTGAATACGAATGTGACCGGACGTTTCTTGCCTGGAACCCCGTTGGTCCGGCGATAAGACGTGAAAAAGATGCGTCCTTCGATTTCGCTATGGGCGTTACGAATGGGAATGAGGCCGACGGTTGCCTGGTAGCTCACCGACTGGCCCGCGATAGTCACCGTGTTGTTCGTGCGCACCCAATCGGCATCGTCTGCCTTCTCAATAGGTGCAGGCGGTGGTGTCGTGGGAGGAACGGCTGGAGGCGGCGTTTGGGCGACAGTTGCCGACGCAAGGATGCTAGCGAGGGCCAAACCCGCAAATCGTAGAAACATGCTCGCCATAGTATCCCGGTCGAGAGGCTTGATGTGATACCGGGTTAACGTTGTGATCCAGCAGAACCCGCATTAGCTGGCTAATTCAAGGCCAAAAGTTCGCCGAGCTTGATTCTGCTCCCAGTGAATAACCGCCTCGACTTGCTCGCGGGTAACACCTGACAGTCAAGGAAATCTTGTCATTCGCGTCAAAGCTTAGTACACTCTATATAAACCGGTTCATATATCGCTGGCCCACGATGCTCAGACTCAAGAAGCTTCTTTGTCTCGCCGCCGTTTACGCGGCTCTTCCGCTTTTGGCCTCGACGCAGACGTCAGTTGTGGCCAAGCCCCGTCCGCTGTTGCTGGCCCACTATATGCCTTGGTTCGAGACAAATCCATCGGCGGGAAAGTGGGGTTGGCACTGGACGATGAACCACTTCGACCCGAGCAAGGTCGCAAACGGGAAAGCTGAAATTGCCTCCCATTACCACCCGATCATCGGCCCCTACGACAATGACGACCCCTCGGTAATCGCCTATGAAGTCATGCTCATGAAGCTTTCGGGAATCGATGGGGTGCTCATCGACTGGTACGGCAATGACGACTATCTCGACTACGGAGGAAACCAACGGCGAACGATTCACCTGATTCAGGAGATCAAAAAGGCAGGCCTCAAATTTGGCATTGTCTACGAGGATCAAACGGTTCCTCGGTTGATTTCGGGCAAGGTCTTTACCAAGGAGCAGACCGAGACCCACCTGAACGCGATGCTCCGTTGGATGGATCGCACCTGGTTTCACGATTCGAACTATGTCAAGTTAGGTGGAAAGCCCTTGCTGCTCGTGTTCGGTCCGCAGTATCTCCAGGACTCGCAATGGAGTCATTTGTTTGCCGGGGTGTCGCCTCAGCCTGCCTTCTTCACCCTCATGAACCCACACGGGCCAGCAGTGGGAGCCCTCGGATGGCCAATGCCTCACGATGGAGACGCGGGGAGCGCGAAGTCCGTCGACGGGTTCTATCAACAATCTTCTAAGTGGTCCGCTTTCATCCCAGCCGCGTTCCCGAGATTCGACGATATCTATAAGGAAGCTGGAGTCAGCGACTCCTGGGGTCACATCGCAGACAATTCCCATCAGTTGTATCAACAACTATTAACGAGAGGTATTCAGTCAGGAGCTCCCTGCGTCCAGCTCGTCACTTGGAACGACTGGGGAGAGGGGACGGTTTTAGAACCTAGCGAGGAGTTTGGGTACGCGTCGCTTGAAACCACTCAAGTGGCACGGAAAGCACTGATCGACCCGGGATTTTCGAACACCGTTTCCGATTTGCGGCTTGTTTTTCGATGGTATAAGTTGCGAGAGCAACTACCAAAGAACCGAAAAGGCTTGTTGGACGGCTTCCCTGAATTGATCTACGCAGGGAAGGTTAAGCAGGCGAAGCAGTTGTTGGGCTCGGCAATGAGGGGGTAGAAGTCCAGCGGTAGATCCGTGAGGGGAGATCGACCGGGCAACGATTGGCGGTTGGGCGTACTGGAGGAGAACCTCCCTCACTGAACCTCTACGTACAAGGCGGAGAGTGATTCGTGTCTCCGCCTATGGACCCTTCAGGTTCACTCGCCTTACCACGGGTGTTGCTGCCTAGACGAGGGTCATTGCCTCGTCTAGGCGCTAGCTAGCGGCCGCCGAGGCCGCTAAGGGTGACGCCTTCGATGAAGTATCGCTGGGCGAAGAAGAACACGGCGAGTACGGGGAGCATGCAAAGGGTGGCGAACGCCATGAGCAGTCCGGGCTCGCTTCCTCGGTCGCTTTGGAAGAGCTGGAGGGCGTAGCTGAGGGGCATGTGCTCGGGGGAGCTGATGTAGATCAGGGGGCCCATGAAGTTGTTCCACGCGCCAACGAAAGTGGTGACCGCCACTACCGCGAGAGCTGGCTTGATCTGGGGAAGCATGATTCGCCAGAACGTGCGGATGTAAGTGCATCCATCTATCTTGGCGGCGTCTTCCAACTCCATCGGGATCTGCATGAAGAACTGCCGAAGGAGGAAGATGTTGAACGCGGAGCCGAAGAATGCGGGCACCCAGAGAGGGAGCAACGTATCGATCCATCCGAAGTTCCGGAAGATGAGAAACTGCGGCATCAGGGTTACTGCGCCGGGCAGCATCATCGTGCTGAGCACGACCGTGAAGAGGAAATCCTTCGCCGGGAATTTCATCCGAGAAAAGGCGTACGACACGATCGCGCAACTCATGCAGGTGCCGATCACACTGAGAATCACGATGATCAAAGTGTTCTGGAGATACACCAGACCGTTCTTGGTTTCCGGAGGCAGGAAGCCCAAGGCGTCCGGGTAGTTCTGCCACTTCAGTCCCACGTGCCGAATCGGCTGGACCTGGGCCGGCTCGAAATTGTGCTCTTGCCCAGCGAGTGAACTGGGGCTGGTGATGTGGACTTGGCGCAGACCGCTGTCCAACTCCTTGTCCACGTAGCCCACGATGGCAGTTCCATTAACGACGCCCGACACCACCGGGGCGTCCTTGGCAACTTCTTTCAAGTCCGAAGGACTGGCGTCAAACGTGGTTCCACGAATCGACATCGGCTTCTGGATGTCGAGTTGAAGTTGCCCGTTTTCGGTCTTGCGAATCACAGTCGCCTGGACCTTCTGGCCTTGATAATTCGCCTCGTACATTGGATCGGTCTTGTCGAAGAACGGCACCGTGTCTTGCACGTGAGGGACCCAGACGATTCCACTCGGCGAGGACATGTCGCGATCTTCCTTGAAACTCGTGATCACGAGGAACGCAAACGGCAGTCCGAACAGGATCGATCCGGTCACCAGGGCAGCCTGAGTCACAACCGCTTTGGCATAACCTCGAGTCGTCGCCGCTCTTCCCGCCCAGATCATGGCGAGTGTCGCCGCGATGAGAAGGATCACGGTCCCGACGGCAGTCCCAAGTTGGAACGGAACTCCTCCCCGGAGGACGACTATCTTGTTCGCCGCGTCTAGCCGGTAAAGCAGGATGAACACGACCAGCGCAAGAGCCCATCCGCCCGCCGACTTCAACCGCTCTCCGCGTTCCGCGTCGTTGATCGCGAGGACGGTCTGAGACACGCGAACGAAAATAAAGAATGCCGATAAAGCGCCAAGCCAAGCCGACCAGGGCATGGCGAACCAGATAAGTGGGAACCGCACGCCGGTGCTGGGCACCACGTTCGGCCCGATCTTCATGGGGATGAGGGCGCCAAGAATCAAGCTGACTCCAGCGCCAACGCCACTCAGGAGAAGTCCTGTTTGAGTCTTCTTGGGGTCAAGACCCGAGATCTTAGCGAGCGTCTGCCCGGCAAGAACCACGAACCGGAGGACGAGTATCCAGCCGATCCAGGTCAGCAAAGTGCCGACTACATAGGCGATTTCCGGATTCATCGCACTCCTCCGAGGATCGATCGATTCATTCTAGGCATCACTTCTCCACCTCGTTGTGAACCCAGCGCGGCGCCAGTTTGAACTGTGTGTACGTCAGGAGCAGGATGATGCCGAAGATCAGCCAAGCCAGAGACGAGGCATATCCCATTTTGAAGAAGGCGAAACCTTCTTGGAAGAGGTGATAAACGGGGGTCAACAGGGTGTCGTCCGGTCCGATCGGGCCGTCACCGGAGGGTTTCATGGTGTAGGCACGGTCGAACTCCTGCATGGCGGCAATGCCTCCCATGACGAGGTTGAAGAACACCAGAGGGCTCAACTGAGGGAAAGTGACAGACCAGAACTGTTGTCTCGGTGAAGCTCCGTCGATTCCCGCCGCTTCGTAAAGCGAGGGCGATACGCCTTTGAGGCCAGCGAGCCACAAGATCATGCCTCCGCCAGCGCCCCATGCCCCTTGGACAACGAGTGCGTTCTTCGACCAGTCGGCCGACTGTAACCAACCGGGCGGAGCGATTCCGAGCCAGGGTGTAATCGTATGGATCCAGTAGGAGTTGATCAGCCCCTTGTTGGGGTCGGGGGTCAGAACCCAGATCCAGAGAACGGCGCTGGCGATGGTGGGAACGATCGCCGGCATGTAGAAAAACGTTCGGTAAACGCGCATGCCCCGCGCTGCGGAATTAAGCAGCAGGGCAATGGCGAGCCCGGTGGTGAGTCCCAAGGGGACGCCGAGAGCGGCCAGATAAACCGCGTTGCCGAGCGCCTTCAGGACCATGTCGTGATCGGCGCCCAGAATTTGGCCATAGTTCTTCAATCCGACCCATCGCGCCGGCTCAAGCACGTCGTACTGGGTGAAGCTGAAGTACATCGAAGCGATCATGGGACCCAGCGTGAGGGCCAGGAAGCCGATCAGCCAGGGCGAAATGAAGAGGTAGGCCCAGAGCGCTTCTGATCTTTCCAAGCGGCCCATCTTCTTGCGGAAGAATGCGACTATCAGTCCTGCCAAGGCAAGAATTGTGACCCCGACCGCGATCTTCGCCGGAACTTCAAGGTCGATGATCGGGTGCTGGTCACGCTCGTAGAATGCGTCGAGGTCAAGCTGAACCGCGTTCTGCCCGGCGATCAACGCCTCCTTTGGAGTCGATTTTTTGTAGCAGGCGGCCTCCATGGCGCGGGTCTGTTCGTCCCAGAGGATCTGGCCGGCGAAGGTAGCTGGTCGAATTCGCCCATACGGCATCATGTCGATGTGCTCTTTCAGCGCGGCCGCATATTTTGCGTCAGCGGGCTTAAACCGCTGGAAGGCCACGTTGTTGGCTTCAATGCTCGCGGAAACGTCGGGGATGTACGTCTTGCCTTTGCGGCGATCCCATTCGCGCTGGGCAGCCGCGTTCACCATTCGGCCTTCGGTGCTGGTGATGAACTTGATGTAGGACCAGGCGTCCTCGATATTTCGCGCGCCCTTTGGAATCGCGTAGGAGAAGCCACCGACCCAGGTGACGAACTGGTCTTTCGAGTCCGCGAACCTTCCCCGCTTGTAATAGCGGTCATCGGGAATGGGCGGGGCGGCGACGCCGAGATCGAGGTTCTGGGCGAACCGCGACATGTCGTCGAGGATCCAGTTGCCGTCGACCTTCATGGCGACTTTGCCGATGAAGAAGGCATCGTTCTCCTTGGTCAAGAATCCAGATTCGAACGACTTGGATTTCTCGTAGCCGCCCACGATGTCGTAGCCGCGCACCATGAAGTCGAGCGCTTCTTCGGCGGCGGGGGTGTCCATCGTACACTTGCGGCCATCAGCCGACATGAAGCTCGCGTCGTTTTGGAACGCGTACATGTACAGCCAGGTGTTTCCGAAGTTAGGCAGGAATCCGGCGCGCTTCAGAGTGTGATCGGGATTGAATTCGGTGAGGACCTTGGAATAGGCGAGAAGTTCGGACCAGGTTCTCGGTGGCCGATCGGGGTCGAGACCGGCGGCGCGCAGGTCGTCCGCTTTCTCACGGAAGATCGCCTTGTTGTAAAAGAGGATGCGATCGTCGGCGCCGGACGGGATTCCGTAGACCTTTCCTTCGTAGCTCGCCTCCGCCCAGGTCGCCGGGTAGTACTGATCGGGACGAGGACACAAGGGATCGATGGCCTTGTCGCGGGCGATCAGGGAGTCGAGGGGCATGAATGCACCCCGGCTTGCCCAGTCGGAAATCGCAAAGCGGTCCTGCGAGATGACGTCGGGCGCCACATTTCCCACGATGCTCGTCATGAGCTTCTGGGGGTCCATCTTTCCGGCGCCCATGCTGAGCGGTCGGAGGTTGATGTCCGGGTGGCGGCGAGAAAATTCTCTATTGACGGCATCCTGACCCTTTGTGTCTGGGCCTAGGTTGAGGCCCCAAACGATAAGGTCCCGTTTTTTGACTTCGTTGCCGGGGGCAGCGAAGGAGATACACGGGATGATGCTCAAAAGAGCGGCGAGGGAAAGGGTTCTGCACATCATCGTGGCAGCACCATTCTACATCGAGATCGAATGCAGTGAATACGTATTCTCAATTCACGTCCTTGTATCTGGCGTTATTCTTTGCATCCCCACGGAACACGTCGACGTAGTTAGAAATGAGATGCGTCCGGGCGATTGTTCGGTGGTAACTTATACCTGCCTTACGACGCAAGTCGCGGCATCGGACAATGCAGTTCGAGGAGGAACCTTTCAAAGATGACTGAGTTCGAAATTCGGAGACAGATTGAAGCGATTCGTCTGTCGCCTTCATCCCCTGTCACCAAAGCACGAGAATTACTGCGCCTGCGGCGCCTTCTTTCCATTCAGCTCACCGAGTTGGAGCAAGCGCGCATGCAAGTCGCGCAAACTTCCGACCGACGAACGAAGGCGATGTTGAATCGCATGGCCGCCACGGCCGAGAGCCTGGAAGACGATGTTCTCGAATCCGCCCGTGAGGTTTTGAGCACAGGGTAGCGTGTCCGTCCCCTGAGGATGTTTTCCCGCTTTCCAAACAAGCTTCACTTCCCACGCAGGATTCGAATCGACTTCACCCGGACAACGTCCCCAGGATGTCCGTCCGGTTCCGGGTCGAATCGAATCTGAGTGATCGCCCCGCGATACTCGGGCGACTTCGACAAGTCCACTCGATAGCGGTGATAGCGTCCATCCGGGGTGACTTCGAAGGTCAAGCTGCGGGCTTGGTCAAAGCCTGGCGCGTCGCGTCGTGACCAAAACACCTGGGCCGTAGTCTGGTGCGTCTTAAAGGCGGCGAGAACCTCAAGAATCGGTCCGTCTTGTGCTGACCAAAAGGAATTTGACCCGATCAACTGAGGGTCCGGGCGTTGCAACTTGACTTGAAGTTCGCCCCGAATTGGCCAGCCCGTATCCTCCGCGTTGGTGTAAGTCCAGTGCTGGCGGTCTGACGAGAACTTGTAGCTTGGAAGCTCCCCCACGTTTGTGTGTTCAATCACATATCGGCGAATGGAGGGTAAGTTTCCCAGGATCAGCACGTAGTGATTGTCATATCGGATGTTGGAATCGAGAATCTCGTTGAGGTTCGGCGCAATGTAACCGGTGGGTCCGTCGGAGGAACCGCCGAAGCCAGGCTTCCCCACAAACCCGCCTGAGATCGACTTGGTCTCAGGGGCCCAAACACCGATTCCCCACCCCTGATCATCCAGCATGGCCGCCCAGCTCTCGGTAGCCTGAAACGAGGTCCAAGGCCCATCCTTCCCCCAGGGATGCTGGGGAATCTCCGTCACTTTGTCGTTCGTATAGGGACGATCGCCCACGTAGGTCATCAAGTGATACCAAGGAGCATTCGTATACACCGCTGGCAGCTCTTGGGTGCGCGCCGAGTATTGAGTGAGGTCGATTCGGCGGTTCGTGATCCGGTTCATGACTTCGACCGTGCTGCCCCGAAGCACGATCCAGGACTCAAATGTGCATTCTCCCGGCTCATTGTTAAGCGGCCATTGCATGGGAATGCACTTGAGATAGATCGTTCGCCCGTCGTTCTTGAACGCAAGGGTCTTGGAGGCGTGGCCGTAGCAGTCTCCCGACTGGATGGGATTCCAACCGAGCCCCGCCCAACTCTCCTGCGGCTTCTTCCCGCGAGGCTCGAACGGAACCGGTCCCGAGTAGTAGGACATCTGAATCTGCCGTCCCAAGTCGAAGTCGTTCACCATGTTCGGTCCGCCCGACTTGGACAAGTAGGTGATCGCGCCGCCCTTGGACAGATCAACCCCGATGCGCACGAGCCCGTTATCCAGATAGCTCATGTTCTCCAGGCGGAGCCCCAATATCCACAAGGCGGACACAATCATCGAGACACCGCCGAACCGCCCAGACAGTTCGCTTTTAGCCCGTTGGGGCCGCGCAGAAACGACCTTAAACGCATGAGTTCATCGAGACGTAGACTTGCCATCGCTTGACGCGAGCATACAATCAAATCGCTTCTTGCAAGGAGAGTGTCGAAGGAGTCGCGTTCACCCATCAACACGCTATGATCAATCAATGGTCAGCCTGCTCCTCGCAACGATGCATCTCCCGGGACACATCGAGGTAACGCACGACAGGTACGGCGTGCCTAGCATCTTTGCCGAGAACGATGCCGATGCGGCTTACGCGCTGGGTTACGAGCAGGGGCTGAACATGGGCGAGCAGATGGCGACGAGCTATAAGCTAGCTCGGGGTCGATACGCGGAGGTCGTTGGAAAGAATCAGCTCTTGACCGATGGTTTCATCCGGTCGCTCGGCATCGAGGAAGCTGCGGAAAAGGCCGCCCAGAATCCCTCGGGTGACCAAGGCCTTATCGACTCGTTCGTCGCCGGAGCGAACCGGGCCATCGCGGAAAGACGCACCAAAGGAAACGTCCCCTCCTGGATTCCTGAGTTCACGAGAACCGATGTCTATGCGTTGGTTCAGTTCGTAAACGCGGGATTTCCGCTGATGGAATTCCAGTCTTCGCTCTCCCGAAGCGCCGGCTCCAACCAGTTTGCGGTGGGTCCTAAGCGCACCACGACCGGCCACCCGATTCTCTCTTTGGACCCCCACCTAAGCATCAACGGCGCCGACCTCATTATCTGGTTCGAATTCGCCCAATACACGCCGCAGGGCTCCTTTAGGGGAGTCGGGATTCCCGGCCTCCCGACCGGAATGATGGGGCACACGGACCGAATAGCGTGGAGCCAGACGAACAACGACCCGATTCTGACGACGCGATTCAAGGTGTTTACCGATCCCTCCGACACAAGTCGCTACAGTTATCACGGCGAGTGGCGCAAGTTCGGTAGCCGCACGATGAAGCTCAATTTCTTGGAGGACGGACAGCTCAAAACTCGCGTCCAGACTGTGAAGACCACCGAATGGGGACCGATGATTCCGCTGAGAAGCGAGGCACTGGCTTGCCCGGTGGTCGGCAGAACCGACAGTTTCAACACAGACGCTTTGCTGACGAAGGCGAGAAACGTAGCCGAAGTCCGGGCCGTCTTGGCGAAACGAACCTATTCGATGTGGAACTTCGTGTTTGCCGATGTTGATGGCAACATCGGCTATCAATATAACGCGATGTTGCCGCGTCGGAATCCAGCTTTCCCTTGGCGCGGTGTGGTTCCTGGCAACGACCCCAATACGAAGCTGGGCGATCTGATCCCAAACGACGATTTACCCCACGTGACGAACCCCCAGTCAGGATTCCTGGCAAACTGCAATTCGGCCCCTTGGTTAACCGCCCCCTCTGGAGAGATCTCCGATAAGTGGCCGAACTTCATCACGACCTATGGTCACACGACCCGATACGACCGTCTGTCTGCCTTGCTGCAGGCCGACTCGAGGGTGTCGGTGGAGAAGGCGAAGGGATACGCTACAGACACCCTGGTGCCGTACGGCAAGCAGACCGCGTTAGCGCTGATTCAAGCTGGCGCGGACCCCGAGGCGAGGAAGATGCTGAAGCGATGGGATGGACGCGCCGAAATCGGATCGGTGGGATGCGCGCTTTACGCGTATTGGCTTCGCGAGGACGCTCCGAATTACGACTTAACCATCGCGGCTGGAGAGGGCAAAATCTGGACGCCAGAAGAGGCGAAATCGGCGCTCGAATCGCTGACGAAAGCGGAAGCGAAGCTCATCCAAGAGCACGGGAAACTCGACGTGAAGTGGGGAGAAATCCTGTTCATGGAACGAGGAAAGAAGCAAGTTCCGGCTGGAGGATATGGCTACCTTCGGGGAAGTCTTGCGGCGGTCCGTCCGAGTTCCCCTTCTAGCACCGCTGACCTCATCAAGGGAAGAATGCGCGCCACCCGAGGCTCGAGCGTTCGAATGATCGTCTCGTTGGTCCCCGGCAAAGTCAGGTCATGGAGCGTGCTTCCCTACGGCAACTCGTGGGTCGCCGGAAGCCCCCACTACGACGATCAAATGGAGTTGTACGCGGCTGGAAAGTACAAGGACAGCAACTTCGGCCCCGCCGCCGCCCGCCGGGCGGCAATTGACGACGTCTTCATTCAGCGATAGTCATCGCGCCCGTAGATCGAAGGGGCGCTGTTGACGCCACAGCGTGAGGCTGCGTCTCACTTTCGAAAACCCACGAAGCGTCTTTGCCGATCTAACTGGCATTCCATCGACGGCGCGGATGACGTCGAGCGGGATCAACCCAAGTTGCTCTGCTTCCGAGCCGGGCTCAACGGCTGACACCAGCACCCCCAACCTTTCCCCAAGGCCCACGGCCGAAATTTCGCCCGGGTCCACGAGGTTCTTGACCTTCGCTCCGAGCCAAAAGGATTCATCCGCGTCAACAGCCGTAGGGATTTCGTTGCCGATTCTCGGTGTACGCGCGATGGCTCTGAGATCAGTTGGACGAACTCCAAACGAGTCCATTTCAAAGTTCTTGAATCCCACCGAGAACGCAGGAGAGCCCGGTCGAACCCGAAAGTCTCCTTTTGCGGGATTCACAAACTCCGCATCTCCCACGAGCGAATGGGCATCACCGCCGCTCTGGTCCGCCAAGACGTGCGCAGGAGTTGCCCCCGCTTGGCCGCTGGGCATTTGCAGGAAGTTCTGATCGACCAATTTTCCCCAAGGCTTTCGATCTCCTATGGGGCGATAGGGTGTGAACACGATGTTGTGACGGAAGACATCACCGCTATTCAAGAACCATACGTGGGGGTGGAACGAGTTATCCACCAAAATGTTGTTCTCCACCCGGCGGTCAAAGCCTTCTCGATTCTTGAGCCCACCGCTTAGGCAAAGGTTGTTCTGAATCACGTATCTCGACGAACCGTCATCCAGGTCGATATCCCACCCGTGATCGCAACGCCAGCGGTTATTACGAAGGACGATCGGCTCGACGACGTCTAGGTTGGCCAACTCCGGGTGCTCGCCTTTGTTCATATCGACGTCAGTCAGCGACCAGTAGCGGTCCCGGCCCCACGAATTGAATGAGCCGTGATCTCCGGTCTCCAGCACTGTGTCGAAGACGTCGCATCCCTCAATGACGTGGCCACCCCAGCAGCCATCTCCGATGTTGATCCCGGCTCGCGGGACATGATAAATGGAGCAATGCCGCACCGTGATACGGCGGGACATCGAGATCTCCACCGGCGCGGTCTGTTTTTCTACAACGCCGGTGCGGGTGATGAGGCAGTCCTCGACCAGACAGTCCACGGGGTAATCGTCCGTCTTCGGGCCGACCGCCTTGTCCATTTGGGCTAGCGACTGGCGTTGGTTGTATTCGAAGAGCGGGCTGCGGACCGCTTTCGGACTTCCCACGAAGGCAACGCCGTTTGCCCCAACGTCCTGAATCACACACCGACGAATCGCGAGATTCCGGTTCTTGCCGTCCACGAAGATCGCGTTGCCCCCAAGTTCTTCGAGGCGCGAGTCGGTGATCTCGCACCCTTCGGCGTGGTCGAAAAGGATCGCTCCACCTCGATAGATCGTCCAGTCGCTGCGAAGCAGCGGCTCTCGGTTGTCCATGAAAGTCCGAGTCGTGTGTTGGAAACGAAACCCTTGTAGCTTCAGACCCTTCGAACCGCGAAAATCAATGAGCGAGCGTAACGTCGGCGCTTCCACAACGCAGTTTTTGAGATCGGTTCCGGGGCGCGGATAGAGGTAGAGCGTGTGGGATTTTCGATCGAGGAACCACTCGCCGGGCGCGTCTAGCTCTTCAAAGATTCCTTCGACGAATCGGTATTCGTCGTGCATTCCCGATTGCCGATTGTTCTGCCAACCGCCCTCCATTCTAAGTGCGCCAGCGGAGTCCTTGCCTAGGATTCGGTAGTGGAAATCGCCCCACATGAGCGCATGCATCGCGTGCAAATATCCGCCGGAGGGATCTTTCCATTTGGCAATCCGTTCCGGCGAGATCGCGTCTTTGGCGTATCCCTGCAGGATGCGAATCGCCGGGTTTGCGTTGGGATACCTCGCGAGGGTCTGCTTCTCCCCGTTGACGAACAGCTGGTCCGCTTCGAAACCCTTAGGTGTGACGCACTTGAGGATCTTGCCCTTGTACGGCGTCCATTGAGGCCTGAATTCTGAACTGCCGCTCAGGATCACCTCGGTGCCCGCCTGACTCCGGTAGGTGACATTCCCGGAGTCTTTCTCGGAAAAAACGACGGGGTGTTTCAGCCGATACATACCGGCCTCGAATTCGACGATGACCGGACGCCCCTGATATTTTCGCGCGGCAAGTCGTGCTCCGTCGAATGTTTTGAGCGGCCTGCTCGCCTGTCCGGAGTTGAGATCATTCCCGCGGTCACTCACGTGCAAGTGAACCGCGTGAGTCATTGCCAACAGGGAACAGGCCAACATCATCGCTCAGCCAGTATACAAACCCGACTCCTGAACTTCTGCGTTCTTGAGTCTGGCCAGTGCACAATTTGGAGTCGCCAATCCATTCAAGCGCAGCGCCCTTGGAGAGCTTTTTTGCGAGGGTTGACAAACCAGGTGGAGTGCACGGGCTTGACCGCGCTTTGATTAGCACGGCTTGACGTGCTGATCAAGGCTGCGTCGAGCCGCAGCACTCCAAATGGTTTGCGCCATTAGCAATTTCACTGCATATCCCAACGCAACGCCTTCGGTTCGCCCGATCAACTCGCTGGCTCAGACTCGTTGAGCCTGAATCATCCAGTGCTGCTTCTCAAGGTCCGCGACGATCTGGTGCAGGATGTCAGCCGTGACCGTGTCCACTGTCTCGACCGACTCCATGCGCGATCGAATCAGGCCGATCAGTTCTCTTGTTCGCTCGGATGCATAGAGCAGAACCTGGTCGTCTCGAATGAACCCGGTTGGGACGTCCAGGAGCTCGGTGCTTTGGGCAACCGACTTCAGGGTGCCATTGGGGCTGTGGCCAGTTGCGCTTAGGCGCTCGGCGACCGTGTCGATCGCTTCCTGGATCTCGGCGTAAATCTCGTCAAGGTGCAGATGGATGGGGCGAAAGTGAGCGCCGACGATGTTCCAATGGAGTTGCTTGACGCTGAGCCCGTAAGCGATCAAGTCAGTGAGAATCGGCTGCAAAACCTTGTGATTGGCTTCTCGTTGTGGGCCGCTGATGGCCGAAACTGAAACTTCGATTTTCTCGTGAACTGCCGTAGACATGTTGAAATCTCCTCTTTAACCGTTCGCCCGAAAAGGCGGGGCTGCAGGTATTCCTACGAGGGAGTTGGTCGAGGCGTTCGGGAAAGTGAACGGATATGGAAAGAGGGCTTTCGAGTCAAGAAAGCCCTCCATTAGGTTTAGCCGACGGAGCCTTCGAGACTCACGCCAAGAAGCTTTTGTGCCTCGACGGCGAACTCCATTGGCAGTTCGCGGAACACTTCCTTGCAGAAGCCGCTCACGATCATGTTCACCGCGTCCTCCGTTGGGATTCCCCGCTGGTTGCAGTAGAAGATCTGGTCGGTACCGATCTTGCTGGTGCTGGCTTCGTGCTCCACTGTCGCCGTCGGGTTCTTGACCTCGATGTACGGGAAGGTGTGAGCGCCGCAGCGGTCGCCCATCAGCATGGAGTCGCACTGGGAGTAGTTTCTCGCTCCGTCGGCGCCCGCGTTGATCTTGACCAGGCCTCGGTAGGTGTTCTGTCCGTTTCCAGCCGAGATGCCCTTCGAGACGATCGTCGATTTCGTGCGCTTGCCGATGTGGATCATCTTCGTGCCGGTGTCGGCCTGCTGCTTGTTCGCAGTCAAAGCGACGCTATAGAACTCTCCGACGCTGTCGTCCCCTTGCAGGATGACCGACGGGTATTTCCAAGTGATGGCCGAGCCGGTCTCGACCTGGGTCCAGGTGATCTTGCTCTTCCGTCCGATGCAGCGCCCACGCTTTGTGACGAAGTTGTAGATTCCACCCTTGCCGGTCTTGGGATCGCCGGGGTACCAGTTTTGGACGGTGCTGTACTTGATCGTCGAGCTTTCGCCCGCCGCGATCAACTCGACGACCGCCGCGTGAAGCTGATTCTCATCGCGCATAGGCGCCGTGCAGCCTTCGAGATAGCTGACGTAAGCGCCCTCGTCGGCAATGATCAGGGTCCGCTCGAACTGGCCGGTGTTCTCGGCGTTGATTCGGAAGTAGGTGCTCAGTTCCATCGGGCAGCGAACGCCTTTCGGGATGTAAACGAACGACCCGTCCGAAAAAACGGCCGAGTTCAACGTCGCGTAATAGTTGTCGCTATAGGGAACGACCGAGCCGAGATACTGCTTGACTAGTTCCGAATGCTCTTGCACCGCTTCCTGAATGGAACAGAAAATGATTCCACGCTTCGCGAGTTCCGCCTTGAACGTGGTCACGACCGATACCGAGTCAAAAACGGCATCGACGGCCACGCCTGATAGCTCCTTCAGGGGCGCGTTGGCGTCGGCGGCGCTCGCGGCGGCGCCCTTGACGTTCAGGAGGACCTTCTGCTCTTCGACCGGAATTCCCAGCTTTTGGAATGTGCGGAGCAGCTCAGGATCAGCGTCTTCCAGCGAATTCAGGACCGGCTTCTTCTTGGGGGCCGAGTAGTAACTGATTGACTGGGGGTCTACCGGGGTGTAACTGACGTTGGGCCAAGTCGGCTCCTTCATCGTCTGAAGGTGTCGGTAAGCTTTCAGTCGCCAGTCAAGGAGCCATTCGGGCTCGTTCTTCTTAGCCGAGATACGTCGGACGACGTCTTCGCTCAGGCCGGGCTCGAATGTGTCGGACTCAATGTCCGTAGTCCAGCCATGTTCGTATTCGCGATTGGCAAACTGCTCAAGCAGCGCCGTAGATTGATCCAAAGTTTGTTCTGACATATCGGTTTTCGACGATCACCCTCCCGGCAGCACCGGCTACGCGATCCTCGCTATTCCTACGTCTATTTTGGCATGCCCCGTCTACTGGCCAATTCTTTGAGCATGGAACTTGTGTGCGAACCTACGCGGGGCAGTCGTACAATGCCAGCAACTCAATGTTCGCGATGCTGCTTCTAGGCTTAGGACAATCGGCGACACCGGGATACAACCCGATCGACCTGGTGGAGCTCTATCGCACCTACCATTTGCCAGAGCCGCCGCTGCAGGCTATGCCTGTCGTTTGCACCAGCCGGTTCTCTTCTCCAATCCTGGGGTTTCAGGTTCAGGGGAAAGGAATCCACCCGGTGTTTTGGCCCTGGCAACCACTCACTGGATTCCAGAATTATGATGTCGAGAGGATCGAACCGGCGATCCCAGGGGGAGTTCGTGGCGTCGAGGCCGATTGGACGCTCTGGCCAACTGTGGCTCTGCTTGAGTCGCGGGGTAATGGCCCTTTGGCGGGTGCACTGACCCGCGCGGCCCTGTCTCCCACCAATCCCTGGAGTTCCGATTATCGGAATCCTCGCGAGTCGATGCGAAAAGCCGCATGGGGGTATTGGCGACGCGTGGCCATAGAGGAATCCCGCTCCAGGCAACCGATCCGAAATTGGTTGTCGACACTTCCAAGACTCGACGGTCGCCCGCTCGATCACGACGAACGCAGCTTTCTCGATGATCTAGACGCTTCCGCACGCTCTCACGATCCGACGTCCGAAAGTTCTCGCTACGATCGGCTCATCGACGAACTCATCACGGCGAGGGGAGAGGCACTTTCAGATCAAAAGTACGGACCGTGGTCAAAGGAGTTGAAAGCCCGTTTAGCGACTCCCGTGGTTCAACTTTGGGAGGCTGGATTCGATGCGGTCCCAGCCCTATTTCGCCATCTTGACGACCGTCGAATCACACAACTCGGCACAACCTCTCACCTCGATCACCCCTTCTATCATCGAATCTGTGACATTGCGGCGGACATCATCGAGATGAATCTCGATCTTGGAAACGGATACTACGCGTGCGACTATCGAGACGAGCCACGAACCTCCGGCCGGACAAGTCCTGATGATCGAATCTTCAAGACGAAGTCCCTATGGTCCAAGTGGTTGGCGAAAAAGAATACAGGTGAGCGGCGATTTCTGCTCGACCAAATGAAGGAGCTGGACCATGACGAGAAAGGCGCTCTCAACCACATCTCGACCCAAGGTGCAAGGGCATACCCCTTGCGAGTTCTTGCCCTGAAATACCGCCCGCAACTGGTGGAGTTTTATCGACACGTTCGGTATGAGGAAGAGGGCGAACAGATCTTGGAGGCACTGAAAATGCATCCTCCACGGCACATGTCGGATCCAAGCCAGGACTAAATCTTTATTTCCCTAAGTCGGTCAAGGTCCGCCAGAGTCACCCCGCCAAGCGACGGAAGGATGCAGTTCGCGTGGCTGAGGTCCAAGTGCTTCGTTACCGAATTTGGAACGGCAACGACAAAGACTCCCGCATCGACTGCCGCTCGTGCTCCGTTCGCTGAGTCCTCAAGAGCCATCGCCTGGGAGGCTTCGATCCCGAAACGTCGTACGGCTTCCAGATAGAGGTCAGGAAATGGCTTGGCGCGAGCAACTTCGTCCGCGCATATCACGTGTTGGAACCAGTGAGTGATTCCTAGTCGCTCCAAATGACCATCGACCCAGGCGTGCTTTGAACTGCTGACTACCGCACAACCCACGCCGGCGCCGCGAGCCTCCGACAACAGTTCCAGGATCCCTGGCAGCGGTTTCTCGGCATAGATCCGCTTCATGCGAACGTCGTTGTACGCCTCTCGCGTGACTTCATGGTCGAACTTCCGTCCCGTCAAACGCTCCAAAACGTCGATCGGGCGCTCGGTGATTTGGTCGGCGCCCCGTCCGACCGCGTTGACCCAAAAGTCGAGAGGAAATTCCACCCCGTTCTCGCGAAAGATGGCCGACCACGCGTCGAATTCGGGGGTCTCGGTGTCGAGAATCAATCCGTCGAAGTCGAAAAAGAGGGCGCGCACTCCCCACAGTTTGGCAGGCCGCCATGGATCGCGAGCACAAATAGACCCGAGAAGCTGACCGAAACGAGCACTCAACGCGCCGTCTAAAGACTGCGAACTGCCTACTAATGAGAAAGTTTGCATTTCGCAGCCAGCAGTTCGTAGTCGGAATGGGTTCTCGGATTGTCGAACCTCATACTTGGCTGTGAGCACCCCGCTCACGTCTGCTGCCAACTAACAACTGCCAACTGCAAGCTTTCTTGAGGCTCGATTCAATCCGCAGGCTATCCCTCCACAGGTACCCTGTCTGGAATGGCTGTTGTTCAAGTGATTGCGTTGGGGGGAGTTGGGGAGATTGGGAAGAACTGCTCAGTCGTCCGAGAAGGTGACGATATTGTCGTCATCGACTGTGGATTGAGCTTCCCAAATGAGGAAATGCTCGGTATCGACATCGTCGTGCCGGACTTCACCTATCTGGTCGAAAACAAAGATAAGGTGCGGGGCGTCTTCCTTACCCATGCCCACGAGGATCACGTCGGTGGTTTGCCGTATCTCCTCAAACAGATCGATGTTCCGATCTACTGCACCGAGTTCACCCAGGCGCTCATCCGGAGCAAGCTGGAAGAGCGACTCCCGAGTAAGAAGGTCGACATCCGCGTCTTCAAGCCGGGCGATATTCTTCAGGCTGGCGCTCTTAGCGTCGAGCCCGTTCGAGTCACCCACTCGATCCCGGAAAACTGCGCGATGGCCGTTCGTACCAGCCATGGCATCGTGTTCTTTACCGGTGACTTCAAATTCGACTTCACGCCGGTCGACGGCAAACTGGCGAACATCACCCGAATCGGCGAATTGGGCCGTGAGGGCGTACTGGTTCTCCTCAGCGACTCGACGAACGTCGAGCGACCAGGCTGGGGACCCAGCGAGCGCGCAGTCAGCGCCGGATTGCGAAAGGTGTTCGGCGAGTCCAAGGGCCGCGTACTCCTCACGACCTTCGCTTCCAACATTCACCGAATGCAGCAGGTCTATGAAATCGCCGCCGAGACCGGCCGAAAGGTTGCAGTCGTCGGACGCCGAATGGAATCGAACCTCGACGTCTGCGAACGACTTGGATACGTCAAGATTCCGAAGGGGACTCGCATCCGGCTCGACGAGATGCGCATGTATCCGGATGAGAAGCTTGCCATCCTCACGACCGGTTCGCAGGGTGAGCCGATGTCAGCGCTCGTTCAGATGAGCAAAGGCGAGTACGGTCGTCTTCAGGTCAAGCCTGGCGACACGCTGATCTACTCCGCACGACCAATTCCCGGAAACGAAGGCGCGATCTGGCGAACCATCAATCGCCTGTTCAATCAGGGCTGCAACGTCGTTTACGAATCGGCAACTCCGATCCACGTCTCTGGCCACGCCTACCAGGAAGAGCTGAAGATGATGATCAATCTGACCCGGCCGTACTACATCGCACCCGTTCATGGCGAGCCACGACACCAGTTCCTGTACAACTCAATCGCGAAAGACATGGGCTATCCCGAGCACCGCATCTTCACGATGAAGGACGGCATTCCGCTCAACATGGACGACACTGCCGCCAGCTTCGGCGAAAAGGTCCCGTGTGGTCGCGTCCTTGTGGACAACGGCGGTCATGCTGGTGTTTCGGACGAGGTGCTCCGAGATCGATACAACGTGGCTAACGATGGCCTCGTCGTGGTGACGATCGCGGTAGACACCACGGAAGGTCAGATCGTCGGAGACCCGATCATCCAGGCAAGAGGATTCCACGGTCCGGAGGGCATCATCGACGTCGCGTTCGAACATTTGGTCGATGCGCTTGGCGCCCTGAGCAAGGATGAACTGAAGGACTCCACCCGAGTCCGTCAGGACGCCGCCGACGTGGTCCGGCGTCTCATTCAGAAGAGAACCCAGCTGCGGCCGCTGGTCCTCCCCACGATCGTCGAAGTCTAAGCGGTTCGCTGAAGCACAGCGTTCCATTTGCTGGAGTTGATACGATCAAGGTCTTGAAGCCTTAAACCAACTCGGAAGGTCTGCGGATTGTCGCTGACCTTCCGGCAGTAGCGGACCTCCGCCTTGACTTCGATGACACCCATGCCCGCGTAGATCGTGGCGACCACCGTGCTCTTCGAAGGGATCTCTTCCTGCGTGATGATGCCGACTCCATGCTCGGAGACGTCCTTGATCTGACCTTCCAGCCAACCGTCGAGAACGACGGAACCGTGCTCTCGGGCATAGCGAGCTTCGGTCTCCGCTTTCACCATCTGCACGCTGCCCTCAATGGCAAACGTGTAGAACTGCTCGGCAAGGTCCAGAAACGCGCCAGTACCCGACTGCGCGGCCAGCGCCACCAGCGCCGCCGCGTCTTCCGATTCGACGCTGGCAAGTCTCGCGGTAAACATGGCGTCCCCTCCTCGGCCGCTAAGCCGAAAAAGGAATCGATCACCGGGATAAAGCGGAGTCTGCAGGGCTGCCCGAATGACGACGCCGTATCCTTCCATGCGCTCAGTCCAGCCATGAAGGATCTTCGCATCGCTCAGACGCTGAAACGTTGAGCGGGCTCCTGCAAAGGTTCTCTCGAAGCTATTGAATTGAGTTGCCACATCTATTTGATCGGGTCAACCCGGCGTTCTTACATACTGCAATTTGACTGGTTCCGGTGCTCAGTTTGATCGCAAGAACGGCCACCTTGGCAGGACTCGTGTCCTTAGTGAATCAGACAGACGGTTGACCAGAAAGGGTTGCAAAGGGGTGGTCCTGAGAACACCGCCTTTAGTCCGACGCCCGATAGAGAATAAAAATTGACAGGTAGCATCATCGCGGTGACGGGGATTACGGCGCCTTATATCGAGTACAAGGACGTGTGCGTCGAATACCCAGGACACGTGAAGGGCATTCGGGGCATATCGCTACAGATCGCGAAGGGAGAATTCGCGTTTTTCGTGGGCAAAACGGGGGCAGGGAAAAGCACTCTCATCAAGTTGCTGACCAGGGAAGTGGAGCAGACTTCCGGCACGATCCAGCTCAATGGTCGCGATATCGGTCACCTGAAGGACCGCGACATTCCTGGCCTTCGACGTGAAATGGGAATCGTTCCTCAAGACTTTGCACTGCTGCCAAGAAAGAGAGTTTGGGAGAATGTCGCCTACGCGATGCGCGCGGTGGGCCATTCGCGCAAAGAGGTCCGGCGTCGCGTCCCCGAGATTCTGGAGCAGGTCAATATCGCGCACCGGGCCGACGCCTTTCCCAACCAACTCTCGGGAGGAGAACAGCAGCGAGTCGCCATCGCCCGGGCGCTCATCAACAACCCTCCGCTCTTGATCGCCGACGAGCCGACTGGCAACCTCGACCCCGAACACTCATGGGAGATCATGGAACTGCTCATGGCACTCAACCTTCGAGGGACCACTGTGCTCGTCGCCAGCCACGACATGATGGTGATCCACCGAATGGGTAAGCGTATCGTGACGCTAGAGATGGGCCGAGTTCTATCGGACGTCGTCTCGGAGACACCTCATGATTGATCGTCTCTCCTTCCTCACCGGCGAAGCCTTGACGGCCCTTCGGCGGAACTACACGATGACCTTCGCCGCGATCATCACCGCCGCGGTTTCGCTGTTCCTCATCGGGGGACTCGGCTACGTCTACATGAGGACGACCGAATATGCCCGGTCTCTCACCGGCCGCTTCGAGATGCGAGTTATTTTGAAGGACGGCACCACCCCGGCGCAGATCTCCGATACCGCCAACACGATTCGGCTAATCGAAGGAGTCAAGGAAGTTTTCTGGATCCCTAAGGAGAAGGCCTGGGCACGAGACAAGTCGAAGTTTCCCGACCTCACCGAAGGAGTGGAGAATCCTTACCCGGACGCCTTCAAGGTCACGCTGACCGATGTCCATGGCGGCGAACTGATCGCCACCAAAATCCACTCGCTCCCTGCCGTCGCCTCTGGCGACGAAGGCGTTCAGTATTTGAAAGACGTCCAGAGGTTCGTCGACGATGGGCTTCACACGTTGCGATGGGTGGGCGGCGCCGTCGGAGGGCTCCTCTTCGTCGCGGCTGGCCTACTGATCTACAATGCGATCCGCCTTACCGTCTTGGCCCGACGTCTCGAGATTCGGGTGATGCAGTTGGTAGGGGCTTCGCGCTTCACGATCCGGGTTCCGTTCCTCATCGAGGGCATTGTCCAAGGCGCTCTGGGAGGTCTGGTCGCCGGTGGTCTCTTGTTGCTTGCCAACAACGCCTTTGCCGCCTTTCTCGTTTCTCGCAGCGCCTTCGCGTCGCTTCCGCCCTTCCCTTTCTGGCAACTTACGTCGATCCTCTGCGCGTGCGGAGCGCTCTACGGGTTCTTGTGCTCCAATCTGGCAGTTCATACGCCGCTTAAGTTCCGATGAAGCCAATTGTCGCTCTTGCCTTTGTGTTGCTCGCGGTCTCCACTTCGGCGGAATCGCCGCAGCATCACCGACGGCATCGGTCGTCTGTTCACCGGTCGACGAACGTGCGTTCCCTTCGCGGCCAGTTGAACTCGGTTCGTCTGAAAAAGGAACGACTCCGTGCCCAGCTTAAGCAGACGGCCCAGGCGGCCCATGCCGTCCTTGGCGATATCAAGCAGGTGGACCAGAAGCTGTCCACGGTCAAGGACGAACTCGACGAAACCACCCAGCATCTCGACTCCAGTCGAGTGGAGCAGCAGCATATCGGGACCCAACTGGAAGCGGCCACCAAACGCGTTGGCGAGCTTCAGGAACAGGTCCGAAGGCGGCTACGTGCCATGTACGTTCGGGGTTCTGGTTCGGTCTTGACCGCCTTGGTAGATAGTGAGAGTGTGGGAGATGTGGCGACGCGCGGCTACCTGATGAGAACGGTGGCTCATCGCGACCAGGCCCTATTTGCCGAGTTCCGAACCTTGCGCGCCCAGATCGCGGACCGAAAAACGAAGCAAGATCAGCTCGTCACCGACATCAACCGCCTCGCCCAGAGGCAACAGACAAAGACGGTCGAACTCGCTCAGGTCCGGGAAGAGAAGGGCGAACTGCTGGAAGGTTTGCGGCACAAGCAGGGCGAACTGAAGGCGATGATCGAGCAGTTCGAAGCGGACGAGCAGGAGATCGCCGGCCAAATCGCCGCCTTTGCCGCCCGTTCACGCCCTGCGCACGGTCACGGCCTCGTTCAGCTCCCCGCCTTTACCGGCCGGTTCATGAAGCCGGTCCAGGGCCGCATTGCCGACGGCTTCGGCATGCGCTACCACCCAATCCTCCACCGAACTCGCATGCACGACGGGGTGGACATCGCCGCCCCCTCTGGCACGCCCATCCACGCCGCCGCCGATGGTCAGGTGATCTCCACCACCTACATGCGCGGCTACGGCAACGTCGTCATCCTAGACCACGGAGGCGGCGTGTCCACCGTCTACGCCCACGCATCCCGCATCTACTGCTCGGCCGGTCAACAGGTCCACCGAGGCGACGTCATCGCCGCCGTAGGCGCCACGGGATTGGCTACCGGACCCCACTGTCATTTCGAGGTAAGAATCGGAGGCCACGCAGTGAATCCAATGGGCCGGTTCTAGGCGCTCCGGTTGCTAGGCCAAATCGAAGGCACCGACAACTTCGAATAGGACTTTCTCTGTATCGCTAGGGCCGCAACCTGTCTCGGCGTGTCATTACCCAGCATGGGGATGCAGCTGGGTCTTTGAGGGTGAGATCATATCGGGTGGCAAGCATGGCCTTGACCTGGCGCTGCTGTTCGGGCTCGAAGGTGTCGAGCAGCTCGGCCACTTCCGCCGCGATCTCAAATTCCTTGCCCTTGTTCTTCGTCGTGGTCATCGGTGAAATGTAACAACCGCCGATCGCGTTGGCTAGTGGGAACGCTTTTTGTGTTGAAAGCGTATAGCCTATAGGCTATAGTTTACTTGTGCGCCGAGAGTTTGACTACTTTGACGATGAGATCATCACCCAGGAGTTGGACGACCTGCCAGCGAGGGACGCGGCCAATCTGATCGTGGTCATGGGCCGCTATGAGGAGGTTGGATTTGATGACCCTAAACCCGCGAAGGTTCAGGATTACGGTGAGGGAATCAAGTGCATCCGCCACGTCAAGCCAAACTATAAGGGCCGGGGGCTTTTCTACGTTGGAGAGTCCGGAACTGGCTATCAAAAGCTCTGGGTTCTGACGGTGTACAAGAAGGAAAGTCAAGAAGTGCCGAAGCATGTCTTGGAGCGAGCAAAAACACGCATGGTTAGCCATCAGGCGAAGATGAAAGCGGAACAGGAGAGGAAACGATGAGCAAATTGCGCCAGTACGCGGCTGACCGTTCAGCACGTGATCCGGAATTTAAAGCGGCCTATGAGGCTGAGATGGCCGTAATGGATTTGATCCGTGCGCGGAAAGCAAGAGGCCTATCGCAAACCGACATGGCCGACCGTCTGCATGTGTCGCAACCCTACCTTGCCCAGATCGAGGGCATGACGAAGAAGCTGAATGCGGATCTACTGTTCCGCTATGCTGCTGAATTGGGTCTGAGCCTCAAGGTAACGGAACCAGAGCCACGTCAAGAAGGCGGTTCTTTCTGATCCTCTAGGACCAACCGAGAAAATTACCACTAACCCCTGCAAGAGAATTCCATGAAGCTCGCTCTCTTTGCCCTCGCAGCAATCCACTTTTCCGGAGGCGATCATTACGGTTTGGCGAAGGCGATTCAAGAGGCTCGTTCTGGCCCGGTTGTCGTGCTAGTGGGAGACGAGTCGGTGGTTCCGAAGGCAGACTTTAATTGGACGGTCGAACACGAGTATTACGTGAGAATGCGTCGTGCCACTGGTTTAGAACAGGAAAAACATCTTGAAGGCTACGCTCCAATCGCTTGGCCCGAGTACCTGATGAAGAACCATCTACCTCCTCGGCGAAATCCTTCCGACAAGTCGCTAGACCTCGCGCCCTGGAAAATGGTCCCGGATGAGAATGGCCTAGTTAGCACACCTGGAGCCTCCGTAGTCCACTCGTTGGGGCAGATTTCGATGGCAAGACTACCGAAGCCCGTCAAGGTCTGCGCTTTTTACACTGACATCAAGTTGGCGGTGGTATGTGACAAGCAGCAGCCTCAAATTTTGATGAGGACAATCGCTGCGGCCAGTGGCACGAAATTCGTCGAAGGCAAAACAGAGTGGCGTTTGGAGTGCGATCCTGAAGTGTTTCGCTCCAGGTACATCGCTTTGATTGATCGACGGATTGATCCGTTACTCGCTCGGAACGCCGACTCATTCTGGATTCAAGACGCAAAGTTGGTCCGTGCAGGGATTCTATCGATGACTGATGACGAAATCTGTAAGGCGGTGGGTCAACGAGATTCCCGGGTAACGCTGGACGTGCCTGCACAAGGAGAACTTTCTCAGGCGGTTCTTGAAAGAATTGATGCTTGGGCAAATCGAAAAGACATGAAATTCGCGTCCACAGATTTGGCCACGTCTCAAATCATTGGCATGGTCGACTTTAGCCGACCCTTCAAGATTGTCGTGGATCTGAGCTCAGCGGTAGTGGGTGTGAGGGCAATGGTGAAAGGCACGGAGCACGACGCAATTCAGTTCTGACCCATCTCTTTGGCAACGAAAACTCACCTCCGACAGTCAGAGTCAATCGGCGGTAGTCTCAAGCCGGAGAAAACAATGAAAGCACTCAGATTCCACTCCTTCGGAGGCCCAGAAGTTCTGGTCTTCGACGATGCCCCTGTTCCCGAGCCTGGGGCCGGTCAAGTTCGCGTCAAAGTGTCGGGTTCCGGTGTGAACCCGGTCGACTGGAAAATTCGGGAAGGGCACTTCATTCCGACGTTGCCGCTGCCCGCAATCATGAGCAGCGAGTTCTCGGGGACCGTCGAAAAGCTCGGCGAGGGCGTCACCGACTTCAATCTGGGAGACGAAGTCTACGGAATTGCTACCGGCTCGTGTGCCGAGTATGTGGTCGCCGATGTGGCAACCACCGGATTGAAGCCGGTCTCGATGGACCTCCCGGACGCCGCCTCGATTCCACTCGCCGGCATGACCGCCTATCAGTGCCTTTTTGACGTCGCCAATCTGCAAGCCGGTCAGCGCGTGGTGATCACGGCCGCCTCCGGAGGCGTGGGCACGTTCGCGGTTCAACTCGCCAAGTGGAAAGGCGCGTTCGTGATCGCAACCTGTTCGGCCAAGAACGCTCATCTCGTCCAGGAACTCGGCGCCAACGAGATCCTTGATTATCACAAGGAGAACTTCGAAGACATCGTCTCTGATATAGACGTGGTCCTCGACGCCGCCGGCGGCGATACCGCCATCCGATCCTTGAAGGCCCTCAAGCCAGGAGGAATCGTCGTCTCCATCGCCTCGAAGGCCCCCACCGAAGAGGCGGCCGCCGTCGGGAAGCGGTCCGTGAATCACTACATGAAGGGAAAACGGCACGATCTCGACCACCTCGCCGCGCTGGTCCAAGACCTCCAGATTCGACCGGTCGTTGATACCGTGGTGCGATTTGATCAGGCGATCGAAGCTCAGAAAGAGAGCCAGGCCGGCCACGTGGTCGGAAAAATCGTCGTCCGAGTTTCATAAGCGACGAAGCTCCCGGCTAGCAAATGCTATCCGGGAGCCCCATCTGCCGCTCTCGGTAGAACTGATGGGGAGAACACTCCGCCTCAAGCGACACATACTTTGACGCCTAGCAGACTTTTAATGGCCAAGGCTTATTGCGTTTTGCATCGCAAAAAAGTCACGCCGCACAGAAGTGCTACGCGAAAAAAAATGGCTGAAGGGGTGTCTCCCTACAGCCAAAGTGTGTGTCTGTTGCTTATGCTACGGGCGTCGCCTTCGCTCAAGTCGGCTAGGTCGGCGTCTCGTTGGAATTTAGAGTTTTCCTCATAAAGTTACGAAACGGTTGTCGCGCCTTTCCGGGTCACATGAATCTGCACTTATGCTTGGTCGAATCGATGGAACGTTGGAATGTTCTTGAGATGTCCGAGCGCTGAGTTCAAATCAAGGTCTTTTCCGCTCGAATCGAACTCTTGAGGCACTGAAATATCCGGGCTGACGCCTTTTCCTTCCAACCTCGACCCATCGGTAAATACGTCGGCGATCGGAATTTCGATGTAGGAACCGTTGGAAAGTCGCTCCGGAAAGGTCCCCAAAACGTTCCCGGCCGTCCTGCTCCCGACGAAAGTGCAACGATGGCCCTTCTTCAGGATGTAGCTAAGCACCTCCTTGGCGCTTCGGGAGCCCTCGTTGATGATCGTGACCATCGGTCTGCCGTAGCCGAACAACTGCTCGGTCTTGTTGTCGCTTGTGATCCAGTCCAACTCGACTTCCGGACGAAACAGAGGATCGGCATATCCCTCCGGCCTGCCCCCAAAACCATCTCGAAGATCCAGGATAAATCCGTCGGTGTTCTTCAGCTTTCCGTAGATGGCATTGGAGAGAGCGGATCGAAAATCATCGTTCGCCATCGTCCACAGGTGGAAGTAGCCGATTCGCCGACCGTGATCTTCGATGATCTTGACGCTGTTGGTCGAGGCCTCCAAGAACATGGGCAGGACTCTCGGTGAATTGACCCGGATCTTTCGGGAAAGTGTTTCGACGCCGCGCCGAAGGGTCAGCGACACTTCTTGACCCACGAAGGGTCGAAGGGACTCCACCGGTGTGAAAGGTCTGCCTTCAATCTGTTCGATCACGTCTCCCTTGCGCAGGTCGGACGCCATCGCTGAAAGCCCGTCGAGCAGCATCTGGACGGCGTATCCAGAGGGGGTCTTTCGGAACCAAGCCCCGATGTTTGGCATCGACTCGGCGGTATCTCGCTTCGCCAGAGAATCCATTAAGTACCAGCCCTGGTCGCTCTTCGTCAGATAGGAAAAATGGGAGTCGTGGAAGGCGTCAATCATGCGATTGACGTTCGACTCAAACTCCGCTGGGCTTCGCGATCCTCCGATGCTGACGCCAAACTCGTCTAGTATCCGATTCATTTCCGCCTCGCGGGTCTTTCTCGCATAGTAGGAGCGAGAAATCGAGCGGCGAATCTCCTGCCATTCCTTGGCAAAATCGGGCTGGGAGTTTTGTGCGGTGGCAAAAAAAGCCAGGGCAGTTACGATCATCTGAGAAATAGATACTCGTATCCTGCCCCAGAACGTTGCTTACTTCGCGGCGACTTGCTCGCTGAGTCGCTGGATCCGGGCGAGAATATCTCGCTTCAGTAAGAGACCGACGTGTTGATCCACCACCTTGCCATCCCGGAAGAAGGTCATGTTGGGGATTTGCTGAACGTTGTACTGTAAAGAGAGTGGCTCGTCCTGATCGACGTCGACTTTGACGATCTTGATCGCCTCGCCTAGCTCTTGCGCAACAAGTTCCAGTTCCGGTTCCAGTCGCTTGCATGGTGGGCACCATGGGGCGAAAAAGTCGACGAGCACGAGACCCTTCGTCTCAAGCACTTCGCTTTCGAATGCCGCAGTTCCGATAATTTTCGTGTTTCCCAAGTCTTGTATCCCTCAATCATTGCCGTCGAATGACGGTCTGATACTATTATTTCACGCCAAAATGTCGATAGTCAAGTGGTTGTTTAACTATTTGATTGATGGTATGCTCAATGGCATGGACGCAGAAAATACCGAGCGAAAAGCGAAGGTGTTTGCCGCGCTTTCGGACCCCACTCGCCTGAGGCTGGTAGAAATCCTCGCCGCCGAAGACACCCTCTGTGGTTCCGATCTTGCCGAAAGAGCCGGCATCAGCTTGGCTCTTCTGAGCCACCATTGGAAGGTGCTGACCGATGCGGGGCTGACAACCCGAACCCGCCAAGGCCAGCGTCAATACTGTAGTTTGAACCGCGAAATCCTCGCCGAAGCGTTCGAAGGCCTGTGGCCTTACCGAAAGCTTTTAAGTAGGCCCCATGAATCTTGACATTTAGGTCTATTTTGACCCACCATCTTCGTAGGAAGAATCATTCTCCGTAGAGTGTCTTCCGCGAATTGGATCTCCGACTTTCCTATGCTAGTAATCAAGAACCTCCACGCTCGAGTTGAAGAGAAACCCATCCTACGAGGAATCGACCTCACCGTAAACGCGGGCGAAGTCCACGCGATCATGGGTCCAAACGGCTCCGGCAAAAGCACCCTCGCGAGCATCATCGCTGGCAAGGATGAGTACGAAGTCACCGAAGGATCGGTAACCCTCGACGGAGAGGACATTCTTGAACTCGATCCAGAGGAGCGCGCGTTCGCCGGAATATTCTTGGCGTTCCAATATCCGGTGGAGATCCCTGGCGTCACCAACACCTACTTCCTGCGCGCCGCTCTAAACAACATTCGCAAGCATCGGAATCTGCCCGAACTCTCGATGACCGAATTTATGCGCCACATCAAGAGCAAGGTTGAGATGATGGAGCTGGACAACTCGCTGCTAAGCCGCGCCGTCAACGAGGGCTTCTCCGGTGGTGAGAAAAAGCGCAACGAGATCTTCCAAATGGCGGTTCTCGAACCGAAGCTCGCTGTACTGGACGAGACCGACTCTGGCCTGGACATTGACGCCCTGAAGATCGTCGCAAACGGCGTGAACGCTCTGCGCGGTCCGGAAAGAGGCATCGTGGTGGTGACCCACTACCAGCGCCTGCTGAACTACATCGTGCCGGACTTCGTGCACGTGCTCATGGACGGTCGAATCGTCAAGAGCGGCGGTCGTGAGTTGGCCCTGGAACTCGAAGAAAAGGGTTACGGATTCATTGAAGGAGAAGTCGCGGCCAAGGCCTAATCGCCCCCGCCCCTTTAAAGAACCATGACCAAACTTTTTGAGCGACCACACTCCCTGATCGAGAATTTCGAGCTTCTCCGTCCCATCTTGGCCGCCCATGGACCTGAGATCCTGCAAACCGTTCGAGAGAAGGCGTTCCAAGACTTCGAGCGAGTCGGAATTCCGACGATTCGAGACGAGGAGTTCAAGTACGTTTCGCTGCGTCTTCTGCAGGACGGAAAATTTGCTCCCGCCTACGGCGCGACCGTCGACCGACGTCAGCTCGAAACTGCCGTGCTGGGCAACCTCGACGCGATCACCGTCGTGTTCGTCAATGGCGAGTTCGCCCCCGAACTCTCCTCAGCCCACGCTCTTCCCAAAGGAGTGTTCGTGGGGACGCTGGAAAATGGGTTTCTGGCTCACGAGGCCACGATCCTCGAGCACTTGGGCAAGCACGCTAACCTAACTGGCAAGCTCGGAACTACTAACGACGAACGATTCGTGTCGTTGAATACGGCGTTCCTCGGCGAGGGCGCGTTCGTTTACGTTCCCAAGGGCGTCGTGTTGGAGAAGCCCGTTCAGGTCATTTTCTTGAGTCGGGCCGACCACGGTCCATTCGTCGCTTACCCGAGAGTCTTGATCGTGCTGGAGCAAGCCGCGCAGGCTAAGGTGATCGAGACTTACGTTGGCCTCGATGGCGTCTACTTTACGAACGCAGTTACGGAGGCAGTTCTCGGCAAAGACGCGAACCTTGAGCACACCAAGGTCCAAGTCGAGACGGACGACAGCGTCCACATCGCGAACCTCTCAACCACCCAAGAGGGTGGCTCGGTTTACACTTCGAACAACGTGAGCTTTGGCTCACGCATCGCGCGAAACGACGTCAATGTTTCACTCATCGGGGAGTTCACCGAGACTTGGCTGAACGGAGTTACCGTGGGCAAAGGCGACCAAGTGGTGGACAACCACACGAGAATCGACCACGCGAAGCCAAACTGCAATTCGTTCGAGGTCTACAAGTCGATCTTGGCCGACCGGGCCACTGGCGTGTTCAACGGCAAAATTTTCGTGTATGAAGACGCCCAGAAGACGGACGCGAAGCAGACCAACCAGGGATTGTTACTTTCCCCAAACGCGACGTTCAATACGAAGCCGCAGCTTGAGATCTTCGCGGACGACGTGAAGTGCACGCACGGCGCCACCGTGGGGCAGCTTCGAGACGACGCTCTGTTCTACCTTCGCGCTCGTGGAATCCCGCGCCAACAGGCTCAGGCCATACTCGTATATGCGTTTGCGGCCGAGGTGCTGGAGAAGATCACCGTGAAGGATGCCCGCACGGCGTTGGAAGCGATTCTGTTCTCAAAGATCGGAGAGACAGAAGACTTACCGGAGGCAATAGAAGCGTGAACATCGCGGTGCAGCCTGGCAAAGCCCCTACCCTAGGAAATGGATATGGGCTGGGGGCTGCGTCGTGACCGCCCAAGTCGCCGAATTGCTGGAGCCGCTGACCGAGCTTCTGCCGCTAGCGTCGGCGATGCCGGACCTGGTTCCCCTTCGTCGCCAGCGTCCGGAACTGCTTTCGATTACCGAGACGATCAGTGAACAGCTAAACGAACGGCCCTGTTTAGCCTCTGGGCTTTGGTTGTATGTCGACGATCTCGATCGGTCGCACTCGATCAGCCAAGGGCTTCACACCATCGAGGGAGCCCTTTGGCATGCGGTGATGCACCGGCGCGAGGGAGACTTTGGCAATAGCAAGTATTGGCTCAGACAGGCGGGCGATGTTTCGATCTTCGAAGCGGTGTACGGAAATCCGTTCGATTTTGTCGACCGAGTTCAAAGAGATCACCGTCAGAACCCTGCGGAATTGGTGGAACTCCAAAGGCAGGAGTGGCTCGCGCTGTTTGAGTTCTGTACGGCAAACCGAGCAAGGGAGGGAGTCGAATGACTTTAACCGTAAAAGCGCCTAATTTTGAGGTCCTAAGAGCGGACTTCCCCATCCTGGAAACCGTCGTGAGAGGCAAGCAACTCGCTTACCTGGACAACGCGGCGACGTCCCAGAAGCCTCAACTCGTGATCGATGCCCTCGACCGATATTGGAGAGCGCAAAATGCCAACGTCCATCGTGGCGTCCACTACCTGAGCCAGATCGCGACCTCCGAGTTCGACGCGGCCCGTGTCAAGGTCCAGACTCTTCTCAATGCGGCTAGCTCCAAAGAAGTCATCTTCACACGTGGCTGCTCAGAGAGCATCAACCTCGTCGCAACCTGCCTCACCTCCGGGGCGTCGGCCAAGGCCACGAACGGACAAAAGACCACTCCGTGCATTGCCGAAGGTGACGAGATCTTGATCTCCACCATGGAGCACCACTCCAACATCGTTCCCTGGCAGATGGCCGCCGAACGGGTAGGAGCGACACTCAAGGTGATCCCGATTTCCGACGCTGGAGAGATAGACCTTGAAGCATATGCGGGTCTCCTGAGCGAGAAGACCAAGCTAGTTGGCATCGTCCATGTGAGCAACTCGCTGGGCACCGTCAACCCGATCAAGCAGATGGTCGAGATGGCTCACGCGGTGGGCGCGCTGGTGCTCGTCGACGGCGCTCAGGCCGGCCCCCATCTTTCGATCGACGTCCAAGACCTAGACGCCGACTTCTACACGCTTAGCTGCCACAAGATTTACGCTCCGACCGGCGTCGGCGTTCTATACGGCAAGCGAGCCCTCTTGGAGGCGATGCCCCCCTACCAGGGCGGTGGGGACATGATTCGCACGGTGAGCTTCGAGCGCACAACGTACGCGGAGCTTCCGGCAAAGTACGAGGCGGGCACTCCCAACGTCGCCGGAGTCATCGGCCTTGGGGCAGCGATCGACTACCTCGCCCACCTCGGCCGATGGTACGTGGGGCCCGAGAAGCCCGACATGACCGATCGTGAGGCACTCGTCGTCGCTTTCGGGGCTATCCACCGCCGAGAGGCCGAACTCGCAAACGAGGCATCTCGTCTACTCCTTGAGATTCCCGGGGTCCAGATCAATGGCTCCGCTCCCGACAAGGCGGGAATCGTCAGCTTTACGCTGGACTGCGCCCACCCTCACGACATCGGCACCATCCTGGACAGTGACGGGATCGCGATTCGTGCCGGGCATCACTGCTGCATGCCGTTGATGAACCGCCTTGGCGTTCCGGCAACCGCCCGCGCTTCTTTCGCGTTCTATAACACGATGAATGAAGCGGAACGACTTGCATCGGGCGTGAGGAAGATAAAGGAGATGTTTTCTTGAGTTTGGATTTGCGAGAGCTGTATCAGGAAGTGATCTTGGATCACAACAAGCGCCCGCGGAATCACGGCCGGATCGAAGGCGCCGCTCGCACGGCTGAAGGTCACAACCCGCTGTGTGGTGACAACGTCCGCGTCTATATTTCCACCGAAGATGGCAAGATGACCGACGTGCGATTCGAGGGAAGCGGCTGCGCCATCTCGACCGCGAGCGCTTCTCTGATGACGGAGGCGGTCAAAGGAAAGAGCTTCGAAGAGGCGGAAGCGATCTTTAAAGAGTTTCAACAGATGGTCACGACGACCGGTGAGGCGGTTCCGCATCCCGACCTCGGCGACCTCGAAGTCTTCGCCGGAGTGCGGGAGTATCCCGTCCGCATCAAATGCGCGACCCTTCCTTGGCACACTTTTCGCGCCGCACTTCAAGGTGAGGAAGAAGCCGTCAGCACCGAATAGGATTTCTAAGAGAACACCATGCCAGAACCCGTAGAGATCGAAAAGCCGGCTCCCGCTCCCCTTAACAGCATCCAGAAGACGCTGTTCGCTGGTGAAGTGATTGAGCAGTTGCGCACGGTCTACGACCCGGAAATCCCGGTGAACGTCTACGATCTTGGCCTCATCTACGACGTGCAGGTGGCGGACAATAAGGACGTCCACATCCTCATGACACTGACCTCTCCTTCCTGCCCAGTGGCGGGAATCCTTCCTGGCGAAATCGAGTGCGCGGTCAGAGCGACACCGAGCATCGGGAACGTGTCGGTTGAGCTGACTTGGGACCCTCCATTTACGATTGAGATGATGTCCCAGGAGACTCGCCTCATGTTAGGAATCGACTGACTATGAAGTTCTCCGCCCAAGAAGAGTACGGCCTTCGGTGCCTGCTACAAATCGCCCGGCTCGGACCAGATGGATCGATGACGATTCCTGAAATCAGTCGGGTCGAGGGCCTCACTCCCACCCACGTGGCAAAGCTCACCATGATCCTCCGGAAAGGAGGCTTTCTGAAGAGCACCCGTGGACAGGCCGGCGGCTATGCATTGGCCCGGACGCCTGAACTCATCCGAGTCGGTGACGTGCTCGCCGAACTCGGCGGAAAACTCTTCGACGACCAGTTTTGCACCCGCCACGGCGGCCCCACGTCGATCTGCGCCCACGCCGTGGACTGCAGCGTGCGATCGCTCTGGCAAGTCGTTCAAACGGCGGTTGATGAAGTTCTCGACCGCGTAACCCTTGCCGATCTCCTCGAAAAGGAGACCCCTGCAACCAATGTTCGCATGTTCGCGGAGCCCCCGCGAAGGAATCAACTGGCATGACTCCGGTAGATCTCACTAGCACCGTTTTTCCCGTCACCGTTACCCCCGCCGCCCTCAAACAGGTTCAACGCCTGATCGCAAAGGATGGACGCCCCGATGTGTTCCTACGGGTGGGCGTCAAGGGAGGAGGCTGCAGCGGTATGGAGTATGTCATGAAGCTCGACACCGTCCGAAAGTCGATCGACCTCGAACTCCAACTCGACGGCGTGACCGTGGTCTGCGACGCCAAGAGCGCCGGATTCCTCAATGGGTCGACCTTCGACTACACCGGCAATCTGGTGGGTGGTGGTTTCAAGTTCGAAAACCCCAACGCCGCCCGAAGCTGCGGCTGCGGCACCAGCTTCACACCCGGAAAGAAGCCAGCTCAGCAGGGTTAGCGGTCGCGGTTCCGGATTACATTCCGCCCTATTCTTGCGTCCATCCGTCGGCGGAGAATGATTTGTGTCTCCGCCTTCCGGCTTCCAACTCGGGCCACTTTCACACCACTCCCTGAGGGCTGCAAAAAGACTTCTGAAGAGCTCGAACGAACAGATTCAATACAACCTCGTTCCGTTCGGAACCGGATCGCCGGGTTGCGCCAGCACAACTTCCCCGGGCGCTCGGTCAAATCCACAAACCAGGCATTGCGACTCGAATCCGGCAATTCGCTTGCTCGGGAAATTGATCACTGCCATCACCTGTTTCCCGGGCAACTCGTCAAGCGAATACACCTTCGTGATCTGGGCACTAGAGCGCTTGACTCCGAACTCACCAAAGTCGATGGTGAGCTTGTAGGCCGGCTTGCGTGCCTCAGGAAACGGCTCGGCCGAGACAATCGTCCCCACACGAATTTCGACTTTAGCGAAGTCATCCCAGCTCACTTGATCCATCGATCGAGTTTAGCCGCCCTCGACCATGTGGCGGCTCTCGTACTGGTCCAGCGCGGGACCTCGGACTCCATACCAGCCCGCGATCAGCATCGCGCCAAAACCGCCGAGGAGCAGGGAAGCGCGCACGCCCGTGTAGTTCGCCAGAGTAGCCGCTTCGAAGTCGCCCGCTTGCGGACCGCAGACCTGGAAGATCATTCCGATTCCCGAGAGGCGCCCTCGAAGGGTGTCGGGAATCGCGAGTTGGCGAATGGTCTGACGGAGTACCGTGCTGATCATGTCGGCCGCGCCCGTGCATGCTAGGAACAACATGGCGCACCAAAGGTTGGGACTGATCCCGAACAGCACCGTTGCCAGACCATAAGCGGTGATCATGAGGATGACCCAGCGCCCCTGTCGGCGAATCGTCGGGATCCAAGCAAGCACGCTCGACGCCACCATCGCTCCAAACCCAGCCGAGGCGGCTAAGTAGCCGTATCCTCGCGCATCGAGATGCAACTCCACGCGGGCAAAGGCGGGCAGAAGTGCCACTGCGCCCGCGAAGAACGTGCCCCAGAAGTCGATCCACATCGCGTTCGCCAGCACCTTCGTCGACCGCAGAAACTGGATTCCCTCCCCGATGCTGTGGAACACCTCTCGTGCAGAAGTTGACCGCACCGAGGTCGGCGTATACGACGGCTGAAGAAGGACGACCCCGATGACCGCGCCGTAAGAAATCGCATTGAGCGCGTAACAAGCGAACGTTCCGTGAACCGGCCCCAGACTGGCGATGAGAATCCCGGTGAGTGCCGGCCCTAGCACCTCACCGAGACGCCATTGAATCCCGTTAATGCTGGCCGCATTTGGATAGTGCTCGGAAGGTACCAGGTTGGGAACAATCGCCTGTCTCACGGGACCATCAAATGCCCGAGCGGTCGCGTCGAGCACGATAAAGACGTAGATCACGGGCGGGCTAATCAGCCCTAGAATGGTGACGATGGCCAACCCCGCCGCCGATAGCGCCATGCCGGTTTGGGTGAGGATCAGCACTTTACGCCGGTCGAACTGATCGGCCACTACTCCGCCAAATAGCCCCAGCCCAATGAGCGGCACGATGCGAATCAAACCGACATAGCCGACCGAGAGGGTGGAGTGAGTCAGATGGTCCAAATGCCAAAAGATCGCCCAGGCCTGTAACTGGCCTCCGATGTTGGAGACAAACGCACCCAAGACCCAGTTTCGGAAGTGCCGATGCCGGAGTGCCGGTAACCGGTCACCAATCTCCACACCTTAGTGTAGACGGCTTCACGACTCCGGAAGAAGAAGGCAGTGAAATTGCGGTGTCTCGGTTTGTCGTGACACCGTCGAAACCCCGGGGTGGAAACCGAGAGGGTGAGCTACTACGGGAGGGCTTGTCGTTACGCAAATCTCCAGGCCGTATTAACGTGCGACTCTGGGACTAGATTGTATATTGGGCCCTCTCCATCAGCGAAGCCTCCGGATCCCGGGGTTGTGGCCAGAAGAGGCCCATGAAAGTCCAAATTCTGGCGTAGATAGCGATATCATCAATGCGAGCGATTAACTCGCCGGAGCTGGCTAACCTTGAGCTTTGACATCCCCCTTCACCTCCAGACGAATACGCCGGAAGCTCGCTTGATTGAGGCGATCGTGAACCGCGATCAGGTGTCACCTGCTGAGGCAGTCCGAACCGCCCTTCGCGAGTACGCTGCCGACCGCCAAAACGCTCCAAACTCCTCCTTTCCCGCCAAAAAGCCGGGCGAATTGCTATTTGGTCTATTTTCAGACACCCCGGAACTTATTCACCAGATATCGCTCGAATCAGTAGCGTCGAGAAATGCCGAACGGGTGAAAGAATTCGGTGATTAGGGCCATTGTCGATACGGACATTCTCTCTGAGATTCTAAGCGCCCGGGATCCGAGGGTAATCCAGAATGCTTCGAATTACGTAGCCGAGCACAACGTCATAACATTTACGAGCGTGACCCTGTACGAAATTGTCACTGGATTAGAGAAGAGTCAAGCCGCAGCCAAGCTCAATAGAACTCGCCAGATGCTCGCGCAAAATGAGGAGATCGTTCCCGACTCAGAGGATTACTACTTGGCGGGAAAGATTCTCGGGACACTCCGCAGGTTAGGCCGCGAAGTTGGTTATTCGGATCCTTTGATCGGTGGGTGCGCAATTCGAAGGGATCTGTCCGTAGTAACCGGGAATCAGCGCCACTTCCAATATGTGCGCGATGCAGGATTTGGCGTCACTCTAGAGAATTGGCGTGACGAACTCTCTCAATAACCATCTTCGCGAAGACTTTGGACCGGGCACCCTCTTGTGACGCGTCTTCGACAGGCGGCTCTAGCTACATTCGGTCTCGTGGTGGTCGGTGTCGCCCTGGACTGTCGTGCTATGTCAGTTCAAATCGAGTCAACTCGAAAGGCCGTTAAGTCCGTGTACGACGCAGAGGTGTGCGGAACTGCAATTCCCAAGGACATACCTCAGCGTCTTAAGAACGACTTGGCTAAGACAAGGTCGGAACTCGGTAAGGTCGATTCGTTTCGGCTAGGCATCAGTGGAATCGACGAAGGGCTCACCGTCTCACACACGGAGGTATTTACCATGCGTGGGGGCCACGCCTACCGCGAGATGGTATTGGGCTACCCGACGCCCACTCTAGAAAATGTTGTGAACAACCCCTGACGGCTTGTCATTATCAACATATCGAGGTCTCATTGAACCTGCGATTCAACGACTTCATCGTGAACGGTTCCCTCCACATCAGCGAAGCGGTGCGATGAGGAGGGCAGGGAGGGGGAACTCAGTCCATCCTGCGTCGCAAGAGCGACTCCAAATTGAGTCTGGTGCTGAAATGACAGATGTGGGTAATGACAAGCCAGGACGGGTTGTGGCCTCTACGACCCATTAATAGTCCGCTGAAATCACGGCCTCATCGAACCCAAAAGCCTCAATACTTGAAAAAGGGCGTTAAGCTGACCTTAACCATCGGGGGATACGCCATGAAACCAACGAAGACCGCATGGTCCACGCAAGGCAACTTCGACTCGCCGGAAAGTCTCCCTTTCTGGTTGCTCGTGTGTGCCCTCTGCTGGCTTCCGGCCGCTGTCTTGCTCTACCTGAACACCCAAACGGGAAATCCAAACGATGGCCAGCTAGGCCTGTTCGCGTTTCCAATTGTCTTGTTTGTGGTTGGAGTACTCCCACTCTGCCTCGTTGCCGCCACCGTAGCCCTCATCGTCGGTCTGCGCACGAGATGCACGTTGCTATGCTCCGTCGCCCTTTTATCTTTATTTGCGACCGGGTCGACCGTTGGTTATATGTACGTTCAATGCACAAGCCAGCCGCTAACCTTCCAGGCTGTTTCGAGTCCGCTCAATGCCAGCCGTACGGTGGTCCAGGTTAGAATCGCCCATCCGTGTAACTCGCACCCACGCCAAATCGTCTAGCGTTACGAATGCTGGCGTTCGTCGCGACCTACACGCTCATGAACCTTAAGGAGCCTCCGGCTGGGCCGGTGTTTCTGAACAACAACGACGTGGTCGCCGGGATGTTCTACAAATGGAGCCGGCCCGTAGCGCCTGAGATCTGGAGCAACGGGCGATGGCTGGAACTCCCGCCACAAGCCAAAGGCATTGCGGGACTAAACAATCGAGACGAAGTTGCCATCTATGGCCGGGAGGGCTGGGGGATTTGGTCCCACGGCGGATTGAACCTCTGTCGGGCACCCAAAAGCCCAACTGTGAACCCTCCCAGAGGGGAACCTGTCGGCATCGACGACCAGGGTCACATCCTTGGGGCGGAAGACGGGGTCGAAGGTTTGTTCCGGATCTCTTCCTGGCCGCCTCGAAGCGAACGAGATTACGGACTTCCTCGCCCGGTGATCCTCGGCCCTGACGGAACCTGGGTCGGAGTCCACCCTTCCGGCAGAATGCTTCCAAGGCGGGACAAACCCACGACCTTCTTCATCGATCACGGAAAACAGGTCGCAATCGGTACGGGAGGGATGATCATCGCGGCAGCCGCCATAAGCGCGAGCCACATCGTGGTTGGAACCTACATGACCTGGTCCGATACCCCTGCCCACTGGCGCAGACCGTTCGTCTGGAAAGACGGGACTCTTACAACGCTCCCCCTTCCGAACGGAGCCCGTGAGGGACAGGCTAAGTCGGTGAACGTAAACGGAGACGTGGTCGGCGAAGTCGACAACCGAGCCGTCTTGTGGAGCAAGGGAAAAATAACTTACCTCGACGACCTAGTGAGCCCAGGAACGTCGTTCGAATTCGGCGAAGCCTTCGCCATCAACGACCACGGCGATATTCTCGCCTCCGCGAGCCCGAAAGCCACCCACTGGCCCTCGACGTTGATGCTGCTCAAGGCGAACCGTAGCCAGGCGTGATTCTCTGTGGCGTGCGGCGGCCTGGAGAGTCTTGCATTGGTTGCCTTAGAAAATTTTCAAAGGTTGCATTTTTTGGAGTGCGGTGATTTTTCTCAGCACTCCGATAATTTCTACTTGCCCTTCGTATTGATCTTGATAACCGCATCCTTTAGGCCAGGTGACCTCGCGATGAGGGTGATCTCCCCGGGGGTGCCGGTGGATTGGACGATGATCTGAGCGAGGCCGTTAAAGAGGGAGCGCTTCCAAACTCCGTCGACCGACTTGTCTGCCTCATGGGAGACCGGGTCTCCGTTGCCGACACCGATGATCCGGCCGGGGCCAGAGATTTCGAAGGTCACCGGAAGGTTGGCGGTGGCGATGGCACGGGCGTCCGAGTCGAGGGCTGAGACGGTGACGACCGACACGTCAGCGGCATCGGCGGAGATCTCCGAGCGATCTGGAGTGAGTTGCACAGAGACTGGATCTCCGGTGGTCTCGACCTTGTCGGTCAGGGCCTCTTTTCCGCCGGTGTATCCACGAGCGACAAGGGTCCCCGGAGCATACGACACCTTCCACTCCAGGTGGCCGTTCTTGGGCATCGACTTTCTTCCGAGGCTGGCGCCGTTCAGGAACAGCTCCACTTCGTCGGAGTTGCTATGGACCCAGACGTCAATCGGCTGACCTTCTTTTCCTTTCCAGTTCCAATGAGGAAATAGATGGAGAACCGGCTTCCCTGACCACCACGCCTGATAATAGTAGAAGTTATCCTTGGGAAACCCACACAAGTCCAGAATTCCGAACTGAGAGCAGATGTTTGGCCAGCCGAACGGCGTCGGTTCTCCGCGGTAGTCGAATCCAGTCCACTGGAACTGGCCGGCGACGTAGGGGCGGGCTGCGTAGTGCTGCCACGAGTCACTCGCCGTGGTAGCCCAACTCGGCGCATTGACGTCGTAAGCGGTGATATGGCCATTCTCTTTGTTGTGGTCGTAGACTCCACGGGTCGAGATGGTGGATCCATCTTCAGTTGCCACCGAGGGCTTGTTGGGAAACTTCGCGTGGTAGCGATCGTTGCCAGTGTCTCGGCCATCGCCATGGGTGTAGTAGTTGAATCCCATCACGTCGATGGTCGTTGACGTTCCATTGCCCCATCCACCGCTGATCGCTACGGTTGAAAGACGGGTGGGATCGAGAGACTTGGCGAACGCCTGCATGGTCGCGGTGATACGGGCGCCTCGTTCGTTGCCTTCGATGCTCCACTCCTCGTTTCCGAGGGACCAGACGAAAACGGACGGGTGGTTGCGGTCTCGAAGGATCAGCCGCTTAAGGTTATTCAATTCTTGGGGATTGATTCCGGTCTCGCGGTTCTCGTCCATCACGAGGATGCCGAGGCGGTCACAGGCGTCCAAAAGCTGAGGAGAGGGCGCGTTGTGGCTCGTCCGGATCGCGTTGACTCCCATCTTCTGGAGCTGCTTCAGGCGCCAAACATCCAGGGCATCGGGAAGCGCCGTCCCTACTCCGGCATGATCGATATGGTCACAGACACCCTTCAGTTGCACTCGTTTGCCGTTCAGGAAGAAACCTTTTTCGGCATCCCAGTGAAGGGTGCGAATGCCGAATGGGGTTTCATAACGGTCGACTTCTTTGCCCGATTGGGATACCGTAGTGACGAGCTTGTACAGTGATGGCGTTTCGATCGACCAGAGTTGGGCTCGGGCAACCTTGAGGGACGCAGGGATTTCGAGGGTTCCCCCAGGGCCTACATCGAAAGACTTGGAGTGGCTCGTGGCGACCGAGTTTCCTTCTGGGCTGAGGACCGTTTGCGACACTTCGAACCGTGCGGGAGCATCGGCGTCGTTCTGGACCGTAGATTGAACGTCGACCTTTGCCGACGAGTGATCGACAGTCGTCGCGACATACGTGCCCCAACGGGCGATGTGGACAGGCGCGGTTTTGGTGAGCCAGACGTGGCGGTAGATGCCCCCACCTTCGTAGAACCAACCTTCTTCCAGAGAGGCATCCACACGCACGGCGATGGTGTTTTTGCCACCGAAGTTCACGTAGTCGGAGATGTCGTAGCCGAAGCCGTTGTAGCCGCTCGACTCGCGACCGAGGTAGAAGCCGTTGACCCACACTTGGGAGTCACGGAAAGCGCCATCGAAGTCGATGGCTATTCGCTTGCCCTTATCGGTGGCAGGAAGGGAAAAGGTCTTTCGGTACCACCCCACGCTCACCTCGGGAAAGTTCTTGCCGACCGCTTTGTATCCGTGGCTGCCGCTTCCCTTCTCACTAAACGGAAGTTCCACGACCCAATCGTGGGGGAGATCAACCTGCCGCCAACCCGAGTCATCGAATCGGTCATTGGCCGCACCGTTTGCGGTGCCCGCCTTGGCGAAATAGCTAAAGGTAGAGCCAACTGGATCGGGATCAAAGTCTCGCTTGGGATCGGTAGCATGGCCAAAAGCAAAACGCCAGTCGGAATCCATCAATATCCGCTCTCGCGTTTGCGGGGTTGAAGTTTGGTGAGCCGTACACACGGAACTCGCGAGCGACAGAACGAAGAGTGCGGCGAGGTGACAAGGAAAGGTAAGAATTTTCAAGAATCGGATCTCTTTGGAATTATGATTTCAGGCGGGTAAAGGTGTCGGGGATCTTTGCGTAGGGAGGCTTCAATTCTAAGACGTTACCGGCTTGTTTCACCACATAGCCCATTTTAAAGTCGATTCCTCGTGCGCCCTTTAGGAATAGGGTGGCCGAATCGGCGGACCAACGACCCTTTTCGTCGCCGGTGCTTCTCTTTGGAGGTTGACCGGGACCAGCCGGCTCAAGACGATCATAGTGAAAGGTGTAGGAGCCATCCGAATCAAACCGGTAGGTTCCGTCGCGGAACTTCCAAACGGCCACTAAATCTTTGACGATCTTTCCCGACGAAAGATCGACATGAGACGCCGCCTTCGCGGGCGGCGCCTCATCTTCCATCGAGTCGCGGCAACCCGCGATCGAGCACCCTAATAAGGCACAGAGAATGAGTGATTTGCTAACCACCCGTCGTACCCGCAGGTGGCTGATTGTGGATCGATCGGGCTCCGTTCATTGACTTCATCGCCTGCTCGTATCCTGCCTTTTGCTCGGGCGTCATCTTGTCTACGTCCGCCTGAGTTACCGGCTTTGCCGGCGGCACACTGGCCCCGGGATCGCTACTTCCGCACCCCGTCGCCACGAGGGCGACGAGGAGCAGCGTGATGTTTGGCTTTTTCATTGTTGAATTTAGTTGTCCGAAAATCCGGCAACCGTGCACTGACCGGTAGGGCCGAAGACGCCGGCGACTGCGGTATTTCCTGTACCGTCATGTCCGACCTCAGGGAGAGCCATCATGCGGCAGTAGTTGAAGGCCAGCTTCTGAACTGACTTTGCGTGGCCGTCAGCCCAGGCCACGTTGGCCACGCCATTGAATCGGAACCGGGGAGTGATATTGGTGAACCAGTTCCCAGCCTGATCGACGTCGGTCGTTGCCCATGAGACGCCTGGCTGGCCTCCACATTGACTGGCGCCGTTTGGTCCACAGTAAGCCCAGATCGCATCATAAAGGCCATTGCTCGTCTCAACGCCAACATAGCTGCCTTTCTTGTTGTCCGTTTCGATTCCCTGGGTAGTGAAAAGGAGCGTCTGTGAGGGATGGCGAAGAACGGTTGATGAAACGGTGCTGAGCGTCTTGTTGACAAAGTCCCATCCGATCTGATCGCCGGTGGGCATCAGCGTTGCGTGGGCTTCGTATCCTCGTCCATATTGGGGAGCTCCGGGAGAGGCGAAGATTCCACCCCAAACGAAGGGGGTTGTTCCGCGATTCGCGAGGGCGCCAGATCCAAGCCCGTTCTTGATGTAGGGAAAGATGAGCTCCCTCCACGTGATGAACGTTCCGTCACCAGCATAGGGCAACGCTGCGTACGAGTTCCCGGGAGGAAGGATGTCGTCAGAGTCGCCGTCGTACAGAAACGTTGCCGTTCCAAGCTCCTTCAGATTGGCCAGGTCGGAAGTCTTCTTCGCGGCAAGCTTAGCCTGAGCGAAGACCGGGAAAAGGATTGCAGCAAGGATCGCGATGATTGCGATCACGACTAGAAGTTCTATGAGTGTAAATGCGCGTTGCTTATTCATTTTTTCCTACAATGGATTGAGATTTGCACGTCGAAGTGCAGGGTTAAGTTGTGTCTCCTCGAACGAATTCGACCGGTATCACGGTGATGTCCGGCACGGATTGGCCTTCGATGAGGGCGTTGAGATGAGTGACGGCCTGGCGTCCGACCTGCGCCCAGGGCGCACGGATCGTGGTTAAGGCGTGTCGAGGAGTTGCGGAGTGGGTAAAGCCATCAAACCCAACGACGGAGACGTACCCCGGGATGCTGAGTCCGATTCGGTCGAGTCGATTACAGATCCGCTGAGCGACGTGATCGCTCCAGCCCACGATCGCAGTGGCGCGCTCCGGTCCTTCGGTAAGAATCTCAATGTCAGAAGGATCGAGGCCATCGTTCTCGGCGAACGTCTCGTATCGAAGGGTTGCCCTAATTCCCAGCTTTTCAAGCGTTCGGGCGAGCGACTCCATCCGGGCAGTGGACGATCCGCTTCGGCCTGGAAACTGTTTTAAGAGGACATGTCGGTGTCCCAGCGATGCCAGATGGCGCGCTTGTAGCTCTCCACCTGCCTCGTCGTCGACGATTACCGACGGCAAGCCCTCGATGCGATCGGCGACAGCAATCGCGGGAACTCTCAATTCGCAGAGCAGTGGAATGATGGGGTCATCGTCGCTGGCATGAACGACGAGACCATCGAGAGCTCGATTTGACACCAGGTCTAGAAGGCCATCCTCTCCCCAACCCGAGGAGTGCACCATGGTGTTCTGCTTATTCTCGGCGGCCCCGTCCAGCACTCCACCCAGAAGTTCAGCGAAGAATGAGTTCCGGGAGTCAAGTTGAGAACGGCCTGAGTACAGCCCGATGCGGTGTGTGCGACCTGTGGTCAACGACCGAGCAAGCGCGTTGGGGCGATAGCCCATGCGCTCCGCTGCCTCCAAAACCGCGCGGCGACGAAGCGCGGAAATCCGGGTGCCCGAACGGGCTCCGTTCAGGACTACGGAAGCCGCTGACTGGCTAACCCCCGCCTCTCGCGCAATGTCGTTCAGCGTTATCGGCCGACGATCCCCCCAAATGTGTTGCATTTGCTCCATTGCTTGACAAGACGATGGTATTTGAATATTCGTATATTCAAATTGAAATATACGAATATTCATCTGTATAGGCAATTAAGAGCCAATCAGTTCGAAGTGACATGTAGCGTTTGCGGTTCGCACCTGGCAGTGGGCAGTCGGAGCAAAAACCAGGTACGCCCACTTTCTGGGTCGCCACCGTGCCGAACTAGGCTAAGCTCTTGGTATGGGCGGAGTCGACGTGATGGAGTACGAAGTGCGGTCCACCGGACATGGACTCCTTGCCAGACTCCTGGGCAACACCTACGAACTTTTCGCAGTTGGCCACGACCTTCGCCTCGCCACGATCAAGTTGGAATTGGCTTCCACCGCAACGAAACGATTTGTCGAGATCTGGGGCGATTCGGCAGATTCGCTCTTAGAAGGTCACTTCCAGACCGATCCCTTTGGGGTTGGAACCGCACAATATTTCTATAACTCGTATTCGGTGAGCCAGGCTCAGGATCCTCGCCAAAAGCAATGTCTCGTGCTACCGACTTCGAGAACGTCGCTTGCCACAAGCCCGATTGACGAGACTCAGCGTGGCTTTCCGGTCTTCTTTTGTCTGGAGGAGGCGGGTTGCCGCCACCTCATCGCGGCAGATCGTAAAACTGAGATCGCCCAGTTGCATCGTGCATGGGAAGCTAGCGATACCGGTCGAGGGCAGATCGGTTCACTGAAGTTTCTCGTTCCGATGGAAAGCGGGATCTTGCGTGCCGCCGTGTTGGCGAGCATCGTGGAAATCCTCCGTGATCACTGCAACCAAGGTGTCGTGATCTCCCGGGTCTAAGGGTTGAAACGGCCTGAATATATGAATATTCAGTTACGAATGCGCGAATATGCTCCCCTGCAGAGGGCAAGATGAATCCGGCCCTGCCCTGGTGTTAGCCCACCTCAAGGGCGCCTCGAACCACCTCATGCAAAGCTGCCTGATCGCCGCACTTCTACTCGTCTCGTCCCAAGTGACCGTCCAGCCGCCTAAGACTGTCCCCTACCGCTGGAAAAGCGTGCAGATGGTCGGGGCTGGCTTCGTGGATGGGATTGTTTTTCACCCGACTGCCAAAGGTGTACGATACGCCCGAACGGATATGGGCGGTGCTTACCGCTGGGACGCAAAGGCGAATCGTTGGATGCCCATGCTCGATTGGATGCCGTTTCAGGATTTGAACCTGATGGGGGTCGAGAGCATCGCCGTTGACCCCAATGACGCCAAAAAAGTGTATTTGGCTTGCGGAACCTATACAAATCGCTCCACTCCCGATGGGGCGATCCTTCGCTCGAACGATGGCGGACAGAGTTTTCAAATCACACGTTTGCCGATTAAGTTTGGAGGCAACGAGAACGGCCGTGGCAACGGGGAGCGCATGACGGTGGACCCGAACAACTCTCAATGCTTGCTTCTCGGAACTCGCCACGACGGGCTGTGGAAGAGCGACGACGCGGCCGGTACTTGGCGTCGCACCGGGCTTGAGGCAATCGGGGGGGCCCGGGGAGCAGGAGTCGTGGTCACATTATTTGATCCAGCAACCGGCGCCCCAGGGAAGGGCAGTTCGGTCGCCTATGCGGCTGTGTCCGACTCGGTAGGGCCCAATTTGTTTCGCTCCCAGGATGGGGGACTCACTTGGGCTCCTGTCCCAGGGCAGCCGACCGGCCTGTTTCCGACCCACATGGTTCGCGGCGATGATGGGACGCTTTGGCTCACCTACGGCTCAAATCCTGGCCCCCAGCGGATGACTGACGGAGCGGTTTGGAAGCTGAAAGACGGAGTGTGGACAAATGTAACTCCCGAGAAAGGAAGCTTTGGGTACGTCGCGGTCAGCGTGCAAGCCGGTAAGCCGAACGTTGCGATCGTTTCGACCTTTGGACATCCAGAGCACGAACAGATCTTCCGCACGCTAGACGGAGGATCAAGCTGGCATTCGACCATCGGCGGCAAGGAGACGTACAACTACGCCAAGGCCCCCTACATCTCACGGACCGGCATACACTGGCTCTTCGATATCGAAATTGATCCGAAGGATCCCAACCATGCTCTCTTCACCACCGGATACGGTGGGCATGAAACTTTCAACTTAAGTGACAGTGACGTAGGCAAACCGGTCATTTGGCACGCGATGGCCACCGGAATTGAAGAGTCGGTAGCCCTCCAACTCCTGAGTCCTACCAAGGGCGCGCCCCTGGTCAGCGCGATTGGGGACTATGGCGGTTTCGTTCACCATAACTTAGACAAACCGGTGCCCGAAGGCAACTTCATCAATCCCCATTTCGGGAACACCTCCGGTGTGGCGGCAGGTGACTTGGCCCCGGAGATCATCGTCCGTGTGGGAAGTGCCTCCGGCAATAGTCGAGCCGGAAACATCGCCTATTCGACCGACTCGGGTGTCACTTGGCAACCGACGAAGAGCTCACCGACAGGGGCCCGAGAAGGACATATCGCGGTTTCTTCGTACGGAAAGAATTGGGTTTGGAGTCTTCGAAGCGGCGCTTTTCAGACTTCAGATCAAGGCATGACTTGGCGAACCGTGACCGGCGTCCCCAGCAATGGTCGAATCGTCGCCGACAGCTTGGACCCCACGCGCTTCTACAACCTGGACCTGTTCGGCGGCATTCTCTCCACAAGCGTGGACGGCGGCGCGACCTTCACCGGGAAGCCGTTCCAGCTTCAAGGCGGACTTCCGGTTCGAGGCGGCGACCGCATGGACGCCCGAGCGGGGCAAGATCAACTCTATTCGACCCCCGGCAAGACAGGCGATCTCTGGATCGCGGCCTTCGACGGCCTGCACCATTCGACGGACGGCGGTTCCACCTTTGTGCGGCTTCCCCACGTCTACCAGCTTCACGCGTTCGGATTCGGCCGGGCGGCGCCGCACCGCACTTCGCCCACGCTCTATCTGGTCGGAACCGTCGACGGGGTTCGAGGGATCTTTCGATCCCTTGACGAAGCTCAGAGTTGGGAAAGGATCAACGACGAAGCCCATCAATGGGGTCTCGTCCTCCAGATTCAGGGAGACCCAAAGAAGTTTGGGCGTGTATACGTTGGAACTCATGGCCGGGGCGTGTTCTACGGAGATCCACGATGATTTTGACGGCACTCGGAATCGTGACTTTGCAATCTGTTCGGCAAGATTTCACGCGTTTGCCCGATGGAGTTCGAATCCCCTTACTCAAGTCGACTCTGTTGCTGGAAGTGCGCGACCCGCACACCGTCCGAGTGAAGTTCGCCTCGGACAGCAAGTTCTTCAGTCGAAAGAGCTTCGTTGAACTCCCGCGAACAGGACCGACCGCGACGTTTACGGTCGTTTCGGACAAGCGGGGAATCGAGGTGCAGACTTCGGCACTCGTGGTTCAGGTGATCCTGCCTGAAGGCACGGTGAAATTCTGGGATCGCCAGGGTCATTTGATCCTAGCGGAGGACGGGCGGAAGCTATCTCCGGCAACCGTAGATGGCGAGAAGACGTTTCACGTACAACAGAAATGGAAAGCAAACGCCAACGAGTCGTTCTACGGGTTGGGGCAACACCCGAGCGGTCCGCTCGACATCAAGGGCATTGACCTCGACTTGTGGCAACGAAACTCATCCGTGGTGGTTCCGTTTCTCACAAGCAGTCGCGGCTACGGGATCTATTGGGATAATCCTTCGTTCACCCGGTTCGGGGACCTGCGGAAGTCCGAAGATATTCCCGCCAACCTGCTGCTTGGCGTCGATGGAAAGCCGGGAGGACTCACCGGCAAGTTCTATGCCGGAGGTTCCTTTGGTCGGCTCGTCGGCACACGGGTCGATTCCAAAATTGAGTTTCTCAATCCGGTCAGCGGAGACGGACTCGGGTATCCCGGTCTGCAGATCCCGGCAACCACCTCCGCTCCTCCCGCTCGAGAACGTGTTCGAGGAAACTCCAGTCTCTTTCCAGGCCTACCCGGCGGGGATGTCAGCGTTCGATGGGACGGCTTTATCGATCCGCCCCAGACGGGCAGCTACCTCTTCGACGCTTATTCAAATGGCGGCATTCGTCTGTATTTAGACGGACGGTTGCTGGTCAATCATTGGCGACAAAGCTGGCTCCCCGAAAAGGATCTCGTTCGGATGCCACTGGTCGCTGGAAAAAGAAGCCGAATTCGGGTGGAATGGGTTCGCGATCAGGGCGCTAACACCTTCGTATTGCGTTGGAAGACGCCTCCCAAATCGCCGGACACCTCCCTATGGTCGGAAGTCGGGGACGGTCTCGACTATACGTTCGTGTACGGTCCGAAATTGGACAGGGTCATCCGTGGTTATCGTGACCTGACAGGCCAGGCGACCATGCCTCCGAAGTGGGCTTTAGGTCTTTGGCAATCGCGACAGCGATACGAGACCCAACAGCAGAGTCTCGATGTGGTGGATGGATTCCGAAGCCGACAGATTCCCTTCGACAACATCGTTCAAGACTGGTTCTACTGGAAGGCTGATGCGTGGGGATCTCATGAGTTCGACCCCAAGCGTTTTCCCGACCCGGTAGGTTGGATCAAGGCGATCCACGAGCGAAACGCCAATCTCATGATCTCCGTGTGGGGCAAGTTCTATCCTGGAACCAAGAATTTCGATGCCCTGAGAGCGAAGGGATTCCTCTACGAGCCAAACCTGGCGGAAGGAAGAAAAGACTGGGTGAATCAACCATTCACCTTCTTCGACCCGTTTCGGGCCGAATCCAGGGAGCTGTTCTGGTCGCAAATCGACCGCGAGCTATTCAAGAAGGGCGTCGATGCCTGGTGGATGGACGCATCGGAGCCAGACCTCATGTCGATCCCAAATCTCGAGGGACACCGAGCGAGGATGGTTCCTACCGGACTTGGAACTCCCTCAAAGGGGATCAATCTCTACGCGTTCGCTACCGCCCAAGCGGTGTTCGAAGGGCAGCGAAAGGCGGCGCCGGATCAACGCGTCTTCAACTTGACCCGCTCAGGCTATGCCGGGCAGCAGCGGTTCGGAGCCACGACATGGTCGGGCGACATCACCTCGACTTGGACCGCCCTGGCGCGCCAGATTCCGGCTGGCCTTGGATTCTCGATTTCTGGGAACCCCTACTGGACGATGGACACCGGTGGATTCTCGGTGCCAGCACGATTCGCGTCTCGAACCCCAAAGCCGGAGGACCTCGATGAGTGGCGAGAATTGAACGCTCGTTGGTTCGAGTTTGGAACGTTTGTTCCGTTGCTTCGAGTCCATGGAGAGTTCCCCTACCGCGAGATGTGGCAGTTTGGCGGCGAAGACAGCTCGACCTATCAAGCGATGTTGAAGTTCGATCGCTTACGCTATCGACTCCTCCCTTACATCTACTCCCTCTCGGGGGCGGTCACTCAAGACGGGGACACGATCATGCGACCGTTAGTCATGGACTTCCCTAACGATGCCCGTCTGCGGGGCGTCACCGACCAATACGAGTTCGGCCATTCATTGATGGTTAGCCCGATCGTCCACTACCACCAGCGAAAGCGCGAGGTCCTTATACCTTCCGGGCTCTGGTACGACTTCTGGAAAGGAACGGCGATCTCGGGCGGCGGAACCGTCGAATCCGATGCTCCGTACGACGCGATTCCTCTCCACGTCCGGGCAGGAGCCATCCTGCCGTTCGGTCCGGAGCTTCAATACACGGCAGAAAAGAAACCGGACCCAATCACGCTCGTGGTCTACACCGGTGCAGACGGCAAGTTTTCGCTGTACGAGGACGACGGATTGACCAACGGCTATGAACGTGGAGCGTTTTCTACCATCCCGATGAGTTGGTCGCAAAGTTCACGCACTCTGACCATCGGCACTCGAGTCGGCGCGTTCAAAGGGATGTTGTCAACAAGGACGTTCCACGTGGTCTTTGCGAGCGCCGCCCACCCAATTCCGTTCGGGTTCGACTTACCGGCCGGGTCGGTTGTTCGATATACCGGGAAGACGTTAACGGTTCGGATGTAACTCTGCTTTAGTCCCACTTGGAGAGTCGCAGGAGGTACATTCACTCTATTCTGAAGAACTCCACTTTCTCGGCTGGCAGCCTTTTAGTCTCACTCCTCCTAGTTGGGTGTGGGGGCTCTGGACAGTCGAATAATGCCGGGGTCTCGCCTTCCACTTCTAGTCCGGTCACGATCTCGGCCCTGAAGGTGCCTCCAGCGACAGGTTCCGTACCGAACCAGGCACTTGTTCGTGCGGTGGACGATTCGGGCGTGAGCTATGGCGCCGTGAGTGGAATCTCCGCGTATTGGCCCAATCCATCTCAGATTCTGACAATTGCAAATCTCGATTCGAGTGTGGTGCAGCAGTACCTCACCGGACAATCGGCAGATCATACGAAGTTGATTGGTTACACCCTGGACACCACAAGCCTAGAAGGACCCGGACGAGGATTTGTCTATGACGTCGCTTCGAAGCAGTTTCATCTTCTTGCGGTCACCGTCGCGAGCTCGACGCAACTTGTGGTTGTCCCGACGGCTATCTCTAGCACAGGGACCGTGACTGGGTATGTGGCCTACGTGAGTTCTCTGAAGGGAGCGGTTCATCAGCAGTTCACCTACGACCTTGCCACAGACACCTTTCAAGTAACAGACCCAACGACTCCATCAAATATCGGCCAGTTCACCACCTACACCAGTTCGCCAAACGGTCTCTTTCTTGGAGGGCAAGATTCGAGCGCTTACTATCCTGAGATTTACAGCTTGAGTTCGAACGCGTTGACTGCGATCGATCGACTCGATGCGGGTGCTCGGGTGGTGTACGTTTCGAACGATGGCTCCATCGCCGTGATTGCCACACCGGGAGACAACCTACACAACATCTCGATAGACGCGAAGCTTTGGATTCCGGGCACCGGTCGTACATCGATGATCCAAGAACTCGTGGCCCTCAACTTCGGAAATTGGCTGCAGCCCTCCATGAACATCGCATCGCCGTCGGGGCGCTATTTAGCAATGCAGGCGATGCAGGGTTCGACTATCGGACAGTTCCTTGTCCACGTGAAGTAGTTATCGCGGGACGAGTTACACCATGCTGACGCGACCCAATTCAGAGGTCGACTTGAACGGTTCCAATGGCCCCTAGCCGATCTCTATCGTCCAAGTGGACTGAATCGAGAAGGGTTCTGCCAACGGCAACGCCTTATGGATGGAATGCGACGCGTTCGAATTTCCGACAGTCTCTGGGTCGACGCGGAACCGGTCTCGAATGCGGCATATGCCCGATTTATGAACTCAACCGGACCGACCGCGAATGGCGTGGTCCGGGAGCGGTTCGGAACAGAGCCGTGCGAAAAACGGGGCGCCCATCGGCAGATCGTACGCCACGGCAAAGACTGGCAAGTGGTTGCGAAGACCGAGATGCATCCGGTGGTCTTGGTGTCAGCGGACGTGGGAGATGCCTAGGATTTCGTTGTTTAAGCCACGCGTGATCGGAAGCCAAAGCACAATTATTTGAGGTGGGAATACGCATTCGCGAAACTTACTATTAGACCGATGAGGGCGTTGTACTTCGTGTAAGCGCGTAAGGGATCTCGATCGAAGAGGTCGAAGTAAAGGGCGTGTTCGAACGACTCTGACGTCTTGGGTAGCTCAGGGACGGTAAGTCCCAAGGCTCGAAGTCGTGGAGCGGCGATCATCACAAGGAGCGATTCGTCGGAATACACCCCATTTGCGAGATCATGCAAACCCAGCTCTACTAGCTCTCCGCCAGGAAATCCACTCAGTTCTCCCGATTGGAAGTGCTCAGAATCAGTCCTATCCATCACATTCCATAACGAATCTATTGACTCGACTTTCAAAGTCGTGCGGGTTGATCGCAGGATATCTCAAGAGATCGGGCTGAATCGCCAGAAAGTATTTAATCAGAAGCGAAGGCACAACTTTGCCTAGAGATACCAGCGCCTTGGCGTCACTCAGGTCCTTATCATGTCCGCGAAGAATCTTCGACAACGCCTGAGCGTAAAAATCATAGTGAAAGAAATCGACTTGCCCCCAACGACCTATGAACTCGCTCCTTCCTTGCCAGCCTGGCAGAGGTGGAATGAACTGGTCCGGCGAGGCAAGTTCAACATTGAGCGATAAGGACTCCTTCAGGCGAGCAATCGACTCGAAAACGCCTTTCGGCTCCGGGTCCAATTTGATATCGATGTCTATCGTCTGCGCACGAACTCCGAGGAGCAAGGCGGTCGAGCCGCCAACAAGATAGATCCTGCCAGGTCCTTCGGCTGAGTTACCGATGGCGGCCATGAAATCTCTGAGTTTCGGCTCGTCCAACATCGATCTCATGGATTATTCTGGCACCCACCGACAACCACGAGGCTAGACAGGCCTCAGAGCATCTGACCTATCGCGTGCCGAAGCCGAGTTCGAGCTAAGTCCAAGTTGCTTTGGACAGTCGACTGATCGGTGCGGGCACTCAAAAGCAGAGACTGAGCCGTTGTGATGTCTTGAAATAGACCAAGCCCGGCGGCATACCGACCTTCGGCTACTCGCACCCCTTCCTGAGCATTGGCGACCTCCGTTTCTACGACGGCCACACGCTGCTCGGCAGACGCGAGCCCGAGGTACGCGGAGATGACGTCCGATCGGACGCTGAGCAGAGCGGTTTGCAAATCGGACTGCGCCGTCTTGATCTGCCCCTTAGCCTGTTGAACAGCGCCCGATCGGGCCCCACCATCGTAGAGAGGAAACTGGACGCCGACGCCTAAAGCCACGGCATTGTCCTTCAGAGGAATGTCGGGGCCAGCGGCGCCGGCGGAGACTGCCGCGTAGATCGCCGGTAGGTTGAGAGCCCGGGCAGCACTCAAACCGAATTGAGATGCCTTAAGAGCTTGAACGGCAGACTGGACTTCCGGTCTCGCGCGAAGTGCGGTCTCCACGAGGGTCTGAGGTCCGCCGGCTACCAGCGGCTTTTCCGCCACGTCGGTGACCGTTATGGGCGTTTCCGGATTCACCCCGATGAGTTGCAACAGCGTCACTCGCGCTTGCAACTCGGCATCGCGAGCAACCGTGAGAGCGAGGACCGCCTGCGACTTCGATGTCTCCGCCGTGACCACGTCACTCGGGAGTCCAATGCCGCTCCCCAAGCGCGCCGTAGTAAGGTCCAATTGCCGCTGACGATTTTCGACGTTCTGCTCGTTCACACGAACAAGCCGTTGAGCATTCGTCAGGTTGTAAAAAGCGCTTTTTACAGCCAAAACGAGATCAGATTGCGCCTTCGTGAGATTCGCAGCCGCCACTCCTTCCAAAGCGCGACTCTGCCGCACGGCATTTCGGGTCTGGTTGAAGTCGAACAGGAGTTGCCTGAGAGCCGCACCGCTGGAGTATCGGTACACCGGCGAAACACCCGCCGGACCGAGCCCAGAAGGAGCTTGGGTAGCCGCAGTGGGACCCGAGATACTCGAGATCTGGTCGTAGCCAGCGCCAACCACGAATTGGGGGTTGAGGCCTGCGCCTACTTGCCGCGTCTTTCCCTGGGCCGCCTGGAGTGCGCCCAACGCATCGCCCAGGCTGGGTTGGAGCCGAAGCGCGATTCTCGCTGCTTCATCTGAACTCAGCGGAGAGTTCGGAATTTCTGAAGCAGCCGTCGATGACGGGATTTGAATCTTGGGGGGCGTCACCGCGTCCTGGACCCGAGGAGCAGGAACTTTTGGAACGGGTTCCTGTCCTGGCGTCTGGGGAGTGGATCCGATGTGGGCGAGGGTGAAGATGAGCGTTGAGAGAATCAACCCTTCGCTCCCGCCGCTACTTTCACCTCACCACCGTCCTTCACGTCATCCGTAGGGTTGGAGATCAGACGGTCCTTTGGCCCGATGCCAGATAAGACTTCAACCTCGGTTCCGTAGTCCTTGCCAAGCACCACATCCCGAATGTGGGCGTGGTTCTGATCGTCAACGACCGCGATGCGAGTCCCCTTCGAGTCCACTAGCAACACGCTGGAAGGCACCCTCAGCGACTTCTTGTCACTGGGCGATGAGACCTGAACCTGGGCATACATTCCCGGCAGCAGGAGCCCTTTATCGTTCGGCAACCGGATTTCGGTAAGCAAGGTCCGGGAGTTCTCGTTCAGAGCGCCAGAGGCTTGGAAGATCGTTCCCACGAACTTCTGGTTTGGAACTTCACGAACGAGGACCGTCGCCTTGCTTCCAGGCTTCGCCCACTGGAACGCGGACTGCGGCAGGTTCACGAAGATTCGCAAAACATCGCTCCGGGCGATCCCGAACAGACCCACTGCCTGAGAAGCACTCGAGGTGGTAGCGATCGCGGTACCCGGGTTGACCAAGGTTCCGATGTCGACGTTCCGAGCGGTGATGACGCCATCGAAAGGGGCCACGATATGCTGGAATCCGCTCAGAACCGAGTACCGGCGTGCATTGGCAACGCTGGAGGACACGGCAGCCCGGTTCGCAATCACGGTCGATTGACCGGCTTGGACGCCCGCCTTGGCCGCGAGAACCGTCTGCTGCTGAGATTGCAGGGTCGCTTCGCTCGCTACGACATTTGCCGAAGCGGCTTCGGTATCGGCCTGCGCCGACTCTACGAGCGACTTGGCCGACTGGACTGCCTGCTCAGCCGCTCGCACATTGGCTTGACTCGCCGAAATATTGGCCCTGACTGCTTCCGCAGTTGCTGCGGCCGTCTTCAGTCCGGATGCCGACTGGTCATAGTCTTGCTGGGCGACGAATCCCTTTTGCAAGAGATCGCGATATCGTCGTTCGGTCGACTTTGCAAGATCATACTGAGCCTGAGCCTGAGCCAGGTTCGCCTTCTGAATGGCGATGCCTTGCTGCGCCTGAGCAAGGGCAGCTTCGGACGAGGCTTCCCCGGATTTCGCCACCGCCAGCTTGGCTTTGCTGCCTGCGTAGGCCGCTTGGGCTTGTTTGATGTTCGCTCTTTGTCGAGCTAAGTCCGCCTGAGTCTGCGAGACACCGGCCAGCAGTCGAGCGACATCCGCCTGGGACTGCCCGACGGTGGCCTGTGACTTCGCGGTATCAGCTTGAGCCTGAGCGAGCTGCTGGTCGACGTCGGGTGATTCGATGTCGGCCAAGACCTGACCCGCCTTGACGTGACTGCCAATGTCGACATACAGCTTGCTGATATAGCCGCTCGTCCGGGCCTGGAGGGCCGTATCAGAGATCGCTTCTACGCTGCCCGGCAGCACGAGGTTGTCGGCGGTCGCCAAACGGGGCGATACGACTTCCACCTCGGGCAGCTCGGTGGCGGTGTCGGCTGCTTGCTTCTGCAGCTTGCTCGCGGCCTGAAGCTTTGGCACGAGTCCAACTCCAAAGAGGATCGCGACGAGTGCTACGCCCCCGATCAGTCCGAGGTTACTACTGGACTTGGGCGTCTTTTCCGGTCGATGCGTGGTTTCCATGGGGGTTTCTTAGTGATAAGCGGCGGTTGTTGAGGGTTCGAGAGGGAGCGAATCGGAATCGTATCCGTCTGAATCCTCGGGCATGGGCTGCGCTCGGCGGAGAACGCTGTAGATAGTAGGAACGAAGAAGAGCGTGGTGAACGTTGCAACCAAGAGGCCACCGATGACGGCGCGGCCAAGCGGCGCATTCTGCTCGCCACCCTCACCCAGGCCGAGAGCCATCGGCAACATTCCGATGATCATCGCGAGGGCGGTCATGAGGACGGGTCGGAGTCGAGTTCGACCGGCGGCAAAGGCAGCTTCCAACGCGTTGTCTCCAAACGCGCGTCGATCATTGGCGAAGGTGACCACCAGAATCGAGTTGGCCGTCGCTACGCCGATGCACATAATCGTGCCCATCAGAGAAGGAACGCTAAAGCGCGTCGAGGTGAGATACAGCATCCAAAGAATGCCGCTCATCGCGCCCGGGAGCGCAGTGATGATGATCAACGGATCGATCCAGGTTTGGAAGTTCACCACCATCAGGAGGTAGACCAGCACGATTGCGAACAAGATTCCCGTGCCTAGACCAACGAACGATGAATTCATGCTTTCCGACTGGCCACGGACTACTACGGTAGTGCCCTTGGGAAGCTTTTTCTCCATTTTATCGAGCACAGACTGAACGTCATTCGTGACGCCGCCTAGATCTCGACCGGAGACATTCACATACACGTCGTAGGTCGGCTGGACGTTGTAGTGGGTGATGTTCTGAGGCGACAATCCTCGTGACATCGTCGCCACGTTTTGGAGCAACTGGCCTGGCTGTCCGACGGCGTTGATCGGGGTATTGCCGAGCGCGGACATCGAATCCAACTCGTGCTGTGGAGTTTGAACCGCGACCGAGTAGTTGACTCCATTTTTGGGATCGAGCCAATAGTTCGGGGACGTCTGTCCGCTTCCACTTAGGGAGAGGAGCATGTTGCTCGCCACGTCCCTCTGAGTCAATCCGAGTTGCTGTGCGCGGTCTCGGTCGACATTCACCTGAATCGCCGGAGTGTCCAACACTTGATGGACGTGGACGTCGGCCGCGCCAGGAATATTCTTCACCTGAGCGGCGATCGCCTTAGCGACCCCGAAGTTCTGGGGGCTTCTGCCAACGATCTGAATGTCGATCGGCGAAGGCAGTCCGAAGTTTAGGATCTGGCTGACGATGTCAGCAGGCTGGAAAAAGAAGGTGACGCTGGGAAACTCCGCGTGCAACCGACTTCGCATCTGCTCGACATACTCCGGAGTCGGACGGTGTCCTTCCTTGAGCGAAACCAGAATTTCTCCGTCGGCTTGGCCAATCGTCGCGCTGTCCGTGAAGGCGAGGTTGATACCGCTGACCGGAAGGCCGATGTTGTCCAGGATCATCCCCAGATCGCTCTTCGGGATGATGTCCTTGATCGAGTCCTCGACTTTAGAGAACAGGTGAGCAGTGTCCTCGACGCGCGTACCAGCAGGGGCTCTCATGTGGAGTCGAATCTGACCAGCATCGACCGTCGGGAAGAAGTCTCGACCAATGAAGGGGATCAAAAAGAGCGAAGCCAAGAAGAAGGCCCCAAAGGTCAAGATGGTTCTTCGGCGCGAGTAGAGCATTCCCTTTAGGACCTGCCCGTAAGAGTCTCCGAACCGCTCGAATCGAGCATTGAACGACTTGTGTAGACTCCAGAACCACCCGGACTGAAGGTCTTCCGTGTGGTTTTGATAAAGGTGCGCCTCTTTGCGGAGCATCAAGAGCGCCATGACCGGAACCAGAGTTCGGGACAGCAGATACGAGGACATCATCGCGAAAACGACAGCCATCGCCAACGGCGTGAAGAGGAACTTAGCCGGTCCGGTCAAGAACACGACGGAGATGAATACGATACAGATCGAGAGCGTCGCGACCAAAGTCGGCGTGGCAATCTGGGCGGCGCCATCCAAGATCGCCTGCTTGAGGGGTTTGCCCTCGTGCATGTTTCGGTGGATGTTCTCAATCTCAACTGTGGCGTCGTCAACGAGGATTCCGACCGCAAGGGCCAGACCTCCCAGCGTCATGACGTTCAGCGTTTGCCCAAGGAACCCCATGATGCAGATCGAAGACAGGATCGAAAGCGGAATCGAAATCGCGACGATGAGCGTGCTTCGCCAGCTGCCTAGGAATAACAGGATCATCGCGGCGGTTAAGCAGGCAGCAATGGCTGCCTCTCTCACAACCCCCGAAACGGCGGCTCGAACGAACAACGACTGATCGAACAGGGGACTGATATTCAGTTCCTTCGGAAGCGTCAGCTGGATCTTGGGCAGCGCCTGCTTCACGCGCTCCACGACGCTGAGGGTCGAAGCATCGCCGTTCTTGAGGACGGTCAATAGGGCGGACCGGCGGCCGTCGATGTGCACGATGTTCGTCTGCACGGCAAACCCATCGTGGACTTGGGCGACGTCTCGGACGTAGACCATCGCTCCATTCACAGATTTGATCGGGAGGTTCCCAAGATCGGTGGAGACGTTCGGGCTACTGTTCAGAAGCACGTTGTACTCGCGCGTTCCCATCTTCGCGGTTCCCGTCGGGAGGATCAGGTTCTGCGCGCTGATCGCATTGCTCACATCGATTGGAGTCAAGCCCTTGGATTGCAACGCTTGAAGATCGAGGTCGACCATGATCTGGCGAGACTTTCCACCCCAGGGCAGCGGGATCGACGCCCCTTGAACCGTGGCTAACTGCGTTCGAACAAAGTTCGTTCCGAGGTCGTACAGCTGAGTCTCGGAGAGTGATTTACTACTGAGACCTAACTGAAGAATCGGAACGCTGGAAGCGCTGTAACGAATGATCAAGGGCGGGGTCGTTCCTGGCGGCATGATGCGCAGGAGGGTTTGGGAAATCGAGGTGAGCTGAGCCACTCCTGCCTCGACTTTCGCCCCCGGCTGGAAATAAAACTTGATGACGGTCAAACCGGGCAGCGACTGCGACTCAATGTGCTCAAGGTCGGCAACCGTCGTGGTCGAAGCTCGCTCGGTGATGGTCGTGATCCGCTTCTCCATGTCGGTAGGAGCGATTCCGGTGTAGGACCAGATCATGCTCACCACCGGAATATCGATGTTGGGAAACACGTCCGTAGGTGTCTTCTGGATGGTGAATACACCCAGGATCAGGATGAGAAGTGCCATCACGATGAACGTGTATTGGCGGCGAAGTGCAAGTCGGACTATCCACATGGTTAAGCGGCAATCGGGTCCGAGCGCACTTCAGCGTACGACGGCTTCTTCTATTTTTCTGAATGATCGTTCAGAAAAGCAACCCTAATCGTGAATTACGCTAAATCCAGGGTAGAAAGTGCCACTTCGATGATGTCTCGCATCACTGCGCGGTCCCGCGTATAGCTGACGACAACCCGCATTCCACGAGCAGTGTTCAGCAGGAACCGCGCGAGCGCGCGCAGGTCCTTGTCGGTCTTGATCTCTCCCGTAGCTCTCGCGGTTTGAAGAGCCTCAAGGAACATCTCTTCCAGCAGAATAAAATGTTGGGAGGCTCGCTGGGCAGTTTCAGGATCGCCTTTTGCGAGTTCGATGGCCGAGTTTACAATCAAGCATCCGCTGGGTCCGCCACTGAACGAATCTTCAACAATCGACTCTAGATAGGTTCGAATGATTGGGATCCGTGGCCCGGGCTGGTTGAACATGTCGGCGGTGACCGCCCTTCGTTTGGCCTGGTACTGGTCCAGGGCCTCGAGAAACAGCTTGTGTTTGTCGGTAAAGGTCTCGTAGATCGTGAAGCGATTGATCTCCATCGCCTCGACGAGGTCCTTGATCGAAGTCGCCTCATAGCCTCGCGTTCGAAACACGTCGATCGCGCGGTCAAGAACCTGAGTTCGATTAAATTCCTTGGGTCTTCCCATCAGACAATTGGGGGTTAGCGTTCGCTAACAGTCGAAGTGATTATGTTGTTCCTACCGCCGCAATCGCTGTCGCCGGTTCTCAGGACAAGAATCTTGACGTCACCTGCGCAATTGAGGATTCATCCTAGGTCTTTGCGCTGTACGAACCCGGTTAACCCACAGGTACGCTCTGAGTCATGTTCAAGCGCCTGATGGAACGCGTCGATCGCATGATGGGACGCGGAGTCATCGACGAAGAGTTCTATGAGGAACTGGAAGAGGCCCTCCTTCAGGCCGATACCAACGTGAACATCACGCAGGAGATCCTCTCCGAGCTTCGAACCGCCGTTCGCGAAGAGAAAATAACCGAACCCGAGCAGATGAAGGACCGCCTGAAAAAGGCGATCGCCGACCGATTCAAACAAGACGGCGCCGTGGGCCTCACCGTGAACGACGACGACCCCACCGTCTACATCTTCGTAGGTGTCAATGGCGTGGGAAAGACCACCACGATCGCTAAGGTTGCCAATCTGTTGACGAAGAGAGGATTCAAGGTCGTGCTGGCGGCTGGAGACACCTTCCGGGCCGCCGCAATTGAGCAGTTGGAGGTTTGGGCGACTCGAACCGGATCGGACATTGTGCGAAACCAACCCGGCGCGGATCCGGCAGCGGTCGTTTTCGACGCGATTCAAGCAGCCAAGGCTAGAGGCGCAAACTTTGTGCTCGCTGACACCGCAGGTCGCCAACACTCCAAGGGCAGCCTCATGGCCGAATTGGAGAAAACGGTCCGGGTCGTTCAGAAGGCGCTCGGCCGAGGCCCAGACGAGGTCCTACTCGTCCTAGACGCGAATACCGGGCAAAACGCGATTCGACAGGCTGAAGAGTTTACGAAGAGTGCGGGAGTGACCGGGCTGGTTCTGACCAAGCTGGACGGAACAGGTCGAGGTGGCGCCCTCATTGGTGTCTATGACAAGCTTCGAGTGCCGATCAAGCTCGTCGGAGTGGGAGAAAAGGTCGACGACCTCCTCGACTTCAAACCGGAGCGATTTGCTTCCGCGCTCTTCGATTAGAAGGGAGGAGTCCTACTTCTTTCCGATCGTCAGCGCGGCCACATACGCCCCATGTTTTTGGATGACTCTGACGGGCGCCAGTGCCTCTCGGGCAATCTCGATTTGAGCCGCAGAGAGTTGCTCGGCCAATTCACCGAGTTCCTTGGGAGCCCGCTCTAGATTCTTTCTCAACTCGGCGTTCTCTTGAGCGATCACCATCTGGGCTTCCCGCTCCATGTGCGGGTCAAGGCGAAACGAGGAAGTGCTCCAAAAACGGTCTTCCAACTCGGTTCGCCAAGCGACCAACGCTTTGGTCAGTTCCGGCCCGAGATGGAATCCTTCCATTCCGGCGAGTCCGCCGATCTCCATTGCGTCGGGATGAATATCGGCAGCGGTCTGAATTCCGAGAGTGTTCACAATCGCGCTGGTGGTTTCCAAGGTGAGAACACCAGCGAGGGAGCGAACCGAGTACCGCGACAGAAACTCTTCAAGTTCTCGTTGGTGAGCAATCCGTAGTCGTTTCGTTCGTTCGATCTCTAATCGCTGGGAACTGTTCTCAAGGGCGTCGCATTGCTTCCGGAACGCCTCTTTTTCCGCATCGAAGACGCCGGCGGAGGCGCTGAGTTCCCACTGGTGCGCCAATTCCGTGAGGGTCTCCTGTGCTCGATTGTACGGAAATCGATGCTGGAACTGGACCTTGATCAAACATCCCAGATAGAACGCGACCATCGCCACGACCAGGATGAATAGCTCCGGATGCCGCTCGGCATTGAATGCTCCCACGATCACCAGCGGAATCCAGGGCGTACCGGCTCGCGCGGTCCTCGTGGCGAGAGTGTCGATAGGATGGAATTGAGTGGCATCGAGTCCTCGCGGAGGGCTGGCTCGCCTCGGTTCTGGCACGGCCTCGATCCTTGCCCACAGTCGATCGACATCGATCGATTGCCGACCGCTACTGCCGAACTTGGGCTGAAACAGGGCCAGGTTCCAACGGTCTTCGAGAGCGCACCATGGACACGTGTCGAGACCGTGCCAAAAGGCGTGGCTTTGGTTTTCGGAGCACTGGGCGAGAGATGCCTCAAGCGTCTTGAGGGCGACGAACCAGGCGTGCGCCGAGGGGCGGTCGGGAGAATCTGGATCGAATGCTTGCTCGAAGAGGTCCCGAATCTCGCTGGAAACCCAGTCGATCTCCAGCCCTTTCGGTGGCGCAATGGGCGGGTTCCGTCGCTCTGTGAACGGATACCATCCCTTCTGGATCGCCTCCTCTAGGCTGATGTCCCCCGCCAGTTCAGGACGACCGGCAAAGGGGTGTCGTCCGAACATGAGTGTCTGAAAAATGAGAACGGCAAGAGCAAAGTCGTCGTGACTTTCCGAACGCCTCAGACCCTCTAACGACTTCCCGTGAAGCTCGGGCGCAAGCAATTCTGGTTTTGCCACGTGGCAAGTGAACAGCGTGTCGGCGGTTTCACATTGGAAGGAGTCGACGTCAATGAGTTTGACCATCGACTCGTGCGATACCAGCACGTTCGATTCATTGAGGTCTCCTACGATCAGCCCGGCATCGTGAACGTGGTGCACGCACGCGGCCAGGTTGCGAGCGATTCTGACGAGGTGTCGCCATGTTCGGTAGGGGTTCTGGTCAAGTCGAGATTTGACCTGGTAGCTCGCGTGAAGGGGCTGCCATCCCTCAAGCGACTCCATCACAAACCCTACCGTTTCGTCCCGGGAGTCTCGAAGCCGGCTTAGGGGCCAAGCAGCGACATGGAGGAGTCTCTTGTTCCCGATCTCGATCAGGTGCTCCAGTTTAACCTCGCGCCCTATCCCGGGTTCGCTATACAGTTTTGCCAGGACATCTTCCCGCCCTTGCAACCGATAAACGCGACCCTCTCCCCCTTCGGCTAGGAGAGTCCCTAGTCGATATTCCATCCGGTCTCCGGCAAGCAGAATTCCAGACGAGTTCGCTCTCACTCGTCGGCCCTCCGAGCGATGACGAGGCTCGTATCGTCGTCGGTTCTTCGCGTGACTGGATCGGATGCGAGGGTTTGTTTGACCCAAGCGGAGGCTCGTTGGTCGTGGCCGGCCTTCGAACTTAGGTTGCCAAATGCCGCCTGAAAGAAGGGGTGGTGGGGTTCGTTCTTCGCATCGAGCACCAAATGTTGAAGTCCGTCGGAGAACAGAGCCAAAGAAGCGATCCGACCTTCGATTCGAACTAGCTTCACATGAGCAGCCGCATTGGGGCCCGTCACAAAGCGCGTGTTGTTTACGAATTCGGTGACCTCCGGTTCGATGGCAACTCTGACACCAGACTCATCCGATAGCACGGCAGCGCCATCCCCAACTTGTACGAAGACCGCTTGATCTTTCGCGACTACCGCTCCCACCAGCGTCGAACTGAACTCCTCCGCGCTGGTCTCCGACGCCTTGGCCTCTTGAAGGATGCGGAGGCGGATTGTATCGAGCAAAGGTCCCACCCCGTCGGCGTTGTGGAGGAGATCCTTGCCAAGTTCTAGAAATGTCTGGCTCACGATCTCGGCTCCCCGCCCCGCGTGGCTGGCCGAACCGGCCCCATCAGCGACCGAGGCAATCAACACATCCCCACAAGCGGTTACGCCGCAAACATCTTGGCAAACCGATTTGCCGCTGCCTTCGTGCACACCTTGAGCAAAGGTCCAGCCGGATTTCATGTCACGATGTCGCCCCAAGCGCTGGGGGGTGAGAGCTTGAGCTCGCTTCCCGGGGCCGCCTTGGACACTGGCTTAAGCGATTGAGACAGCCATACAAACATCTCACGGTATTTGGCTTCCCTCAGCATCACCGGTGGCCGCGGAGCGCTGATCGCCCGCAGAACGTCCATGTTGGCGGAGTCGGTCCCGATGGTGAACATTTCGAGTCCGCCCGCTTTCACTTCGTCTTGAATCTCGTTCCGAGCATCCTGCCACTGATCGGTCGGCTCGCCGTCCGTGACAAGCCATATCCAGGGACGGTAGTATGGGATGCCCGCCTCTCGGTAGGCTCGCTTTCGGAGTCGTATCTGCTGAAGCGCAAATCGCATCGCCTCCCCCATCGGGGTTGGACCGTCTGCTCCAAGACGCGGAGGCACCCAGCGGTCGACGGTTACGAAGTCTTGAATGAGTTCCACCGGGCCGAACGAAACGATCGCGATTTCGACGCGTTGGGAGGCAAGGCGATCGGACATGAGGTCGTCCCGCAATAGCCGGAGTCCTTCGTTAACCCGAGCGATATCACCCTTCATGGAGCCCGAGGTGTCCTGTAACAAGACAACCGGGCATCGTCGCTCGGCATTGAGAAACATGTCCTCACCAAGCGGTTCGAGTTCTGGGAAATCAGCGTCTTTTCGGGCCATGATTCTGAGTCGGTCAGTCAGTAGTCGACCCCTTAACTATACGGAGTTAAACGTCCCAGGATTCAGCTTTAGACGGTCGGTTTAAAGTGTCGTGGCGGAAAGGGCAGAAGGATCTGACTCGGCGACACCGAATTTACGTGTCACCTTTTGGGCTTCAGAAGCGATCTCAACTTGAGTCGCAATGAGCCTTTCTCGCAACTCGTGGAGAACCTGTGGGGCACCTGCCAGAACCGCTCTGTACTCAGCATCTTGACTCGCCACTGTGGCAATAGCTAGGATGAAACCGGGGACCCAAAAGGTCAAGTTTCTTGAAGAAGGTGACTATACTCTCGTCGCCATGAGACGAACAGTCATCGGAACTTCTGTCGCCACTCTCTGCTTGCTCGCTTTTTTCGCGGCAAGCACCACTAAAGTTCACGCTGGAGAGTCCCCACTATCGGCTTCGTCCCACAAGTTGCCCCCAACCTATGAATTCAAGTCCATTCGGGGGGATTCCACTTGGATGACCCAGCTCAATACTCTTGGAAATCAAGGGTGGCAATATGTTTTTACCGACCAGAATGCGATTATCCTTCAGAAGCAAAGAGGGCAGACCAACGAACCCCGTTATCAATATGTCTCTGCTCCACTTGTGGGTACCTCACTTGTCGTTGCAAGTATGAATCTGCAGGGAATAGCCGGATATCAATATGCTTTTACCTTTGACAACCAGGTGGTGATGCAGAAACTCAGAGACTGAGCTTCGATCTGCAGCGCAGGTTCTGCCTCCGTCATCCCGAGTTCACGAGGGAAATGGAGCGTAGCGAATCGGGAACACCCGTGTAAGACCGGTCTACGTTCGGATCCAACCGTTCATTTGAATCTACGGCTTCCTCTAACGCTCCACGTGCGTCAAGGAGAGTGTTGCATCGAGAGTTACAGATAAATTACGAATACAGCAAACCACTTGGAGTGCGCGGGCTTGACCGCGCTTTGATCAGCACGGCTTGACGTGCGTGGAGGGTTTGACGTAATCGTAGGTTCAAACGGCCCCTTGGATCCCAGCGTCGTCCACATTACACGGGTGTCAAGCCACCCTGCTCAAAGCGCGGTCAAGCCCGCGCACTCCACGTGGTTTGCATTTTTAGCAGCTTATTTGCATAAACTACTGCAACACTCTATAAGCGCAGCAGTCCACATGGGTTGCTGCATTCGCAATTTATATGCAACGCCGAATGCGGCACTCTTCCAGGCTTCGCATTGAACCCCAAAAGTCGGCGAGCCACAAGCATTAGCCTGCAAACTGCGCTCTGCACACTGCCGACTCTCAGAACAGTCCTGAATTCAAAGCAACTTACGGAAGTGGTGCTTGCCGACCTTGAGGGTCTTTCCTCGAATGTCGGACTCGGCCAGCCGAAGCTCGGAAACCTTCTCGCCATCCAGCGAAACCGCGCCCGCTTTGACTAGATCCTTGACCGCTCCGTTGCTCTTGGCGAATCCAAGGGCGGTGATGAGCGTGGGAAGGCTCACAAACCCCTCTGACAGCGCTTCCTGGGGTATTTCCGCCTCTTCCGCATCTACTGGCTGCTGCTTCTTCGAGAACGTCTCCACGAAGTACTGTACAGCCGCATCGGCGGCTTCGACTCCGTGATACAGGGCCACAATCTCTCTGGCCAATCGAACTTTGCAGTCTCGCGGGTTTGGCGTGGATGCCAGCAGGTCTTTGTACTCAGCGATCGGCACATCGGTCACCAGTTCGAAGTAGTTCTCGAGGAGACTGTCGGGAATCGACATCGTCTTGCCAAACATGTCGTTCGGAGTATCGATGATCGAGATGTAGTTGCCCAGGGACTGGGACATCTTCTCTTTTCCATCGAGTCCTACCAGCAGCGGGCACAGAACCACAACCTGTGGCTCCTTGCCGTACTGCTCCATGAGCGTGCGGCCCACCAGGTTATTGAACTTCTGGTCGTTGCCGCCGATCTCGACGTCGGCATCAATCTCGACCGAATCCATGCCTTGGCACAGTGGATAGAGGATTTCGTGCATGGCGACCGGTCGTTGCTCGGCAAGACGTTTGGTGAAGTCGTCGCGCTCTAAAATCCGAGCGACCGTGTAGCGAGAGCACAGCCGGATAACGTCCTCGAAAGTCATTTTGCCGAGCCAGTCGGCGTTGAAGCAGATCTGAGTTTTCTCACGATCGAGAATCTTGCCAACCTGCTGCATCACCGCGTCCACATTGACGTGGACCTCTTCGCGCGTGAGCTGCTTCCGAGTCTTGCTCTTGCCGGATGGGTCACCAATCTGGGCGGTGAAGTCGCCGATGATGAGGCACGCCGTATGTCCGAGCCGTTGGAAATCACGCAGCTTTCGTAGGACCACGGCCCAACCCAGGGTTACGTCGCGCGCGGTCGGGTCAACTCCGAGTTTCACTCGAAGCGGAGTGCCTTTCTCCAGTTTCTTGCGGAGGTCGGCCTCCGAGATGATCTCTGTCGTTCCCCTACGCAGGATCGCGAGTTGCTCGTCGATCGTCATGAAGCTAGAGTTTACCGGTCCTAAGCAACGACGGGCGGGGACGATCGGCCCCCGCCGTCGGGATCAGCAGAACTGGAACTCGGGAGTAGCGAAGATCAACCTGGCGACCGCCGAGGCGGTCACGTTGGCGTTCTGGGCGGTGACGGCCCCGCCACTTGCCTTTCTGGCCGCCTCCATCAAGACAGGTTTGTGCTCCTCTTTCAGAGGCACGTCGAAGATCGAAGACAGACGGGTGACGACGCCAGCTGGCGACGGGTCGGACTGAAACAATGTGAACGGGTTGTATCGCACCGCGTAGCGAGCGTTAGGCAAGAATAAACGATCACCCCAGGCAATCCGCTCAACCATGGTGGCTGTTGTGATCCATCCTTGGCCTGGCGCCCAACCGGAAACGTCGGGTGGGTACATCAACCACATCCCCATGCCCTTCATCGTCTGCTGGGCAGAGGCAGCGGGCGTCATCGCGGCCCGAGGGAACTGGCCCGCTGGCGCCTGCGCAATGGTCGTTTTCATCTGTTCGCCGACGCCAAGCTGGCGGAGCGTGGCAATGCAGAAGTCCACCGGATTCTTGAACTCCTTTCTCTCCGCCTTCTCCGAATAGAATTCGGAGCTGCTCATGATCGACTTCAGAAGCGACTTGATGTCAAGTCCGGAGGCCCGGAACGTGGCGGCATGCCGGGAGACGAGTTCAGGTTCTGGATTCTCATAGCCAAACCACCGCCAAAGTTTCCACGTGATGAACTCCGAAGACCGAGGATTGTCACACAGGATGTCGAGCACTTGATCGCCATCGAGAGTCCCATTTTCCCCTAGGTAGGTCTTCTGTCCGGTGTCGTGCTGCCGCTGGCGAAACGTGAACTCCGCCTCGCCCTTCTTGCCATTGAACCGCTGAAGTGACCACCCGGTGAACGCCCGCGCCCCTTCCTGCACGTCCTTTTCCGAGTAGTGACCGATTCCGAGTGTGAACAGCTCCATCACTTCTCGGGCGAAGTTTTCGTTGGCATGTCCCTTCACGTTCTGTTGGTTGTCCAACCAGAGAATCATGGCCGGATCCTTGCTGGCTTCTCGGAGCATTGCTCGAAAGTTCCCGGTAGCGTTTCGGCGAAAAGTCTCGTTTTGGGCCGTCATCATGTACGGGGATCCGACTTTGGATGCGCTGGTCGCAAAGTGATCGTGCCAGAAGAGGGTCATCTTCTCTTGGAGCGGGCGGCGCGTCATGATCATTCGTGCGACCCACCAGTTGACCACCTGACCCATGCCGAGCTTGCCGTCGGGATTTGCAAGAGAGTCCACATCGATTCCGAACCCCTCGTCGACGCTCGGATAGTCAAGGAGGCGATCGACGGCCCCGTTGAAGCCATCCTGCAGGTAGTAGTCCAGTTCGGATTCACTCGCGCCGAGGCCAAAGCGCCTCAGGAGGTGAGCACATTTCTGACGATCGGTCTCGAGAGCCATGAAGGTTGTGACGGAAATATCACCCTACGGTTCATTTTCAGTTAAGAGGCCCTAGCGAACCCAGCAAAAATAAAAACACCCCGTGGCATGAGCCACGAGGTGCGAAAAACGGTATCGGGGAAGAGTTACTTCTTTCCCTTAGAAACAATCGAACCAGTGATCTCAACTTTGATCGTGGCCGCAGTAAATCCGTTCTGCTTAGCCTGCTCTTCGATTGCATCGATGACGGCCTGGGGCAATCGGAGCTCGATGACATCGCCGGTCTCTTCGGACACGACGACCTCAGATCGCTTTCCGTCGCAATCTGGTGTGCGGCAGGGGAAATAGCCGTCAACCACGCCAATGTGATGAATCAGGCCGACTTCTTGCAGCGTGGAAAGGATGCGATACACGCTGACGACGTCGATCTTGCCGCCGCCGTTAATAATTTTTTCGTGAATCGCGTAAGCACTGAGAGCTCGCTTGGTATCGGCGAGGGCGCGGATGACCTGGACTCGGGGCATCGTGATGCGGAATCCCGCAGCTCGAAGCTCCTTTAGAGCGTGCTCTTCATAGATCTTGGCCTCATCGAGAACGATGGGGGCGGCTGCAATTGTGACTTCTCGGGAACGTCTTTCTCTCATGGTGATATCTTGTTTGACGCCTGTGGGGGGCTTTTTTGTGCGCTTATCTGAAGCTTTGTTTGTTTAGAACAATCGAAGCTTTGGTAGTCTGCGTTACTTTCCAGACTCAATTGAGAGTTTGTTGTTCCAACGTTGGCAACAAACGACCGTTGATCGCGCAAATATATTATGACAGAGCAAAGTATTTGCTTGCACAACCGCCGATTTTTCTAAGTCCGTTGAACCTGGGCGAAGTTTGTGTTATGCTCAATTCCGACCGGAAGGGCGCTTCCTGGCCCGAACGAGGAGGAACTATGCAGTTTTACAATTTGAAGACCCGCAGCCACGTCGAGATTCCCGACGGAGATGTTAAGAAGTTGAAGATGGTGCGAGAGACCAAGTCCGGGTCCCAAACCCGTTACGCTCTTACTGCCGAATATCAAGGGACTAACCTTTTCAAGTTCGTCAACGAAGCCACTTTTACGGCTTCCCCCGCTCAGGAAGTAGAAGCCAAGTCGGGCGACAAAAAGAAAAAATAAGGTTCGAGCAATCGTATCTTCGGGGACCGTTGAGCTTGCACACCGGTCCCTATGACTTTTTCAACGAAAAAATCGGGCTCGACTGGAATACCAGTCGAGCCCGTTTCGTATTTGGAGACTCTGACGTTATTTGAACGTCACGGTGATTTCGCCCTTCGTGATGCCGTTCTCGCTGTATCGTGAGAACGAGAGCTGGCTCGAAGTTCCGACTTTGGTTGCCTGAACCGCCTTGGTGAGGTCCTCGGCATTTGAGATCTTTGCTCCGCCGAATGCGGTGATCACATCGCCAGGTTGAAGTCCCAGGCTCTCGGCAATGGAACCGGGAACTACGGTCGCGACGACTGCGCCAGACACTCCAGATGGGATGTGGTACGCCGCTCGCAACTCGTCGTTAACCGTACCGACTTGAACCCCAAGATGTGCTTTGCCGTCTTTTGGCGTCGTCGGAGCTACGTCGTTGTCATCTCCACTTTGGCCCCCGAACGGGTTCAGGAACTGCGGCGGAACGTTGAATCCCTTGGGAACGCCGAATTGCTGCTGTGGAGCGCCTTGGAAGGTCGACTCGGGTTTTGGCGCCACATAGGCCTTCAAAGCCACGCTAAGCGTCTTGTGGACGCCACCGCGGACCACTTCCACCGGGACCGTCGTGCCTGGAGCGTACATCAGCATCGCATTTCTCAGATCAAGCTCTGAAAGAATCGGTGTGGCGCCGATCTTGACGATCACGTCGCCGACCTTGATACCGGCCGCGCTTGCGGAACCGTCGGGAACGACGAAGTCGACAACTGCGCCTCCAGCAAGCTTCTTCTCAGCCCTTTCGTAGTCCTTCAGGTTTACGGGGCGAAGGCCGAGCATGCTTCGAGTGATCTTGCCCTTGCTGACAAGTGTGTCGGCAATCAGCTTGGCCTGATTGGAGGGAATCGCGAATCCGATTCCCGAACTCACGCCGGTCGGGCTATAAATCGCGGTATTGACGCCGATGACCTGGCCGTCGATGTTCACCAGCGGGCCGCCACTGTTGCCCATGTTGATCGAAGTGTCGGTTTGGATCAGCGTGGGATACAGTCGACCTTCGATCTGCTGCTCTCGACCGAGCGCGCTCACATGGCCAACGGTGACAGAATTGGTGAGTCCAAACGGTGCACCCACCGCCATGCTCATCTGACCGGGTCGGACCTTGTCGCTGTTTGCGAACGACAGGGTCGGCAGATCCTTGGCATCAATCTTGACGATGGCAATGTCGCTGTCCTGAGCTCGGGTTACCTTGCCCTCGAATTCGCGACCATCTTTCAGGATTACTTTGACCTTGTCAAATCCTCCGACGACGTGATCGTTCGTGACGATATAGCCGTCGGGCCGTACGATGAAACCGGAGCCCTCTCCACCCATCGCTGGCACTCGCTCGCCATTGGGACCCGTTTGTCGGCCGCTGGACGATTGAATGTCCACGACGGCTGGTCCAACGAAATCGGCCAAGTTGGCGATCGAGGTGTCGAGATTCCGGAGTTCGGTCATGCTCTCGACGTTGATGGAACCAATAGTGCGGGCCTTGAACGATTGGGCGGCAACTGCTGGAGTTACCACGCCTCCTTTCATGACACCGACCATGGCGAAAGCTCCAAGTGCAATACCGCCTACGAAGACGGCAGCGACGCTCTTCGACGTTCGAACAGGTTGATTCATGTTTGCTTTTTCCAGATTGGGAAGTTCGGAGAGACTCGATCGATTTCTCATCTTCCACCGGGCAAAGGCCTTAAACCCATGCTTCCGATTTTACGATCGCTTCATCGCCGTATACCACATAGAACGACTCACCCACCCCTATGAGTTCCCCTTGTTTCCAGCAGGATGATCGTCGGTATTCTCAGTAGGTCCAAATAGGGGGATTCGGGGCCAGATGGCCTACAATTCGTGCCGTTTGGACCTACCGAGCACATTCATGGGAACTCTCAACTGGAACCGCCTTCAGCAACAGCTCCGTGTCGCAACTTGCGGCGTTATCGTCGCTTCATCGATTGGGCTCTCCTGGGCGTCTCAGTCTCCCCAGACATCCACCGTCCCCTTTGACCTTCAGGGAACCAAGCGGATCGTTTGTCTTGGAGACTCGATCACTCAGATCGGCGAGGGTCCCGGGGGCTACGTCTGGCTGCTCCGGCATTATTTGAACGATCTCTACCCGCAGCAGGGAATCGAAGTGATCAATGCTGGCATCTCAGGCAACAAATCGACCGACATGATTGCCCGGTTCCAAACCGACGTGCTCGACAAAAAACCTGACTTGCTCACGATTAGCGTGGGGGTCAACGACGTTTGGCATGGATTCTATGACAATCATCCGCTTGGCGACGGTCCGCGTGGCGTGAAGCTCGAAGACTATCGCCAGAACGTCGACACAATGATTCGCCGGGCTCAGTCATCTGGGATTCGAGTGGTGATCCTCTCCGCCACCGTGATTCACGAGGACCTCAAAGATCCGATGAACATCAAGGCAGAGAAGTACAACTCGGCGCTTAAGGATCTTGCGAAGCAGTATCGGTTGCCCTTCGTTGACTACCAAAAGGCATTCAGGGCGATCATCAGTGCTTATCGACTGAATGCGGGCGGGCGCGACAACCTCTTGACCGTCGACGGTGTTCACATGAATGCCGAAGGCAATAAGGTCATGGCCCACGCGCTGCTGACCACACTCGGCGTGCCCCCCGAAGTCCAGGCAAGCGTCGACGGGCAGATCGCAAAAGAGGAAAAGGGCTAACCCTCCGATCTATCGGGGCGAAAAACCGAAATCGACCAAATCGGCCCCGTGACTCTCGGCGTCCGAGATGAAGGCTTCCAACAGTTTGTCGCGGAGTTCTTGGGACAGGTCGGCTAGAATCACGAGCCGTATTCCCCGGTACTCCCTTTGGGAGTTCTTTTCGAACAGCTTGACTGACGAGTCATTGGGGCCTTTGGGTTTCCACTGGTAAAGCGTTGCCCGTACCAGGCCGTCAGTCAGGCGAATGATCAGGGCGTGCCAGTCCTTGGAAACGTCCTCCTGGACCTCTTGGATCTGGAAACCCATCGGCAGCCCTTTGGGCATGATCGGAAGGAATCCCATCACCGCCGCCGCGCGGTCCGGATCGATATCGGAAGGTCTTCGATGCTCCGTCGTATCGATATGGCCGAGAGTCTGGATCGAAAACACATGGGGATCCAGCGCACTCGGGAACTGCAGATCCTTGGTTTCGTACTTGACGACGGTTTCTCCACCCCGAGACATGGTCTCAAGCTTCAGTGGGTAAGCCGTCTTAGCCTCTAGGTAGTATCGGCGGACTTCGAGCTCCGGCGCCTTCGGAGTGGCAATAACGCACAACGTCTTGAGGCCGGCGACCTGGCACTGGCCTTCGAATTTGAACGTGTAGTTTCGGAGCGCCAACGGGATTCGGCGGTCCGCCTCTTCATCCCTGGGACGGGAATCTTGCTTGACTAAACGCTTCTCGTCTGGCCAGTAGATGAACGAATGCTCCCCGTCGTCCATCGAACAGATCCCCTGCATACAGATCGGAGCGAGAAATGTGTGGCGAATCTTTCCTTCGGCCGACCTTTCCACCTTGAGCGTGTCGTAGCACGACCCACTCGAGTCCTGCTGGCTCACGATGGCGACGATGTTCACCGCGAACTTTCCTCGAAGACTCTTAATCATCAAGTCCCGCCCCCGGTTATCCGCATTGGGTTCAGCCAAAGACGCGCATGCGGCGGTCGCCATCAGCGCGATTGCGATCGTTTTCAGGCTAAGGGTCACATTCACACCGAACAAATCAACGAGAGTCGGCGGCCGACCAAACGGGAGTTCCCGAAACGGGGTCCGAAATTGACGAGGTCATCTCATCTCTGCGCACTTCAAAATCGATCCCAGATACCGGGCGAGCCTGGTGGGGCCGAATCGCCTCGGTCTGGGTGGGGCTGATTGAACCCAGAACTTGAAGGGTGGCCAGCATGGTGACCCCCGCCACACCGGCGAACAGGATCGCCGAATGATAGACCGAAAACGAACTCTTGGGAGAGCGATTGGACATGACGGCTGCCGTCAGCCTTTCTTCGAGTCCCTTCGGAGGTTGTGGGCAATCCAGCGAGCCGATGAGACGCTTCAATCCCTTGAGTTCAGCCGCCTCTTCCCGGCACTTTTGGCACTGATTGAGATGGTCCCGGAGGCAGAACATCTCTTGCCCAGTGAGTTCGCCATCGAGGTAGGCAGAAAGTCGTGACTCTACCGATTTACAGTTCATTGCTTAGACTCCTGTAGGTCTCTGGGGCATGTTTCAGTAGGTGGGATCTCAACTGTTTTCGTCCTCGATGAATTCGAGAACGCACCGTGCCTACCGACGTGCCCATAATCTCGGCGACCTCTTCGTAAGCCATTCCTTCTACGTCGGCAAGAAGAACGGCAGTGCGGAATTCGGCGGTCATCGAAAGCAGCGCGGCCTGAACGGGAGGCTCCAAAGAGTTCTCCAACAGGACTCGGTCAGGCGCATTCTCGACGTCCGGCAATTCCCAAGCGGAAGCCCCATCTTCACCGGCAGAATGGATGCTGGTCGTCCGGATTCTTCCCCGCCTCCGCACCATGTCGATATGCGCGTTGCTAATGATTCGATATAGCCAACTCGTGAACGGCAGCGACTGATCGTAGCGATGGAAGAACCGAAACGCGCGAACGAACGACTCTTGAACGAGATCTTCAGCCTCAGTCGGGTTTCCGGTTAACCGGTAGGCGAGGCTGTAGGCTTGCTTGTGGGAATCCCTTAGGAGTCCATCGAACAAGGCTCGCCTCTCGACGGTATCGACTCGGTCTCTTACGGCAGTTAAGAACATGGTGCAGACGAACCTTTTTACGCGATCAACTCCATGTTTTGTTCCAGGCGTGCCTAACGGGCCAATATCCCCGTAAATAGAGCATCCAGCGCCAGACCGATACTCGCGTTGCCAACGACTCGACGATGGGCTTCCAAGACCTTCTGACTCCAACGTGGGTCCGCAGTCTTCGACCGCGACAGCGCAATCGCTAAGGTCTCGAGCGCCTCCGCTTGAGCGGCACGCGCTCCGCAGCCGAGCGCTTTTTCAATGCCCTCGCAGATCGAACGAAACTGTTCGCTGGCAACCAAGGCGCCGCCTGGTGATCTGGTGGGGAGGCTTTCGGCAAACTCGTAAATGGCACGATACCGGTCCGCGTGAGCCAAGACGTGGGCCGTTCTACCCGGAGCCCCTTCCGAGAGGAGCAGGTCGGCCGGAGTCGCTTCCGGATACAGACGCACCATCTCCTCGTGAGTCGGGAGTTCACAGGCAACCCCCAAGCACCGGGACAAGATCGTCGCCGGAACGGCGCTTATCATGTCGGTAGTGAGCACGATTCGGGCATGAGGGTGAGGTTCTTCGAGAGTTTTGAGCAACGAGTTGAACGCGTCACGGTTCATGCGATGCGCCTGCTCGATCATCACGACCTTATGACGAGCCATCAGTGGTGGAGTGCGGAAGAACTCCAATAGAGGCACTGGATCATCTTTGTCCTTATCCTTAGACTCTACAATCGCAGCAACCCTGATGATGGAACTCGGTCCGGTTGGGCCGATGTATAGAAAGTCGGCGCTGGTGCCTCTCGCGAACGCGCCACATGCCCGGCACGTACCGTCGGCCCCATCTTCACCGGGGTGTTGGCAGAGCCAGGCCTGCGAAAGGAGCCGGGCAAGCGCGTTTTTTCCAGAGCCCTTGGCGCCATAAAGCAGCAGGGCGTGCACGGCGGACTTTCCGGTAGCGACTTGCCGAATGACTCGCTTAGCCCCAGCGAGGCCAGCAAGGTCGTCCAGCTTAGAAACGGTGGAACTGCTCAACGTTCATCACAAACATCACGGCCCCGCCCACGGGCACCTTCACTGGGCTCGGAATAAACGCTCCCGGGGGCGCCGTCTCAAATGGCATCACGTTCACGAGTTGCTCGCGACTCTGACAGTTCTGGGCGACGACCCGTTGCAACTCACCCAGTTCCGCCTCCTCGACGCCAATGAGAAAAGTTGTGTTCCCTTCACGAAGGAACCCGCCCGTCGATCCAATCACCGTAAATTTGAATCCAGCTTTGACCAATTCATCGGTGACATGGCCTTTGTCGCGGTTGTGAACGATGCAAACAGCGAGCTTCACAACCGGATTATATAACGTTGGGCCAAAGCCGAACCGAATACACTTCCTCCTATGCTGTTTCCGGTTAACCCCGTTACCGTCGTTATGATCCACGGCGCTGGTGGAGGAGGGTGGGAATACGAAAAGTGGCGGCCGGTGTTTGAGGCTCGCGGTTGGAAAGTGGTCAATCGTGATCTTGTTCCAGTTCACGGAGGATATGCCCACACAAAGATCGGCGACTATGTGGATCAGGTCATCGGCTGGTGCCCCAAAAACTCTCCCGTGATCCTCATAGGGGCAAGTATGGGTGGGCGGCTTGCGCTCGAAGCAGCGCCGAAGGTCCATCCCGTCGCGATCGTGATGGTGAACTCAGTGCCTCCTGAGGGACATAATCCGAGGAAATTTCCTTCAGTGGTCAAGTGGGCCAACGGTCCACTCAAAGACACGATCGACTCAATGCCGGATAGCGATCAGGCCACGATCCAGTGGGCATGGAAGCGCTGGCGAGACGAATCTGGATCGGTGATGGAATCGCTTTCCAAGGGAGGGAACGTCCTATCTCCCACTTGCCCCGTACTGGTGGTCATTGGAGAGAGCGATGGAGATGTTCCGCCAAAGGTAAGCCATCAGGTCGCAAAGCGATTCAGGGCGATGGTGCTGAGCTACCCGGGCATGAGCCATGTGGGGCCGCTCCTGAGTCGATCGGCGGCAAAGGTAGCCCAAGACGTTGTCAATAAGCTCAGCGAGTTGATCCACTAGGCGAGAGCGGTGTCCGGTGAGTCGAAAGCGTGAATCACCTCAGCGGGCATCGCACGGGGCCGCCGAGTCTCCGGATCAATCCAGACCCACTCCGTCTCCGCTTCCGCCAGCAGTTCCTCGCCTCTTAAAATCCACACGTGACGAAGAGCGCGCGCGGCCCTCATCTCTCCGATGCACGTGGCGATTTCAAGGTGATCCCCTTCGCGAGCCGACCGAAAATAGGTGATCGTGTGCCTTCGCACGACGAACACGCCGCCTCGGGCCACCATTCCATCAAAGTCCAGACCAACGCTGGCCGCATGGGATCGGGCCGCCAACTCCACGTACTGCAGATAGACCGCGTTGTTGACGTGGTCGAGTTCGTCGATCGCGTCAGGCTGAACCGTGACCTCGACTCGGTACTGGATCGCATCCGGATCGAACTTCATCAGACGGTCGCGGGCTGGGACAAATTGACCCTCTTTACGAAGTTCTGAACGATTCGAATTCCTTCTTCGGTGAGAACCGATTCGGGATGAAACTGGACGCCCTCGATGGGCAGTCTTTCGTGGCGAAGCCCCATGATCTCGCCGTCGTCATCCGCGGTGGCCGTGACGTAGAAACCTGGAGGCACCGAGTCCTTCGTGACCACGAGAGAGTGGTATCGAATCGCGCGAAACGGATTCGGCATTCCTTCGAACAACCCCTTGCCGTCATGACTGACCATCGACGCCTTGCCGTGCATGATGTTCTTGGCCTGCTTCACGATCCCGCCCGCGACATGGCCAATTGCTTGGTGACCAAGGCAGACGCCAAATAGTGGAACCGAGAAGGCGCTTGGATTGGTCTCGCTGGAGAGCGCCGCCCGAAGAATATCGAGGCATATGCCCGACTCTTTGGGCGTACATGGCCCCGGGGAAAGCATGATTCCGTCCGGTCGCAGCCTCTCGATCTCCTCCACGGAAATCTCGTCATTTCGCTTCACAAGGATGTCCGCCCCGCTCTGGCCCAAGTATTGGACCAGGTTATAGGTGAACGAATCGTAGTTATCGACGACCAGAATCATGAAGGGAGTGTACTGCGAACAGACCAAGTAAGCTTCAGAAATGGCGAAGAAGCCGATTTCCATCCAGCTCTACACCGTACGCACTCTTCTTGAGGCGACTGACCCATTCGTGGTCCTTCAGCAGATTGCCGACATCGGTTTCGACGCCGTCGAGGGGTTCATCGGGGAATCACCCGAAGAATTTCGCCGTCGAGTCGCCGACATGGGGATGGAAATCTCCTCCTATTTCGGGGCGGTTCCCACGCCTGACAACGTTCAGAAGTTTATCGACACCGCTCATGGCTTGGGGGTAAAACACACGGTCGCCGGGTTCTGGATCCCCGAGCTAGAAACGGTCGAAGCGATTGAGCGTTCCGCCCACCAAGTCAACGCGATCCTTCCCGCCATCCACGAGGCCGGCCTTACCTTTTCGCTCCACAACCACTGGATGGAGTTCGGCGAAGTCGAGGGCAAGCTGGTGGTGGACCGCCTAATTGAGATCTGCCCCGACGTCAGACTGGAGTTGGACATCTATTGGGCGGCCAATTTCGGAGCGCATCGGTCCGAAGATATGGTCAAACGGTATCGAGACCGAATCCACCTGATGCATGTAAAAGACGGTCCTCTCGAAGAGGGCAAGCCGATGTTGCCAGCGGGTGAGGGAAAGGTCGACATTCCCGCCTGTATTTTGGCCGCCGACCCCAACAAGCTGGATTGGCTCATTGTCGAGCTGGACGAGTTCGACGGCCCTATGATGGACGCGGTGGAGAGAAGCTATCGCTACCTCTCAGGTCTAGAGATCGAGGTCCCATAAAAGAAGAAAGCCTCGCCCGTCCCTGGGCGAGGCTTTCTTCTCTGGTTTGAACTTAGTTGTGGTCGTGATCTCGGCCATGCCAGCCTTGCCAATCTCGATCCTTCCACTCGCGGAAGTCATGGTCCCGGTCTCGGTCCACTCGATGGTCGTCCCAGTCACGATGCCAATCACCCGGTCGTCGACCAGCAATCTCGAAGACGGCTCGGCAACCTCGGTCTACCCAAATGCCGCGATCAGTGATTCCCCAACTTCGTCCGTAGGTGCAACCGGCATTCGAAAGCCGTTTGACGAGTCGGATTGGACGATCGGTCGGAACCCTCATGAGTCTCCATCCATAGGAGTCGCTCTGAACGGTCACCCGCCACGTGTCCCAATACCCCGCGAAGGCCGACATTACGGTCAGAGCGAGGACACCAGAGACAACTACGATCTTGTTAAAGTTAAACTTCATTTTCCCTTTTCCCCTTTCAGGTGCTAGAGCAATGGACGCAGGACGGGCCCAGGTGTTTCAGTGAAGTACCGAATACCTAGGCCCAACGACCCGCTCGCTGGCGGTATCTGAAGTCAGTTCCCGTATTTGATCGCACAGCCGTAGGGGCGAGTGCTCGACTCTTCGAGCGGCTTGCCGGCGATTGCCAGCTTCAGATTTGTCAGCACGTAGTTCTTGGCGCCCTTCACGTCTTCTGGGTCGGCGGTCGGACGATCGTCGATGGCTCCGTTGTAGATCACGACGCCCTTCGGATCGATGATCACGACCTGCGGAGTCGCATGGGCTGAATAGATCTTGCCAACCCTTCCATTGGTGTCTAAGATTGTGGCCGTGCTGTTAACTTTCCAGTTCTTGCGGAGGGCGTTCGCCGTGTCGGGTGTGAGGTAGCCAGGTCGGCCTTCAGCCGATGAATCGATAGTGAGCCAAACCGCGCCCAACTCGGTCGCTTCTTTCTGGGCGGACTGCATGTTTCCACTGCCATAGTGCTTCTTCACGAATGGGCACTCCGGATTCGTCCATTCCAAGACGACGAATTTCCCCCGGTACTGGGAAATGTCCTCTGTCTTTCCGTTGGTGTCTGAGGCACTCCACTGGGGCGTGACCTCACCAATGACCGCCTTGTCGGCGCTGTGTCGAGTGGCCGCACTGATGGTCAGGGCGGCAAGTGCAAGGCTAGCGAATGCGATTGCTTTCATAGGTTTTTCCTCTGAAGTGGGACATCAATGCTTTCCGATTTAAAGGTGGTTCCCCGCTGGGAAACGAGCAAGCCACGAAGACGAGGCACCTGGGAGGGCGCGAATTGAGACAGCGTGAGAGTCAACGTCGACCGCCCAGCCTCCGAACGAAGAGTTTGCGGAGCCGATGGCTCTACTACGGGATCGGCTGGATAAAAAGTCACCCCATTCGAAGCCGATTGCCGGAAGGTAAGGGAAATTTGACTCCCGGATAGGGTGGCTGAGTAGGCATCTGCCGCAGCTGGAATCGGAAGGGCTAGTTCGGCGGCATGGATTCTGGGAGCCCACGCAACATCGGGCAGCCGCTTCGAGCCCACCGAAAGTCGGATTTCCGATTGGGCCTTCGCCGGAATACATCCGTCTTGGCACACCAGCCAGTCCACTTTGGCTTTCACTGAAACTTGAGAGCCAAACTTAGCCGACGCCGGGACAGTTAGGCGAACGAGAAGCAGTGCCTCTCGTTCGTACCCGTAGCTCACCACCTCGGGAGCGACCAACCGGTGCGGAATGGGCCAGCGAATCTCTCCAGCTTTCCAACCGTCAGGAAGACTCCAAGTGATTCTGGGGGGAATTCCCGCATCGCCCGGGTTCTGCCAATAGGTGTGCCAGCCGGGGTCTAGAGAGATGCGGACGGCTACGTCGAATGAGGCGCCCGGGGTTACGTCGCGAAGGGAGGAGACGAGCGTTACGCCGCCATGATAGTTTTCCGGAAAACCCGAGCACAGAAGTGATGCGTATACCATTCCCCAGCGTTCATTGTACGCCGAGGATGTGAGGCATTCATGAGAGGTAGCTCGATGAGTGCAACGAGCAAGACGTGCGCGCCGAAGGGAGCCTTGTTTCGGCACGCACCGCCCGATAGCGAACCTGGAGATCTTCCTGAACTTGCCTGTTGCGGCCAGGTGGGCGTTCGCCCTACCCAGAAACAATGTTGGCTAGAGTCGGATTATCGAGGCCGCTGGACCCCAGTGTAGAGGTCGTGATATTTCATGTGATTGGCTGCTCTGGTCGCAAGTCGGAACGCGGGCAGCGTCTCGCCATCTGGCGCCGTGACCACATTCGAAAGTCCCTGATCTCCGGCCGCTTCTATCGCGGAGAGAAGATCGTTGGTGCTTGCAAGAAGATCGGCACTGAGTTGCGAATACTCTTCCACCGTGTGATGGGGAACCTTGGCTCCCTCGTAACACGGCACGGAGAACTGCTCTCCGCGAAGAATATGGGCTACTTCCAGATTCTCTTCCGTACAGTCCGTCATGAAGTCGATTTCTGACTTCTTCGGTGCGTCTTGTGACTCTGCGAGCATCTCTTTCGGAGTGTGCTCCAGGTCGGACAGATAGCTTGTTGAGGCCGTCTCGATGTACGTCCTCATAAATTCAATCAAGCTTGCTTGGTTTTGGGTTTGGCTCATTAGACCTCCTTTGGTCGTGCTCCCTCAAAATCATGTTAACACAATCAGGGAAATTTCGCAAAAAACTTGAGAGGCACGCGAACTTTTCCGGATTCCTAAAGCGTCCGCGCGAGAATATCGAGATTTGTCGTTCAGTTCGACGAAACACTGGTCGGGCTCCCTCGTCTGTCGATCATGGTCGCATTGTGGTCGGCTTGCCTTTTGCTGCATGGCGGACACGTGTCCCAACGAATGGAGGCCTATCCAGATGAAGTCCTGGAGCTACTTTCGCACAGCGGCATCGATGTGGAAGGCACGAGGAGCGCCTGGGCTGGACGGCTTTCTTTCAACGGACTGACCGTCGCTTACAGCGTCGAGTCGCGCGCCGGGAGAGCCGTTGCCATCGATCTGACTTCACGCTACAGCTTCCCGACCCGCGTGAGCGCAAGGGGCCTTCAAGATTGGGCCATCGGCACACGGACGGGAATCGTTGCCCAGTCGTATCTCGACGGCTCCGTTTACCTTGCCCAGCGGATTCCGATTGCCAACCCGGTAGCCGAAGACGCGCTTCCCGTAGCGGTCAAGAATGGCATCGGTGCTTTTGGGTTATTTCAAACCTCCTTTATGCGCTCCCTTGGAGGGCAGCAGGTGTTCGAACAGCCGACCATTTTCCCACCACGGCCCTCAGACAAAATGGTCGTCGATTACCTCACATCGCAGGACTTTTCCTACCTCTCCAAGCTCTGGGGCTGGAACTACAATGGTCCGTTTGTGACGTCGCTCTCCTCGACTTGGACGGTTCCGGTTAACATCCGCGGAAAACTGTGGAAAATCTCTGGACCCGGACCTAATCAAGCGGGACCTTCCGCGATGACTGGATTCTCGGTCACCGGGCAGTTCCAGGCTCGCTCAGCCGCAGTGCAAAATCGGCTTAAAACTTGGACCCGCCGGTACAAGTCCGACCAAGTTGTATTCTCTCCCGAGTCTGCCGACGTCCAAGTTTCCACTTCAATCAGCCTCAAAGAAGGGCTTCCACTCGCCACGATCCGAAAGCGAATCTTAGACTTCGTCCGGCGAGCCGAGAAGCTCCCCGCCACCGAAAACAGCGTTTTCGGATAGGCCGCTAGGGACGGGTCCTCCGACCCAACCAGGCGGATCGACCTGCCATAATCAGGGTCGTATGAGAATCACTCACCCCATTTGACTGTCGCCACGGCAGTCGTTGTTCTTGCGTGGCACCCCCTACTCGTCCCCCACGCACGACCTTTTGAGGAGAGTTTTTCTTGCAATACCGCGACGTTTTACGTCTTCCAACTTTTCGCCGCCTGTGGCTTGGCCAGGCGGTCAGCCAACTCGGTGATTCGTTCTACTTCGTCATCTTCATGTTCATGGTCCAGAAGATCACGGGATCTGCGGCCATGGTGGGTTTCGTGGGCGCCGCGGAAACGCTTCCGTACCTCCTTCTGAGCCTCTATGGCGGAGTCTTAGCCGATCGTCTGGATCGCCGAAGGATCATGCTGTCGTCTGACCTCGTCAGTGGCGGCGTACTGCTGGCATTCGGACTGCTTGTGTTCGCCACTTCGGGGACGCCTCCGATTTGGACGCTGTTTGTGGTCCCGCTGCTCCTTTCAGTCGCCAGAGTCTTCTTCATGCCCGCCAAGAATGCGGCCATTCCTGCCGTCGTCCCACCTGAGTCTTTGACTTTAGCGAACAGCCTGAGCTCAGCGACCCAGAACTTCATGCCGATGATCGCGCTGTCGTTATCGGCCACGGTTCTGGCGGTTCTCTACGATCGATCGCGCGGAACGTTTTTCGGCCTGGCTGTCATGCTGGACGCTCTTTCGTTCTTCGTCTCGGCGGGATTCCTGTTCAGACTGCCTTCAATTATCCCGGATCGGGACAAAGCGACCGAACTTCACCCTTGGACCGATCTCAAGGAGGGCATTCAATACGTTCGCGGACGCCACACCCTATCGCTCCAGATCTCGCTGAACGCGATCTTTGCCTTGTGTGTTTCACCGTTCTTTGTGGTCTACGTAGCGGCAAACGAACAGTGGTTCGGCGGACATCCGAACACCCTCGCCTGGTTTGAGTTTTCTTTCTGCGCCGGCCTCGTGTTGAGTTCAATTCTGGTCGGTCGGCTCAAAATCCGGCACGTTGGACAGGGGTTCATTTGGGGCCTTGGCTTCGTCGGGGTCTTTGTGATCGCGATGGGCGTCAGCACCCACTTTTGGATCTTCCTGTTCTGGAATTTCGCTTGCGGCGTCTCCATTCCGTTTGCCGACATCCCCATCGCGACTTGGCGAGCGATGACCGTTCCCGATCGCTACCAGGGCCGGGTCAACTCGCTCCAGTTCATGGTTCAAAGTGGCTCTCAGCCAATCGGTATGTCTCTCGGAGGGATGCTAGAACAACGCCTCGGCCTTTCGATGGTGTTCTACTTGATGGGGATCGGCATGCTACTCGCATGTCTTGCCGGACTCTTCGATCGCGAGTTCAGGTCCCTCAAGCTTCCCGACCTAGCTGGCATCACACCGCTGGGCACACAAGAAATCGCCCCAGAATCCTGATCTGTCGACGATTCTGCTCGATCTGGAGCCAGTGACGAGGTACCTTGCGTGCGATGACGGACGGTCACATTGGAGTTGACGAGAGCGGAAAGGGCGATTTCTTCGGCCCGCTGGTGGTAGCGGCCTGCTACGTGGGCCCAGAACATCTGGCCGAGTTGGACGGCGTAAAGGACTCCAAGAAACTGACAGACCCTATGGCCATTCGTTTGGCGGCCAAGATAAAGAGTGTTTGCCCCTACTCGGTGGTCGCCCTTGGGCCAGCCAAGTACAACGAACTGTACGCCAAGTTCAACAACCTGAACTCCCTACTCGCTTGGGGCCATGCTCGGGCCATCGAGAACGTTCTGGAAGTTCAGCCAGCTAACTTGGTCATCTCCGACCAGTTTGCCAAGGGTGGCATGGCCGTCAAGCGCGCCCTCTTCGAGAAAGGTAAGCAAGTCGAGTTTCGATCGATGGTGCGCGCGGAGGCCGACATCGCGGTCGCCGCTGCCTCGATTCTCGCCCGAGCCGAGTTTCTTCACCGACTCCGAAAACTGAGTGAGGAGTTCGGCATGGATCTTCCCAAGGGGGCAACCGTCGTCATCGGCCCGGGCAAAAAGTTCGTCGCCATGCACGGCCCCGGCGCGCTATCGCAGGTCGCCAAAATGCATTTCAAGACGAGCGGACAGGTCCTGGGGAATTAACCAGACCTCCCGCAAATATGCGGGGTCAATTTCCTGGCAAATACGGAAAGAAGCCGCTGGCGAAGGCGGCTCCTTTGCCACGAATAGCGAGGACTCCCATCAAACCTGGAACTTCTTTGACACGCGCCTTCACTCTCGTCGAAATCATGATCGTCGTCTTGATCATCGGAATCCTGATGTCGATCGCGGTGCCCTCCTTCGTGAATGCCCGTAACCAGAGCCGAATCTCCACCTGTATCGAGAACCTCAAGGAGATCGAGTCAGCCAAGGAACAGTGGGCCATGCAGACGAAGCAGGCAGCAACCGCTACCCCGGCTCAGACCGACCTCGTCACCAACTACTTGAAGGCGTTTCCAACCTGCCCGGCAGCCGGTACCTACACGATTGGGACGTTAAGCGTCCGACCCACGTGTAGTGTCGCCCTTCACGTACTTCCTTAAGGTGAGCGCGACGGAAACCTAGCTTACGCGCCTGAGCTGCGGAGCATCAGATATCGGTTCAACACTTCGTCCTCGGGGAACCGCGCATGAAGCGCCGCAATCGCCAGCCACTCGACGTCCCGCCAAGGAAGCGGCGGCGTAAACCCGAGCCGATTTGCGGCGGCCATACATTCGGCGGCTTCAACGTGCATTCGGCTCGCCCTCAGGAAGCAAAATGCTTGGAGGTATCGGAGCATCACTAGATCCACGTGCCGAAGCGACTCATCGATCCACCGGGTGGCTTGATCGTTGAGTCCCAACTCGGTAAGCAGTGCGGCAACCTCCACAAATGCCTCGGGAGTGTCTTCCAGCGACTTGAGAAGCGGGCTCGGGTCCTTGCCCATCTCTTGGTCTTGAGCCAAGAATGCCTCCGCCCGAAGAACGGGATCGAACGGCGCCATAAAGTGGGCATTCAGCAATTCGGGTCGTTCATCCCCTGGTCCCTCTCGTAGCCGACCAGCCATCGCCTTTGCCCACCACGCGAGATGGTCGTCCGCGTTGTAAAGCAGGGCGTGTTCGAAGAAATTCTCCGCCTTGAGATACTCCTTCTCGGTAAGCGCTTTTCGCGCCAGGAGCAGATAAGCGAGGTGCCTACGCGAGACATCGAAGGTCATTCGATAGAGGTTCTCTTCGCTCACTTCCTCAAAAGGCGTTTCCGTTCTCGGGTGACTTGTGGGTGCGAGAACTGACTCCAAGAGCGGCGGACGATGGGCGGTGACACGCAAGAGTTCTTCCTTCGTCGGGCTTAAGAGGACTAACTCCATCGCGGGACTCGGCAAATCTTCGGCGGGAATCTCGAGAACCTTTTCGGGATAGAGGTCGACCGGGGCCTCGAGGGTCTGGCCATCTTGAGTCAGGACAACGAGCTTATGGCCCAGCCGAATCTCGGACACCTGGACCCTCACCGCTTCTGGATCGATCGTCGCTGCCCCGTGGGCGTTGGCGGCTCCCAGAGTCGGCAGACCGGAAAACGGAACCACCCGCACCCCGAATGAATCCAACTGGCGCGGCGCGAGCGTTCTTGATTCGGTGAACCGAGCGAGAACGAGATCGTCTCCCAGGCTCCGACCATCGAAGACCGACTCGCCGAGATCAATCCACAATCCACAGCTTCGGATCTCTGAAAAATAGGTGACCGCTCCGGCATCAAAGGACGCCACGCCCCCAAGGACATGGAATGCTAGCGCTCCGTTGTAAGGAAGATCGGTATAGGTTCGATTAAAAATCTTAGCGCTAATCGAAAATTCCGGACGATTCGGTGAGAGCGAATAGTGGAGGTGGAAGCTCAGTCCGGTTCCCTCAACTGACTCCCCCAGCCAAATCCCACCTGGAGAATCCTCTTCGTAGGCCGGTTCGGCCGCGCTAGACGTCGGGCCAAGCGCGTTGAGCCGCTCAACTCCCTGGGTGTACAGTTCTACTCCCCAGGGAAGAGTTGCTCCTCTGCGCCCGCCAGGGACCGCGCTCAGCTTAGAGGTTGAGGGCAGAATCTCGGTGCTCGTCCGTTTATCGAAGATCGAGTACAGCCGCCCGCCTAAATCGGGGAGAACGGTCAAGCGCAGGAAATCATTCTCAAGGATCAGCGTTCGGAACGTTCGAACTTCTTCTCGGCCCACCGGTATCAGTCGCGGGTAGGGATAGGAAGAATCGGCAGTCGAGGAGGGGAGTTCCGCTTCCAAGAGCCCAATCACGATATCTTGGGTGTCGTCGAACACTTCTGTGGGCATGCGTC
>CAIVDU010000103.1 GCA_903904815.1 uncultured Armatimonadota bacterium
AGAAAGTTCGCTTTCCCAACCGCGGAGCGGTTGCGTACCGTAGCCCATGATTGGACCGTTCCGTGCGGTCCTATCGTGGGTCGTGTAGCCACCACGCATCCAACCCCGACAGCGGGTTGTGTCATTTTCCCGCCAACGGTCGAGAAAGTTCGCTTTCCCAACCGCGGAGCGGTTGCGTACCGTAGCCCATGATTGGACCGTTCCGTGCGGTCCTATCGTGGGTCGTGTAGCCACCACGCATTCAACCCCGACAGCGGGTTGTGTCATTTTCCCGCCAACCGCTGCCTGAAGGAACCCGACAGAAAGAGATGGACCAGGTCGCCTTCCTAGTCTTAGTTCACGCGCTTGGTGAACTGGCCGTGATGACAAAGCTCGGCGGCTTCAAGTGCCATCAGAGTCACCTCGCGCCAACCGACGCGGTCACCATGAGCGAACTTGCCGAGAAACTGTTCGGGGCAAACAAGGCATAACCTACGTGTCCGGCTGGACCTACCTCTCGCAGGTCTTCTCAGGTCAGAAGTTAGGCCTCAAGGAGGACGAGGACAACGTCTGGCTGGTCTCCTTCATGAAGTACGACCTAGGCTACGTCGATCTTGAAGAGAAGTGTCTGCAGCCCCTGGAAAACCCGTTCGGACCCATCAAGGTGTAACCTATGTGTCCGGAACGATTTGTTGCCTATGTGTCCGGAATGGACCGTGTGACCGTGGCGACCTCGGCCGGATTCGAACCGACGACGCCCTCCTTAGGACGGAGGCGCTCTATCCCCTGAGCTACGAGGCCGCGAGTTGGTGAGTTTACTCCATGAGGGGCCACGGTTCCGGCGGGAGGTGCGGGGCGAATTTTCCTACAACCTCGTTGAGGAGTTCTCCGTACTGAAGATTCATGCCGAAAAAGGAGTCTGATCCTTGGTTTGCCGCCCGGGAAAGCGGAACGTCTTACATTCCCGTCTCGTGGCAGGGTTACGCGGTGCTGGTTGGCTATGTCGTGCTACTGTCGCTCGCCTCGCTCTTGATCTTCAAATCGTGGGTATGGTTTTTCGGGGCGGTGGTTGTGCTCTCGATCTTGCTCTTTGCCATCGTCGGGGCGAAGAGTTCGCAATGGTAGAAACAACCGTCGGTTTCTCGAGTGGCTGACGACAGATCACAGGCACATTGAGCCCACAACCAACCGCGCGACAAGCCTCCGCCTCCGTGGCAGGCAGCAGGATTCCGACGCCGTTCAAGGGCCGGTCAGCGGAACGGAGGGTGAAATTCCGTTCTGCCATGGATTCACCAACTGGACGGTGTACTTGCCCTTCGGATTGATACCGCTAGGAATAATCCCAGCCTTGTAAGGTCCTTGTAGCACTACTTTGCCGGTGGCGTCCAGCACCTTGAACATCGTGTCCGGGGTGATGTTCGTTCCGGTAATCTCCAGGCTGAGTGGGGGATTCTTGAAAACCCTGCGCTGAAGTTTTGCGCTCGTGATCTGGGCGACCGGGTGAACAATTGGATATTGATAGGAAGCGCTCGACGCGTTTACATTTTTGAACACGATGTCGCAGAGTCCCGGTTGAACCGCCGACGCCGGGATCGTGAACTTGACAGTTCCGTCACCCAAAACGGAGAACGGCGTGTCGAGTCCATGGACAAGCAATCGAGTCTCCGGCATCAGGTGGGTCACGGCCAGATTGACGGATACGGGGGCGCCGGCAGCAACAGGCTGAATCACCACTCCGGCCACCGGATTGATGGTTGGGATGGGATAGCCGACCAGGAGATTGAACTTGACTTCACCGCCACTGTTCACAGCCGGATGCAAGGCATCCGCCGGAACGTTCGGGTGAAGCGGAGTGGTTACCGTTAGTACAATTCGTGTCGCCGTCCGTCGGACTGCTTCCTGTAAGAGACTGACCGGTACCTTCACTCGCAGAATTGACGGGGTCGAGTAGGCCACCTGGAGGGGATTTGGCCCTTCCCGTACGGTGGTCGACGGTGTGAAGCCGGAGCCAACCAGAGAAACCCATTGATCTTGATCCGTGAGCTGGATCGGTTGCTTGCTCTGAGACAGGCCATTCACCTTGATGTCGCTGACGGCGGGCGCCGGCGCCACAAAGAACAACTGGGAAACTGGCCCGAGCAGCGGAGCACCGTTTCCGATCCCACCTGGCGCATAGTTTGGGTTCACCAGTTGAATGGAAACCGACTTTCCGACCAAAGACTCATACATGGCTGACGTCAACGCAAAGCTGATGGAACTCCCATTTCCGGCTGCGGACAAGTGTCCGGGAAGCGTGTATTTACCATCGATCAACCAAGTGGTCTGACTATTGACGGTGCCCGGGTTGTATTGCAGATAGTAGTTCACTGGCGAGGATTCCGGAGTGGGAAAATCCTTTTGACTGACCTGCGAAATCTGGACTAACTCTCCGTCCTGCATCGCCATCACAGCCGTGGAGCCGGCCGGGACCATGCTTGTCACGTAGACTGGGAGCGTATACGACTTTGTGAGCACCGCCCCGCCAGGCGAGGCTTGAGCGGACACCGACAAACTGATCGTGTACGGATTTGAGTTCGGCTGCAGGAAAGCAGCGGCATTGGACAGCGTCAGCGTGACGGTGCCCCCGTTCGGGTCGTAGATCGCTTGAGTCGAGAGTTTCTGCGAAGGTCCCGTAGGAGACTGGATCGATGCGGACTTGACCGCGAACGTACCCGGCGTGGTGGTTCCCGCGTAATCCATGAAAAACTGGAAGCCTTGCTGAGGCACCACATTAAACGTAGCTGTGTTGGTATCGGGATTCACGGTCAACGAATTGGCAACCAAGTACGGCTGGGGAAGCAGATTCGACTGCGACGGGGCGCCGAATATCGTCGGCGGCAAATGAGTAGGGTCAGCGGCAATAATCGGCCGAGTGTAGGCCATGTTCAGGGCTGCCGTTTGCGGAGAAATCGATACCTGCTGCCTGGGAATAATCTGAAAAGTGCTCGGTGAGCCGGTCCACTTGTAAGTGGCCGGGTCGAGGGTGAAGTTCACAGGCCAAACCCCCGGAGAAAGGTCACCGGTCAGGCTGAAGTCAATAGGTGTGAAACCGACATCCCCATTCACCCCAAAATTGAAGTCCGTATTGATCTGGAATCCAGTCGTGACGGTGGGAACAAAATAGACCTCGTATCCCAGAGGGGGAAACACATAGTCCCAGCCGGGGTGGTTTGAATCTGTACTGGGCACAAGGTTGACCTGATTCGCCGGTGTGAGCAGAGATTTTGCCGGCGGCAGCGGCGTTCCGACTGGCAGATTGAAAGCTGTCAAACCAAGAGTTGTCTGAACCGGCCCCATCGACACATTTTCTTGGAACCCAAAATTGACGTCCGCGAAGACCTTTGCGATGTCCCACTGAATCTGGTAATCGGTATCTGGTACCGCATAGTTGCCGCTGAGCACCTTGTCGATGGGAAGACTCTCGCCGGTGAGTGCACTGACGAGCGCCATCAGGTCAAGCTGCAAGTCGACAAACGGGCTATATACCGAGCTTGATAGGGAATTCGTTGCCGTGTTGGTCTTGGAGTTTGCGGCGAGATTCGGCACCGAGACGGTGACCGATACGGGAGAGCCGACCTTTCCCAACAGCGCGCCCACCCAACCGTTAAACCCAGCCAGCGAAGTATTCGTGAGAATGGAAGCGCCGTTCACAACGGTTCCAGTGAGAGGGATCACCTGATCGGCAGCAGTGAGGTTCGGGCTCGGCTGAATTGCCTTCATCATCGCGTCTCGAGTTGACATTGACGATGGGTAGCTTGCCGGTCCGGCCGACCAAACTTTGCTCGGTGGCGTAAAGAACGCACCCGACACCGAGGCCCTGCCATACGCCGCGGCAGTGAAGGCCGCGCCAAGCCCAATCGAAGGGCTCGTGGTCGAGTAGTAACTACCCGCTCCGAGCGCAAAACCGACATTTACGTGGGCTGGCTTCTCCGGGATCGGTAGCGCACTATCGGTAATGACGGCGACCGATCCATTGTATTGGTAGCTTATATTCCCACCGCTGTAATACGGCTTGAACTTGAAGCCAACGGCGCCGTACGTTTCACCGCTCGCCTGAAGACCGATGCTGGATTTACTATCGATGGCGGCGATTTTTCCAAGGTTTACGGAAATGGGGTCAGATACGGGCAACCCGCCAAGCCCCCAACTCAAGCCCAGAAATCGCCAAGGAAGGTTGGTCCCGTTTTGCGAAAATAACGATGGTGGGGTCGATCCGGAACTGAATGGCGCAGTGTATTGATTGAGGATGTATTGGCCGTGAGCAGCCGAAACAACTCCGAATTGCATCAAGCCAACGAAGGCGATTTCTCGGACACGATGCCGATTCAAGGTCTTGGATATCATTTGCGCTCTAAGCCCATGCGTCAGCGGTCTTGTAGGCGCCTCCCTTCTCAATTACCTATAAATGAGAGAGCTAAGATGTTGCCGGAAGCCAAAACCGAACACTTACAATACACGATCTGGTCACACCGTAACAAGATTTAGGACCGTTCCAGAGCCCTGTCCCGCGCTCCTTAATAATCTTGAGGGGAGCCATTTTGCCTCTGGCCGCCAGGTGGTCTGTTTGACCAAACGAGCTTTTTAGACAGCACTTGGCAAGAGGGCCGTCTAGCGCGGGGGCGGCGTTGAGCGGCCGGGAAGGCCGAACCCAGGGCGCATCCTGGAGTAACGCTCCTTATAGACGGCGACCGCACGATCGACCTCAGCGCGAAATTCCGCGGGCAGGTCTGCGTAGGCCGTGTGATCGGCGCCGGAGCGGCTGACATCCATCAACGCCCCGGGGTGCAGGTGGATCGTCGGCCCGAAGTCGATGATGAAGGACAACTCGCGCGATTGGCCCATGCTCAAGTGCTCTAAAATCGACCCGTCTCGGGCTGCCGAAGGGAACAGGTCGGTCCGTGACTGCCTCGCGATAACCGAAGCCAACTGGTCCGCCGTAAAGTAGCGCGTCGGCATGGCTCCGTCTCCAGGGCTCACCGCCACGAAGCCCGTTTTCTCCGACATTTTCAAGCGAGATCCCTCCGGGAAACCGTTGGCAAACATCTCCGTAGGCTCTCTTCCTAGTCCATTCATGGCGGCGAAGTCCACCGGGTTCCCCGAACTCAGCACCAAATCCATGGTTACCGAGGGACCGAAGCCGAAAATCATGCGGTTCAATTCTGCTCGGGACTCGTCGCTGAGCGAGCCAATCGTCACGCCGTCCCCGAGGGCGGCCGTCCGCTGGCCTGGGCTCATCCCACCGTACATGCGCAGCAGATCCTCGTTGTTATCCGGACCGGCGCCCACCCCCATCAAGATTCGGGTGTAGGTTCGGGGCAACGCATTCTCATTGGTTCGAGGAAGGCTGAGAGCCCATTCGGCACTCTGCTCGATGGTGAATTTCGGGTCGGTGACTCGCTGCTTCACGAACTTCGCGAGTTTCAACCGATCGACCTGGGTGTCCCGATCTTGGGCGGGAGTGATCGGCTGAACGCTGAGCCACCCTGCCACTTCATTCACCATCGCTCGCGTTCGAAGCTGGTTCAGAAAGTGACCTACCGTGACTCCCTTGGGATTTGATACAAGCGTTCCGAGGTCCCATAATGGGTCGCTCATGAGGGCCACCAGGTTCTCATGCCGTGCCTCAGCCGCTGCGATGAGGCCCGGTCCGATCGCCAAGCTGAGGGGATCGAACCGATCCGGGTTCTTCAGGCGATCCACGACGTCGGCAAGGGACCCAGTGGTAGGGAGTGACGTCGTTCGCGTCATGGTCGCAATCGATTGCACTTCATCCGAAACGACGAGTGGCGTGTCGTTCGGGGGAACCGGGACATCGAAAACTCCCGACCGTCGGCTCGGGAGGGTCTGGCTTCCACGGGCCAGCACGTGCCCCTTGTCGTTGGCAAGAAGCAGTTCGAACCGGGTGTCGCTGTCTCGTGAGAACCGACTCACGATGAGAAGCGCCCGGGTCGGGGACTCCGAGAAAGAGGAATGGAACAGTTCCAATGAGTTGATAGGCCCGCCCATTCGACGCCCTTGCGATGGCACTGCAACCGCCGCCCACGCCTCTAGATCGCTGGCGATCTGCTGCACCACCTTGGCCGCGTCGGCGGGCAAGGGTCGTTGCAAACGCGTCGGGTTTGTGGAGTACACAACGCGGATCCCGAGGGGAAGGTCGACCAACTGCTCGGCGGAGATCGCCAAACGCAGGCGGGAAATTCCCCGTCCGAGCGGACTACGCGCCTCCAAGTCCCGATCTTCCCGCAAATAAGCCGAGTTCATGGCCGGGCCAGTTGGCCGGTTCGCCATGTGAGCCGAGAGATCGTCTGAGAGCTTCTTCGCGCTGGCGGCATCGAACGGTCCCATTTCAGCCAACTGAGAGGCGACCTGGGCTTGTGCCTGTCTCATGTCTGCGATCGCGGTGGCTCGTTCCGCTTCCCGTTGCTGACGGTCTTGAGCGTCGGTTCGGGTGAGAAAAAGCTTTCCGTACTCCTTCCGCCAAGTCGAGTGAAGGACCTCCGCAATGCGGTCCATCGCCAGCTTCGCGGGAACGTCTTGAAACCGGATCGCCACCACGTCTTCGGCGACCGATTTCGTGCAGGCGAGCGGCTGGCCGAATTGAGGGCTCAGTTCCGTCAGCAAAACGGCCACCCTTTCACCGGGAGTCTGGAATGTGACTCGCGCTTCCGTCCAAGCAGGTACCACCAGTCCTAGAAGCAGCAATGCAACCCAAAATCGGCGGAGGACCATTGTCGAAATTCTACGCCAATCGCCACCCAAAGGCCTTTGGCCTAGGAGTGATGGACCAAGGATGTGTTGGAGTGATGGAGTCCGGAAAATGTGGGTCCATTGCCTACAATTACGGAATTATTGCGGTTATGCGAACAAATCGCTCATTCTCCGTAACGATTGCTACCGTTTTGGTGTTGGACTGAGAGAGGCCAAATCGGTTTAAGAGACGAATTTTGGTCCCGTTGCTGATTCAGGAAAAGCCACCGCCCGACACGAAAGAGCCAACGATACAACCCCAGCCTCATAGCTTATTGCAATAAACGTACTGCCAAACGAACCCAGATTCGACCCAACTCCAAACTTCCCGCGAGCCTGCTAACCTCCAACGCTTTTGCAACAACACGACTGCCAAACGAACCCAGAATCGCCATCTCCAAACCCTCGGTGCCGCCGTCTGTCACGAACGAACCCAAGGACGATGTGGGCAGCCGATCACTTTTCCTACCGGAAGCAGCCCGGGAAGGTCCGCTGTGAATCCATATTGAGCAACTTACGGAACCGCGAACGGAGACCGCGGCTACGTGCGAAGGAAGGCAACCCCCAACGTAGCCGATGGCTCCTGCCTTCGGTTTCCGGTTCAAAGAGAGTTGAGCAACGAGTCGAACCGCGCATGCGAAAGCATGTCGGTCTGGACCTGTCGCTCCAACACTCCATCACTCCAACACTCCCCAGCCGAAGGCTGCCCGCGCCCGAAGGCCGCAGGCCGAGGCGCTCGCGGGGTATCTTGAGAAACGATCGACGTCTCCCTGGCAATGGACGGATTCGGCCGCCCCGCGACCTGGAGGAGGGTCGTGACAGGAGACGGAAACGGATGAATAGCTTCGACGCGAAGGCGAACTTCACGAGTGGAGGCGCGTCGTACGAGATCTACAGACTCGACGCGCTCGCCAAAAAGGGATACGACGTGGGACGACTGCCTTACTCCCTGCGCATACTTCTTGAGAACCTGCTGCGAAACGAGGACAATCGCAGCGTCTTTGCCCAGGATATCGAGGCCCTTGCCTCCTGGAACCCCAAGGAAGAGCCCAGCAAAGAGATCTCTTTCACCCCGGCTCGGGTCATCCTCCAAGACTTCACGGGAGTTCCCTGCGTCGTCGATCTCGCCGCCATGCGCGACGCCATGTCGACGCTCGGAGGCGATCCCAAGCGCATCAACCCCCTGCAGCCAGTTGAGTTGGTCATCGACCACTCCATCCAGGCTGACTCGTTCGGCCGTTCGGACTCGCTCCTCATCAACCGCGACCTCGAATACGATCGCAACCAGGAGCGGTACGAGTTCCTCAAGTGGGGCCAGTTCGCCCTCGATAATTTCCGCGTGGTGCCCCCGAATACCGGCATCGTCCACCAGGTTAACCTCGAGAACCTGGCGCGAGTCGCCTTCACCGCCAAGACGGCGGAAGGCGCGACTCGCCTGTACCCCGACACCCTCGTCGGAACCGACTCCCACACGACCATGATCAATGGCATCGGCGTGCTCGGTTGGGGCGTCGGCGGTATCGAAGCAGAGGCAGCCATGCTCGGCCAGCCGGTCAGCATGCTCATTCCGCAGGTCATCGGCTTCCGCCTCCTGAACCGTCTTCCAGAAGGCGCCACGGCCACCGACCTCGTGCTTACCGTCACCGAAATGCTTCGTAAGAAAGGCGTCGTCGGAAAGTTCGTCGAGTTCTTCGGAAACGGCCTTGCCAACCTCACGCTCGCCGACCGCGCCACCATCGGCAATATGTCGCCCGAGTTCGGCGCAACTTGCGCGATCTTCCCCGTCGACGACGAGGCGCTCCGATATCTCCGACTGACCGGTCGGTCCGAGACTCAGGTAGCCCTCACCGAGGCGTACTTCAAGGAGCAGGGCCTCTTCTTCACGCCTGGCGTCCGAGAAGCGGAATACACCGACGTTCTCGAACTCGACCTCGCGACCATCGTTCCAAGCGTCGCTGGCCCCAAGCGACCGCAGGATCGACTGAAGCTCAACGAAGTTCGCGGCAACTTTGCCAAGACGTTCGAGAGCCAACTTGTTCCCCACCCAGCCGCCGCCGCGAAAGCGACGTCGTCGGTCGCCGTCATGGAATCTCCGTCGGACGGAATGGCGGGAGACGCGGTGGTCGACCACGGCGCAGTCGTCATCGCCTCGATCACGAGTTGTACGAACACGAGCAACCCCGCGGTCATGCTTGCGGCAGGGTTGATCGCAAAGAAGGCGGTCGAAAAAGGTCTGACGTTCAAACCTTGGGTCAAGACTTCCCTTGCCCCGGGTAGCCGCGTCGTCACCGACATGTTGGTGAAGGCTGGACTCCTGCCTTATCTTGAGCAGTTGCGGTTCGACGTGGTTGGCTACGGTTGCATGACCTGTATCGGTAACTCGGGACCGCTGCCCGCCGAAATCAGCAAGCAGGTCAACGACAACAACCTGGTGGTCGCCAGCGTCCTCAGCGGTAATCGAAACTTCGAGGGCCGCATCAACCAGGACATCAAGGCGAACTACCTGATGTCGCCTCCGCTGGTAGTGGCGTACGCCTTGGCCGGAACGATCAATATCGACCTCGCCAAGGATCCCATCGCCACCAACGACAAGGGTGAGTCGGTGTACCTGAAGGACATCTGGCCCAGCACCGCCGAGATTGCGGAAGCGATGCACGGCGCGGTTCAGCAAGAGCTGTTCATCAAGAACTATAAGGACGTCTTCGCTGGTGACGAGCGCTGGGCTAAGGTCCCCGTCTCGGGCGGAGATCGCTTCGAGTGGAAGGGAGAATCGACCTACGTTCGAAACCCACCCTACTTCGACGGGATGTCCCCCAAGGCGCCCGAAGGCGTGAAGGAGCTCACGGGAATGCGCGTCCTCGCCGTGCTGGGAGACAGCATCACGACGGACCACATCTCCCCGGCCGGAAGCATCAAGCTGAACTCTCCGGCAGGCAGCTACCTCACCGAGCACGGCGTCCCCCCCGCCATGTTCAACTCCTACGGATCTCGCCGAGGAAACCACGAGGTCATGGTCCGCGGCACCTTCGCCAACATCCGGTTGCGCAACCAACTGGCTCCCGGCACCGAAGGCGGGTTCACGACCTATCTTCCAACCGGTGACGTCACGACAATCTACGACGCTTCGCTCCAGTACCAATCCAGTAGCACTCCGCTTCTGGTGATCGCCGGAAAGGAGTACGGCTCCGGGTCGTCCAGAGACTGGGCCGCGAAGGGAACCTTCATGCTTGGCATCAAAGCCGTTCTGGCCCAAAGCTTCGAGCGCATCCACCGGTCAAATCTTGTGGGTATGGGCGTTCTTCCCTTGGAGTTCGTTGACGGCCAGTCAGCCGAGAGTCTGGGATTGACCGGTCACGAGACGTTCGACCTCAGCGGCCTCGCCGCGGCCGTCGCCAACGAGTTCGCCGATGGACGACTTCTGAAACTAAAGGCCACCGCGCCGGACGGCAAAGTCTCGGAGATCACCGTCAAGGTCCGCATCGACACGCCCCAAGAGGTCTCCTACTACCTCCACGGCGGCATCCTGCAGTACGTGCTTCGTCAGTTGCTAAACGCGTAGAGGCTGGCGGCCCGGAGTGATCCAGACTAAGACCACGTGAGAAGAGCCCCGGGCCATTGGCCAGGGGCTCTCTTGTCTATGGAATCGGGCGTTCAAGCTTTAGGTCGGGCTGAAGGAATGCCGAGTCGGTTTGACCACCATTGTCAACGCAATCGGCGCCGACGCTGTAGACCTTATAGTCGTCGACATGATCCGACACATAAATCATCGGATTGCCCGTGTAGGGGTCGATGGTGATGGATGGCAAGAACCCGCTCAAATCATTCGGAAGCCCCATGTGGAGTTTCTGGCGGCGAGTCAATTCCGCCTCGATGATCAGTAGCCGAGTGCGGGCGGTGGTGATGTCGTTTAGCTTGATCAACGGGATGGGCGCGTGGACGAAGTACTTCGCGAGCCGTCGCCACGGGTGGTCGGTGGGCATCACTGGCTTCACAACTTTGTCTCGACCAATAGCCGGCGTCTCGGCCAGCTTCTTCGCGTAAGCCACGTTCTCGTCGGCATAGTCGGCGAAGGACTTGAAGAACTGGGCTCGCTTCGGATCGGTCGGTTGCAGGTCCTTGAGGTAGGAGATCGGTTCTCGGACGTCAGATCCAAATTCGTCGACGAACCGGTCCAACTTGCCGTCCCGATACTGTTCCTGCAGGGTTTGAATCGCCTGCATCGTGTCGGACCGCTCATTGGAAATCGTTTGAGAGATCGGCGGCTTCCCATTGATCGCCGCCTTCACGCCTTCTTCGAGGGCTCGTAACTGAGAGGGAGAGAGGCGGCCCAGATAGTAAGCGAGGGCCTTACGAGCGTCGTCGACGATGTGGAGGCCGGTGGAGGCATCGACCGCCCCACCTCCAGTGAGGTCAAAACCAAACCGAGTCGCTAGGACCGTGGTTCGAACTGCCTTGTCAAAATCCCCAGCGGCGCAGGCGTCCTGGATATCCCAATAGAAGCACCATCCAATCAATCGCCAACCGCGTTGATATCGTGTTCGATCAAACGGCCCTTTCGGCGAGAACTGGAAATTGCAGGCATGCCGCTCGGCCGCTTCCACCTTGTGGACGTACGGCTCGAGCAGTTTTTGAGCGTCTTGCTTTTGGCCGGGAGTAAACCAGACCCGCGTCAAATGCTTTCCGGCGACTCGCTCGACGGAGTCCGCGGTCTGCGCATACAAGTCGAAGGCGTTCTCACTGCCGCTGGCAGGAACGTACGAGTTCGCTGGTTCAGCGAACTTTGCGTACTCGGCGATCGGGGCTGAATGGCATCCTGCCAAACACACGATCGATGAAAAAACGAGAAAGAGGCGATGACCTTCCCTGGTCATAATGCCGGAGCGTACCGCAGGCAGGTATTGTGACCGTGCCTTTGAGACCTTCTCAAAGCCCGATCGAACAAAAAACGAATATGAAAGGAGTCGTTCTTGCCGCCGGCAAGGGTAGCCGTCTCTACCCTGTCACTCACATCACGCCAAAGCCCCTTCTGCCCATGGCGAATCGAACCACGCTTTTCTACGTGTTCGATCGCATGAAGGAGATGGGGATTACTGACATCTGTCTCGTCGTGGGAGAGAACGAACCCCACATGAAGGCCGCCCTCGGGGACGGTTCCGCTCTCGGAATCAACCTGACCTACGTTCGGCAGACCGAACCGAAAGGATTGGCTCATGCCGTGGGGTTTGCGGAGGAGTTCGTCGCCGGCGACGATTTCTGCCTCTATCTAGGCGACGCCGTCTACGATTCGAATCTTTTGGCGTATGCCGAACAGTTCAAGGCCAGCGGAGCCGCCAACTTGAACTTGGTGCAGCCAGTGGAAGACCCCCGACGTTACGGCGTGGCCAACACGGTCGGCGACCGCATCGTGAAGCTGGTCGAGAAGCCCCAAAATCCCGAGTCGAACCTTGCGATGGCCGGTGTGTACTTCTTCGGCCCGCAGCTGTGGGAGGTTCTGCCCACTTTGCCTCCAAGCGCACGCGGCGAGTACGAGATCACCGATGCCATTCAGACCCTCATCGACCGTGGAGAAACGGTCATCGCGGGCATCTACAACGGAAAGTGGTTCGACACGGGAACGCTCGACTCCTACCTTGAGACCACCCAGTTCCTGATCGGCGACAAAAACCTCATCGCCGACTCGGCGAAGATTGAGGGCAAAGTCGGAGAAAAGGTCGTGGTGGGCGACGGGGCCAGCGTCGAGTGCGAGTCCATCGAGGACTCGGTGATTCTTCCGGGCGCACAAGTCAAGGTGAGCGGGGCCATTCGGCACTCCGTTATCGGCGGCCCCGTTTCGATCGAAGGCTCCGTTGAGAACTCGATCCTTCACGGCGACCATAAGGGCTGATTTCTTCACCCTTCTAAAACACTTCGGGCCCCGCGTGAAACGCGGAGCCCGTGTGCTCGCTAAATGATAGCGTTCAGTAAACGAACCGAGGTTCGATTACTTGGTAGCGTCGCCTGCTGCGGGAGCTGCAGGAGCACCAGCGGTACCTGCTGTGCCAGCGGTTGCGGCCGGAGCTGCATCCTTACTAGCGTCGTCACCCTTGCTGCAACCAGCAACGAAAACACCCAAAACGCTGACCACCATCACGAGCGCGAAAATCTTTTTAGTCATAGACACCTCCTCCAAGGCTGCTCCCGAGAGAGCTGATTTACGAGAGAATCTTTCTCCCGCTGGCTCGGTTATACCACCTATGCCAGTAAAGAGATCAGGTCCAATCGTGAGGGATTATAACCCGATCCTGGTGAGATGCAATGCGTTCATCGAAACTTCATGGGTATCTCGGCCCACATTGAGATTTTGTCGAGTGTGGTAACTTCTTAGGAGATGCAGGGCCTACCCCTCGTCCATCGCGCGATTTCCGCTTTGCGTCCGTCATCCAACGGGCGTCGTAACCGAGCGCGTATGTAGGGGAGCCGGGGTTATATGAACCCGAGCGCGATTGCTCTCCCGCCTCCCCTGATCCTTCCGTGACCCTTCGGCGCCATGCGCCCCCGCCACGCGACTGACTTACCCGATGCTCAAATACGACACTATCAAGACCGCCGACGACGATTTCGTTTATCGGACCTACAATCGAATGCCCGCCCTCTTTGTTCAGGGAGCAGGCTGTAACCTCTGGGATAACCGAGGCAACGAATACCTCGACTTCCTTGCGGGAATCGCGGTGTGCTCACTTGGCCACTGCCATCCGTCCATCGTCGCTGCGATCACGCGTCAGGCTCAACAGCTTATCCACGTCTCCAACATCCTCCTAACTGCCCCCCAGGCGCAATTGGCCGAGCGGCTGTGTGGCATTTCGGGAATGGACCGGGTGTTCTTCTGCTGCGACGGCACGACCGCGAACGAAGCCGCTCTCAAGATTGCCAAGAAGCATGGCAACCGAAAACGACCCGACGGCGACTATGAGATCGTCACGTTGCTGAAATCGTTCCATGGCCGAAGTTTGGGCTCACTGTCAGCGACGGGCCAGCGAAAGTATCAACGGTCGTTTGACCCAATGGTGCCCGGCTTCGTGCACGTGCCAGTCAACGACGTGCAGGCTCTTCGCGATGCGGTATCTCACAAGACAGCGGCAATTCACCTCGAGCCCATTCTCGGCGAAGGCGGCCCACTTGACCTGACTCCCGAATTTCTGAAGGTTGCCCAGGAGTTGGCAAGAGAGCACGACGCCTTGCTGATGCTCGACGAAGTGCAGACTGGTATCGGTCGAACTGGCAAGTGGTTCGCCTTCCAGCATCACGATCTCCACCCGGATGTTGTGTGTCTGGCCAAGGGGCTTGGCGGCGGAATGCCCATCGGCGCTGTGCTTGCGAAGGGGGCAGCGGCTGAAATCCTCGAGCCGGGAGATCATGGCAGCACGTTTGGCGGCAACCCGCTGGCTTGCGCAGCCGCGCTCGCCGTCCTCGACACGATTGAGCACCAGGGACTTCTGGAGAATGCGACCAAGGTTGGGACGTTCATCAAGGAGGGCCTCAAATCGTTCGGAAGCATCGTCGAGCTCCATGGAAAGGGACTGATGATCGGCGGTACTTTTGAGAAGCCGATTGCGAAGGAAGTGGTTCGGGAGTGCTTCGAGAAGAAGCTGATCGTGAATGCCACCGATGACTTCACGCTTCGACTGGTTCCGCCGCTTATCGTCACCGAGGAGCAGGCGTCGCAGATGTTGACGATTCTGGCCGAGGTGCTCGGCGCGCCAACCCCGGCTGTCGTCACCACACGTGAGATCAAGGTTTCCGTCGCCGAGTCTCCGCTTCACGACGTCCTCTCGATCGACGACCTATCCGACAGCCAACTGGAAGAGATCCTGGACCTCGCCGCCTACACGAAGCAGCGGCGCAAGCTTGCGCCTTCGGTCATTCAAGCGGTCGAGAATCGAAGCGTCGCCCTCGTGTTCGAGAAGCCGAGCCTGCGAACGCGTGTGTCCTTCGAGACGGCGATCCGAGAGCTAGGTGGTCACCCGATCTACCTCAGCAAGGCAGATATCGGAATGGGGACTCGAGAATCGGTCAAGGACGTCGCCAACAACCTCGCCCGCTGGTGCAACCTCATCGTCGCCAGACTTTACTGGCAGCGGGATATCGAGAAGCTGGCCATTGAATCGGAAGTGCCGGTCGTGAATGCGCTCACGGAGTGGGAGCATCCTTGTCAGGCCCTTGCTGACATGCTCACCATTCGGGAGTCGTTTGGTAAGGAGAAAGTCAAGATCACCTACGTGGGTGACGGAAACAACGTGGCCCGCTCGCTCGCCAAGGCGGCGACCCGAATGGGGTACCCATTCACGGTATGCGGCCCGGAGAACTTCGGCCTGGAGGCGATGGATGGCCTCACCCAGACAGCAGACATCGAGGAGGGCCTCACAGATGCCCGCGTCGTGTACACCGACGTTTGGGTTTCGATGGGCGACGAGCACGAACAAGAGCAGCGCCTGAAGGTATTCGACAAGTATCAGGTCAATTCCAGGCTGATGTCGATTGCCGAGAAGGACGCGATCTTCCTGCACTGTTTGCCGGCGAGACGTGGCTTTGAGGTCACCGACAAAGTGATGGACAGCGAGCAGAGTCGCGTCGTGGATCAGGCGGAGAACCGCCTGCACGCCCAGCGGGCATTGCTGCAGAAGGTCCTCGGACTCTGACTTCCGCCCCCTGGTCCTTCCTCCAAAACCTCGATGGAACGTGAGCTTCGAGGGAAGGACCGGGGGCAACTAGGTCACAAACGGCTTACCGAGACGCTTCCAGAGCGGACCGGCATTTCGCCGGAATTTCACTTCCTCGCTCCCGCCGTCGCAATATTTGGCAATCGTCTCTAGTCTGTCGGCCACTTTGCCGCGGGCAGACTCGCCGGCTGTCATTCCGATGAGGCCTAGCAGCACTACGGCCACCCCTATCAAGTGATGCCCTAAAACTATGCCTAGTCCGACGAGCGCGGTGGCTATAGAAAGAAGTTTTAGAGCGCTCCAAAGTTCGAATTGAGTCTCAAGCGCCCGGACAAGCGTGGGCATTACGCTGGTCGGTGGCCAGACCTGGATCACGCGATCTTCGCATGGCATGAATTGCCATGCTTGAAGCGCGTCGACAAACTTAGCTTGCAGTCCCTTGCTTGATCCATCCAACTGATCCTGGACCACCACCGAAACGCACAAAATCCGACCTTTCGATCTCCAGTGCAATAGGTGTCTGCCTCGATCTTCACATGAGAAGAGATGGCCCAAACCTTGCACGGTTTCCGGACGACCGTATGTCACGCCGTTCGTTTGAACTGACCACGAAGTGAGTCTTCCTTCAAAGTGCAACCATCCATCCACAAAGCTGACCATGCCCTTATCGGCGCCGTACGCGTTTTTATAAACCTCATATCTGACCTCTACCGGGAACTGAGGCAAGAGGGATGGCCGATCAGCCAACTGAGCTAGCTCCGGCCAAGCTCTGCGAGTCCGCACCAAGCGCCATAGCCAGAACGAAGGCACAACTAGGAAGGGACCTAGGTTTCCAAGGGGGTTAAAGGATATGAGCCAGTAGCTGACTAAGCACCAGCTGCCCGCGATCAGAACTGCGACTGCCCCGATTTCCCATCGGATGGAGTGTGCCCTTCCAAGAAGATGTGCACAAGGAGCCGGTTCCGGAAGCCATTTGCAGAAGCGTGCGACGGGTGGAATTGGTGACGTTAAGCTATCGCGTTCAGCGCCTGACACCAGTTGGCGCTCCAGTTCATCTTCCTGGCGATTCATGGTAAGTCTCTTGGGCCCGTAGTTCCCGAACGGGAGGCTTTTACCTTACCCACGGCTTGTTGATCCGGTACCACCACGGACCGAGACCGCGTTTGAAGCGGACGGTCTCTTGCCCGCCGTCGCAGTAATAGTAGATTGCTTCGAGTTTGTTTGCGATTCGACCTCGATTATATTCCGAGGTTATGAGGGACGCGCCGCCAAAAACTAACGAGATGAAACCGAAGATTGATCCATCTGGAAAGCCGATGTAGATACCCATCAACCCTCCGATCCAGGCGACGTGGGACAGTTGTTTGAGGATGCTCCAGGCGGTGAATTGCCTCTCGAGGCGGACGACTACCTTGTCCAATGGCTGGGTTGGGGGCCAGATTGAGGACACCAAATCTGACTGCGGTGCGGAATTCCAGCGGCCAAGCGCCTTGGCCATGCGGACAGCCAAACCGGAGCCCAGCCCGGGAAACGAATCGACCGGCAGAAGTGAGGCGGAAAACGTCGCGCCGTTGTGCTGCCACTTTAAAACCTGCTGAAAATCTTTGGGGGCCGTCCAGGAGCTCTCGGCGGGATCGACGAGTTCGGCATCGCCAGTTTGGATCGCCCAGTTTGAATTTCGACCGGCAAAGTGGACGGTGCCGTCGACGACGCTCAGGACACCGACGTCAGATCGAAACGCCTGCGAAGTTGCCGTGTACTGAATGGCTACCGGAAAAGCTGTAGCAGGTTCAACGGTGGCCAACCGCGGCAAAAGGTCCGCTTTAGATTTCCGCAGAAGGCGGGAGACGGCGGCGCCTCCAAGACGCCTTCGGATCGATGAAAGCGCAGGTCGGTGAGGGACAACGGACCGCTCTCCCCCAACATACTTGAGTTTGGAAAGTTGCCAAAGTGTGTAGGCTGCTACGGCCCTCCGTTGGGAGGCTATGAAAAGCAGGACGGCCGAGACGGCGGCAGGCCACCAGGGGAATCGAGTAATTAGAAAATACGCGGGGACCGAAATGGCAAAGATCGCGAGTGAGACATACGTCGGATAGGCCCACTTGTCGAGAGCGCTCCTCTGCTTTTCGGGCATTGACGTAACGGGCATAAGCGGGGGCAGAACGGCAGCATCCGACGACGGGATGGAGCACATCCTCCATTCGCGGATTGCGTTTGCGAACTGCTTTCTTAGCCCCCCACCGAGCCCGTCAATCTGGTCCAAGGAAATCATGCGAATCAGGTAGTCCTGCCCAAGATGCTTCCACCTTACGGTTTGAATGATCTCGGCGCTCTGATTGATGAAGCCGCCTTTCTTGGCCGAAGGGTCTAAGGAAGAGTTGGCCAGGTTGAGGGACCAAGATGTACGCCGTCCTTGGAAATGCATCCAACCGTCGACAAAACTGACGATCCCGGCGTCGGAACCGTAACTCAGGTTCCCGACTAAGTACGTGAGTTCGACCGGAAACTGCGGACAGGCGGCCGGAAGGTCCAATAGGTCGGCGAGGTAGGGAGAAGCCCGACGAGAACGGGCGCGCGTCCAAATTGCTGCGGTCGCCATGACCAACGGGCTGGTCAATCCCCCGAGACCGCTCGCGTGCTTCATCGAGAGCAACCACATGAAACCTGCCCAAATCGCCGCGATACTGATTACCGCCGCGCCCTTTTCCCATCGGAGTCGTGCGACACGGCGCAGGAATTGAGGGTCGGCAGGTGGTTCGGGCAACCATTCCGAGAAATGCGATCCCGAAAGCCCGGTTGGGGCGGGTTGGTCCGGTTCCATCTCAAATTCCGGTCCCTTCAGGTTCACACCTCCATTTTAGCGACCGATCACGAGATCACCACCGGCAGAATAGACCCGTCTTCGTTGAACACCAGTCGATCGATACAGGTGACTCGGTGGTGGGGATTGGTTTCTCCGAGGGGGCGGCGGTGGTACGCGATGACGTAATCCTCGGAATGAGGAAGGCGCAGGACGGAGTGGTGGCCGGCAGAAGTGCCCACGGCTGGGTCGCCTCTTAGGATGAGTCCGGACCTCTCGAACGGGCCGTAGGGATTGTCGGAAATCGCGTAAGCAACCTGATACGACGGGTCGCCCCAGCCGCCTTCCGACCACATAAAGTAGTACCGACCGTTCCTCTTTAACATGAAAGGGCCCTCGACGTAGTCGGTGGGCGTCACTTCCACGATATCGCCTTCCAAGGTAATCATGTCTTGACCGAGTCTTGAAACAACGGCGTGCTTCCATCCACCCCAATACAGATAGGGCGTTCCGTCGTCATCGATGAAGGCGTGGGCGTCTATGGGTTGAGCGCCGTGGTGGTATTCGACGACTAGCGGTCGGCCGAGAGCGTCGACGAACTTACCGGCAGGGGTATCGCAGACGGCAACTCCTAAACCAGCCCCGTCACCGGCCGAAAAGTAGAAATAAAACTTTCCGTCCTTTTCCGCGACCGAAGGGGCCCACGCGGCTCGGTTCGTACTCCAGGCGACGTCGCAAAAATCCAGGATTCGGCCGCACGGTTTCCAGATTTCGAGGTCGTCAGAAACGAAGGCTTCAAAGAATGTCTGCTCCTCGTAGGGCGCAGAGAATGTGGGATAGAGGTAGTAGCGGCCCTCAAAAAAGTGAATTTCTGGATCGGCATACCAGCCATCGAGGACGGGATTACTCATAAGCTAGTTTGGCAGCCAGAGGTAGAAGCTCGATCCCTCACTAGGACGACCCTCGGCCCAAGCTTTGCCTCTATGGCGTTCAGCCACGATTTTGACATTCGCGAGGCCAATTCCGGTGCCCGAATAGTCTCCGTCTTTGACGAGTCGCTCAAACGGCAGAAAGATGCGGTCGACGTACTTCTGGTCAAAACCAATTCCGTCGTCCCGAATCTCAACCACTCCTTCTGCATTCTGGAGCACGGCAATCTGTGGTTCGGATCCCAACTTGCAGAACTTAACGGCGTTCGATAGCAGACACAGGAAGCACACACGCAGCAGCCGAATGTCTCCCGTTAAGCGCATTTCGGGGGCAATGTGAATCTGCTGGGGAGTGAGATTCAGCTCATTGGCAATCGATCGCACCAACTCGGAGATGTCCACAGGTTTGAATTCGATGCTAATTCGACCGATTCGCGTTAGATGCAAAAGGTCATCAATCAGGATCGCCATCCGGTTCGCAGCGGCAGCCTGACGGGTGAGATATTCCCGGCCGAATTCATCGATGCCTTCGCCGAAGTCCCTCAGAAGGATTTGGCTTGAGGCTACGATTGCTCTGAGAGGCGCGCGGAGGTCGTGCGAAATGGAGTAGCAGAAGCTTTCCAAATACCTATTGGCTTGAGTGAGTTCGTCGGTACGCTCCTTGACCTTTCGCTCAAGCACTTCACGCATTGCTACCTCGGCCTGCTTCAGGGCGGTAATGTCCATGGTGACGCCGATGAAACGCTCGGGCTGTCCTGCGTCATCGCGAAGTACACGCCCCCTGGAAGAGACCCATCGCTCGCGACCGTCCCATCCCACGGTTCGAAACTCAAATTCGAAAGGCTGACCAGTCACGATTGCCATACCGGACGCTTTCATGACGTGATCAAGGTGAGTGGGATCAACGTAGCGTTCGAACATTTCGGTAGAAACCGTGTCGGTAGGGCTTGCTCCGAGGTGCTCCCGAGTGGCTGCGGACCACTCTTGTTCGCCGGTTATCAGGTTGGTAGACCAAGTCCCGACCCGCGATGCTTCGAGCGCAATTTGCAATCGCTGTTCGCTTTCTTCGAGTGCGCGCGCCAATCTTCGCTGCTCATTGACGTCGTGGACGACTCCAAGAAGGCGGACGCTTCCCCGATCGTTGTGAATCAATGACGAGGTTATCTCGGCCCAGACTTCCTTCTGGTCGGGGGTGATGTAGCGCTTTGCCATCGTGTACGATTCGATCAGCCCTTCAATAACCTGTTCGTGCAGGATCATTTGATTGGCGATGTCGTCAGGGTGGGTGATCTCGTAAATCGTGCGACCGATTAAGTCGGTGATGTCGCGCCCCACGATCTCGCAATAGCGAGGGTTGGCGTTGAGAATCTGTCCCTTTTCGTTGACCTCTAGAATTCCTAGGTGAACCGTATCGTAAATTTCGTTGAATTCGAGAGCCGAGTCAGCGCCTGGAGGTCTTGAAGACTCTCTTTCTGAGTCGTGCTGAAAAAACAGGGCGTATGCGGCTCCATAGTCGGCCACGGGGCACACTCTCACCTCTCGCTCACACGAACCACCACATGGCAACTTAAGCCGAATGCGTCCCCTTGCCGGGATGCCCTCCTCCATGCGAACTTTAAACCAGGAAATGCTGGAGGGATCTCCCAAGTAATTGAGGAACGAGGTGTGATCGAGCTGGTCTGAATTTCCGATGGAGATCAATCGCTGAGCCGCGGGGTTGACATAAAGGAGTTTCGCAGTGCGCTCAACAACGAGGACTCCTTCGGTTGAAAGCTCTACGATTTTCTCGAATGCTCCCCCGCCGGGAAGGCCCAAACCCGCAAACGCTTTGTGTTTCGACTCGATACGTTCATTTTACGCTGGGGGGTGATACTCAAATCGTGGCGAATCGTGCGGTTGCTTTCGCATTTCGACCTAGGTTAGGGATACCGTGGGGGGCATGTGGTGAGTAACATAGGTCCCGCATGAAGAAGCTTTGGGGTGGTGCCTTCGGGGAGCGCACAGATGAGTTGGTAGATCGTTTTGGTCAGTCGATCGAAACGGATCTGAACTTTTGGCAAGAGGACATTATTGGGTCCGTTGCCCACGCGCGCATGCTCGGCGCCTGCGGGATCATTAGTCAGGAGGAGGCACAGCAGCTCATTGACGGCCTTGAGAAGATTCACGAGCAGGGGCCGAACTACCTTCGGTTGGATGTTGAAGACGTTCACACGGCTATCGAGATGAGGCTCGGCGAATTAGTAGGTGAGGTAGCCGGCAAACTGCATACGGCAAGGTCTCGAAACGACCAAGTCGCTACCGACACTCGACTGTTTGTTCATAACGAACTCCTTCTCGTCCTCGACTTGGTGAAGAAGCTCCAGGGCCTATTGCTGGAGAAAGGGGACCAGTATCGAAGCGCTCTCATGCCCGGCTACACGCACCAGCAGCGTGCGCAACCGATCACTCTCGGATTCCACCTAATGGCCCATTTCTGGGCTTTCCAGCGGCATGGTTGGCGAGCGGAGCGGCTTTTCGATCTCGCGAACTACTCTCCGCTCGGGGCAGCGGCACTTGCTGGCTCGACTTTTCCAATAGATCGGGACATGACGAGTCGGGAGCTTGGATTTACGGCTCCGATTCCCAACGCCTTGGACGCCACAAGCGACCGCTCCTACATCATGGATGCGCTTCATCTGTGCGCGCTGATCATGATCGATTTGAGTCGGGTGAGCCAGGAACTGATCTTGTTCTCTACCCGAGAATTCGGCTTCCTTAGACTCTCAGACACGGTCACCACGGGCTCGTCGATCATGCCGCAGAAGCGCAATCCCGACATGGCGGAGTTAATTCGGGGACGCACGGGCCGAGCGATCGCGAACTGGACGACTTTGGCGACCACGATGAAGGCTCTTCCTCTGGGCTACAACCGAGATACCCAAGAGGACAAGCCACCGCTTTTCGACTCACTTCGGAAGGTGCGGGATTCGATCAAGTTGGTTCACCTCATGATCGAAAGCGCGGAGTGGGACCTAGAGAAAATGGCAAGTTCGGTGCGCGGCGATTTTTCGACGGCGACCGACCTCGCAGACTTTCTCGCGACAAACGGCCTGCCGTTCCGGCAGGCTCACGAGCTTGTGGGACAGGTTGTTCGAGGATGCGACGCAAAGGGGATCACTTTGGAAGATCTCACAGTGGAAACGCTGAGGGACATTGCTCCCGAGGTTCCAGCGGAAGCTCTGAGCGTGCTCCAACCGGAAAACTCCGTCCGAAGACGGGAATCGCTCGGCGGTCCCGGCCCGAACGCGTTGGGCGCCCAGATCGAACACGCTCGGCGGATCTACGAAGTGTCCGGTTTCCCGGCGATTGCCTAGATCCCGATTACCGGAATCGCCAAACGATTCCGGTATGGGCTCCGCTAATTTGGGCGGCGCTGAAGACCTTTGCGTGGCCATCGGCGAAGATTACGAACGTTTCTCCGGTGTCGTGACCGGTGGAGACGTATCGCCCCAGAATCGGCTCGATAGCGGGGGCGGGTAAGACGGGTCCAAGCTCTTTCACGAGATCCCGATCACTGGCAAGCGGGGCGCTTTCATCGAGTCGATCGGGCTGGGGGACGCCATTGTACGGATTGAACTCATATCCCCGATATTTCTCATCGGTGGGGCCACCTGGAGTCAACGCAAATAGCGCGATGGCGGCGGGCTTATCGCCTTTGTCGAAGCTAGCCACTGAGTTGAACGAAATGCAGCCAGATTGGTCTGCCTGGTCGTCGTTGCATCCCTGCGTTTTGTCGATCGACGTTGCGCTGCTGTATCCGATCGTCATCATGCCCCGGTCGGAGAAGGATTCCGGATAGATTCCCTCGGAGCCTGGGGCTACGAAAAGTTGCTTGCTCTTTGCATATCCTTTGAGGCCGTCCGGCCAAATCTTCGCGGGGCTCGAATCGGGGAGTCCATAGTTTGTTGCGGGGAGGTACTTGCCGTTCGAGTCCTGGAGATAGAGCATCAGGGCCTTGCCCAACTCCTGAGCCTGGGTCAGGGCGACGCCCTTGTATGCCGACTCCTTGGCTGACTTGAACACGGGGAATAGAACGGCGGCGAGTACGAGGATGATCGTGATGACGATCAAAAGTTCGATGATTGTGAAGGCTCGGCGAAAGGAACGGAGCATCAATTTTCTCCCCCGCCAGCGCTCTTCTGAATCGTTGAAATCAATCCACGGACTGAATCGGGAGCTTCCTCGACATTCTTCGACATCACCATGTGGGCCATCTTTTTCAGTTCGTCGGATCCGTCCTTTCGGCGAACGAAGATCGTGTCCTGTTCGGAAACGGCGGCGACAAAGGCGTCGGGTCCCGTCCACGCAATGGTGAGTTTAAGTTCCTTCGGAATCGACGTAGTTGAGTCACCAGAGGCAGTCAGTCCAAAGAGGGTCACTTTGGTCGCGTCGACTAAGTAATGTCCCTTGGCGGTGGCGGTTCCAGAGCTGTTGGTGATGACCACCTTTACGTCTTCGGAACCATCGAATGAGAATGACCCCGTGGCGACTTGGAGTTTAGTAAACGCATTTGAGTCTTCACCTTTCACGTTGAGCGTTTCGGTGATCTCCCAATTCCCCTTCAAAGGATGGTGTCTTCCCGCGCCGAACATCGACCGGACAAAGTCCCAGTCTTCGGTCCACGGACGATAGTAGTAGCCACCCCAAAGGAGAATCACCACGAGCGTAAAGCTGAGAAGCGGCGTCGAGTTCCCAGGTTCCACATAGGCTCGGACCTTTCTCTTCTTCTTTTTCGGCAGTCGCGAAAGGCCAGCGCCAATGGCGGTGTACCCGCATTGTCGACAACGTTCATCTCCCTTAACCCAATTAGCAGCACATTTAGGACAGGATCCAAGATCCATAACACCGAAATTATAGGGGGAAAGTTCGAGCGTTTTATTAAGGTTAAACGTTTATCTAGTGGTCAAAACGGAACATTCCACAAAAAGGGATGGTCTAAGCCGGGCCGGTAGACCCATCGCAACTTAAAAGACCCGGCGGCTTCAGGAATATGGAGATACGACGGTCCTGTCACCAAGTCTCGACGCAGGACCGTTGGGTCAAAACGCAGGGCTATGCTAACCATCGATTACTACTTTGACGAGAACGGAACGCTCCTGACATGGCCCTCGAAGCGGAAGCGAGAGATCCAACTCAGGGTTCTCGCGCGACTGGCCGACTCATTTGAGATTGGCCCAGAATGGACCGAGCAGGAGATCAATTCTCTCCTCAAGAGCCGAATCGCTTTTCCCGATCATGCGTTGATTCGTCGCGAGTTGATCGACGCTGGCCTTATGCGTCGATCAAGGGACTGCCGTCGGTACTGGAGGGAGCCATCCACTGCCCGTGAATCGCCAGATGATTCCGGCAACCATTGAGCATCGGCAGCCAGTTGTTCTACGGCCAAAATCCACCCCCCCAGTTTATAGGGTGACGAATTCCTCGGTCACATGAAATTCAGTGTCCCCGTAGAGTAGCTGAATCATATTGATCTGACCCATATGGTAGGTCATGTTCCTAAGCGGGAATTGGATCGCGAGGGCGAGTGGCATGGGGCCGCGATGGGTGGTGATGACGCGGTCCAGATCTTGTGCCTGGAGCTTTCGGATTTCGGCGGCGAGCTCGTCGGCGCTGACCTTGAGGGCGGATGTGGCTTCATTTACGCTCTCGTAGAGGTCAAGGTTTTCCGGACTCTTAATAATGGGTCCACCGTGTAGGAAACTGAGAAAGCGGCGGTTCGCGAAGATGCACTCCCCAACCAGTTCCATCACCGACCGTGTCTGCGAACCGGGTTCCGTCGATGGCCGCCAGCGAAGACGATCTTCTCGGGTGCTCTCCACAAAGTGGGCCATGATCTTCGCTGCCTTTTCGATTTGGCGGGCCTGAAACGCGACTACCGTCAATTCTGATCCTTCGCTCATGGGGTCATTTTGTCGTGTCTTCGTCTACCAGTTTGGGACTAACCGCTCTCTCAGAGTCTTCCGTGCCCAAGCCTCTACTTCGTGTAGGAGGAAGTGAATAGAAGTCTCCACCCAGATGGTCCCTGTAGTTCGAGGGTGTACTCCAGCGAGGTTGTGGTCGTGGCGTTGTAGGTCGCCCTGAAGATGTGCTCTCCCGATGCACCCGTCGATTTTGTCTCCATCACGAGCTTCGTGCCTTGGACGTCACCCTCAAGCTGCATGGCGCCTACGGAACTGTCATTGAACCACCACGCCTCATACTTCTTGGAAGTCGGGTCGAAAGTGATGAAATGGCGGCTGTCGGTGGCCTTGCGACCAGGGAGAGTCGTCGCCAGCTTTTCTTCGAGATACAGGCCACCCACCGCGTCCCGAATTTGGTTTACGTTTTCGCCGACCATGGGAGGGCCGCCAGTATTGAAATTCTGCTTTCCATGCCAATCCCCTTGGAGGAACGCTACTGCTTTCATGCCTTCCATCTGCGCCACTTTAGGCGCTTGAGCATATGAAATAAGCGAGGCAGAGACGATGGCTAGTGAAAAAAGAGTCTTCATTGAAATCACCCGGACTGAGAATCGCACATTTTTGCCTTTTCGCCAAGCCCGCTAGTTCCAGTGCATTTCCAGATCGCCGTTCAGCGACTGGATGAAGTTGAGTTGAGCGTCGTGATACATGGTGTGCATGGCGGCGAATTGAGCCAGCGCGAAAGCGGGTCGCTCACTGCCAGGGGTTCCCACCATCTTTCCAGATTCCGCTTCAGGAATCGCCTTTGCCGCTTCGGTGAGTTCCTCGCAGGCTGACTTCAGGTAGAGGGAAATTCCTTGTTTTGAGCGCAATTCGTCGGGAGCGACCAGCCAGCCATCCACCTCGGGCATAGCGGGTGGCTCCTGCCCGGCTAACCGAGCAGCGATTCGTCGATTGATGAGCGCAACCTCGAAGGTGAAGTCGACAGGAACTCGGGCGTTCCCGCCGGCAGACTCTAGGAGCTGCCTTTCCGTCATTGCCTCAAGGTCGTTCAGATACACCTTCGATGCTTGCTCAATTGCCTTGACGGCGCTTTCCATGGGTCCCATGCGACATACCTTACACTTTTTAGGGGTTAGCGGTTAGGCGGTTCGGAGTTGAGGTCATCCCTTGAGGTTCGTTTTTAGGAACCGTACGATTCGATTGAGGACACCCGGGACTATGGGGCCGTCGAAGGCGTCGTCTCCGGCGGTCTTTGTGGATTTCAGGTTGTGGCTTGCGTCGGGGGCAATGAATGACTCGACGCTTCCGCCGGCACGAGACTTCAGCGCGGCGATAAGGAGAGGAGTGTCGCGAATGGCGGAGACTTGGGTGTCGGACTGCCCGTTGATGACTAGTACTGGCCCACTGAACTGCTTGGCCAGTTCGCTTGGGTCGATCCGGCAGTAGGCGCCCACGATGTCCAGTGTCGTCTGATTGAACAGAGCGGCGAGACCGGGCGGAGTGTTCGGCGGAAGGGGTTGGCCAGCCGCCAGGGCCTTGCAGGCGGCATCCGTGTAATCGAGAAATGGCTTTCCGATCTGCTCAGTGGCGCCTTGCTGCTTGAGAAGCCGGGCGATTTGCTCATGAATGACGATGCCCATTGGCCTGCCGGTGCAACCGAGCAGAACGAGTGCCTTTGGAGCACCGGGTTGACCCTTCGTATCAGCGCCGATTTGGAGTGAAATCAACGAGCCCTCGCTGTGGCCGAGTAGTCCTACCCGAGAGGCATCCACTTCTGGTTGCGAAGCCAGGAGCTTCAGTGCAGATGTCGCGTCATCGACAAACTTTCGCCACCCGAAGAATTTGTTAAGCGCTTCTGCTCCCTTCGGCCAGGCCTCCTTATAGTGGGCGATTGCCCGCTTGTCGAAACGATAGCTTGCGATCCCATTGAGCGCCAGTTCGTCGGCAATGGACTTTAGGATGTCGGTGGTGATGCCAAGACCTGAGTTCCCATTTCGGTCGGTTGGTCCACTTCCGGGCAGGAGCAAAAGGGCCGGGAATTTCCCAGTTCCGGACGGGCACTCGAAGGTGCCTTCAAGGGTTAGGTCCGGGACTTGAAACTTGATCTCTCGGGTCTTCAGCAGATGGTTGGACGATGCTCCAGCAGCCAGAGCCAATGGGCTGATTGAAGCTCCAACGAGGAGCATGATTAGATAATTAGCCATTTGTCTAATTATATGGCCACTCCGACCAGACTTGGGACTTGTGGCTCAGGTCATTTTCGGATTTCGGCAGATTTGAATTTGGCTAGGCTACGAAATCTCAGCCTCGAGCTTGCCCGGTTGAAGAGGGCTAGCACTCGACCATTCAGCACATACGACCATGACGTCGTCATCGGCGACGGTTGCGGTGAGAGCGATCGACATAGGAAGTTCGCTGCCGTCCTTGCGGATTCCCATGATCGGCGGGTGGTAGCCCATTTCTCGCTTGCGAACGCTGGCCAGGAATCCAAGGCGCAGGGCGAAGTGTTTCGAGCGGACACTCTTGGGAACGAGGTCTTCGACGGTCAACTTCTGAAGCTCGTAGCTGGTGTAGCCAAACATCTGGCAGGCCAGCATATTGAACTCTTTGATGACTCCAGTTCGCCCATCGACCACCAAGACGGCTTGGGGGAGGACATCCATCAACGCATGAAATCTGGCGGCAAGAGAGACGTTGGCCCGTTCTGCTCGCTGACGTAAAGCTCGTTCGTAGAACCGGCCGGCGTCATCGGATTCCACACTCGCTCGCTCCTCGATCCGCTTGACCGAGCGCAAGAAGGCAGGGGATGCCATTCGAAGGCGTTGACAGATCTCGAGGTCGCTGGCTCCCTCGCTCATCAATCTCAGAACATCCTGATCTGCCTTGGATAGGGCTTTCATTTTTGGTACTTTATTAACTTAAAACACCCTGTGAGGTTAAAAACCACGACACGAACGGTCCTTATTTTATCCGAGTTGCCTTGAATGCGCCCATCTCGGATGAATCGTGCGGATAATTCGACGGTTTCCCAGGTTGGTAGGGGGTTGGACTTTAACCTTGTCCATTTGGGTTTCGAGCGATATCTACCCGCCCGACCTTAGCCCGATTCGGCAGTGACTCGCGGCAATCTGCGGTCTAGTTTTCTTAGACAGCCCCATGTGGCTTGTCATTACCCACATCCTTTTCTTCCGCTTCAGACTCGATTTGGAGTCGCTTTCGCGACGCAGGATGGCTGATTTTCCCTTCCCTCCCCTTCCTATCGCACCGCTTCGCTGATGGAGAGGACCCTGTTTACAGCACAGGCGTTGAGGCTCAGGTTCAAAACGGCTTGGAGATCTGGGTAATGACCAGCATGTTGCGGTTCGGTCGGCACAGGGGGCGTTTTGCAGCCTAAGTGGTTTGACGAGCTACTTGGTTGATTCCCGAATTGCATTGAACACAAAGTCGTAGGAGCCAACGGTTTCTCCTCTCCAGAAGGGGTTGAACGAGAAAAGGTAGATATGCCCTTTGCCGTCGGTGCAATCGACCAGGGCAGGCTTTCCAGCCATCTCTTCGCCGTGTTCGATCATTCCGCTCATGAGCAGTTTGTCGACGGTTGAGAACCTGAGAAGCACTTTGGGGCTGTCGGTCGCAGGTGGGCGTCGATCGTTTTCGGGGGTATCACCCGGCTGCTCTTTTGGTTCGTAGGGGGGACGACCTTGAATTACGTCGGGGTCTGTGAGGGACCCGCGGCCAGAGGCTCGATCCGGGTTGGCTCCCGATCCGGCACCCCCTCGTCGTCCTCCACGACCAACGGCGACAGCGTCGAGGGTCACGCATGAGAAGGAGTTGAAGTAGACACCGGTGGATTCGCCAAAACCGGAGAGCAGAGGAGATGTGGTCCCCGTTTTGTCGACTCGATACACTCCTCCCGGGGCGCGGAGAGTTGGATGTTCGGTAACGGACACCCCAGAGGTCAATCCGTAGTCGATAGGAAGCCGGCAGGTATTCCCGATGCAGACCAGCGAGCCTCCGTCCCGCACAAACTTTTGGAGGTTGGCCATGCCAGAAAGCTCGATTCCCCCGCGGATGTCGTCGGCGGAATCGGGGCCGCCAAGATTTGGATACTCCTGGGTCGCCTTCCAGGGAATCGGGCCGTCAGCCTGAGTGACACCCTTAACAATCGATTGGGCCGAGCCGCCGGTTTGGGGGAACAGGATGACGTCGTACTTCGACTTAAGGTCGTAGGTGTCTCGGAGTTCGTGTACTGAGACATAGGTGTAGGGGACGTGAGCGTTTTCGAACGCCAAGCGAGCCCAACCTTCATCCTGGGTGTCGTTCCAGGTGTGGACGATGGCGACCCTGGCCTTCCCGACGCTTGGATACACATCGGCGGTGGGAGTCTTGTACGGCTCCAGGCTCATCTTTGCCGACAGCAGGGTGGGATCGGTTGCCCGGGTGACGTTCAAGTTGAAAAGTGGGCCGAGTTGCCATCCAGTGTCGTCATAGCTGGCCGGATCGGAAGCCTTGTAGTACTGTTGGTCAAGCATCATGTCGGCCATCCGGCTAAAGGGCTGATCCATTCGAACGACGAGCGATCCAGCCGGGAATTTGCCATCCTTGGTGGTCGTTTCGGTGGTCAACTTATGGATCTCGACTCCCTGGCGATCCATTACTTGCTGAAGGTCTGAGAGTCGGAACTGGCCACCAGCGGCGGGTGGGGCAATGACGTAGGCCACAGGACCCTCCGTTTTTGCCTTCGCGACCGATCGCTTACTCTTGAGATAGTAGTTATGAAGGAATCGATCCTTTTCCAATGCGACGCTGTGCATGGCCATCAGCACGCCGGACTCGGACAGATTGACGTTATCTCGAATCGACCACCGAACCTTAGGGAAAGGGGGGTTCGGTCGATACCAGTCTCTGGTTGAAGCAGACCCAGTCGAACGGACACCGGTATCGGCGTCGCCAGCGCTAAATGTCTCGTAGAATCGACCGATTCCGTTATGGCCGTTTGCCACATAGAAGCCGTAAGAAGCCGCCCAGCCGTCGTAGTAGTTGTGTGTCCAAACGCCGGGCACCCCGAGCTTCGTGAACTGTTCGATCTCGTTGTAGGCCATTGACTGCCATTCGGAGACGACGATAGGGTCAAGCCAAGCGTTGTATGGGCCGGTACCCGTTGAGATATAGAGCAACGGAACCGATTCGTGGAGGTCGTGAAGGACGGTCGGGTGGTATTGCAACCACGACTTCATCATCGATTGGGACAGCGAAAGCCGGAAGGTCAGGGCGTCTCGGTTGTCATCATGGGCAACGTAGTGACCCCAGTAGACGAGAGGAATGCGGGGCTTGCCTTTGTTCGCCTTGCGGTACCGATAAAGATCAACTACGCGTTCTCGTCCATCGACATCGAGGACAGGGGTTAGCATGACGATCTCGTTTTTCCGAATGTCCTTGATATAGGGTTCTTCGCTGGCGACCATGCGATAGGCAAGTTCGGCCAGCATTTCCGGAGGACCCGTCTCAGGGGCGTGCATTCCGCCGGTAGCCCAATAGATCGGGAGCGTCTGCTTGATGAGATCGTCTGCGTCGGCATCGGATTTGATCGTTCTTGGGTCGCCGATGCGGCCGTTCAGGCGAGCAATGTCGTCTAGTCGCTTGAGGTTGGCCTCATCCGAGATGAAAGCGACGATCATTTCTCGCCCTTCTTCGCTTTTACCCATCGACATCACGCGGATCCGTGGTGATGCTTTTTCGAGTGCGCGAAAGTATCGGTGGATGTCGGAGGCGTAGTCGAGCACATTGGGCGCGCCCACAATGTGCCCGAGGATGGCGTCCGGAGCGGGGATTCTCTTTGACTGGGGGACGTGATCCACGAGTGGCGTCAGAAAGAACGGCTCGGTGGTGTACTCCTTGATCTTGTCGCCGTAAGGCTTGTTGATCTGAGCAGACGCGAGCGTGGCTATCAATAGCAAGGAAAGCGACGACACTGAACGCATGGGGACTTTTACCCGAATGCGTGCGGCCCGTCTCGTGTGGTGATTACTTACCTCAAGGGCTTCAAACCCGCGATTGGCAGGTTTGGGCATAGGTAAAACCTGACTTCATGGTCCAGCGGCGAAATGCCGAGAGTCGGTCCCGAACGAATTGGTTCGAAGCAATCTGTCGAGTTTCATTCGAACTGGGTCTCCTGTTGGGAGCACTCACCCTTACGCTGGTGGCGCTTCATGGCGCGGCGACTCACCACGCGAATATCGACGAAGTTGTCGATAGTTCCCACGTTCGTGCAACCGTCGACAATCCCGAAGTCTACGAACTCTGGCACTCTTACCCCCTGTTCCGGTTCAACGAGACTTGGGACGAAACCATCGGTGACGCTTGGGTTCAAGCGATCGACGGAAATCGCGTTAGCTTTCTTTTCAATCCCAAAAAGCTTCGATGGCCAATGGGGCGCCAAGGGAGGGTTTTCGCGACTTCGCCGGATGGAGTAAGGATTAGCTTGGGTTCCGACCAAGGGTTTGAACTTGATCGTCAGGTCTTCATATTCCAAGATCGAAGCGTGGTCGCGAGTGCTCGCCTCACTTCGGTCGGAACGTCGGAATCGACGGCAAAGCTCGATCCCAGCGAACGTCCGATTTCCCCTTCGGAGTTGGTTGGGAAAACGGTGAGCGAATGGAGTGTCGCAACGCAGGTTGTCGCATTCAATTCTCCGATGGTCAGCGCGATCGAGGTGCTTTCGATTGGTGGGGTCTTGTTTGGCTACGGCTATCTATGGCTTCGACACGGTCAGTCGCCATTCATGGTCTTTGGCCCCCGGCTCGCCGCTCGATTTCACCCGAGTTCCACCACCAAATTGGTGTTTCATGCCCTGCTTGGAATTCCTGCCCTTTGGCTGATCGCCGAGTTCACGCTTCTTTCGATCAGCTACTGCGCACTCATCGTATATCGAAACTTCACATCGACCGAAATGCCCTCCATTCTGATGTCCGATTCGTTAGCGAGGCTCCAAGACGGGTTGTATTTCGTTTTGCTTGCCTCGTATGAATGGACACTTTGGCGGAAGCGCGTGTCTCCCTTCGCTCTGATTTCCCGCAGATTGGCGTTCCGTGGAGGCATCTTTGGGCGCGAAGCAAGGGAACTGCCCGAGCACATCACGATGTGGATGTTGCAGGCGATCATCGTTTTCACCTTTGCTCGACTCCTAGCCGGTTTCTTTCAATCGAACCTCAACTATGCGATGAACGCCTCCTGGCGGGAAGGCCCTCCGGTCATCGTTCCGGGAACCAATCCAGTGAGTTTGCCAGGCGTCATCCGGACTGCCCACTCGCTGGCGTACGCGTTTACTCATGCACCGCACTCAGATTCGGAAGCGGCGATGTTTGCAACGATTCGGAATTTGATCAACAACATCTGCCTTATAGGCGGGCTGTTCGGATACGGCTATTCGGTAGTCGGATACCTTTGGGGGAAACGAGTCCGCAACCTAGATTTCACGGTAGGTGGTTGGCTCGTCAACGCGGTTTGCTACGGTCCTCTGCTGGGGGCAGTTTTCTGGCACATGATGCCTCCCTATGCGGGCGCCGATCCAAACATTACGGCTGGACCGTTCCGAACGACGACGTTCGTGGTAGAAGCGTTCACCAATATCGTCTACACGGCATCGATCTGGAATCTTGGAACCATGTTCGGGGTGATGGCGGATAAGGGCGTGCGTCGGACCGGGTTCTACAGCATCGTGCGGCATCCGAGCTATACGATCGAGGCGTTCATGCTGATCTTGATGTACAGTCGAGGTCTTTCTTCAGTGGCCCAGTGGTACTCGATGGGCTGGTTCTTCTTCATGTACTGGATCCGGTCGGAGCGCGATGACCAGTTTATGGGGGCCTCGAATCCGGAGTATGTGGAATACCGCAAGCAGGTTCCCTACAAGTACATTCCGGGAATCTATTAGTCGAGTCGTGGTCGCGAGCTTAGAGTGGACCCGGGACCGAGAGAAGGTTCTAGTCGCCCATCCAGTGCACTTTCTCGTCTCCAAGCATGCATTGGATGTAGTTGAACTGGCCGTCGTGGTACCAGATGTGGTTAACGGCGATCGTGGCGATCATGAACAGGGGGGTCGGCATCTGCCAAGGGGTCATGACGGTTGAATTAAGGGCCTCATCGCTGGCGCTGGTGAGCGCATGGGCGAATGTGGCCACGGTCTCATTCAGCGAGGCGATTCCCTTTGCCTTGTCGGAAAACTCACCAGCGAGGGCGTCCATTTCATTGTAGGCGGCGGACTCCTCGCCTTTGAGGGCTCCGATGGTCCAGCGAAGCATGGTCACGGTGTCAGCAAGCAGAGCGTTTGCAGGTCGTGAACAGCCACCGAAGGGCATTGTCCATTTTTCATCGGGAATTGCGTTGATATCGGCGATGGTCATTGCGGTGACGGCATTCAGCCATCCGGCAAGGTAGCCGCGGGCGTCGACTGTAGATAGGGTGGTACTCATGATTCTTCTTTGAAGGTGTCGGGTGACAAGCGAAGTGTAGCGCTGGAAAAGACGAGGCTGCTCGGAGTTTTGTTAAGGATTCAGTGCGTCGAAACGGGCGCCTCGTTTTCATTGCGACGGGCGATTCGAGCTTGAAATTCTTCTTTGGTATTGACTCTTGGGAATGGCTCCTCGGGGACGGGCAAATTTAGGGCTTTGCAGATCGGTTCCCATCCGTCGCTTGCTTGCCATAAAAGGAGACGTTGGGCCGGGATTGTTTGCTTAACCTGTTCGTTGTGGGCCTCAAATGCGCGAATGCAACTCTCCTTGCAACTCAGCTCAGATGTGAACCGAGTCGCCAGGAGCTTCTCGATCATCGCGTGCCACTCCTCCATGCCGGGCCGACTTCCCGCGGAAATACCCTTAAAGATGGTCTCACTGGCGCTCGACCACCAAGCGTCGGAATCACGGTAGGAGAGGATGACGAGGGCCTCCGGAAAGGCGTCGGCCAGCTCCGAGTAGAACGCGGCAGACGGCCAGTCGACAGCAGCGGCGTATCCGCCGATCACGCTGACGCACTCGGCTACGTCTCCAGCAGCTGCGGCATGCCAGGCTCCGATGTGTTCGGGGCGTTCGAACACTTCAACCATGTGATAGCAAGGGGATCCGAGTAGGCGCTCGAGCGCCGTCTTGAGCGATAGTGTTCCGGTTCGGCCCAACCCTGCGCCGATTACTTTTGGTTTGATCATAGGCGTTCACTCCATGGGTGATGAAGTTCAGCGCATTGTACAAGTCGGGAACTGACTTGTACAGGGATTCAACTGCAAGGTGGATGTAAATTCGCCGTAGAATGTGTCTAATGTCAGTAGAGATTTCTCGCAGAACGGCCCTCGTGGGCATGGCGGCAGCCGCTCTTGATCCGATGGCACTGGCGAAGTCGCTGGCGCCAAAGCCCGTCGGCTGGGCCATTTTGGGATTAGGCAGTTACGCGACGAATCAGATCATGCCAGCGTTTGCGCATAGTGAGAACTCAAAGTTGGTGGCCTTGATCAGCGGTCACACAGAGAAGCTCTCTCGTTTCGGTCAGCAGTACGCGATTCCGACCTCGCATCGATACACCTATGACTCCATGGATGAGATCGCATCCAATCCTGACATTGAGGTGGTTTACGTCATTACTCCGCCCGCGACCCATCCCGAGTTCGCAATTCGAGCGGCAGGATTGGGCAAGCACGTTTGCAGTGAAAAGCCGATGGCCCCGACGCCACAAGATTGTCAGCGGATGATCGACGCGTGCAAGAAGGCGGGGAAGCTGCTTCAAATTGGGTATCGCTGCCACTATGAATCGCACAATTTGAGGGCCATCAAGGCTTGCCGTTCAGGTGAGCTTGGAAAGATTCGCGAGCTTCGATCCGACCACGGGTTCAACATGCCGAACGGCACGTGGCGGACTCAGAAGGCGTTGGCCGGCGGAGGGTCGATGATGGACATCGGGATCTACTCCCTCAATGCGCTCCGGTACCTTTCAGGGGAGGAGCCAATCGAAGTTTCGGCGACCATCACCAATCCGCCCAACGATGCACGATTCGTGGATGTGGAAGACACGGTGGACTTCAAGCTGACTTTTCCGAGCGGACTGGTGGGACACGGAACCAGCGGATATTCGTGGTCTCCGGGAAAGAATCGGTACGAGATAAGGGGTTCGAAATCCACGTTGATTGCGGAGCCGGCGACTGGATATGACGGAGATCACCTCACGCTCGATGGGGTCGAGTTGCCGGTTACGCCGAATAACCAGTGGGCGGCGCAGTTGGACCAGATGTCTCGGTGCGTGAGACAGGGTGGAAAGGTCCTTACACCGGGCGAGGAAGGGCTCCGGGACATTCGGATCATTCAGGCGATCTACGAATCAGCGAAGACGGGACACCCGATTAAGCTCGTCTAACAGGACGACGTTGGGCGTGGTCGCCTTCCAGACCTGAAGGCGACCTCGATTCTCAGCTTTTGATAGAATGGGAGCACCGGTCCGAGGACGCTCCGTCATGAAAATCCGAATTAGGAATCTTGCTTGTGTTTGGTTTGCCGTGTCGATGGCTTTGGCTGGTGGTCGAGCATTCGGCCAGGCGGGTGGGTTTTACGAGGAGAATGTGTCCGCGTCCGATCATTTGCGGTCGGAGCAGGCGAAAGAGCTCGATTCCTATATTCGAGATTTAGGAATTGATCGGAGTAGGCTTCATGAGCTGTTCAAGCCGGATTATTCTTCCCCTCGCGCCTTTGAACATTCGGCAGAAAAGTTACGCAAGGCGTTTGCGGCGAGCATCGGTTACCCGCCTCCAGGCGGTTCTGGCTCGGAAGCGGCGGTCTTTACCAAGATCGGTGAGGACTCCCTGGGCGTGTACTACCGGGTAGTTGTTCCGGTGGTTCGCGGGGTCCACGCAGAGGGAATCTATATTGTTCCGAAGGGCGTGAAGGGACGGACGCCGCTCATCATTTCGATGCATGGAGGCGGAGGTTCGCCCGAAGTTGCCTTGTTCCACGGGGGATCAAATTACCACGACATGGTGCGAGGAGGGATCAAACGGGGTTATGCGGTATTCGCTCCTCAGCATCTGTTTTCCGCGGCGGGCTACCCGGCGGATATTCGAAATCGCATTGACGAGCGGCTTCGGCTGGTTGGGACGAGTTTGACGGCAATCGAGATTGCCAAGATATCGCGTAGCCTGGACGTTCTGCTTAAGCGACCCGAAATTGACCCCAAACGAGTGGCGATGGTCGGGCTGTCTTATGGCGGCTACTATGCGCTGGTTACCCCGGCGCTGGACCGTCGGATTAAGGTGTCGGTATCGAGTTGCTACTTTGGGGTTCAGGAGTTTCGATACGCCGACGATGAGTTGTCGGTACCCTCCGACTTCCGGTTTATGGATCGATTCAGCCTCCTTCGCGATCCGGAGATTGCGGCCCTGATCTGCCCACGAGCCTTGATGATCCAGGCGGGAAAATCCGACGACGCGCCGCATCGAGACATGGGTGTGCAGCTATCGCCGGACGTGGCGGCCTACTACAAGAGTCTGGGACTTGGAGATTCGTTTAAGTTCGACCTTTTTAATGGGGGTCACGAGTTCCACGACGAGTCGGCTTGGGCGTTTGTCAAGCGGTTTCTGTAAGGACGTCTCTGGTCTCGTGACGCTTGACTAATGCGGACCTGGACTCGAGTCTTGGTTTTGACCTGACTTAAACTTGCTTACCCCTTAAGGGGTCTCCAGCTAGTCATGACAACGAATTTACAGGCACCAACGCTTTAAGAACCATGTGTATTCTGCCTGCAATGATTGCGATCCTAGCCTGCATACAGGCACCTCAACCGGTGGTAAAGTTCTCCGTTGACGGAGAACGGTGGACGGTCACTGCGCCAACTTACAAGCAGGCGACAGCGAACGACCAAGCGGCGGTAGAGATCCGAAGCACGCATGGAGTTTGGCGGCTGAGAGATTTGGGATGGACTTGCACGTGCAGACTCTTGCAGTGGCCCTTTCCAGGTCCGTTACTAAGTGTTCGGTTTCAGTCCGCCGCAGGCCACGGAGCGACGACGTACTACTTCACCGCGCGGAAGCGAAAACTGGTTAAGGTCTTCGAGAACGAGGCAGAAGCGGGAGGTCCTGAGTTCTGGTACCACCATCCAACGAGGATGGTCTTCGATAATTACGATTACTACAACCACTGGGACAAGAGAGGCAGCCCCACTCAGTTTCTCGTTTACGAGGTCTTGCCGAGTGGGCGGGCGAAACTTCGGCGGATCATTGCCAATCCGAAGAATCGACGCCTCTCCAGCCCCCTGGGCTTTTGAAACGGACTTTTCGTCCCCTGCGTAGGTGATTAAGATTTTGGGTGGCAAGCCGTCCACGTCACTGGCTTCTGGAAGGACAATCGGCCACTTTAAAGTCAAGTTCCACTGGCATGAGCAGAGCAATTTCTAGCGAGACCGGTTCCCTCTAGCAGGGTTGACCAAATTCTTCTGCCTGATGATTCAAACAGCGCGCCAATTTACCGAAAAATAAACGACAAAATCGGTTGAACAGTTTAGAATTAGCCATCGTAGAACGTAATCGGCGACATGTAGAGTTGTTGCTAAAACTGGCGAGGCTGCCGGAAACTTTATGAAATACAATGTTGCAATTATCGGCGGAGGCCCGGCCGGCAGTACAGTTGGAGCCCTCCTAAAACGGCTTCGACCCGAGTTAACGGTTGGCATCTTCGAGGGGGCAAAGTTTCCACGTGACCATGTCGGTGAGAGCCTTCTTCCGGCCACCTGTGAAGTGCTCGAAGAAATCGAAGCATGGGATAAGGTGGAGCAAGCCCAGTTTCCAGTCAAGCTTGGGGGAATTTACCGCTGGGGACAAACCGACGATGCTTATCCGCTTGCCTTTTTGAGGGGTGAAGAATACGAAGACCCAATCCGCCCGGCCAAATACGAGGGGCAGCGAGCACGTACAACTTTCCAAGTTGACCGAAGTATTTTCGATAAAATCCTCCTCGATAATGCAGCGTCACATGGTTGCGACGTCTTTGAAGAAGCTCTCGTAAAAACAGTCCACTCGACCGGTGATCGTATCGATGGACTTACGGTCACCGGACTTCCCCAAGGTGAGTGCTTTGTCGAAGCTGACCATTACGTGGATGCATCTGGAGGAAGGGGAATCCTCCGAAAAGCCCTCGGAGTTAAGGTGGATGCACCTTCTGCACTTCGAAACATTGCGATTTACGACTACTGGCAAGATGCAGATTGGGGCATGCGGGCCGGAGTGGATGGCACTTACATTCATGTGATGAGTATCGACTGGGGATGGATCTGGTTCATTTCCATGGGCAAAACCCGCACCTCGGTAGGGCTCGTTACTTCGGCGGAGTATTACAAGAAGTCAGGCCTGACCACAGAGGAGCTGTACCTCAAGGCGATTGAGTGCGAACCGTTAATATCCAAACTTCTTAAACCTGCACGACGAGAGAAGGTGCTTAAAGCAGAGAGTGATTGGAGTTACGTTGCGGACCGTCTCGTAGGAGAAAACTGGATTTTAGCCGGTGACAGCGCTGGCTTCGCTGACCCGATTTTGTCTGCGGGGGTTACTCTTACGATGACAGGGGCAAGGAAGGTTGCCTACACTTTATCGGAGCTTTATCGAGGTGAACTCGAAGCATCGTGGGTGAAGTCAGAATACGAGCGCATCCAAAGAAGCAACATCAAGGATCACATTCGATTCGCCGACTACTGGTATTCGGCGAACGCGAAGTTTACGGATCTCACGGAATACTGCAGCGAGATCGCCCGAGACGCTGGAATAAGCCTGAACCCAGACGATGCTTTTCGCTGGTTAGCGGTGGGTGGTTTCTCGAGCGACGCCGGTGGGTACATGTCTCCAACCGCGGCTACGTTCCAACTTTCGACAGTAAAAAATATGGTGGCGCAGTTTGGTGGGTCGGCCCCCGAATGGTTACTTCAGCGCTATAAAACATTGAAGCTGAACGTTGAAAATGCAACCCGAGATGTGGCGGCCGCCTATCTCAACGGACGCATCGAACAACTGGAAGTTTTTCGGCGGGATGACAAGCGCCTTTTCCTCCAAGGATTCTTCAAGCGCGCTTACGTTGTCTTGTTACTTGAGCAGAACACTGACAGCGTGATCGAGAAAATATTCAAATATTTCAGGCCACGGTTAAACATCAGTGATCCGCTGCTCCTGACATACATCGTCGAAGTCCTAGAAGCAATGCTCCACGACGGATGGATCGACGGGGTCGACGAGAGTGGAATCGTTGCCACTCATACTCAGTCACCGACTGAGACTGCGTCAGTATAATTACATCTCATGGCGAAGCATCACGGGGCTGGTTCCTCAAAGACCGGTCCCTCGCTCGACTCTATCCTTGCTGACATAGAAGAAGCTCGGTCACGAAACGATTTACGGCAAGCAAGTCGACTTCTGGCGATTGCCGAGAAGTTGTTCCCTAGTTCAGCTGTCATTCAAGTTGCAATTGGAAACCTTCTCTTAAGCAGCAATAAGCCTCAGGAGGCAGAAGCTTCGTTTCGACATGCGCTCCGGTTAGATCCTCATATTAGTGAAGCGGCGCATGGGCAAGTAAAGGTTTTGATGGCAATGGGAAACCTGCCTCAAGCCGAAAGAGTAGCGCGAGATTTCTTAGTTCAGATCCCTAATGATCTAACGTTGGGTCAACTACTATCACAGACTCTGATTGACCAAGGACGTCTACGGGAAGCGATTGAACTTTTACAAACTGTCGTGACGGCTCATCCGACTTCGGTTGCAGCGACCAACTCGCTTGCGAAACGACTATCCGAGGTTGGGGACTTCGAAACATCCCGTAAGACCTTTGAACTGGCGATTCAACTCGACCCAAAGAATGCATTTGCCTACTATGGATGGGTCCAGTCGAAACGTGTCTCTGAGCCCGACCTCGGAATGGTCAAGGCAATGGAAGCCATTGTTTCAAGTCAAAAGTTGGATGAAAAGGATCGACTTCAGATTTTGTTCGCCCTGGGTAAAGCATTTGATGACCTTGGAAACTATGAACTGGCGATGAGCTATTATCGCGAAGCAAACTTGCTTCGTGACAGCGTGTCCACCAAGCAGCAACCGTTTAAGCCAGAAGCTTACGAGCAACTGTTTAACCTAACTTGCGAAATTTTCGGATCAGAGACAATTAAGGAAGTTCAGACAAAAGCTTTAGATGGCCCCACACCCATGTTCATCGTTGGCATGTTCCGGTCTGGTACGACGCTTGTTGAGCAAATCCTGTCGAGTCACTCCCACGTTACTGCAGGAGGCGAAATTCAGTATTGGCTTGACACTAGCGCTGCCTGTTTTGATCAGCCCAAGCGAGCTTTTGACTTCGCAAGGGCAATTGCGATGCGGAGACCTTACCAAGCCAGACTACAAAGTCTTGGAACAACGGAGTACGTAACTGATAAAATGCCGGGGAACTATCGGGTTCTAGGGCTCCTAAGGATTCTATTCCCAAGGGCCAAGTTCATTCATTGTGTTCGCCACCCCGTAGATACGTGCTTGTCGATCTATATGACGGCATTTAACCAGCCGCCAAACTATGCGAGTGACCCACGGAAACTGGTCATCACTTACAAGCTGTATCAACGGTTTATCGAACACTGGAAATCCGCTTTAGGCGCCAACAATATTCACGAAGTCCGCTACGAAGATCTTGTTCGGCAACCCGAGGAAACGACGAGGGCACTGTTGGAATTCTGCGAATTGAATTTCGAGACTGCTTGCCTGAGCCCTGAGAAGAATATTAGGTCAGTTTCCACGGCAAGTGCGTGGCAAGCAAGGCAACCGATCTACCAATCTGCGACCGAAAAATGGCGTCGATACGAGCCTTGGCTGGGAGAGTTAAGCCAGATGCTAGAACCGTAAATGAAGAAAGAGGCTTTCGCCTCTTCCTTAAACTCTATTGAGAAGCCGGAACCTTATTTACCTGCGTTCTCAGCTGCCGCTTTTGCCGCTGCCTGTGCGGCCGCATCTTGGGCAGCTTGGGGAGCACCACCACCGCCAATTTTATCCATATAGCCCTTCGGAGGTGCGCTACCCAAGAACGCTTTCTTCTCGGCAGCTTCCGTCTTAGCAGGGTCTGCGCCACATCCGGAAAGCCCGAAGCCAACAAGTACGGCTGAGATCAACAAACAGTGTTTTGCATTCATCTTTATGAGGATATCAGGTGAACCGACCTTGGAAACAAGGTCGGTTCACGCAGTAGCAGTCTTAGCGAAGACCGTCCCACATGTTGCTCTGTGGTTGGGTATTGCCGTTGGGATTGGTTGCGACCGGAACCATGGACTTAGCATGTCCGTCACAGAAGACGAACGGAGCCTGTCCGCTGTACTTGATTGAGACCGCACCCTGTTGAGCCTTGTCGAAGACTGAAGGGGTGAGCGGAGTCTTTTCTCCGTGAGGAATAGCAGATGGTCCCCAAACGCCGTCGGCCAGATCGTTGATAACAGTCCAAGGACCGAATCCCGACCAGGCACCGCCGCCGCAGCAAGGATTGAGCTTTTGAACGTCATCAGCATCGTGCTCGGCAAGGAGAATCGTGCCCGCAGGCTGAGTGATCTGGCTCGAGTCCAATGAACCCTTCTGACCATCAGCACTGTTCAACCAGCCCTGCCAACCTGCAATTCCCATTGGGCCATGGAGGTTAAAGCCGTTGTTCCAACCGCTAAGGTAGCCGTTGGTCGCATAAGAGATTCCAACACCGGCCCAACTCTCGTTGGCATTGAGGACTTTGCCAGCAAGGCTATCCGCTGGGCTGAAGAAAATATTGACGCTCTTAATGTATGGCTGAATGTTTTCGTCCCACAGGATGTGCTGGTCAACGCCAGTCGAGCTGTATTCGCCCCAAGGTCCAACCGCACCATTGAAACCCGGAAGATAACGATCATCAGAGTCGCTGAGGTACATCTGAATTCCCAGGCCGATCTGCTTGATATTGCTGAGTGACTGCGTTTTCTTTGCCGCGAGCTTTGCTTGAGCAAAAACAGGGAAAAGGATCGCAGCGAGAATGGCGATGATAGCGATAACTACCAAAAGTTCGATGAGCGTAAATGCTCGTGAAATGTTTTTCATATTTGAATCTTCCGCAATGAAGGCATGCACGTTGACGCTCTTACAATGAGCACACAATCGTAAATATTAGAGAGTCTTTCCCGCCGCTGCTGTTCAGAGAGGTCGCCTTGAATGATTTCTAGCAAATGAGTCGTGGCATCGTATGCCATTTTCTCCACTTGTTGATGAAGCGAGGTCAACGGGGGGACCGTTCTTTCACAGAACGATGATGAGTCGAAGCCAACTACTGAAAGCTCCTCAGGAACTTTGATATTCAGTTGTTGGCAAGTGATGAGTATCCGGCCGGCTAGCGCATCGCTAAACGCGGCCAGGGCAGTTTCATGAAAATCTTCGGAAAGGCGAGCCTCAAAGGACTCAATCGTTTCGTCCCAAGCCCATATTCGACCTTCCACACCCGCTTCTTCGGCAGCCTTTAGGAAACAGTCTCCTCGGTCCAAACCTTCTGTCGTGTGTGAGTTAATTTTATCGACGACGAACGTGATCCTTTTGTGACCCAACTCCACGAGGTGCTGAACGATTATTTGGAGTGCTCTGGGGTTGTCAATACAATAGGTAGGAAGATCCCGACTGTCTCCAGGAGGGGCATGCATCACCACGAGAGGGAGTTGAAGATTTGTTAACCTCCGAGAGGCGCCTTCCGTGTGGTCAGGTCTGACCCAGAGCACTCCGTCAAACCGTCCATCATCGATCATTTCGGGCGCATCCGACTTCCCCAGATCAGGACATAGCGAAAGCGTATATCCCTGAGGAAACAGTGCAGACATAACCCCGTTTAAGAGGAGAGAGTGGTAGGGATTATCTTCGCCCACGCGATACACATGTTGAAAGACAAGTGCGACCATTTTCGTTCGGCGGGAGCGAAGGCTCCTCGCGACACTGTTTGGTCGGTATTCAAGCTGCTTAGCAATTCGGAGAATTTTCTCGGAGGTTTGCTCGCTCACACGTACGCTCCGGCTCGTACCGTGCAAAACCTTTGACACGGCCATAACCGAAACACCGGAAGCTTCCGCAACATCGCGTAAAGTAACTCTCATGAATTGTGGTCTTGATCTCCTCTGATTTAACCGTAGATCAAGTCTATCACGTTTTAACGATTATGTTGAGAGTGACCTGTCCCACCTAGGTGGGACTTGGCTGGACTGCATGCACGAATTGGCCACGGCGAACAGATCGGCCGATCCGCAAGCACTGTACAAAGGGTCGCAGCGATGTTTTTAAGTTGTGCGATTGAATTGACGCTCTGTGGTGGATTTACATTGCGATTCTGTCCAATCGTCAGCGATCGAGCAAAGAGATACGTCAAACATGAGCTCTCAAATGCGCGTGGCCAAGCCTAAATGGAGTCTCTAAGTTTCGCGAGAACGTCTGGCGGCGTGAGATTTGAGGTGGTCGGGATGGCGGGATTCGAACCCACGACCTCTGCGTCCCGAACGCAGCGCTCTACCAAGCTGAGCCACATCCCGAATATGAGGTTTGATAATACCAGATCCGTTTTTCGTGATCTAAGCCCGCGCTTTCCCGTTTAAGGCACGGCA
>CAIVDU010000104.1 GCA_903904815.1 uncultured Armatimonadota bacterium
AGCAGACAACAAAACCCAAAAGCTAAGCCGTCAAAGCCCTCACGGGGTGGCCGAATTCTCTCGGAATTGGTGGCCGGATAACTTTGGAATGGGTGGCCGAATTAAATTGGAATCGGTGGCCGAATTCGTTGGAATCGCGCACCAGGTTGGGACGGCCCGTTAGAGTAGTAATTTTGCGGCTGTTGATACGGATAGGGGTTCCCAGAATATGGCTGTTGAAATTGGGCAGGAAACGCGTGTCTGCACTTTTCGCAGTGTGTGGCGAAGTTGTTTGCCAATTTCCCGCAACGCGGACACGCGATATACGGACTGTTGTTCGGCGGGACATTTGACATAGTGCGAGGATAACACAAGCAAACGAAGTTTCGGACAGTTTGTTGCGGTTTGACTACCAGTCCGTGCCCAAGTTCCTCTACTCGCCATGACAAGGCGCGGAGGGCAGCTTTAAGAGCCTCACGTGAGCGCCCCAAAATGATGGCTTTCGATACCGTCGATTACATCGGACAAAGGGGAGCCCCCCGGCCCCTTGACTACTTTCTTGGCCACGCACACCATGCCTCAACGATCATTGTCATGCACCAAGAACAGCCTTGTTTCCATCGAAATTCACTGACCAACGCGCCTGTTCGAAGCTCGTGACACAACAGGGAGGAAGAAGGGACCTTTAAGTTTTTTCTCTCGTTTGATAGTTCGGGTCGCGGACGTGTCAGCGCCAACGACCTCGGCCCAGCCGACAGGGTTGAGAGTGCCCTATTGGCGCGGGACAACCCAGCTTCTCCATTTTTGCGCCATGGAAAATCAACGCATAATTTCACCTGTGAATTTCCTCCAGAAGATCTTCGGCTCGCAAAGTCGCTCGGTACCTGAGCCTGCTTTCGATAGCAAGTTTGTGGTTACGAGGTACATGCAAATATGGCCAGACCTCAATGATGCCCACGGCGCATTCAAGCCAGCGTCTGCTCTCCCTTTTCCAAAGCACGCCTTGATTTCTGCACTGAAGAAAGACTATTCCGAATGGAACTCCGAGATTGACTGGACGGTATTTAGTGGATATGCGCAGATGTTTATTGATCTAGCAGCGTTCGTACCAGACGAGTCGTTCGAAGCGATACAAACTATGGGCAAGGTGCTGGTTGATCGCAAGGACAGTGGTCAACCAGCAATATTGGGACTGATGCTGATCACGGGGTTCTTTCATTTCGAATACCTATCAACTGAACCTCCCGACCGGTCAGGAATAATCGAACGAGCCTACCGACAATGTAGTGAACGAGCGGGAGCACCAGGTCTAGATATAAAGACTTTGAATCTGGCGTTCGCCGCAATTAGGTCCCGCGAATCAGACGCGGTCGAACATGGCCACGACTGGCGAACCTTTACTGAGAGTATAGGTCGAGACACCTTCGTTTCCAATCGGTGAGAAGTGATTCGAACCGAGGTTGCCATTCAAGGCAGCTGATCCACTCGCGAAGCCTCACGTGGAATCCCAAAAATGATGGCCGTCGATACCGTCGATCACAACGATTGAAAAAAGGGGGGCACCCACTGGCCAACCTCCGACACATATCTACACACACATCGACGAGGCATTATGTGCAATGCAATGCAATCACGAACAGCTCGTTACAGTTCATTGTTGTGGTTTTTTACTTATTGAATCTGGCTTTTATTGTCTTGAAAACAGTTGTGGGGAAACTCACCGGGGGTTCGAATCCCTCTCTCTCCGCCAACTTTGACACTGAATTGACACCAAATCGGAAACGGAATTCAATGCCGACTTCTCCCGACTGTACACCGCAGGCCTGTTCGAGAGCCTCAGGGCCAGTAGAGACAATCTCAAAACCCCAGACGTGGTCTCACTGCCCCCTCTCCTGCAGCGAAGCGCACGCGGGAGAGGGTGGGGAGAGGGTCAATTTGAACCTGCGTCGCGAAGCGACACCCCGAAATGAAATTGTTTGGTGCCGTATTTGGTGACTTGCTCTGGGTTTCAAGATTGTCTCAGTAGGCGGAGATTGATTCGTGTCTCCGCAGTCCGCCTCCCAACGCGGAATCTCTACCGCGCCGGCAACCCCTACGAAGCGGTTCTCGGAAGTTAGCCCGCAACCACCAAGTTCTCGTCATGTTGAGCGAAGCGAAACACCCCCTCCGCCAGTCGGACCTTTCAACTCGACGGTTTTCGAACCTCGACAAGTAGTCGCCAACAATATTTGGAGCATAAGGCGCCTTGTCCGTGCGGCACGAACGCCCCGACGCACAACCGGCACTACACCTACCGAAACGTCGTCTCGTGAAGAAGTAGGCGACCGTCTCGAAGTTCGACGAGCAGTGAGTCCGCCCCAAAAATCTGCGTCTCCGAACGAGTCATCTTAGCCTCAAGCCACCGGCGCATCGGTCCCGTCATGAGTTCAACGACCGCCTTGTGATCCGACTCAGTCATTGCCTCCGTCGGAACTCGATAGACGTAAAGGAAAGCGCGACCGGAACTCATGGACGCTTCTCCCGAAGGGAGTGACAGGGACATCAGTACGACTCCCTCAATCTTCGGTCTTGGATGGGTCCGCCGGTCGTACCCGTGCGACGGCGTGAGCCCGAACCAAGCGCCTTCGAGCCATTCCTTGCTGAATGCCCCCTTCACCGCAGACCTAGAGCAAGGGTAAACAAAGCCTTTATCCAACCCAGTGCTACTAAACCTCATGCGTAAATACCGCGACCGACACTGCGACAAGCGTGCCGCCTACCCCAATTTGACTAGCCCGTTGGGCCTAGCCAACGACCGTTTCTGTGAACGTAGTTAACCTCAGAACACCGTAGGCACCCGGGACGCCGACCCGCTCTTTAACCTTTGCACGTACAATCAAGCCCGTGGCGAACCGCAGTGTTTTCGGATCCAAAATCGGACGCTTAGCTCGAACGCTCATCACGTTGGGAGTCGTCTGCACCGTAATGTTTTTCAATCTTGGCTGGGGACTGAGCATGGCCGACCCGCATCAGACGAACCTCTCCCTCGTGAACACCTCATTCGCCTTGATGTGGGTGAGCCTCTTATTGGCCGCCGTGGGAGTGTCCGTGAGCATCTGGCTAGCCTTCCGTAATCGCTGAAGATAGCGCCGCTTGGGTTTGGTTAGGTCTTTTCAGGTAAGCGTTGACGACCCCTGCGGGCCCCTAGGCAATTCAGCAGTTTGCGATGCAGAGGCTTTGACGTAAGTTTGCCTTGAGTAGGTAGGCGAACCGCTCAGACACGAATCCTTCTCGGCATATGGGCCGCCGTGCCTCCACGGAGTGAATCCTAGGTGTCTGAGACTCGAAATGACGAGTTAATGTCTAGGGCTCAAAACCTACGAGAGATCGCCTCGAATGCTCACGACCCATCGAAGTAAGTCCGGCGGGCCACGTCGCGGACTAGGAACCAGCCGCAACTCATCTGGAAGCCGCCAAATCTAAGCCACAATTCCGACATGGATCTTGGATTGACCGGAAAGGTCGCGATGGTGGCGGCGGCGAGCAAGGGGATTGGGCTGGCGATTGCCCGTGAGTTGACCGCCGAAGGATGCCGGGTCTCGATCTGCGCGCGCAGCGAGGAGACGCTCGAGGCCGCCGCAGCCCTTATTGGACCGGAAACACGGTCTTACGTCGTCGACGTCGCCAACAGCGAGGACCTCGCTTGGTGGGTCGAGCAGACGCGTGCTGACCTCGGACCCGTCGACATCCTCGTCACCAACACCGGCGGACCTCCTGCCGGTGCCCTGGACGCGATGACCGACGAACAGTGGCAAGCGGGCTTCGATGGCACGCTCTTGAACATCGTGCGCCTCGTGCGGCTTGTCCAACCCGACATGAAGTCCGGCGGGTGGGGTCGGATCGTACACCTCACTTCGCTCGTGGCCAAGGAGCCTTCCACGATGCTTCCGATCTCCTCCACCCTCCGGTCGGGGATCATGGGGCTCACCCGGGTTCAGGCCACTGAATTAGCGAGTTACGGCATCACCGTGAACGGAGTCCTTCCCGGTCACACCCTCACCGACCGGCAGCGACACCTGGCTGACATTCGAGCCGAGCGGGAAAACATCTCGTCAGAGGCGGCCCTCGAAAAGCAGGGTTCGGACGTTCCCATCGGCCGTCTAGCCCAACCGGAGGAGATCGCGGCGGCAGTGGCCTTCCTGTGCTCCCAGCGGGCGTCCTACGTCACCGGAACCAGCCTGCTAGTCGATGGCGGCTATACAAAGGGATTGGGCTAAGCGCCGACTACTGGTACTGGGCGAGCAGCTCGTCGATCTGACCTGAGAGCTCGGTGCCTTGGTCGGCATTGTCTCGCGCTTTGATCAACGACGTGCGGATGTCGCTGCGGTCGCCGCCAGCATCCTTCGTCGTAAGGGCGTAGGCATAGAACGAGGCGGCCGCCTTCTGCCGATAGTCGGAGTTCAACGACTTGTTCATCTCGAGCGAGGCTGCCTTTGCCAAGGAATCAGCCGCGTTCTTGAAGAACGTCTGGCGTTGAATCAGGTCAGAGGCCTTCTGCCCTTCGACATAGTAAGCGGTGCCCAGCCGGGCTAGCGCCTCCGGATCGTTCGGGTTGTTCTCGTTCGCATGCTGCAAGGCGTCTTCCGCGCCGGGAAGGTTGTTGCTGGCCGCCTCGTTCTGGCTCTGCTGCTTGTACAGTTCGGCCAGCTTGGCCCGGATGTCCGCCTTCGTGGCATCGTCGTGAGCCATCGCCACTCCCTGGGTCAAGTCGGCGATGTTCTGTTCGAGACTCCGGCGACTATCGACCGTCGTGAACTCCTGAGGGATGTTCTGATCGTTCGCTTTTTTGTTGTTCCGGTCGACCACCTGCGCCCACGAGCTGAGGGCGACAATGATCAGCGCGAGCAACGCCCCACCAAGTAGCAGCCCGAACGCCAACCGCTTGGCGAACAGCACCTGGTCTGGCTTCAACAGCGGCGCGCGCGGAGGCGGCGGGTAGTAAACAGGAAACTGGGGCGCCGGTTGCTGCGTGCCATAAACCGGTTGTGGCGGTTGGTAGGGGTTGTAACCGTACGAAGGCGGAACTGGCTGCTGACCTTGCCCAGGCACGTAAGGCTGGGTATAGACGGCCTGACCTGGCTGCGGCGCCTGAGGCGCATAAGGATTGTAGGGCTGGCTGAGTTGCGGCGCGCCACCAAATGCGGCCGGCACCACTGGAGGCGCATTCATGGTCGGCGAGCCGTAGGGGTTCATCTGCGACGGATCCAAGAGTGGAGAAGGCGGGTTCTGGACGTGCTCCAGCGCCTTAAGCATGTCCGCTGCCGAGCTATACCGCATCGCTGGCGTCTTCTCAAGCGCCTTGGAGATGACCGACCAAAGCTGCCAATCGATCTGAGCCGGCTGCTGCGGCTCCTTGTTCATGATCGCGTAGGTAATGCTGACGACGCTATCTCCGGGGAACGGCTTCTGCCCCGAGATCATCTCGTACAACATCACACCAAGGCTGAACAGGTCGCTGCGGGCGTCGATCTCCTTCCCCACCACTTGCTCCGGCGACATGTAGCTCGGCGTTCCGAACACCTGCCCGTCCATCGTGAGATTCGGTTGGAATGTGAGGCGAGCGATACCGAAGTCGGTGATCTTGATCGATCCGTTCGAGAGGATCTGAACGTTGTCCGGCTTGATGTCTCGGTGGATGACGCCTTTCGAGTGTGCGTGCTCCAGCCCGCGAAGGACGTCGATGGCAATCTCAATCGACCGGTTCGTGGGCAAAACCCCTTTGGCGTCGAGTTCGTTTCGAAGGCTGCACCCGTCCAGGTACTCCATCGCCATGAACGATCGGCCCGCGTCCTCGGCGAACGAGAACACCGTCATGATGTTCGGATGGTTGAGAGTTCCCGCCGCCTGTGCCTCTCTTCGGAAACGAGAAATCCTCTCGTCCTGCTGCTGGGACGTTGCCCCAGTCGGCATGGAAAGCTCTTTAACTGCCACGCGCCGGTTCATGAGCGGGTCGTACGCCTCGTAAACGATGTCGTTCGACCGCGCAATCTCGCGGATGATCTGATATTGGCCTAGGGTGGTCGGGGGGCTACTCATTCCGAAGCTTCGGTGTTCTAATTGTAGGAGACGGAAATTCTTTTCAAGACGTGCGACCTAGCGCGTCTTCCATGAATTTTTCGATACCCGCTATTTTTACGGGTTTAGTGGCCTATTCTTAAGATAGGTCGATATCCAGACGGACCCTGGATCACGATTGTAACAGCAAGCCTTTTCTTCATGCAGATTGTTTCCCGAACCGTGGTACTGATGGCAGTCATTGTTGCCGGCGACTACGGAGCCAAACATGACTCCGTGAGAGCGTTCTCACAGGCATTTGGCCCGCATGTTCCCGTGCACTTCAGCCGTCCAACTCTGCAATGGCAGATCTGGAGCCCAACCTCGCGCGTGACCCATGTCGAAATGAAAATCGACTCTCAGACAGTCGACGCCAAATATGACGACGATCAGCGCTCAATTGTTTATACGCCGGGTGAACCGCTCTCAGTTGGCCCCCACCACGTGGAATGCAAGGCGACCTTCGATGCCAAAGCCACGTTCGCCAAGAACTGGGACACCAGCGTCGCTCCCGACGCCGTCGCGAAACTTGCCGACCCGACCGATCTGCAGAAACAACTCCTCGCGCTTTCGAATGCGAAACGGAAGCAACTTGGCTTGCCGGAAATGGCGATCGACGCTCGATTGGATGCTGCCGCCAACGCCCATGCCGCGTATTTAGCGGCTAACAAACTTGTGGGCCACGAAGAGCAGCCGAACTGCCCGGGTTTCGTTGGACTTACCGGTGGTGAGCGATGCGAATCGTTTGGCTGGTGCTCCGGATCATGGGAAGGCGTCACCTACGGGGAAAGCACCCTATCGGAGGCGGTCAACAACCTGTTCGATGCTCCCTACCACCGCGTGCCTTTCCTCCAGCCCGGCCCGACCCTGTTCGGTTCTAGCTCTGCGGACTCTCGCACGACGCTGCTATTTGGTTCTTCCCAAGCCGCCGGCGTCACCGTGTCCCCCGCCGATGGCGCCGTCGACAGCCCGGTCCAATGGGAATGCCACGAAGACCCCAACCCGCTCCGCGGTCACACCGACAAGAACCTCTCCGGCTACCCGATCGTCGTCGCCGCATTTGGTCTCGGAGCCGACAAACTCCAAGTGCCGACGGCGACACTCCAAACCACCGCGGGCGAAAACGTCGACCTCTGGGTTCAAACCTCAGCCAACGACGAGTTCCTGACTAACGCGGCAATTCTCATCCCTCAAAAGCCACTACAGCCTTCGACAACCTACACCGCCAGCGTGCAGCTGGTGTACGGCGACAAGTCCGAAACGAAGACCTGGAAATTTACGACCGCGAAGGCTTTGCCCCCGAATTCGCGGGCACGCTGAACTCCAAATCGCCGACCAGACCGGTTCCAGTCCCCGCGCTCACTGAGATCTTTCCGGCCTTGGTATCGGTCCTCACCAGGATTGAGCACACCCCCATCTCCGTTTTGACCACCGACTCTCCGTCGAGATAGCCAGCTCCATTCACCCGCAACACCACGTCACGATCGACTTCGGTGCAGATCGCTCCGTGAGCATCCACCATCGCCGCCCGGACAAACACGAGGTCGTTTGTCCCTGCTCGCACGCCAAGGTCGTCCAGCCACAACTTCAACCGGACCGGTGGACCAGCCGTTCGCATGCGATCGGAAGCCGCGATGTGCCGGTCCACAAACCCAACCACCGACAATTCACCAGGCTCGTAAGCCACGTCCCGAAAGACGATCGGAGGGGCGATCAAATTCTCGGAGTTAGAAAAGTCGAATGGCTTTTTCGGATTGTAAGCAGTGGTCGGCCCCCGCGTCGGTACCGCATGCGAAACTAAACGCCCGTTGATCAAGAGATCGGCGGAGTCGCAATTGGTAAACACGACCACGTCACGTCGCTTGGGACCGCGATCCCAGCCCGATACGATCTTCAGCATCGGGTCCTTCGCCGCTTGGCTCTGGAAGAAATAGAAGGCGGGTTTCGGTCGGCGAAAGAGGTCCGAGAGCCCCCAAGCCGAGATCTTGAACTCCCACGGCCCATTGTCGTCGAACATCGCCCAGGTTCCCTCGCCCATCGTCCAAGGATGTTGCAGACGGTTGCGATTCAGCGACCAGACTTCGTTCCAAGCCGCCTGCAGCAGGCGGGTCGTGCCCGCTCCGATCCGAACGCGGGTGGTGCTAGAGTAGCCCCCGAACTCGAAGTCACCGTACTCCCGAATATAGCCAGGCTTGGTGGGCAGCTCCTTTTGAGGGCGCGACATGTCCTCGTCAACCCATAGGTTGTAACCGGCGTCCCAGGGCGCGCCCCTGGTGGCATCTCCGATGGTGATGATTCGGCCGTCCACTGACTCCGCTTTGGCAGTGTCGTGCCACTCCTTTGCCAAGGCCGCCGGCGGGTATGTCTCGTTCAAACTCGCCTCCCACAGCACGGCGGAAGGGTGATTGCGATCTCGGCGAATCAGCTCGCGAATGTCTTGCTTCACTCGTTCCAAGAACCTCGGATCGCGATTGATGAACTGCCAGCCGGGAATGCAAGGGATGTTCATGAGCCCCAACTCATCACAAGCGTCCATGAACGCAGGTGAATGGGGATAGTGAGACAGTCTAACCAGGTTGTGACCAGCCTTGATGATCTGAGCCACGTCTCGTTTATGCGCCTGGTCCGACAAGGCGACCCCAACCCACGGATAGTCTTGGTGACGGTTCGTGCCCCTCAGGATCGTCGGCTTACCGTTGAGCACAAACCCTCTCTCCCGGGAAACCTCCACCGAACGAATCCCAATACGAGTGACCACACGGTCGACATCCTGCCCGTCAACCATCACCGACGTCTCAAGGCGGTAAAGATTGGGCGCGTCGGGCGACCAGAGCTTGGGTGCAGAAACAATCAACTCCTGGCTAAATCCTCCGGCGGTGGACGGAGCAAGTTCTTGCGCCAGAGAAGACTCAGCCAAGATCTGCCCGGAGGGGTCCAGCAGTCTTTGCCGCAGCAAAAAATTTCGATTCTCGGTGTCGCTGTTGCGAACGTGAGTTCGTACGCGCACGATGGCGCGGCTGGGGCTCACGAGGGGGTAGGTCACGTAGATTCCCCCGCTCGCCGCCTCATTCTCGAGGATCGCGTCAGTCACGTGGAGCGGACTCGTCTGCGTGAGGTAAGCGTTGCGATACAGCCCCGAACCGTAGATGAAGTCGAGTTCCGCCTGCGGCTTGCCAGGCGGGATGAGAGGGTTGTCTCGATTGTCTAGGCGTACCAAGAGGTCGTTATGGGCCTGGAGCTTGCCCGTGAGGTCCAAAACCACCGGCAAGTACCCGCCTCTTCGCCCGCCGACTAGTTGGCCGTTGAGCCAGACGCTCGAGTTTTGCATCGCGCCTTCGAGAGTAAGTTCTGAACGCCTCGATCTCTGAAACTCGCTCAGATCGAGAGAACGACGATAGTAGGTGACACCCTGCCAAAGAGCGGTGGAGTCCATAGGTCGGATCCAAGGCGTGTGAGGAAGAACCGCCGAAGACCAGTTGCTGCTGCGCAACGACGACAATTCGGCTCGCTTGACTTGCTCCAGCTCGTCCGGCTTGAGATCGAACTTCGATTCGCCGACTTCGACGTTGGCGACGTTGTACTGGGTGCTCCACTCGGTTTGGTCCTTCAGGCTGACGTTCTTAGTCAGGCCAATCTCCGACAGGGCCAAGAATGGCTCCGGCTTCCATCCGTCCTTGAACACGATCCGCAAGTAATGCGCCCAAGTGGGTGGAAATCGCTTTTCGAACAGGGCCGAACTATCCGGCGCCGATCCCTCGATTACCGGGGACGACCAATCATCCTTCTGCAACGAGAGATAAAGACTGAAGTGGTTAGGACGGCCATTCTGCGGGCTGGTTTGGCGAGTGAGGAGCCGCAGACCGTTAACATCGACCCTGGACCCGAGATCGATGACGAGTTCGTGAGGATACGCCGCCTGTCTCTTGCTCCACTCGGTATGCCAGATCGTCTTCGGGTCGCGATCGAATACGTTCGCAACCGCCCCATTTTCACCGCTCAGTTCCTGGCTGTCCACCCGCAAAACCTTCCAGGTAGCGGTAGGAACCGAATCCGCCGACTTCCAAATCGAAGGCCGCTCGGGCACCCTCGCGAACTCCCAACCAGAATCCAAGTCCATCTTAGACCGGAGTCCATACCCGATCATCGCCGTCGCCGCGGCCGCGCTCAACATCCACTTAGCTTAACCGGAGTGGCTAAAGTTGCGCTAAAGATCGAAGCGCGCCTTCACGGCGCAACGCCAAGGCATCGAGGATGATCTTGACTGCCTCGTCTAGGGAGAGCTGCAGAAAGGGCCTATCCAGGGCACGTTGCAGGCCCTTTGCGATGCTCGTCTTTCCAGACGACGAGGTCCCGGTCAAGAATATGATGTCCCCTGCCACGATCGCGACACTCTAGCATCTTCGGATCCGATTTCAACAGGGCTAGCAAACGCTAGCCCTGGCACTCAGAAACTCAATCTGATTCAAAAGGCTCGACGTGCTACCAGTTACGAGGCAACGCGGGCTTTCCACCTGACCGCAACCGAAGATTCCGGATCCGGAACCATCACTCCACCACTTACTCCGCGGCCAAAGTCCGCAACGCGCTGCGCGCTAGCCCCGTTCCGCGATAGGAACGTAGGTGAGGTTGGCGTCGCCGTTGAAGATCGCCTTCGGGCGGATCAGGCGGTTGTTGTCGAGCTGCTCGATCGCGTGGGCGGAGTAACCGGCCACTCGCGCGACCACGAAGATCGGCGTGTAAAGATCGATCGGGATACCCAAGAGGTAGTAGGCGTAAGCGGCAGGGAAATCGACGTTGGTGTACAGTCCCTTTCGCTCAAGCATGGTCTTCTCAAGGATCTCGGCGATCTTCACGAAGGTCATGTTGCCCGTCTGGATGCTCAATTCTTTGGCCACCTTGGTCATGTAGAAGGATCGGCTGTCGCCCTTCTTATATTCCCGGTGTCCGAAGCCCATGATCTTCTTCTTGGTCGCAAGCGCGTCGTCTATCCATGCCTGAGCGTTTTCCGGCGACCCGATCTCGAGGATCATCTTCATGGCCTCTTCATTGGCGCCGCCGTGAAGCGGTCCCTTCAAGGTCGAGATGCCGCTGATGACTCCACTATAGAGGTCACTTAGAGTCGAGACGCATACTCGGCAGGCGAAAGTCGAGGCGTTGAATCCGTGCTCAGCGTACAGAGTCAACGAAGCATCAAAGGTTTTGACCGTCTGCGCATCCGGCTCAGCTCCATTCATCAAGTAAAGGAAGTTGGCGGCAGTCGACAGTTCCGGTCGCGGCTCCAGGGGGTCAAGGCCCTTTTGGATGCGATGGCCATTTGCCACCATCGTGCCTGCCTTCGCGATGATGCGCTCCGCCTTTCGAATGTTGGCGTCATGATCCGTCGACGGTTTGTCGTCGTCAGGATCAAACGATGCGAGCACGGAATAGGCCGTTCGAATCGCCTCCATCGGGTGGGCAGTCGACGGAATCGCACGAAGAGCTGTGTAAACCGCTTCGGGGACCTGTCGCTCTGCTCCCAGCCTTGCCTTGAACGCATCAAGCTCGGCCTGGGTCGGCAGGTGCTCGTGGATCAACAAAAACGCGGTCTCTTCGTAGGAGCCGCGTTCTGCAAGGTCGTGGACGTCGTAACCGCGATACTGAAGGCTGCTTCGGTCACTATCAATTTCGCTGATCCGGCTAATACCGGCCGGTACGCCTTCAAGGCCTGGACTGTAATTTGGATACTGGTTTGCTGCGGTCGCGCTCATTCGTTCCTCAGTGAAGATGTGTCCACGGAGATTACCCGTCAACTTCGCAGGCTGCTCGTGGGGACTTGACGAAGATTGTCGGGAGTTCCGCTAAGTTTGGTCCATACCACCGGCCCACTTTCTGTCTAGTCCGTCGTAAGCCTCGTAATCAATTCGCTCATACAGCTCGGCGCGAGTGCGCATCCGTTCCATGAACCCCGCTTGTGTGCCCGTCTGGATGAGTTCGGAGTAGGTATCGTCGAGCGCCTTAAGCATGACTCGGAAGGCCGTCATTGGGAAGATCACCATCTGATAGCCAAGCTGCTCGAAACGCTCCGCGCTGATCAGTGGGGTTTTTCCGAACTCCGTCATGTTGGCCAGCAATGGCACGCTCAAGGCAGAGCGGAAGGACTCGAATTCACTCTCGGAGGCTAGCCCTTCCGGAAACACCGCGTCCGCGCCTGAGTCCACATACCGTTTCGCTCGGTCGATAGCTGCCTCCAATCCCTCGACTCCTCGTGCGTCAGTCCTCGCCACGACCAAGAAAGAGGGGTCGCGCTTGCTGTGCACTGCGGCACGTATCTTCCGTTCCATTGTCTGCGCGCTTTCCAAGCTCTTTCCGTCCAGATGCCCACATCGCTTGGGACTCTGCTGGTCTTCCAAATGAATTCCCGCAAGTCCGGCTCGCTCCATCTCGAATACCGTTCGCGCCACATTGAGCGCTTCTCCGAACCCGGTATCTGCGTCCGAGATGACCGGCACTGGCGCGACCTGGGTGACGTAGGCCGCCTGTTGCGCAAATTCGGTCAGGCTAGCCAGGGCAATATCCGGCACACCCAGGTTGGCGTTCGTGATACCCGCGCCACTCAAATAAAGTGCGGTCGCCCCCGCCTTGTGGGCGGAAACCGCGCTGATCGCATTGAACACGCCCGGCATCAACACAATGCCCTTTTCAAATTGGGCGCGCAGTACGGCTCCCGGAGAAGAAAGAGTTGGCCGGAGCATGGCCTAGGTTACCGAATGGGGCCTAGCGATTCAGGCCCGAGCGTCGCGCCTTCGGGCATCGCAACGACCTCCGCCGACCTCCAGCATCGAGCACGGTGCCCCGCTTCAATATCCGCCAAACTGGGTTCCGCTTCGCATGCCTGCTGCTTGAGCGGGCATCGGGGGGAAAACGCGCAGCCAACGGGAAGATTCGAGAAGTCGGGCGGATAGCCTTGGATCGACTCGAGACGGTTCTTCCCTTTCTGGGGAAGCGCATTTAGCAAAGCGCGCGTGTACGGCATCGCCGATCGCCGCAACACCTGCTCGGCTGGTCCAGACTCCACAATCTGGCCGGCGTAGAAAACCGCGATTCTCTGGGAAACGGAAGCAATTGCCCCAATATCGTGCGAGACCAGCATGACCGCCGTTCCTTCCGTTTCTTGAAGTTCTCGGAGAAGACGCAGGATCTGGGCCTGTAGGGTGACGTCGAGCGCCGTCGTTGGCTCGTCGGCAACCAGGACCTTTGGCTTACAGGCGAAAGCCATCCCAATGACCACGCGTTGCCGCTGTCCGCCGCTCATTTGATGCGGATATTTTTTCGCCGACGCTTCGGGAGCTGGCACACCAACCTTTTCCAACATCTCGACTGCCTTCGTCCAAGCCGTCTTCCGATCGAGCTTCTGGTGAATTCTGTACGCCTCACCAATCTGGTCACCGACCCGCATCATCGGATTCAGACTCGTAAACGGGTCCTGCATCACGAGCCCAATTTGATCTCCGCGCAGCTCCCGGTACTCCCGTTCGGAGATTCCCACCAATTCCCGGCCGTTTAATTTGATGGAACCGGCAGAAACGCGACCCGGTGATTGGAGCATTCCCATAATCGCGAAACCGGTCATCGACTTTCCACAACCGGACTCTCCAACTACACCGAGGGTCTGTCCTGCTTCGAGGTCAAACGATACTCCCCGCAAGATTTTGATCGCCCCGAAAGACACTTCCAAATCACGAACTTCGAGAACGGCCATGGATCGGCGAAGAGTACCCGGCAATGAATCCAACCTTCGAGGGGGCGGGGGCGTTATAATTGTCCGCATGTCGCAGCAGATTCGAGTTGTGGTCGCGGATGACGAATCTTCGTACCGAAAAGCTTTGGAAAAGACGCTCACCTTAATGGCGGAGTGCGACTTGATCGCGGTCTGCAAGGACGGCCAGGAGGCGCTCGACGCTTGCCTTTCCGATCCGCCCGATGTCCTCCTGACCGACATCAACATGCCGCGACTGAGTGGAATCGAACTCACCCGCAAACTGCTTAAGCAGGAGAAAGGGGTTGCCGTCGTGATCCTCACCGTGAAGGAAGACGATGACACGGTGTACGAGGCGTTCCGCGCGGGCGCGCTTGGCTACCTTCTCAAGACCTCCACCCCGCAAGACGTCATTGAAGCGATTCGACTCGCCGAGAAAGGCGAAGCGAAGATCACGCCTCGAATTGCCACGAAGGTTCTCGAAGACTTCCGCCGCGTTCGTGAGGAAGAAGAAATCGACGACTCCGAGATGTACGTTCTAAGCGACCGAGAGCAAGAAATCCTTGACCTCGTGGCTCAAGGGCTTCGAAATAAGGAGATCGCGAGCAAACTTTCAATCGCTGAGAAGACGGTCAAGAATCACGTCAGTAACATTCTCAAGGCACTTCAGGTCAACAGCCGAACGGAAGCTGCTATGAAAGCGGTTCGTGCGAAGCTAGTCGAAAAGTCCTAACGCTGTTCCCAGAGCACAATCAATCGGCCTCGCTTGTCCCGCACCTAGGGTCCAAGCGAGGTCGTTTTTGTCATCGAATGCATCGATCCGGCTTGAGGGACGATTTCTTTGCGAATCTTTGCAAGGTGGGAGCAACGATTGGATGACTAAGGATCCGGCCAACTTCGGATCATAATAGTTAAGCGGATCTTAAGGGGCTGGCATGATCGAGTCGAACCAAGAAGATTCTAAGTTGGCAGATTCATGACGCGAGGCTGGTGCATGGGAAATGCTTTCCGCGAAGCGAGAACCTTAACTCTCGTTGAGCGGCGGCGCATCCAAGCTCTCCGCGCCAAATACGCCCGAAGACTCCTGTGGGCACGGGCCGGATTCTACGGCGACCTCAGCGCCCTCCTTACTTCGCTGCTGATGATTCAACTCGGTCATCACACTTGGCTGACCGTGTTCGCTCTTGCCACCATGCCCGGCGTCCTGGGACTCGTCTTCGGCGGCGCGGCCATTCGGCCGTTGGGCCACCTCGTTGCCAGTCTCAAGAAAGACCTCCAAGATGGAACCATCGAAATCTACGGCGACGAAGACGTGGTTCGCCTACCCAATTCTGGACTAGCGCTGATTGTCCACGGAAACCAGGTTGAGCCAGGATCGGCGTTTCCAGTAGCAGTCGGTGCTCCTCGCACGCAAAACGTGACCTACCCGGCAAGATTGGAGTGGAGTCACGAGCGAAGAATGTTCACGATGTGTCGTCGACTGAGTCCAGCAGAACTGGAGGAACTCCAGCAGTTGAGACGTCGCATCGCCACCCGGTACCTCTGCCCGGCGTTCGGGTTCATGGCGTTTAGTTTTCTAGCACTATGGGTCCTCAATCAAAGCGGTGAAAACAGCGATCGTCTGGTTCCCGTCGCCGTCGTGCTAGCCTGCGTGTGGTTCGCCTGGCGTCTGGTCCATGATCTCGCCGTGGCGGCGCGACTGGGCCGCGAACATGCGGTAGTGACCGACTCCGTCCACGACGGTCGACGAGAACATGCCGTCGAAGTGCTGCCTTACGCCAGCCTCGTTTGGACAGTCGACCGAACTCCAGCCAACTGGCGATTCTAGATCGCGCCAACTATTCCGGGAATGTAACAAGATTTGTAACAACCTCACGGGATACTCACCGGTCGTAGTCGCCTTTCGGACACGACCATGAAAAAACACTGGATCCCTTTGCTCCTTGGAGTCGGCGGAAGCGCACTCTGTTTTGCCGCCCTCGCCCCCCAATCCGTGACCATCGATGGAAAAGTCGTGACACATCGGGTCAAAGTCATCGCAGGGGAATCTTGGATTCCTGTTTCTGACTTGGCAAAGGCCCAAGGGCTGGTGGTCACCAGCAACGGAACTTCTATCGACTTAACTTCTCCCGGAGGCGCCGAACAGGTTAAGGGCGTCACCGGTAAGGTCGGGGAAATGCTTTTCACCGGCAATTGGCGCATTGAGGTCAACTCGTTCCAGAAGGCAGCCACTTATACGATTAAAAACTCCACGAGTACCGACTACAGCGTGTACCACGGAATTGCTGACCTAGACGATAAGGTGTTCACCCCGAAGGACGGTTACGACCTGTACGTGGCATCTTGTACGCTAAAAAATGCGCGAAAAACCTCGGTCGAATTCGACTGGAATCCCAGTGACAACAAGTCGGCAATCGCAGATGACGCCGGTTCAAACAATCCCTGGGTCGTGTACGATATCCCGTCTCCGGCGTTCAATAGTGCTCCGATCCTGCCTGGAGCTAAGCTCGATTTCAACATCTGCTTCGTAGTCAAAAAGGATGTCAAGTTGACTGACATCGTGCTGACCCTCAAGGCGCTCACCGACGAAAAAACTCAAAACGTTCGGATTGCTGCCAACTCCGGCCAGTAGGTTAGTTAATATCTATCATCACCAAGGCGAGACAAGTTGGCCCTCGGTGAAATGCACCGAGGGCTGATTCGTTTCCAATCATCTCAATTCGTTGCGGGAGGCTTCTTTGGGACGTCCGGTAACCGAACGTAGTCCTTAGCCGCGAATCCGTCCCCTTCGATCGGCTCGGCGACTGAGATAGTTGGCTCGACCGATGTCACCCGACAACGACCGACCTTCTTCCCTTTTGTGATCGAAAGCACGCGACCGGGATGATCGGGATCGATCAGCGTGTGGCCAGGATGAAAGACCTCAAATTCGTCGCCGACCTTGATGCCCGCCGTCGATCCAACATTGAGGTAGAGCTGTTTCTTATCGGCCTCATCGTCCACCACGTCGGCAACACGAGCTTGCCAAGGCCGATTGTCCATCTTTCGGCAGATAAACAAAACCGCTTTCGAGATGGCTTCGCGAGTCGCCTTACCCAGACAACTGTTCTGGAAGCTGGAAGAACTCGCGTTGTAGTCTCCCTTGTCAACTGAAAACTGCAGCCCCTTCGACGACGCCGTGCCCTCCGCCCTCTCTGAGTCGATAATTTCGCCGGTAGATGCGTCGAAGATTCGAATATCGATGCCAACCGTGGACGAGGCGGACGCCTGGGTCACGCCGATCCCGGACAGCAGGCTGTTTCCTCCGGACTGACTCTTCTGAAGGGTGAATTCGGTGAGAGAACCGCGAATGAGAACCTCTGCCCCGAGCAGGTTGTTCGCTTGAACCTTCGTGGCTTCGGTAACCCCAGCCTGATTCTGTTCCTTCACCATGTCGGCAAGACCCTTGTCTGACCGTTCGAGAACGAGGAACCGATTGGTTCGAGAAAGTGCGGTAACGAGCATCTCGCTTAGCCCTTGACCAAAATCGGTCGGAGGCGTCAACTGCCCTTGAAGTGCTTGCGAGTTGGGATCAGAAGTAGGCGCAGTCCCGCCACTTGCCGGAGCCGCTGTCTTGATCTCAATCTCTTGAACCGTAATCCGATGCTTAGGACCGACATATGGCGGTAGCGAATCGATCGCGTCCTTGTCTCTCTTTGGCCCCTTCTCCCGTTCCTGAGTCATTGGCGACGGGCCGGCCAAAGCCAGGCAAGTTGTCGCCGCGAGCACCACCAAGAGACTCGCTTTCCCGAGAAACTGTCGTTTACGTGAGTATCTGTTCATCTGCTTTCTACCTGTAAAACAAACCACTATAGAGGCAGTATAAGCGCGAAAAATCTGTCCGACAGGAGAAGAAGTCCACCGCGAAAAAGTCACGAAAATCGATTCGAAATTGTAACGCGAATTGACACAAGTACGAGCGCTTTCGCGTTATCCGAGTTTCTTCTTGAGAGACTCGAACACTTCGTTTAGGTGCCCCACTTCCGAGCGTCGTACCAGGTCTTCCGCAAGCTCAAAGAATGCTAGAGCCGTCACGCGTCGACCCCACCTCAGATGCAGCTCTGCCCGCCTGACCATGGTATGAGCGCCAAGTTTCGAGGTACCGGCGAGTCCGTGAATTCGCCAAGCACGGGCAAGCAACTGTTCGGCCGCCTCGTACTGTCCCAGTTCGGTCAGGATCTCCCCCAGAAGACTAGTGGCCCATTCAAGTTGGACTTCGTTAGTCTCCGGGTGATAGGCGCCAAGTGCCTCGCGCACGTTTACTTCGGCAAGTTCAAACTGTCGCAACCGAAGCTGCGCTTCGGCCAGCATCAACAGGTTCCAAATCTGGGTATCGAGCTCACCAATCTCTTTTGCAACTTGAATGTTCTCTGAGAAGTGCAACACAGCCTGTTGCGCATTTCCGGCATGGAGATAGGTTGCGCCAAGGCTTCCGACGCACCAACATCGTCCAAGCGAGTCGTTCATTTCCGTGTGGATTTTCAAAGCCCGCCGAGTGAACTCGATCGCCTGATCGTACCGTCCCCTTTCTCGCTCCGCGTAACCCAGATTCCTTAGGCAAGCCGCCTGCTTCGGAGAGTTTCCCAGGATCGTAAATTCCTGGAGTGCCTCGTTCAACAGGTAGATCGCTTCGGAAAGCTTGGCTCGATCCGAGAGCAATTCCGCCCTTCTCAGGAGAGACTCACCACGCCAAGAGTGGAGCCCCAGCAGTTTCGACATGGCGTCGGCTTCAGCAAGGACCTTTTCGGCCTGATCAAGGAGGGCCATCCGGTGAGCCAACCCGCCAAGAGAGAAAAGGGCGGCCGCAAGCTCCTCGCTCGGTTCGGTCTTCCCTTCCAGGATACAAGCTCCAAGCCGATGTCCGACCGATGCCTTTCCAGTGCGCATCCAGAAGTTGTAGAGCTGAGTGTAGAGAACGAGAGCTTGCCGTACCAACTCGCCATCCGAAGACTCGGAAGCGAGTTGGAGTACCCACGCCAGGTTGGCCTCTTCTCGGAAAAACCATTCGACCGCCTGGGAGTAGATAGCCCCTTCCAGCGCCGGAAAGCGTGCCTCAACTTCCCGAAAGTAAAAAGTGGCGATTTTGCCAAAAAGACTCGGCGGAATCCCCTTCTTTCGAAGTCCATATTCCCTGACGATTTGAAAGCAACGGTAGCGGCCGCCTTCAAATGTCACCAGATCGAGCGCGACCAACGTGTCGATGTGCTCTGGGGCAAAATCCTCGAAGATCGACTCGCACATCTCGAACGACCACGAGCCGGGGAGGGCCACCAGAGCAAGAAAGAGCCTGCGCTCATCTTCAGAAAGCTCTTCAAAGCACCAGTCTAAAACCGTCGTGAGCGTTTGTGCCGCTCCTTTTCGTTGAAGCAGTGCGAACCGATCAGTGAGTCTCCTATCTATCTCAGCTGCTGGCATGCTCCGGGCTTTTGCCGCCGCAAGTTCAATCGCAAGAGGTAAACCATCGAGCTTTCGACAAATGCTGGCGACACTCTGGGCGTTACGCGGATTGAGACTAAATTCGGCATCCGCCGCATGTGCCCTTTCGATGAAAAGCCGTATGGCTGGAATCTCGGAGAGAGTCGAGATGGAGGACTCTGACCCCTCCGGAAGTTCGAGGGGAGCAAGGTGGTAAGTGGTTGCTCCCGGCCAGGTCGCCCGTTTTCGACTTGTCACCAAGACGACGAGATCAGGGTTCTGCGAGAGGAGTTCCTCAACCACTTCGCGAACCGGCTCTAGGATGTGCTCCGCATTATCGACCAGCAAAAGCGATTTCCGACCGTGATCCAGCCCCGAGAGAAACAATTGGTCTAGGGCCAGGACTGCCCGAAGGTCCTCGACTCCCTGAATCCTAGCGACGCCGATCGAAGCAGACGGAGACCAGGTTTCCGCGATCTCGACCGCCAGGCGGCTCTTTCCGACTCCTCCCAACCCAACCAGGAGAACGAGTCGGCGGTTCGAGAGCGCTGTTCGAACCACTTCCAGATCCCGATCACGACCAATCAGCGCCGTTAGAGGAGTTGGAAGCCTCGGATTCGCCAACTTCGGTGGAACCAGATTCTGCGGCCGAACACGAAGCACGTCCGACTCCGACATGACCCGGTGATACAACTCCGTGGATTCCGGCTCCGGCTCGATGCCAAGCTCCTCTCGCAGAATAAGCCGCAATTGACGAAAAGCTCTCGCCGCCCCCACGTGATCTCGTTGCAGACCCAGGAGTCGGATGAGCCTCCGCCACGAGGCTTCGGATGTGCGATCTTCCGCCAAAACTTGCCTGGCCAAACGAATCGCCGAGGCGTAGTCCCCGGAGGCTTCGTGAAGCTCGGCAATTTTGGAAAGGGCTGCCTGATACTGTTCGGAGAGTTGCCGAGTGATTGCTTCAAATCGATGGTTTCGCTTCCCCACCACGAGCATGCCGGAGTAGGCCTCAATCGCAGTCGCAGGATCTGACCCTGCGTTCGAACAAAAGGTGTCCAAATCGCAACGGCAGTGCGTCAGGTCGATCGAAAGGTCAGACGAGATGCGGTCTGACTCGTCTCCAAGAAGATTTCGCAGTTGGGACAGCGTTCGGCGAAAGTAGAAATTAGCTTGTTCGCTCGAGGAGTCTGGCCATAAAGCTTGCGCCAAAGACTGTCGACTCAGCGGAGACTTGGAATGAAGGATGAGCAGGGCGAGTAGCCCTTGTGCCGCAGCCGGAACTTTAGCCTCGACGACTCCGCGAACTTTCAACTCGAATGCGCCGAGAAGCCGAATCTCAAGCGGTAACGATTTGGTCGGATCGATTTTCGTCATACCAAGTCCTGGATGCCCACGATTCCGTCGTCGAGTTGCATTCGAAGTCCTCAGAGTAGTGGGTTGACGGACGACGAAGCAAAAGCCCAGTTCCGCCAACCGCTAATCGCTAACCGCTAACCCTGAAGCCCCCATCTTATCTCGGACCCTCTTGAACGCCTGGAGGGCAAATTCCAGATCTTCCTGAGAGTGAGCGGCGCTTGGCATTGTCCGAATTCGTGCCTTGCCACGAGCAACCGTTGGGAAGACGATGCTGAGAGCGTAGACTCCCTCGTCCCAGAGCAGTCGCTCCATTTCCTGGGCGGCGCCTTCGTCACCCACATAGACCGGAGTAATCGGGGTCTCACTACCCATCGTATCAAAGCCAGCCTCGTTCAAAGCGTTCTTCCACCAGCGAGTGTTATCCCACAATCGCTTCATCGGTTCAGGATCGTTTTCCATGACATCCAGCGCGGCGATGAGGGCGGCGGCCACCACCGGTGGGTGCGCAGTACTGAATAGATAGGGACGACCTCGATTGATCAACCAGTCTTTCAAGAGCGCCGACCCGGCAATGTAGCCACCGATGACGCCGAGCGCCTTACTCAGGGTGCCGAGCTGAATGTCAACCCTTCCATACAGTCCGAAGTGGCTGGTGGTTCCGGCTCCGTTCTTGCCCAACACTCCGCTTGCGTGAGCGTCGTCGATCATCACCATCGCGTCGTACTTCTCGGCCAACTCCACGATCGTGGGCATCGGTGCGATGTCTCCATCCATGCTAAAAACGCCGTCTGTGATGATCAAGCGCTTCTGAAAACTCTGGGTGTTCTTGAGAATTTTTTCCAGGGCTTCCATGTCTTTGTGAGCGTAGACATAGCCCTCCGACTTCTTGTACTTGGCCGCACTCAATCGAACGCCGTCAATGATGCTCGCATGGTTCAACTCGTCGGAGATGATCACGTCCTTGTCCGTCACCACTGCAGGGATCGTTCCCGCGTTTGCCGTAAACCCACCGGTGAACACGAGCACCGCTTCCGTATGCTTGAAGGAAGCGAGTCGCCGCTCAAGCTCCTCGTGCACCGCCATCGTGCCGCCAATCCAGCGGACGGCCCCTGCTCCCACTCCCCACTCATCAATCGCCTTGTGTGCGGCTTCTACAACCTTGGGGTGGTTCGCAAGGCCAAGATAGTTATTGCTGGAAAGGTTGACAACCTCTTTCCCGTTCATCTTGACTCGACCACCCGCTGGGCTTTCGAGAATCTTGGGCACCTTGTACAGGTGCTGGTCTTTGAGTGTTTGAATCTGTCCGTCGAGCCACGACTGGAAGTTCGCGTTCATGGTCCATAGTGTATCTTCCCGGCAACCCTCCGACCTGGAGCAATTCGAAGAAGGAACGGATTGCGAGCGCTTTCCCTAACCCATGAACAAAAATCGCTGTTCAGGGGAAATGAAACACCGAGGGGGACCGCAATTGCGTTCCCCCTGGCGTGTCTTACGGTTTGGATGCGCGAACGGCTAGCCGTTCGGGAATCCTTCCTTGCATCCGTCCGGGTCGTTGCCGCCATCGTACGCTCGGTCCCACTCGCATGGATTTGGAATCGAAAGAGGCTGCAGTCCGCCCCGAGTGGCCGTGATGCCAGAGCTTGCGTTCACCAATGTGGTGTTGGTCTTCAACCACTTTGCGTGACCATCGGTGTATGCCATGCAGTAGCCGCCGTTGTCCACGCCACCCCTCACGCGCGCTGCTGATTCGCAAGCGGTGTCGGTGATTCCCGGAAATCCACCAGGTCGGAGACTGTCAATGTCGATCGACATCAATGGCAGACCATTGGAGGAGCCTAGAAATAGCGTATTCGCTGGCGCCGTAACCTGCCCGGCATTCACGCCAGCATGTACGTTGCCTCGAATCGTGGCGTTCAGGACCGTGCTTCCGATCGTCAACGTGTAGGTCTGGCCGCCGTTGACCGTGTTCGACACGTCTTGAGTCAGACCCTTGTTGTTGCAGAACACATAGCCTGTGTTGAAACCGTATCCCCAGATCGAAGGGAGGTTCGTCGGGTTATCCAGCCCGCCGGGACCAAACTTCCAGCCACCCCAGTCATCGTTCGCGCAGACCGAAGCGATCGAGGAAGGGCTGATGGGACGGTCAGGGTTTTCCAGAATCTGGAGGCTCTTCATGTAGGGCTGAACCCAGTAGTTGAAGTCGCCCGGGAACTCCTTAAGCCAGGAGGTCACATAGGTGTCGTCGTAGTCGTTGACATACATCAGGTGGGCCAGGGCCAACTGCTTGACATTGCTCAGCGACTGAGTTTTCTTCGCGGCAGCCTTGGCTTGAGCGAAAACAGGGAAAAGAATAGCTGCAAGAATCGCGATAATCGCGATGACGACCAATAGTTCGATCAGGGTAAATGCACGTCGCATAATGGCGGACCTCAATACACTTCGATTCTAGGTTCCAAAACGAACCGACTCGAACCCGTTACCGACCTCCGGGACAATGAAGAAGAAGGCTTAACTTTCGAGCTTCCGATTGTTCAGCGGAACTGGAATTCACTTGGGTTCAACGAGGAGTTCCAGTTGCAGCTAAGAGGCAATAAATTGCAGACCTATGTGCCCCCCTTGGGAGATGACAAGCAATTTTGCTAGCCGTCTAGGATAGCGAGCACGCCGTAGGACGCGTTACCAGACAATGGGACAACCTTAATAAACAATTCTGCCTAGGATCGTTCGGTTCGGGACTACTCTAGGAAGATGTCGTCGGCGTCGCCAAGTTGCCAGTCCGCCGATCTCGGTTTACTCCTGAGATTATCCCGGGAAAACCGCGGACGCTCCATCCGCCAACTTGCTATGAAATGTGGGATCGGTCGTTCCACACTGAGCCGTTGGGAATGCGGAGCGAGTCAACCGCATCTGCGAGACTTAGAAGCTGTACTCAACGTGTTGGGTCTGTCCGAACATGAACGGATCCCGTTTGAGCCGTTTCTCAAGCAGCACAAGATCGTGGATCCGCAGGCAACTGCGCGCCGACGGCTTCTTCGGGCCGCTAGGCTTCGAAATGGGCTCTCCCTGGGGGATGCCGCCAGTCGCGTTGGTGTGAGCAAAGCGACCCTCAGTCGCTGGGAGACCGGAGACAGACGACCGGATCGAACTCGGCTTGCCGCAGCTGCGGAAGCGGTTGGAGCCACGTCCAGCGAGATTTGCGCAATTGCGAATCCGGGAAACCTGTTCGAGGCTACCGACAAACGTCTAGAAACCTTGCAGGTTCAAGTGAGAGACCTCAGATGCGGAATCCCGCGGGGTTGCACCCGCGCTCGAGATCTCGATTTCATCGGTCTTGATGCGGCCATCGCTGAAGACTCCTCGCCGGATGCTAAGCGACTTCGTCTCGAGTTAAGAGCTGCCTACGTGGAATGGCTCGGTTGGTGGTATCGGGACGCGGAAGCCGGGGGATACGCGGCAAAGCTGCTCCCTTCCTTGCGAAAGGAGCCTTCATCCGTTGTTTGGGGCAGACTGCTTCGAGCATGCGCGAACTACGCAACCGAATTTCGTCGTGACCCTGAGATGGGAATCCAACTCCTTTCGGATGCGTCTGAGGCGCTTCGAGGTGTCCAAAGCGAAGGCTTCGTTCGACGAGAGTTAGCCGGACTTTATCTGAACATTGGAGACCGCAAAGCGGCTCGCGAGGAGTTGAAACGGGCGAGAGACGCCGGAGCAGGAGAAGAAGATCTCCCCATCCATCTCTACTGCTGCGCCATGGTCGAGGCGACCATTTGGTCGGAGGACGGTCAACATGATCTCGCCATTGCCAGCCTCCCCCAGTCCGAAGTTCAAGACCCCTATCTCAACTCTTCTAGCGCCATCGGCAGATCTCGAATTCTGATCCGAGCCGGCGAAACCGACCGGGCAAGGGCGATCATCGAGGCCTCGAAGCGAGAAGCGGATGCTCTCGGCCTGCCCCACTTCTCAAATAGTCTGAGCAAGCATCTTCAGTTCGAGCTTCTGTGATAGGTTGGAGTTCGGAGCTTGTAGCAAACTTTTCGTTCAAACTCCAAGCGGTAGCCGAGGAGTTCCCTCTGGGAGTACACCGCGCTTCGTGAGATCATTAAAGATCAAATGCTCGCCGATGGCGATTACGAAAAGCACCTCCGCGTACGAGAACAAGATCTTGTTGAATCCGAGTTGGGCGGAGATCACCAAAACGAACGGCGAGAGCACAACCGCGCAAACGAAGACCGCGAATCTGCAGAAGAACAAGAGCTTTCGCTGGGCAGAATCAAGCTTCGACACGAAGAGCCGAACCAAGGCCAAGAAGAGATAGATGAGTGCAAGCACGCCTGTGGGATGATACTTCCTGCGGAGTGGGCCTCTGCGGAAGTATCCTGAAACCTCATGCTGACATCGACTTCTCTCCATGCCGGGTGGGAGTTCATCCAATCGAGTCGGGAAAACGCCTCCATCTCGAAATCGAACATCGAATGGCTCCCCGCTGAGGTTCCTGGCCACGTGCACCTCGACCTCGTAAACAACGGGATTATCGCCGACCCGTTCTTGCAGATGAACGAGCTCGGCTGCCAATGGGTGGATGAGGAGAGTTGGAGCTATCGAACCTCTTTCGACTGGAGCCCCAAGGAGGGCCTTCCGAGACGAGAGCTCAAGTTCGAAGGCCTGGACACCGTTTGCACCGTGTCCCTCAACGGAAAGAAGATTGCGGAGCACGACAACATGTTCGTGCCGCTTCAGATCGATGTCACCGACGAACTCATCGAAGGAAAGAATGAACTTCGGGTTGACTTTCAGTCGGCCGTAAAAGTCGGCGAGGCTCGGCGAGCCGAATACCTAGCTTCCGAGGGTCTCCGGCCGGACCAGATGTATTTCTCCGATCGCTCTTTCGTGCGAAAGGCCCAATACATGTTCGGTTGGGACTGGGGTCCCCGTCTCGTTTCTTGTGGTATCTGGCGTCCTGTCAGCCTGATCGAATTCGCAAGCCGCATCATCGATGTCCACGTCAGCTATGACCGCCCGCAAAAGGACGTCGTCGTCGTCAAAGTGAATACTCAGTTCGAAGGCGAGGGGACAGTCATCCACTCCCTCGAAGGGGCAGGATCGCTCATCGGGGATGGCGCTTTCATCCTGCATGATCCCGATCTCTGGAGTCCGAGCGACCCCAACACATTCCGATTGACCACCGGCATCTACCCTATCGGAGAAGACCTCGAACCGTTCCAGATCGAGACTGACGCCCTAGATGAAGAATCCCTGCCAATCATCGAGGCGGTTACCCACGCGCTTCTGGTCGCGGACGGTCACGACGCCAAGATCCAACACATTGGAATCTCTGACATCAAGCTTGTTCGAGAGCCGGATGAATTTGGCGAGTCATTCGAATTTGTGGTCAACGGACGCCGGCTTTGGGCGCGGGGCGCAAACTGGATTCCGGACCACTCCTTCCCCGCCACCGTTACCCGCGAGCGGACTCGCGAGCAGTTGGAGCGATGTCTCGACATGGGCTTCAACATGCTTCGAGTCTGGGGCGGCGGCTTGTACGAGTCCGACGACTTCTACGAGCTCTGCGATGAGATGGGCATTCTCGTCTGGCAAGACTTCCCATTCGGATGCGCCTACTATCCGGACGACGCCGCGTTCCAGCGAGTGATTGCCGACGAAGCCTACGTCAACATCCTGCGGCTCCGAAATCATCCGTCCCTCGCCCTGTGGTGCGGCAACAATGAGAACCACGAGATGTACTACAACGCCTGGGGTGGCGTAGAAGCGAGGCCGAAACGATATTACGGACTTCCGCTCTACGACGAAACCCTTCCCGGCGTCCTTGCTAAAACCGATCCGGATCGCTCCTACATTCCATCGTCGCCGATCGGAACCCCTCCTGATGAGAAGGCAATTGACGACAAGCGCCGTGGTCCGAATGCCGATCACTACGGTGACCAGCACAACTGGGATGTCTGGCACGGCCGAGGAGATTGGCGATTCTACAGCGACTCGAAGGGGCGGTTCTCCAGCGAATATGGGTTTGCGTCAGCCTGCTCGATGGAGTGCTGGAACTCGGCTGGCGTCGAAGCTTCCGCCGACTTCTACAGTCCGGTTGTCCGCTGGCACGACAAGACAGGCAAGGGATATGACACCTTTGTGGGCTACACGAAGCTTCACTATCCGGATCCCGTGACCCTCGAAGACTGGATCTACTACTCACAGCTCAATCAGCGAGACGCGCTACGACACGGCGTCGAGCATTATCGACGGTCCGAATTCTGCCGCGGATCTCTTATCTGGCAGGTAAACGACTGCTGGCCCGTCCAGAGTTGGGCAATCCTCGACTCCCTCGGAAACTACAAGGCACTCGCCTACGAGCTTCGCCGACTGTATGCGGACGAGCTACTCTCTCTCGAGCGAAAGAACGAACACGTCAAGCTTTGGATAGCCAACGATGGCGAAGAGTCTTGGGTCGACAACTTCTCACTGCGGGCATTTCACACCGTCACCGGCGAACTGCTCAAAGAATGGGAAGTTGAAGCCGAGTACGACACCGACTCACGTGGCGTGATCATCGAAGCCGACATCACCGGCCTGAACGTGAACGAGACGATTCTTTTCGCCACCGCGTTCGATTCAGCCGCTCCGGTCTGGAGATTACTGGGAGAGCCAAAGGCGACCCAGTTCCCCAAACCTGCCCCATTGACCGTGTCGACAAAGCTCGACGGCGTCATCCGCATTCAAACCACCACTCCCCTGGTGGACCTCATGCTCACGGATGAAGGCTCCGTCAAGAACCTTGCCGACAACTTCATCACGATTCCCGAGCCGGGAATTTTCGAAGTACGAGTCGGCCATACCCCGGTAAAGCTCGCCGCCCGGTCTTTGGCGGGAGTTCACCCCATCGTCGTCACCCGATCGCCCCTCTAAGGGCGATCGTGGTCGCCGAGAGCATGACTTATGGATTCATACGACGAGCAACTCCTCAAATTGCTCTTGGATGAACATCCAAGATGGGTGAACCACCTCGTTACCGTAGGCGCCCGACCTGGGTCCACGAACTCGACCAAAATTGAACTGCAAATCCCGTCTGAACATCCCACAATCCTCGATCCGCTTCGGCTTCAATTGTGGGGGAACAACGACTTAAACTGGTACACCAACTACTTTTATGATTTCGCAGGAGACAGTTCGTGTGAAGCCGCGGAATTTCTGCGCCGGTTCATGAACGAAGAAATACAGTGCGTGACGTGCTGGCAGAATGGGAAGGTCACCGCGGGTGGTCCGCTTGACGGAGTAAGGTGGACGCTCATCCCGGAGGGATATGAGCGCATCGAAATTCGGTCCTGGAGGGGCACGTACGACCGCGACTTACCCTAGCCCAACCAAGCAGCGAAGGCGACTGGTTCTTACCAGTCGCCCTTTTTGCACCTTGAGTTAATAATTTAAGAGAGCAGGGCGCCTTCGCCGGCCAAGTCTTCCGCCGATACCGAACGGAACGCCGGGAACTCCTGGCCGATCTTGTTCAAGATATCGTTCGGATTGAACAGCGGAGTCTGAGGCTTCACCCGAAGAGCAATCTCTTCGAAAACCCTCCACGCTGGCTTCGAATCGCCTCGAGTCGGGAGAACCTGCTTCGACCGCTGAACTCGTCGCTCAACGTTCGTGAACGTCCCTTCAACCTCAACTGGGCTCGATTCAGGGAGCACCACGCTCGCGTACGAAGTCGCTTCGGACTCGCTCACCGTCTGCACCACGAGGAATGGAACATTCTCCAAAGCTCGCTGGACAAGTCCCCTGTCTGGGTGAACATTGAATGGGTCCACGTCCAGAATCCATAGGGCCTTAATCTCGCCTCTTGAAGCGGCAACCAGAATTTCATGGGTGTCGAGGCCGGTCTTCGCTCCGCTTACTGGATCGAACGGGCTGATACCGAGTTCTGACGCACCCTGATCGTTGGCATTCAAACCGTAGAGGTTGAACGGAGACTCAAGGCTCTTCGAGAACGCCACCAGATCGGTCACAACCTGCTTCGCGTGGTTCAAATTGTAAAGCGATCGAGTCGTAACGACGGGAGCCTTGGACTCCTTGAGCGCTTCCGCCGCTTCCAAGAGGCTTGCCGCCTTTACGCCGCTCAGGTGCTCCACATGCTCTGGAGTGAACGCGGGATCCGCTCCCGCAACTCCGCAAGCGAGCGCTAATCCAGCGATCACCGTCGACTCGGAACCTGGCTTGTACCGAAGAATCACGTGAGCAAAGCTGTCAGCATCTGTAGACTCGTGATGGGCGACCACCACTTTCGTGCCCTGCTTGAACCAGGCCTTGCGCAACCGAAGGAATACGATAGGCAACTCGTCGGAAAGAGCGGTGCCGAACACGAGGACGGCCTTCTGCTCCTCGAAACTAGCGATCGAGGTCGCAACCTCTCCGATGCCGAAGCTCTTAGTAAACGATTCCGCCGGAAGCACCTTGGTGTAGCGGTGATCGATGTTGTTCGAACCGAACGTGTTGCGGAACAGCTTCTGCAGCGAGAAGAGATCCTCGTTGGTGTTCTGAGCGCCTCCGATAACCGCAACCGCTCCGTTGGCTCCCGAGAACGCGGAAATGATCTGGTCGTACGCGGTGCCCCAAGTGGAAGGAACGAGCGAGTTTCCACTTCGAACCAGCGGCTTCTTGACACGATGCTCAGAATTAAAAATGTCGTGGCCGAACTTGCCCTTGTCGCAAGTCCACTCTTCGTTAACCGCCTCATTTGTACGGCCGTTCACCCGAACGACGCGATCCACGCGGTAGTCGATGTGGACGTTGCACCCGTTGGAGCACAGCGTGCAAATCGAAGGTCGCGACTGCAGGTCCCAAGGGCGGGCTCGGAATCGGTACTGGGCACTGGTTAGAGCGCCTACCGGGCAGATCTCAATGACGTTGCCAGAGAACTTCGATTCGAACTCCGACATGCCAAACGTCGAGGGCTGCATTTGGGCGCCCCGGAACCGGAACGCCAACTGGGCGTCTCCCGAAATCTCTTCGGTGAACCGAACGCATCGCCCGCACTGAATACATCGCTCAAGGTCAAGCTTGACGTACTTGCTGAGTGGGAACGCCTTGGGCGCGTGGCGCTTTAACTCGACAAAGCGGCTCGTCGAAGGACCGTAGTAAAGCGTATTGTTTTGCAGCGGACACTCGCCGCCTCGGTCGCAGACCGGACAGTCGAGCGGATGGTTCACCAGTAGGAACTCCAGCACGCCTCGTCGGTCGTTATGGACCAGTTCGGTATCCGTGTAGATCGCGAGTCCCTCGCTGGCCGGCAAGCTGCAAGCCGTTTGAGGCTTGGGCATCTTTCGGACGGTGCCATCGGGCTGCTTGAATCCGATCTCAACGAGGCACATTCGGCACATGCCGACGGGTTTCATTCGAGGGTGATAGCAGAAGATCGGCACTTCGAGGCCGAGTCGCTTCACAGACTCGACGATCAACTCCCCTTTAGGAACCTGGAGGGGAAGGTCGTTGATGGTGATATTGACGGTTTGAACGTTCGCGACCGCGGCCATGGGCTTTTATCTCAGGCGTCCAATGAATGGACAGTCCCCGCAGGCCACGAGTCTACCGAGTTTCGTCGCTCGCGTGGGGAGCACCCTGATGCTCATATCCGCTCGTTCCACTCTAAACCGTCCGGCAATTCGCATGCAGCAAAGGTCAACTCGACATGTCGACAAGGTTTGGAGGAAAGAACCGGCTGAAAACGGTGCAACACGAGCGGTGACATCACCAACGCGCCGCCCCTATGAATCTGGGCAAACGTCGTCGGAAGTTCGGTGACCAGCGCCATCCTCTCTCTGTCGTCCAGGATGAGCGATTGGTGCGTTCCAGCAATAAAACAAAGCCCCGCTGAATCCGTTGAGAGGCCATCGAGGGACAGAAACATGGTCACCGTGGCCAAAAGAAAGTTCTCTGGAGCACGAACCCAGCGAACGCCGTCAACCAACGAAAAGGGACCAAAACCAGGAACGGCCGCGGCATCCTTCACCGGGAGGGCGGTGTCTTGGTGCCAAGGTTCGCTTCGAGCACACGTCGAAGAGAAATTGTACAGGTTCGCGCGAACGCAAAAAGCGGTGCTTCCGAGCAGAGTTGTCGCGATCTGGCGGACCTCCGGCTGCCCCGCAAGCCGAGAGATGACCGGAATGCGTAAAATGCCCTTCGTTCCTGATACGGCGAATGTGTGTTTCAGTCCGCGATCGACTAGGCGTTGAAGCTCTTCAATATGGGCTTCCGTCAAGACGCGATCGAGGCATTGAAACCCATCGATCGCGAAACTTGTCTGATTGCCGAGTACCGATAGCATCGTCCGTTGAACCTAGGCACGAATTATGAGCTACGAACTATCTGCTAAAGACCTCAAGAATACGATTGCTTCGGACTCAACCGCAAGATTGGACCACTTCGTCCAAAAAGTGCAAAAAACCGGCGAAATCTGGACGTTAGCCGAGGGTGAAGCCCTGCTCGTGCTGGGGACTGAAGACAACTCTCAATTCATCGCCGTTTGGCCCCATCCCGACTACGCGCTAAGTTGGTTCGAGGACGCGGGAATTGAAGAAGCCGACCTCGTCGCCATGAATCTGGCAGACTGGTTGGAGAGCACGCTGGAAGAGTTGGCGGAGGCTCAGATAGACGTGGATGTTTTTCCCACATGCGATGAAGATGGAAAAGTGATTTCCGCACTCGATCTCAAAAAGAGACTGGGCAAATCGCTTGGCAATCAAACCGGGTAGGAGACGATGCGCCGAGGACTCACCTTAGGAGAACTGCTGGTAGCACTCATGGTGCTTATCCTGTTCGTGGCGATTACCCTTCCGATCTACAACCGGGTGCGTTCCGGCACATTGGAAGGGCTCGACACCGACAAGCTGCGAAAAATCTATGTGGCCCTCTCCTTATACGAATCCGGTAACGACGGTATGCCGAGCCAGAACCTGCTGGGAATACGCTCCTATCTGGGGGACGATGGCCTGCTCAAATCCGAGACCGATCCATGGTTTGAGGAAAAGTCAAAGAGCTTCCCCATCGACCCGGAAATTCCTTCTACCGCGCGCCGATCTCCCATCCGAGTGTCCTTTTCTTACTTGCCAGATTTCGTGACCGAAGGCAAGGTCAAAGTGCAGAACTGGAAAGCAGCCCTCATGGATCCTCGCATTGGAATCCTGACGTGCGGATGGCACGGAACCGTAACTCCGACCGGCGAGCCATTTGTGGCGCGATTGTTCGGCCCCGTGCTTCGAATCAACATGAATGGCTCGCTGTACCGCCTCAAAGACCGTGGTGGAGACGGGGCAATGGGAAATCCGGAAGCGCTCTTCTACAAGCGATGAAAGCCTTCTAACAACAAAAATCCCGGAAGACCGAAGGGTCACCCGGGATGCCATAACCTGTTCACTAGGATTTACTCAGGGGTTTGGCTTGGCTTGATCGTATTGAACTCGAGGTTGCCCGCGTCATTGACGGTGATCAGTGAAGAACCGTCCGCTGTAAAGCAAATCGGCGAACCGATGAAGGTTTGATGTGGCAGGTCGGCAACCTTCTGAAGTGTGTAAGCGTTCCAGACCTTGACCGTTCCATCGGTAGAACTCGTCGCGATCAGGTTGCCGTTGGACGAAAATGCGGTATCCATGACCCAGTCTTTGTGGCCCTTGAGGGTGCCAATCTTCTTCTGAGTCTTGACGTCCCAGAGGATGGCAGTGCCGTCGCGTCCCGCGCTGACATAGCGGGACCCCGAAGGGTTGTACGCAATGTCATAAATGCCCTGGTTGTCGTGGCCAACGATGAAATTGGAGAGCTTTCCGTTTCGAGCGTCGAGGATCTCACCACCGGCTCCTAGATCGCCGACCGCAAAGATGTAAGGCGCCTTCGGATGGAATGTGGCTCCGTAGAAGTTTAGCCCATGACCGGCGATCGAGCAACTCTCCTTCGTCTTCTTCGAAGAGAGGTCGTAGACCTTCACGAAATCGTCCTTACCGGTACTGATCAGATATTGCCGAGTCGAGTTGAAACTCAGCTTTTGGATTCCACGGGTGTGAGTCCGATAGGAGTGCTCCATCTTGCCGTTGAGAATATTTTCAACATAGATACGGGCCTTCTCATCGCCCGTGGCAACGAGCGATCCATCCTGGCTCCAAGCCACGCCGTACGCGGGGTCTGGGTGCTTCGTGAGAACCTTTACGGTCTGGCGAGTTTTAGCGTCGATGATCCGAATCGAGCCGTCTTCCATTGCGGCAACAAATCGGGAACCTGACGGGGCGGCAGCCAAAGCGATGGGGCGCAGTGCCTCTTCGACCTTGGTCAAAGTAACCGTGATAGCGTTCGGTGACGCTTTGCCCATAGAGGGGGCTAGAACAGCAATTGCAGCGAGAGTGACCATTTTTCTTCCCTGAAGTCACCTTCAGTGTGCTCGAAAAATTGCCTAGCCCGAAACCTTTCGCGAATACTAAGCAAAAATCGGTTACCGGGCTCTAGTTGGGTCGTCTGACGCGTATTGAGGCCAATTTGCGACGCTTGTCGCGCTCTTACTTGATCTGCACATCCCTGAACGGAAACCCTATTTCCCCACCGTACTTTCAGGCTTTAGCCAGCGATCAAGCCATGTCGTGAACCGCGCCCACTGGTCGAGAACCGTCTCTTTCGCGATTTGACCGTGGTCCTCGTACGGATACATAACCAACTCGGCCGGCTTTCCAAGTTCCTGCAAGGCGGTAAAAAGACGCTGACTATTAATGGGATTCGTGCCAACGTTCTGGTCTTCAAGTCCGTGATACATCAGAAGCGCGCCCGTGAACTGCTCGGCGTACAGCAATGGACTCATGTCAAGGTACGTCTCTCGTGCCTCCCAAATTTGGCGCTGCTCGTTCTGGAATCCGAATGGCGTCAAAGGCCGCAGATAGCATCCATCACCGGCAATGCCGCACTTGAAGAACGGGGTATGAGCGAGCGAATTCGCGGTGGAGAACGCTCCGTAGCTGTGTCCGCCAATGCCTAGATTTCGCCGGTCGATCCAGTCCCGACGTTCCAACTCGTCAATGACTGCGCTCAGGGAATTTCGAAGTTGAGGCACGTACTCGTCGTTCATGTGCCCAGCCGGTCCAACAATGGGAATATCCGGTTGCACTACAACGTAGCCAAGCCGCGTAAGGATCTCCTTGTTGGCGCCGGACGGCGCGATAAACAGGTTCTTATTAAACGTTCTCTTGCTTCGGTCGTACGCTTCTTGGCTCGCAAACTCGCTCGGATAGATCCAAAAGAAAGCGGGATTGTGATAGGCATACGGAGGTAGGGTTATCCAGACTCGAAACTTGAATCCGTCTGGTCTCGTAACCGTAATGTATTCCCGTCTCGCCTGAGACACGTCTGGCAAATAGTCCTTGTTCTGCGTCAGCTGCTTCTCTGACTTTGTCGTCAGGCTAACCAGATAGCTTTGCGGAACCTGGGTGGGCGACTGGCGTGTTACGAGAAGTTCCTTTGCCTCACTCTCAACGAGCGAAGCCTGTTCGAACACGTCGGTCCGGCTCTCGAAAATCCTCTCCTTCTTGCCCGTTGCAAGGTCGACTCGGTCCACGTACGGCTTGGGCGCCTGTGTGTAGGGATCCTTGAACGTATGTTCACCCGAGAGGTAGGCCGACTTTCCGTCTGTCGACTCGCGAACCTCCCCTTCTCGGTCCAGCACGAGTGCCGCCGTCTCTTCGGCATCCGCCTTTATCTCCGCCAGCACAACCGGCTTCGCGCTTGGCGAGGCCAGAAAGGTCAACCGTCGCGTCGGTTCAGCGCCATCCGACGCTGGCGCAGCGCCACCTCGACGACCCGCAGCCGCCCCGGTCGTAAGGAACAGGCTGTGTCCATCTTCACCCTGGCTGTAATCAGAAATGGAGCCGGGGGCTTCGTAAACAGAACTGACGTCTTTGGCGCCAAAGGGCGCCTTCCAAAGTTCGATATGGTCTGTCCGACGGGTCGAAGTCGATCCATCTTCGGCCTTCGCCGCGAGGCTTTGGATAAAGAGCAATTCGTCGCTATCGCCATGCCACTGCGGGAGCCTCTTGGCTTCATTCCGCCCTTTGTCCTCATCAGGAGCCCCCTCTCGAAGCGCTCGAGAGTCGAACTTAGCCAGTTCCTTCCCTTCCTCATCCCAGATCGCCTGCTTCTCTCCGAAATTAGAAACGGGAACGAGATAGGAATACGGCTTTTCCAGCGTGGTCACGAGAAAAAATTTCGCTTTCGGGCTTAAAGACACCCGCTGAATCCTTGCCGGATCTCCTATTTCGTGCACTTTCCCGGACGCCACGTCAATTTTCGCCAGGCTGCCGGTGGAGTAGTAATCGAGCAAAGATTGGTCGTAGGGAGTTTCGAGAACGCTGGGGAAGGTTTCGAGTTTCGCCGTCTTGAGGTCGCTTGTTTGGACTCGAGGTGTGGTGGCGACTTCAGGCTTGGCAGGTACGGGTCCTCGATTCTTTGGGATCAGAACCACAACCAAGGAACTGCCGTCTCGCGACCACTCGAAAGTGGGGTCGAGGGTGACGAGCAGTGGCCGGGTTGTGAGAGCTCTCGACTTTCCGGTTGAGACATCCGCTACGTACAGAAGCGTTCGGTCGTTAAGATGGGCCAGAAAGGCGACCTGCTTGGAGTCGGGCGACCACTTCGGATCGCTCAGTCGCGAGTCCGCTGGCGCCTCCAGCGAGATTTCCTTGCCCGAATGAATGTCCAAAACGCGAATCGCAGCCAGGCTTCTCGTCGTCAACGACCTTTCTCGATTCGCCAGTGTGTCGACTTGAAGGCCACCCAGGTTGACGTGAGTCTTGGCCAGCCAAGCTAACGGAGGGGCCCCATCCCGTACCGAAATGAGCGATCGATTCCCGTCTGGACTAACGGCGCCCGGAGTCTCGTTCAAGTAGTACGGAGCCAGAGCCGCCTGCTCGATGACGCGAGAAGGCTTGAGATATCCCTCCGTGGGACTCGGCAGCGAAGCCTGACCAAGCGCCAAGAGCACCAGAAAATCAACCATGAGCGGTTCTTACCTCTCCAACCATTTTATTTGCCAGGCTCTGCTGGCCGATATCACCATTGCTGGAACAGCCTAAGGGAGGTGATGCCAGTCTAGGAGTCCAGCCGAGATTGTTCGGCAAAGCAAGCGCGGATGGTCTCAATCTTCGAACCGAATAATGTATTATCGACTACGTTCAACTACTTCACAATTGCGTAGGTTGAAACAACAATGGTGATGCCGGTGCTGACTTTGGCACTTCGGATCAATCTGTTGAGAGAGGTCAGGTTATGAAAAGATGGTTCGCTTCGATAGTGTTGGCGGGTTGTGCGGCAAAAGTGCTCGCTGGCCCGGGCTTGGCTTTGGTGGCAGGCGACGAGTGGATTTTTTCTGACCCGGCATTTGACGGATATGCGCCAGAAGGCTACGCGGGCAATGCTAATCAGAATCAGATTCTGTTGAGCAACTTCTTCAGCTACATGACCTCCAACTCGCTTGGCACCGGTAAATCGCTTTCTCTGGGAGGCGCAAATGTCATCGAGCTTGGGACTCACTTTGCCTCCACGGCCGCCAGCTTCGGCGAGACTGTCGACTTCTCCAGTGCACAGGACAGTGCCGCAAATTACAATCTCATGAACTACGACATTGTGTCAGTTGAGGAAACGTATTTGCACTCTGAGAACGACTGTCGGGCACTCTACAACTACGTGATGGCGGGCGGCCACCTGTTCATCCGCGCCGGTGTGGGGGATCAAGATCAGACTACGTGGAACCAGTTCTTGCCGACTTTTGGTATGTCTATGGATGGACTCACAGATCCCGTCTACGCCGCAGACGTTACGATTACCGGTGGCCTCAATTCGATTGTCAACGGTGCAAGTAGCTACACTTGGAGCCTCGGTAATCCCATCGAAGTTACCGGTCCCGAGGCCCAATTGGCAGTTATCGGCACTCATCCAATAGGTCTGATGGGGTCGTTTGTCGACAATCCAAACATCGCCACGCCATTCCGCTTCGTCCCGGCATCAACCCCGGAGCCAAGCACTATTTTGGCCCTAGGTGTCATGGTTGGTCCGATGCTAGTTCGCCGCCGAAAAAGGCAGAAATAACCACCTCTGGGGTTTCCAAACTCGTTTTGGGAATCCCCCAGTACCGTTTATTACCTCGTTTACGCATAATTTCGGTATATCCAATGGATTGCAATATTTTTGTTGCGATTCATAAAGATGTTCAGCAAACCATTCGAAACATATGAAATGCAGCCTTGCATTCGGAGGCCTTATCGCCTAGGTAGATATTGCCAAATGAATTTCGAAGGCTTCTGGCGATCCTTTTGACCATTCAAAGGATCAATTTCCTGAACCGGAACTTAATTGAGTCCACATTTTCAGAGGTGGGAGAGCAAGTTTCGCGATTCAGTGCGCGCGACCACCAACTTTCCGCCCATGAGAGTCGTCCAACGTTAAGGATTCCGACGGGCACGCCCGTTCGGATGTCTCGGGTTGGACTCGGCCGTGAGAGCAGGCGTCTCTTCACTTCTCTGCAGATCCTCTTAGCCCCGCAGATTAGTCAGGATTAGCCATACATGAATTACAACGTTATCGGCGCGGACGGCGCCGTCTATGGACCCGTAGATTTCGAAACCCTCAAGCGCTGGGCCGCTGAGGGACGAGTGAACCCAGATTCAGCGATTGAAGAGGTAGGCAGCGGAAAGCGCGTACCCGCCAACACAATTCCTGGCCTGTTTGCCGCTCCACAAGCGCCCCAGGCGCCGACGCATCAGTTGCACCCCGGCTACGATGTTCCGACGCAGCCAGCTTACACACCTCCCGGTGTGGGTCCGGGAGGCGCTCCTCGCCCCGGCGTTCCTCCCGGAGCGGCCGCCAACGCCGTGCAATACCCCCGAAATACGTTTGCCGAGCCGGTCAAGAATCACCTTGCAAAGGCAATCTTTAGCACGCTGTGTTGTTGTCTTCCGTTGGGTGTCGTCGCAATTGTGTACGCTGCTCAGGTCGGTTCTAAGCAGGCTGGCGGAGACTATTACGGTGCGAAAGAGTCCTCGGACAACGCCGAGAAGTGGGCCAACATCTCGATCGTGCTCGGACTAATTGGAAACGTCATCGGAGCCGGAATACGATTCATGCTCCACAAGTGACCCGTCCGGTCGCAATCGTCGTGGCGCTGCTATTGGCTGGCGCCACGGTACTCCTCAAGTTGCGACCCGAGATCCTTTCGCATTTCGGCCCACCGTGCGTATTCCATTCACTCACCGGGCTCTACTGCCCTGGGTGCGGGGGAACTCGCGCGGCAATCCTCCTCCTTCGCGGTGATATCCCGGGCGCGATCCGCATGAATGTGTTCGCGGTCATCGTGATCGCCTGCGTTCCGATCGCCCTCGTCCGAACCTACGTCGTCGGCAAACCCATTAACTGGGTGGGAACAAGTGGCAAACCCGGCAAAGCCATCGCCTTCGGCGTCCTCGCGTTCTTCATTCTCAGAAACGTCCCCATCGCCCCCTTCACCTACCTCGCCCCTATCGAACTGAGGCAGTACGACAAGGCCGCCGCGAACCCAGGGCGCTCGTAGCGGGGGGTCAAACTGCATTCCCAAAATCGAACGGTTCCATCGGCCCGCCGTGGGATGCGGAAGATCTACGCAGTAATATCTGAGCCAGACGCCCACGCGATGCCCCTGCCCCGGTGGTCCTGACCGCATGATGCCTGCATGGTCAACCGCGGAGCGGTTGTGTCTGTTAGCCTACTGTTGGACCGTTCCGTGCGGTCCTACTGTAGGAAGGCCATCACCTCACAAACCTACCGCGGAGCGGTTGCGTCGTATTTAAGAAACCGCGTGCGTTGCTTGGGCTTCGAGCCCTTCACGAACTCCATACGCAAACTGAAAACCGCACCGACCTCATCTCAACCGCAAACCGCAAACGTTCCCCAGCAATTTTCCCTGCCCCACCCCTGTTGCCACCACCTAAATCGACCGATCTACACTGAGGTATACTGGCTCACCTAAGATTGCCCTCTCGTCTAATGGCAGGACGACTGACTCTGAATCAGTTAATCGTGGTTCGAATCCACGGAGGGCAGCCAACTTTTTTCCGGCATGCATGATAGAACGCAGGGGCGCAAACTGGGTGGAAGTTTCCACACTCGGCGAGGGTGACCCTGATTTCGACCTTAAGTTCTGGAGTTCCCAGACGCCGGAAATGAAGTTCAAAGCGGCCTGGGAGATGGTTGTGTTCGCCCACGAACTCAATGGCGGGGACCCCAATGAACTCAGACTTCAACGATCTCCCGTCATTGTGAGTTCGCTTTAGCGTGCGCTACCGGGTGATCGGTGGCTACGCAGTATCGATGCTACGCGACCTAGGACGCGGCAAGTCTCGCTCGTAAGCCATCAGACAGAGGATAAGGCCTCTCCACCGGACAAAGCGTTGCTGCTTCCTCGATGCGCCCGTTCTCGACTAATTGATGGATCTGCTGCGCCAGACTGCTAACGTTCGAGATCGTCATCGTCCAATCCGACACATACTGCTGCACGGCGATTCCACTCAGACCCACCTGAATCGACCGGTGAGCAAGCGGGTTCAACGCAAGATCTCGCTCAGGATCCCACTGGACCCGAACCGGAGACTGGGACTTCATCGCGTGCCACTGATCGCGACTCACCGCATCAGGATCGACATGACTCAGGCTGCTATGCGACAGTGCCCACTCAAAGCCCTCTCGGCTGATGTCGATCGCGAGGATGCACCGTTGATTTGCGTCCTTCATCCCCCATCCGCTACGGTACATCATCCACAGAAACGATGGCTTGATCCATGTCATGCGCGCCAACTTGAATGGTGGACTGGTGAACCGTCCGTTCGCCAGAGCGGATTCGCCGATGTGAGGAGAGAACGCTTGGTAAACTCGTATTGTCGTATTGTCGTAGAGGGCTCTAATTTGCCTCTCAGGGACTTTCGATTGATCGTTCATAATTCATGCTCAAAAGCATGACATGCTGATCGCACAGGCCTAGGACCCAAACAAGTCAAGGTCAGCGTTTCGGGTCTGGACCAGCGTATGTGATTGAGCTTTCTCCGGCCGCGTAACGATTAGCCCTTAACCTAAAAGTTTCGATCCGGTAACACACCATTTTTTGCCCAGTATTGACCAACCCATCTAAGCGGCACACTGAGCGATCTCGGATCATCGACTGGCGACGACTTCGTCAATCGACCCTCCCGAGTCGTCTTATCGAACACGAATTCTCCGCTTACCGGGAGTGGCAGGTCGATACCCTCAAACCGATACACACCCTCGGTTTTTGTCTCCGAGAGCTTCTCTATCCTCATAGTCAAGCTCACGTCGAGGATTGTGGTCTGCCCTCCATTCACAAATCGCCACGGCCCAAACTGAAGAGAAACTCTAGCTAAGCTGTCTTCATGAAAGGGGGCAGACCACACCTCGAACCGTTTCCCTCCGCTGAGCTCCCACTCATCAAGTTTCTCCTGCGCATCTTCGCGGACACTCTCGATCTCGGACTTGGCCAGAACCTGCAGCTTTTCCTTTGCCTCGTCCGTGCCAATGTCGTATAGAGCCCACATGCAGTTATTCCGAAAAACCTCGGGACCGATATCCTCACAGTGCGGAATCTTCAACAGAACTGCTTCGTACAGACCCTCAACTGAGGATGGAAACCGCATTTTCTGCAATACAAATGAAATCTCGTCATATCTGTCGTGCCAATCTTCACGAATAAGCTCAAAAAAGATAGGAATCGAGGCCTCAGGGAAGCCCAATATATTCCCTAAATGTAGGGCATCCCATAATTCCCTTGCTTCCTTGGCCGCCAATGCTGCTCTGAGTGCATCAACCACGCAGGTGTCTGCGTCATCACGTTTCCCTTCAAAAGCATCGAGTAACTCTTCCTTGGATATCTCCTGTCGCATCCACCGCAAGACAAGGTCCCTTTGATCCTCTGTCAATTGACTACTCTCTCTAAACGCATGATGTTTTCATTCAATCTATGAAGTTACCTTTGGCAAGACCAATGTATACGAATTCTCGCTTTTGCTTATAGGACGCGAACTTTGACTTCCAACCACCGTGACCCGTGGGGTGGGGGATGAAGAGAGTCACGAAGGTCATGACTCCCGAAGAGGCCGATTCTCTTGACCAAGTTGAGAATATCGAGCGGACTCCGAATGAACGAGTGCAGGCGCTACAGGAGTTAAGAAATGCTTGGATTCCTCCCGATCAACGAAGACTTGAGCGAACTTTTGAGTTTGTTGAACTCCCACGGAGTTGAGTTTCTCGTAGTAGGCGCTCACGCGCTTGCCTTCATGGGGTTTCTCGTTTCACGGAGGATGTCGGCTTTTTCGTCAGTCGCAGCGAGCAAAACATTTCCCGACTCGCGGCAGCCCTCCGCGAATTTGGAGTGGATCTCCCCGCGGGTGCACAGCAGGAAATGGTGAATAAGGATCGAGGGATCTTCTTCATCGGCCGCAAACCAAACCGGGCAGACTTTCTCAACTTTCTGGATGGCGTTAGCTCCGAAGAAGCCTTGAATTCGAAGATTCCTGGGTTGCTTGCCGGTCAGGCTGTTTCGTTCATCTCACTCCAGGACTACGTCAAGACCAAATTGGCATCAGGGCGGCTCTAAGGATGCTGCTGACCTTGCAATGCTACGCACAGTTCATCCCGAAATTGAAATCTAGCTGATTAGGAGCATCCGGAAAGAATCCGCAGAGGCCGGATATCTTTCCTTGATAGGGCTATACTTCGTCCCATGGCAGACTCTCATCCAGAAGCTTGCCTCGAAGCCTTACCTTCGCAGCGTCCTTTTCCTCGGCCGTCCAACGAAGATCATAGGCGCCGAATTCGCTCGGTCGCCAACTGGTGATTCCTTCCGCTAAGTAGTCCGCGACGCTGGCAGGGATATCGGTCCACGCTGCCGCGCCGCGTCGATACTCCGGACTCGGCTCGCCAAACCGGCGATACTCCCATTGGATCCGATCGCCTGAGTGAACGCTCACGGAGTTGAATACGTGCCTCTCGTCCACTAACCATTGAGTCAACAGTTCTCGGAACGAGCCGAGACGAATTAGCGGAGTCCGGACTCCTTTCAGCATCGCTCGAGCGATGTGTCCGATTTCGACGAAGTCTTCGACTGACCGCGCAGACAACATCGCGAACGCCTCTTGACCCGCTTGTTGGATGTACCCATCTTCGGGGCAGTTCCACAGTGGGTTGAATATCTCCAAATCCAGACACTGAATGTGCCTGATACTCAGTCGCAAGAGGCGAAGGAAGTCCTCTCCGACGGTCTCGTCGCCTAATTGAGAGCGAAACCTAATCGCAACCGAAATCGAGCGAGCCAGGCCATGATGAGCTCCATTCACATACATTTCACTCAAATTGGCGCAGGCTTCCTGAAGCGCACCAAGGGAGGATTGCAGATCCCACATCGCCATCCTATTCGCCAGCCTTAGCCCGTAGAGCGCATCCCACGAATTCCTCGCGCCTCCCCCGCTTCGAGTAAGCAAGTCGCGCGACCTCCTTCTTAAGAGCTCGACGATCTCTTCTCCAAATTCCTCGCGCAGAGCCTCGCCTTTCATCGGACCAAAGACCGGCACATATCGGTCATAAGCCACTACGATTGGGTCGGTCAGTTCACGAGCCGCCGAAAGCCAGTTTTCTCCTGAGACGTCGTCATCGCGCAACGTCTGAAGGTTGCGCATTGCCGGGGAAAGATCTGATTCCCGATTCCAATATTCCCGCAACGCATTAGGATCGAGATGCCGCGTCTCCGCGTTCCATGCCTTGCTCGCTCCCTTCCAGAGCCGAGGCAAAAGCTGTTCAATCAAATCGGGCACCTTCACAAACTCGAACATTCTCGTAGATTTACGCGGGTGGGCGGTTCGCGTAAACCTCGGATATTTGTCAAACGCATCGATCAGAACCGGAACCGCCGGATCTCCGATCTTTATGAAGCGATTGAGCCACTCATTCCATTCGTAGTTGATCTCCCCCAGGGGAGATTCTCCCAAATCCAACTCGGGTAAAAGGTCAGTCAGGACCGAGACTCGTTCTTCAATGGGCAGGAGGTCTATAGCATCCAAGTCAGGTGCTGGATGCGGATTAGCGAGCCTAAGTTCGAAGTCGTTGACCAGCGAGTTGGCCAGCTCATATTCTGTCTCGACCTCGTAACCAGTTCGTGGCGGCTTAAAGTAAACGACGCTCAATTCAAGGCTCGTCAAACGTTGCAAAGTCTGGGCGATGCCTAATCCCTCACGGTCGCGGCGGCCCTTAAGCGCATCCCCGAGAAGTTTCTTGTTCTCAATGATGAGTTCAGAAAAAAGCTCCTTCACGGCGTTCTCGCCGTTGCCGCAATGTCGCAGAATTTGCCCGTACACAGTCTCCGCTTCGGCCGTCCTTCCAACCAAGAGGAGAACTGCTGCCCTCCCTGGTTCCCGACCGTGATTCGCCGAAGTTGGGCCCCAGTCAGTGAATGGTCCTCCCTGTGCGATCGCCAGCCAGATTTCCTCCGAACGGATTTCCTCGAAGAGATGCAGCACCGGACCCTCGACTCCCGAAAGGTGTACCATTCGTGTCCCATCAGAGGAGACCCAACCGAAATACACGTAGGAATGGGTCGTGTAGGAGACCGTGAATCGCCCGAATCGACACCCGCGCGGGTCGCCGAGTCCGTTGCCAAGCAGGAGCCTCATCGCCTCAACGTACACAGAGTCGATTAATGTCTCAGACGGCTCCCACACAGTCAACATTGTCCCATGCTAGAACGCCCCCAGAGCGAAAAAGGTTGCGCGCACCTCAAGCGACACCCTCATAGGACGCTAACCGAAATAGCCCCGGGAACGCAGTGCCGAGACCGTAAGGACGTACAAAATGCTATTCGTGATCGCGTGCACCACGATTGCTGCCCCGACTCTTCTGGTGTAAAGGACGACCAGTCCTAGCACTCCGCCATAAACGAGTGAGCTTATCGCGCCAATCGGTCCCTGGTACACGTGCCACATGCCGAACAACACGGTGGTGATTCCCCACCCATTCCACTTGCTACTGAAGATTTCCGAGAGCCGTCGAAGCATGTATCCTCTGAACAGGAGTTCTTGGGTGGCTGCACTGACCGCGATGCCAAACAGCGCAACGATGTTTGTGATCGATCACAATTCGCTGCTAGGCAGTACGAGGAGACCTATCGTTTTGCGATAGAAGGCCTGGCAAAACCAGATCCCGACCAAGCAGACCATGTTCGGAACGTCGATTCTGGCTCGGAAGCCTAATCTCAAAACCTTGAGCTCTCTCAGACTTACCTTGACAATTGGCCCGATCAATCAACCCAGTGGGTTAAAGGATTTACTAACACAGCACCGGAGCCCTGGATAATCGGATTGGACTATCACGTTAGTCGTCGAGGCGCATCATCCTACGACAAAGCGGCATTTCCTTGCCAATTCATGCGGTTTGCGATAGACTGGAGCTTCTTATGAGAGCAGCGTCGGTCTTTTTTATTGGTGTTTTGAGCGCAGCGGCAAACGCCCAGGTTGTGCTGGATAGTTTCGATATCAGTCAGCAGATCCCTCACTATTACCCCTTCACCTCAACGGTTTCGCACCCTCTGCTTGGCCGTCGGTCCTTTGGAGGCACGTATTACAACGGCTGGTATGAGACAGCCTCGTCGACCTACGGGGTCACCGACACCCCATCCGGTTCGAGTGGCGTACTGTCCTTTCAGTACAACTCCGTTAACGGTGTCGCTGCCTATGCAAGCTATTGGAGCACCACCGGCGCAACCGTCAATCTTTCAGGTGACTCATCGTTTGCGTTTACGCTGGGCAAGGTTCAAGGCACGAACTTCGTCGGCCTACTGATCCACAACTCAAACGGAACCACGCTGTACGACTCCAAGACAATCGACATCTCGAATTCCTACAGTTCGTTCAATCTTCGGTTCAGCGACTTTACCGGCACAAGCATCGTGCCCTTTCAGTGGGACAAGATTGACGAGATCGACCTCCAGGTTGGCAACTACGGAGGTCAGTCGGTCACTGAGTTCAACTACTTTGGCGCCGCCGCCGCTGCCGCCGTTCCTGAACCCTCCACCGTAGCGGCACTGACCTTCGGTGCGCTTGGGCTCCTTCTGCGTCGCAAGCGGCGCTGCCAATCGTAAACTACGCATACGGGGTCGTACACCGCCTCTCGACACGAATCGATCCCGGATGGAGGGATCGATTCGACACTAGTTCTCTCCCTCCATTACAGACAGAATTGTGCGGTAGCCTCAATTGGCAAAACCGAAAAGATCGGGTTGGATGATGACTGGATAAAAACCGGAATCAGGCAATGAGCTTTGCCGTGGTCAGCCCTTCGAGTGCTGCAAAAACTCAGTGACTGAACTGACGTCCATTCTGCGCATCGATTCGAACTCGCCATGCTTCTGGCTGAAGAGTAACTGACCATTGGCATCCAAAACTGCGACCGCCGGAACGCCTTTTTCAAGCGGCACTTCGTATTTCTTGGCGATGTCCACGTTCTTGTCGAACTTGCCTATATTCACGTCAACCAGGATGAAATAGGTTTTGAGCAGAGTCGCGTTCGGCTCCTGATGGTAGTAGGCGTCCAAGGCGCGGCAGTCCCCGCACCAGTTCCCGCCGAAGTCAAGCAGGACTCGCTTGTGCTCTAGTTTCGCCGTCGCCAACGCCTTCTTGATCTCCAAGTGAGCGTCCGTGGTCTCGGAGTAAATATTTGGCTTCGGTGGCTTGGTCGGTTCCTGAGTGAGCGCCACTCGGCCGCTTAGGGCAGCTACCAAAAGAATCGAAGTCGTCGACACACGCATAGTGCGTTCACTTTACATCCTTCGGGCAAGAATCGAAGTGTTTGCTACCACCGAAACTACGTCTATAACGTGCGAACGGCCAGATGCGCGATACTAAAAGCTAGTTTTCTCCGATTCTCAAGTGCCCGCGGGAAACGAGAAGGACCGTCCGAAAACGCCTTCCAGGAACACCATGCTAACCCTCCTCGTCGCCATCGCACTCGCGGGTTCCCTCCCGCTGAAAATCGGCATGCCGAGCGGCGTTCTCGACAGACTTTCTCCCGCCCCACCTCAATCCGTGAAGTTCAGCGGACGACTCGGAGAGAAGCTAGACCTATGCGTGGATCACCGGCTGCTTCCTCAAGACACCGAGGCGCTCGTCGCCTCCTATCGTGCCAAGACTGAAACCGGTGTCGCCGACTGGCGTTGCGAGTATTGGGGCAAATGGTTCACTTCCCTCGCCCTGGCTGATTCCTATCGCTCGACAGCAGCCACCCAGGCAAAATGCGCGGAAGCAGCCAAGGCCCTCGTAGCCACTGCCGCCCCCGATGGCTATCTCGGGACCCGAGTTCCCGCCCACCGGCTTGAAGGATGGGACGTATGGGGCTGCAAATACGCCTTGCTCGGCCTCATAGCCGAATACGATCGAACCCACGACGCCACCATCCTAGCCGCCGCACGCCGAGAATCGGACGTCCTGATCGACGAACTTGGACCCGGCAAAACCGACATCGCCGACGTGGGGGAATGGAACGGCTTACCCGCGTCGTCAGTGTTAGAACCCATCGTGCTGGTCTACGAACGAACCGGTGATGCTAAGTACCTCGACTTCGCCAAGCACATCGTAGCCTCTTGGAGCGCGCCCTCAAAACGTCTACCCAAGGGTATGAGGCTGATTGAAGATAGTCTCGCCGGGAAGAGACCAGACCAGATGTGCGCCCCAAAAGCGTACGAAATGATGTCTTGCTTCGAAGGACTGTGTGAACTTTATCGAGCCACCGGCAACCTCGCATACCTCGACGCATCCGCAAGCCTGGCGCAAGCTATCACACGAGACGAGGCGACTCTGGTCGGAGTCGGAACCAGCAGTGAGGTTTGGTTCAGCGGTGCTAACAAACAGACCGGCCCGGTTCCAAAGCCCATGGAAACCTGCGTCACCGTGACGTGGATGAAGTTTTGTGACCAACTGCTTCGTCTCACCGGGGACGTCCGCTACGCAGATGAACTCGAAAAAAACCTCTATAACGGTCTCCTCGGCGCAATGATGCCAGACGGGCGATGGTGGTCGTACTTCAGCGGCATGATGGGCGTTCGCGTTCCGAGCTATGTCCAACACCCAGACGTCGGTCTGAGCTGCTGCGTCGTCAATGGCCCGAGGGGACTCATGCTCACCCCGTTTTGGGCATTCATGCAGAACGCTGAAGGCCCGGTCGTGAATCTATACGCTCCTGCTTCGGCTCAGATCGGCTCGGTGAAACTGGACATAAGCGGTGATTATCCGGTAACCGACCATGCAGAAATTAGGCTCACACCGGCAGCCCCCCGTGAATTCACCCTCACCCTACGCATTCCTTCCTGGAGCGACAAGACTGAAGTGAAAGTCAACGGAAACGCGATCGCAGTTGCCCCTGGTTATGCAAAGATCCGACGCAAATGGCGCGCCTGGGATCGGGTCACCCTCAAATTCGATATGCGAGCCAAGATCGTCACACAGTCCGGACAGGTCGCCATCAAGCGTGGTCCAGTAGTGCTGGCACTCGATAATCGCCTGACGCCGTCAGCCGACGTGCAAGTAACGATAGGCGGCAACCCCCAGCTCAAGTCTGATCCTGCCGCCGCAAAGAAAATTGGCGCATGGATGGCATTTAAAGTTGGCCCGTTAACCTTCTGCGATTACGCCTCGGCCGGTAACGGATTCCGTGAGCAGAACACGTTCCGCACTTGGTTGCCTCAACCGCTCAAGCTTGCGACCCTTTACAAAACCGGGCAGACTTGGCAGACGCTCACCCATGCTCAGACCTGGACCAATCCGCCGGCGCCACGACCAGAAATCGAAGACAAGACCAAGGATTTGGCTCTCGCCGCAAATGGCGCCACCGCCACTTCAGACAGTGAGTACGGCCCCGAACCTCAGAGCACAATCAAGGTGATCGACGGGATCATCGCCACACCTGAAGATTTCTCGAACCGCTGGCACTCCTCGCTGGACTCTCCACACCCCCATTGGGTCGAGGTCCAGCTGGCGAAGCCGTCAACCATCCGGAAGATCGTGATCCGCTTCGCCGATCCTGATGGCTACCCCGTCGATTTCGAGGCGACCATCTCCGTAAACGGCAGACCCCGCCAATTGTTCAAAGTCTCGGGAAACCGCGACCCGCGAATCTTCCAAACAACCATCAGCCCAGTCACCAGCGACACTTTCCGACTGACCATAAACTCCTCGGCAAACCCCAGATACCCAAACGCCGCCCAAATTAGCGAAATCGAACTCTATCCGTAGGAGCTACCATTAGGGCGAATGAGCATCCTCGCCGACTTCTTTGTCTCTACTCAAGAAGCAGCCGCTTCGTATGATCCCGATTCCAGACCGGTCAGCGACGTTGCACGATTGGGAGGCCTGATCCCTATTCATCTTGAACTCCTCTGGGCGATCCTCCAGGGACGTGAGTGGGACACCGACCTGATGGCCGAGTTCGAGGATCTTGAAGAAAGTGAGTCCGGCACATCCTGGCTTGTTCGTCTTCCAGATGACCTCGTTGCACGTCTTGCCCAGGCGTCGGCAAACGAACTCATCGATGCGAGATTCGAATGGGCTGCCACTGAGGAGTTGTCGTGTGATCCTTCCGAACTCATAGAGGTTGTGGAGTCGCTTCGTCGCCTTTCTGAGAACGCGATGGCAACGAACCGTAGCGTCTTCTTGAAAGGCTCTCTATAGTCGAATGGCGGAGTCCGGTTTCCCAGAACTTTTCGAGCTAAAGCAGCGTGTCCGAGACCTAGTAGCCCCAGGTCGAGACCTTGGACACATCCATGCTGATGCTTGACGGATGAAGTCCAGCGATAAATCGGAATAGCGCAGAAGACTCATCGGTTGGCTCGTAAACCGCGTTTGACCACCAGCGCACACTTCGTCCCTTACGAACAACAAACAACTGATCGACCCCGTCGACAGTCTGAGGGTCGATTTTGGCCCTGGGACCAGACTCCATCCGGTCAAAATCGGTGTGAGCAATCAGATCCCTAAGCTTCTTGAGATCCGTCTTGGACAAGCGAAAAGGCGGTGTCGGTGCATTTCGGTCCTGGGTCGACCAGGAATTCACCAGGCCATCATCCCGAATCGTTCGAAATGATGCTCCTGCAGGGTCGCCTCCCAAGCTTTCGATCTTCACAATCTCGCGTTTGGCGAGGACCGCGTCGTGCTGGATCCAAGCCGGAACGTCAAGCAACGCAATGAATGCGAGCGCGAACACCATAAAACCACTGACGCCCGAACAGAAATCTAGTTTCGTCTCACCAAGAAAGTCTACTTGTTACGATTAGACGTAACCATTCTCATGAATTCCTGATGATTCAGCATGCCCTTCTTCTCTTTGCCATAAATCGCGACGGCAAACTTGGCCTCCGTAGCCGGGTCCGAAGTCTTGCTCGCGCTCTCACGAACATCTTCAATGAAAGAAAGAAACGCAGTGAGTTCCTTTACATTGAGAGAGCCGTCGTGGTCCTCATCGAAATGCGTAAAGATCTTGTCCAGAGTCAAGTGATCGTTTCCAAAACCGCCCTGATCTCCCAGTGAAACACCCTTCGTCACGTGCTCGTCGTCGAACGTGTAGCTGAAGAAGGCGAAGCACATCTCGTTGGTAGTCTGTTCTCCGAAGACCACCTGCTTGGGGGGATTGTTTGGATTATGGGGATTCGCCGCTGAGTTGTCGTAATGGGCTACAAGAGAAAGAACCGTTCCCTTTGGCAGATGGACCGGCTCCTTGTAGGAATACCGAGTCTGCCAATTGAAGTCGTAGGGATCAACGTGGATGAGTTCTCTTTGCTTACCGTCGGGGAACTTAGCCGTGACCGTCATATCATGCCCTAGCAGATGCATATGAGGAATCACGTCTAACAGCGTTACCGGCGTCGTGATGTCCATGGAGGACGTTAACTCGTAGCGGCTATCCCCGGCTGGTATGCGAATCAAGACGTTATGAAGTGAGTCCCACCGAACGGGCTTATCAATAGGACCCTTGGCAAACTTCAAACCGATTTGCGTGAGATCACTCTCCGGCTTGCCATCCTTGTGATAGTGCATCTGAAGGACAAGATCAGCGCCCTTCGGAAGCCAAAAGCCATGGCCTTGGGGCAGAACTTGGGGTTGCAACCCAGGAGCCCATCCGCCTAGAGACCCAGACGGCTGGAATCCAGGGCCTCCAAATGAAGCGTAGCCAGGCTTCCCATCCTTGCCTTCCATCTTCCGAGCGACGCCCTTATCGTCGACGTAAATCAACACGTGGTGCACCACGCGCCGGTTGCCTGGGCGCAGTTCGATCCCCGTGATGTACCGCCCTTCCGGATAATTGGTTGGGATGACGAAGCACCGGTAATCATCTTCGCCCTCAGCGGCGATCGGGTACGCCAGAGCTGGCTTACCGACAAAGTCAGGCTGTCCCATCGCCCATCCTGGCGTGAATTTGGGAGGAGCGGGAGCCAGACTTAAGTCACCCTTGGGGGCGCCTGCCTTTGCCCATGCCGTGATGATCGCAATCTGGGATTCAGTCAGGGTGCGCTCGTTTGTGAACTCACCATGAGAAATCGCCTGCCAAGGCGGCATGTACTTCGATTTTATCGCCGCGACGAGAGTCGGCGCTTTAGAACGAGCGTCTTCGTAGCTCGTCAAATTAAATGGAGTGACCTCGCCTGCGTGATGGCACACCGCACACTTCGCATAAAGAATCGGAGCCACGTCTCGGGCATAGGTCGGAACCTTCTTGCTTGCCGAGGTTGAACTGTGGGCGGTGGGGGTCGCAGCTACGGTGAAGCCAAGTAGGACAAGCGCGCCTGGCAAGAGAGTCTGTCGAAGGTTCATTGCGTTCCTGGAGTCAGTATGGTGCAGCCCACCGGAGTTCCTCCGGTGGGGTTAGGGCTTTCGCCCCGAGACAAAGCGCTTAGGGCATCCCGAAGGTCATGAACCGTGGCGCGGCTCTGCCGTTGGCCGAGCGACAGATACAAGTTGTCAATCCGGCCAGCCCATACCCGACGCCCCAGAACATCAAACAGGACGGCCTCCGGAACGATCTTAGCTCCACAAGCCGTTGCAAATCTCCGGCTCGAGTCGATCCATTTCGGGAGGGTGCTGAGGCCGAACTCCTTGGCATGCTGTTTGACCAGGGCCAACGTCAAGTCAGGTTCGGAATAGACAAGCTGCACGGATACTTTGCCCCGAAACGCCGAAGCGATTCTTGCGATCTCGGGGGCATAGGTATTGCAAATAGGACAATCGTGATTGACAAAGACAAGGGCCAGTGGAGCCCCGATAGACTCTAGAATGGGATTGTGGCGACGGCCATCCATGCCCACCACGTTCGCGGTGAGACTGAAGTTCATACAGATCAGAAAAAGCGCAGAAACCGTCATCGACATCGCATGTGTTACCCGACGCTTACCCTAGCCTGAGGATTTCGGCCGTCACTGTTAACGACTAGACCCACTCGCCGGCCCGCATGAGCGGTTCCGTGGTCCCATCCGCCGCAACGCCATCGACGTCGGTCTCCCCCGATCCGATCATCCAGTCCACGTGGATCAAGCTCTCGTTCATCCCTTGTCCCCTTTTCTCTTCATCCGTCAATTCACTACACCCCTCAAGCGTCTCCGCGTAGGCTTGGCCAAGAGCAATGTGGCTGGCCGCGTTTTCATCAAACAAGGTGTTGAAGTACATCAGGTTTGTTTGCGACACCGCCGAACTGTTGGGAACAAGGGCGACCTCCCCCAGGAAACGAGCCCCCGCATCGGTGTCGATCAGGCGAAGCAACTGCTCTTCGCCCTTTGCCGCCTTTGCCTTTACGACTTTGCCATTCTCGAATTCAACTTCAATCCCGTCAAGCACCGTCCCCCGCATGCTCAGCGGCTTGGTGCTCCGAACCACCCCATTGACTCGGTTCCGGTGAGGCATCGTGAACACCTCTTCAGTGGGCATGTTCGGAATACAGACCGCACCATTATCTGCCCTTAACCTCGCCGAGCACCAAAGGTGGCCATCCGCCAAACCGACCGTTAGGTCCGTGCCTGGTCCAGTAAACCGAAGAGAATGGAATTGTCTCTCGTTGAGGTAGGCACTGCGACGTTCGAGTTCAGAACAGTGAGCATCCCAAGCCGCAATCGGATCCTCCTCGGTAACTCGCGTCGTCGCAAAAATGGCATCCCAAAGCTTGGCAATCGCTTCCGATTCCGAAACCTCGGGAAACACCAACTTGGCCCAGGCGGGGGTTGCGTAGGGGACGCCGCACCAGTTGGCCTTGGCTTCCATGATCACATTCGACAGCTTCTTGGCCGCCTGCGCATGCGCTTTGCTCGAGGCTGCTACGAGCGAAGGGTCCACCTCCTTGAGCAGACCAGGGTTGCCTCCCGTAATTGAGAGGTAAGCGCCTCCCCCTTCAAGCATGCCGGCGACTGCCTCGTGGAACCAACCAGCAGAGTATCCGATTGCCTCGGGGTTCCCGTTTCGATATCGAATCAAGGTTCCCTGCTCGTCCGAGTACTGAACGAACACGTTCTTCGCACCTAACTTGTACGCCGACTCCTGGAGAAGACGAACAAACGGAGCAAAAGCGATGTCTCCGGAAATGATCAGTTCTTGACCTGGAAGGAGGCCGACGCCTGTTTGAACCGAGAGATTGGCCAACTTTGCCAAGTTGGCTTCGAAGGAGGAGGACATGCGACTATTATCCCGCTTCTCGAAAAGCCACTCAAGGCGAGAGGTCTCGCCTAGTGCATGTCCTTGTCACCATAGAGCATTTGAATGTAAGCGATCTGTCCCTGATGGTAGTTGAAGTTCCAACGGGGATAATCCAGCATCTCCAGGACGGTGAAGTCTCGGCCGCCATCGTAGGGTAGCCACTTCGTCTCGGTGAATCGCTCCTCCGACATTGCTCGTACTGAGGTCTCAAACTTGGCGAACCTCTCCGCAAACTGCTTCTTCGCTTCATCGAGCGACCAAGAAGCCATCAGAGCCATCTGCGCTTCCATGTCCCCTTCTCCCGACGTTTGCGAATCCCCGAACAAGAGATCGTAAGCCCAGGTGGGAGTCATCGCGAGTTCCCTAACGATGTTCAGCGTCGAGCGGACACCCTCAACCGGCTCCCAATCCAACTTCTCCGTGGGCACAGCCTCCGCATATCGAAACGCTTGTTCTGCCGCCTCTTTAGCGGAATCTGCAATATAGTCAACAACCTTCATTCTCTTTTTCCTCCCCGTAATCGGTGCTTGTCGTGAGTCCCACTCAAGCGTCAATGTGTTCGTAGTAGTCCCAAGCTGGATCTGTAGCCAACCGTATATACGACACTTGGCCCGCGTGGAAATAGTCCTCCGAGGACAGGTGGCCGATCGCCTTTGCCGCCGGTTGCGCACTTCCCCATGCGCATGCCTCCGCATCCAAAGGGCCTCCGCCAAACCGCTGTTCCAAGTAGCCGATCAGTTTCAGGTGGGATTCCTCCAAAAGGTCGAGCAACTTGTCGAAGTCCGTCTCAGACACCACCACCGCATCGTAATTGGGGTCCTCCCCGGTCTGAAACGACTCAAGGGCCGTTGTGTCGTCGATCACCAAATGCTGAAGCGTCTCGATGACGTTCTTGCATTCAGGGTAAGGCTTCCAAGTCAGCTGCTCAGCTGAGAGGCCTTCCAAATGCTTGAGAAAGTGGCGCCGGCTGCTTCGGACGCCTGCGATGAAGTCTTCAATCGTCAATGACATAGTTCTCCTCAACCATGCGCCTCTTTGCGGTTTTCCCTCAAACAGTGCACGCTTGTCTACATTATAAATGACAGAATCCGAAAATGTTTAGGGGAGGTCGAAAAAATCATCGGTATCTAGGCGCTCGTCTCTGGCGAGATCATGCTCGAACCTCAGCTCAGCGCTGCACACCGGTAAAGTTGAGACAATGAACAGCAGATTTCTCGCCGGAGTCGCGATCGCAGCCCTCGCTACTGGCCCGTTCGCGACCGCACTCCAGACTTCAGACGCCGAGAAACAGATCACCACTGAGATGAGGGGACTTCGTGGAATCTCTGACGCGGATCGTCCCGGCGCAACGAAAAAGCTTGCTCTGGCCATCCGGGCCCTCGCTCCCGGCCAGCGAAAAGTGGGTCTGGCCTACTCATTGGCGAACCTGTCCACCGAAGGGGATTTTGGGAGGGACACGCTGCAAGCGGTGGCAACCACCCTTGCCGATGCCGTTCAAGAGACCCCCGAGCCGCCCGTGAAAGGTGAGCCCGCCGGCCCCTACATGGAACTTGCCCAACTGGAGTGGTTCGAACACGTTTCAGTGCGGCTCAAGGATGACCAGTTCGCCGCCGCCAAGTTGCAGCTTGCCAAAATCGAGAAAGCCCGGTCAAGCGTCGACTTCACGCTGAAGGACATCAGCGGAAACTCCTGGACGCTGTCTCGCCTCAAAGGCAAAGTCGTGGTCGTCAACTTCTGGGCAACTTGGTGCCCTCCATGTCGGAAAGAAATGCCAGATCTTGAAGCACTCTACGGCGAACTCAAATCTGAAGGATTGGTGATCCTAGCAATCTCCGATGAAGAAAGCGCCACGGTTAGCAAGTTCATTGCCGACAAAGGCTACACGTACCCTATCCTCCTCGATCCAGGCCGAAAGGTCAACGAAGCCTATGCCATCGAGGGAATTCCGCACACATGCATTTACGACAGAAAGGGCAGGCTTGCCGCCGAATCAATCGACATGCGAACTCGTGGTCAATTCGTAAAGCTACTCGCCAAAGCGGGATTGACGGTTAAGTAGAAACAGAATAGGAGCCGGGCCGCAATGCTCTCCCCTGCGGCCCATTGCCCCTGGTCGCTAACGCCTTACGGGGTCGTGCCAGAGAGGCCCGATCCGTTCGCCGTGTAGTTAGGATTAAAGGTTTCGGTGACCGTATATCCAGCCGAAGCTGCCGCCGTTGCGTCAAAGAATGGCTTAAGAGCGGCCACGACCACGTCCAGGCTCGTGACTCCGTACTTCTGCTCAAACACCACATTGTTCGGCGGACTGTTGGGAGCGGCAACTCCCGAGAGCCCCGTGCTGGAAGCAAGGCTGATGTCGTTCGCGGTGACCTTCGCCAAGGTCCTGTGCTCAGCCTCAACGCCGAGGATCTGAGCAGCCAGGACCTTGAGGGAAGGGGTCGAAAGCTGAGCCACACCAAGCAGATAGGCCGCAATGAACGCTTCTTCCAGGGTCACGATCGTATTAAAGGTCGTTGCCGGACCGCTTCCAGAAGTCGTAAACATCCCGGTCGGGAAGTAGTAGGTGAGAGGAGCGTCTGTTCCTCCCGTTGCGCTCTTCAGCAGATCGTAGTGGAACTTCTCTTCGTTAACCGCCGCATTGAAGTAAGCCTGATCCGACGCTGGCAGCGTCCCAAACAGCGGCGAAGCGATGAGTGAAGCATACATCGTCGTCGCAAGGGCCTCCGCAATCTTCGCCGCGCCAAGGATCTGCTGATCCAGAGTTGCCGCCGCGCCAGAGACTCCTGGACTGGTGCTGCCTCCGCAACCAGCTAACAAGCCTACGCCGACGACGCCGGCGCTCGCCATTCCCATGCCCTTCAGGAAGCTGCGTCGCCCCAGTCCCTCGGCCCCGTCGTTGACTCCAATGAGTGATTCCAGAATCTGTTTCAAATTTGATCTCCTCTTCTCAGGTCAGGGCCTAAACCCTTGTGATAAGAGTGTGCTTCTGCCCGGCGGAGATGACCAGATCAAAACCTGATCATTTATCGCTCAAGTTTGATCAGACGGGTCGCCTTAGGCTGGTAGAACACCTGGAGTAGCGCTCATGAACTTATTCGCAATCACCCTATGTCTCACTGCCGCTCTGGGACCGAATCACTCGCAACTTGCCATCCATCCCGAGTTCAGGGTCTCAGGATCTGCGGAAGGGGTCACCCTGACCTTGGTCTCGTCCCCAGGCCCCGTCGCTCTTTCAGCTAGCGACTACCGTGTTTATCGCGGCACAACGCCTCACTTCCTCGCCAACAAGAACACACTGGTTGCTTATGTGAAGGCTCCCACTGGGACGATCATTAAGGACACTACGGTCAAGTCACACCCCGGAACCATCTACTACTACAAGGTCGAAGAGCTGCCAGAGGGTGGCCAGCCCTCATACCTCGTTCCTGTAGGTTTGAATCCACTACGGTCTTCGGATATGGTTTCCGCCGCCGTCGTGGTCCCGTTTCCTCCACTGAACGTGGTGTTCATCGGAGATAGCATCACCGAGGGAGGATGGATTCACAGCCCCGACCAAAACGCGTGTGAAGCTTGTGCCCACTCTCTTGCGCTCGGGCCCCAACCACGCAAGGTGTTTTTCTCGAACCAGGGCCACAGCGGTCACACGACCAAGGACTATCTCCCCGGTGGCCAGGATATGTCGAACGCCGAGGCGGCGGCCCGGAGCCTTTCGGCTAACAACCCAGGAGAGTTGATCTTTTCGATCATGCTCGGCACCAACGATAGCGCCAATATCGGTCCGAACGGCGCCCCCGCGAATGCGGATCAGTATGAGAAGAATCTCCGCGCTACTGTAAAGCAGTTACTCGTCGATTTTCCGACGAGCAAGGTCGTCATCCATCGCCCCATCTGGTACAGCTCCAACACTCACAACGGAGCGACCTACGAAGAGGAAGGACTGGAGAGGCTGACAAGCTACTTCCCCGTCGTCGCTTCCTTCCCTAAGCACTTCCCAAGAGGAAAGGTCTTCCTAGGAGATACACGCGGATACGATTACTTCGCCTCGAACTATCTCTCAACTCTCAGAATTGAAAACGGGCGAAACGGCACGTTCTATCTCCACCCGAACCCAGCGGGAGCGCTCGACTTAGGTCAACTCTGGGCCCAGGCGATCCTTCGAGTGATCCCATAATCAAACCCATCCCAACGAATCGAACCGATTGACCGTAAGAGAAAGACAATGTCCACCGACGATCTATCCCTCCTAAGTGATAAAACGGCGAAGGATGCCCGGCATGCCATGGCATTCCCCAACCTTACTCAGCCGCAAATCGATGCCCTGAGACCGTTTGGACGAGAAATTCACCTAGAAGAAGGCCAGTTCGCTTGGACCGCTGGTGACCCCAACGTCTGCATGTTCGTCGTGCTAGCTGGTGAGATGAAAATCCACGTCGGCAAGGCGGGGGACGTCATTACCAGCCATGGAGAGGGGAGCTTTTCCGGTGACATCGACGTGATGACCGGTCGCCCAACCATCGTCAGTGGAGTCGCGGGCACGAAGCTCAAACTGCTCGAAGTACCGGGCGAGTGCGTCCGAAACATCGTGGCTGAACAGCCAGCCCTTGGCGAAGTCATTCTCAGAGCCTTCCTCTTGCGACGAAATATGCTGCAAGAAAGCTCAAGTGCTGGTCCCCTTGTTGTTGGTTCGCGTTTCTCGCCGGCAACACTTCGAATTCGAGAGTTTCTCGCCCGGAATCGGTATCCGCACGTCTGGGAGGACGTTGAAGAAAACCCCGACACCACTCAGGTGCTGGAAGAGTTTCACGTCACTCCCCAAGATATCCCGGTCGTGATCCTTCCCAACGGTGACCTCGTAAAGTCACCGTCGAATGCCGAACTCGCGGAAGCCCTCGGAATCAATCGTCCAATCGAATCCAAGCTGCACGACGTCGTCATCGTGGGCGCAGGTCCGGCCGGGCTCGCGGCCAGCGTCTACGCGGCCAGCGAAGGACTTTCCACGCTCCTCGTCGATACCAACGGCGCCGGTGGTCAAGCCGGAACCAGCAGCCGGATCGAGAACTACATGGGCTTTCCAACCGGGCTTAGCGGACAGGACCTTGCCGACCGAGCGGTGGCCCAGGCCGAGCGGTTCGGAGCGCAGATGATCGTTCCCGCGCTCGTGACCGACATCACTTGTTCTCAACATGGGGGTCACGACGTCATGATCGAGGGCCGAGACCCCGTCTCAACCCGGTGCGTGATTCTCGCGCCCGGCGCGAGCTATCGAAAGCTCGACGTCGATGATCAAACTCGTTTCGAAGGACGAGGGATCTTTTACGCATGCACCAACGTTGAGCGAATCCTTTGCCGTGACGATACGGTTGCCGTCGTGGGAGCCGGTAACTCCGCTGGACAGGCGGCCGTCTTCATGTCGGATCACGCTAGGCGCGTCCTACTCGTGGTCAGAGGCGACGATCTCCGAAAGACGATGTCCTCGTATCTGGCCCAGCGCATAGAGCATTCGGACAAGATAACCGTCATCCTCAATGCAGAGATCTGTTCCCTCGAAGGGCAAGACGCCCTGGAGTCCGCCACGATCGTTGATCGAAAGACGGGCAGGTCCATTCGAGAAGAGTTGTCGGGCATTTTCGTCATGATCGGGGCCGTTCCCCACACTTCTTGGTTACCGGACGCGATTGAACGCGATGAAAAGGGATTTATCCTCACCGGCCCCGCCCTGGTTCAGAAAGGACTGTGGAAGCTCAATCGTCCTCCCCTCTTCCTTGAGACCTCGTGCCCCGGAGTGTTCGCCGTAGGCGATGCTCGCGCGAATTCCGTAAAAAGAGTTGCGTCCGCGGTCGGCGAAGGCTCGATGTCCGTCGCATTCGTCCACGAGTATTTAGCGATGTAGACTCAAAAGAAGAGCCGTCGCCGACTCAACGCCCTAGTCTGTGGGAATAGGGTCCGACAAGCTCGCTTCTCGGACCTCCAACCCTACCGGAGAATGTTGTACTCTTCCCTTCGGAACCCGGATTCTGCAATGCGGATTCGAAATGAGCTCGACAGATTTCTGGACAAAGCCCCCAGCCACCCTTTACGCCGAACTCACGAGCGGCGAATCCGGCCTAACGTCCGAAGTTGCCGCCGAGCGCCTCTCCAAATTACCGAGGACCCAAACCAGCCAAGGTAAAGGGCGCTGGGTTGGCCTGTTCTTTCAACAGTTCTCCAGCCCTATCGTTCTGATCTTGCTGTTTGCGGCAGGAGTCTCCGTCTTTCTAGGTGATCAAACCACCGCGGGAATCATCTTTCTGATTGTGTTCGCTAGCGGAGGCCTCGGCTTTTGGCAGGAGCAGCATGCGGCGGATGCGGTTCAGAAACTGCTGGCCATGGTGCAGATTCATGCCACCGTTTTGCGAGATGGCAAGCCAACCGAAATCCCCCTGTCGGATGTCGTCAATGGCGATGTATTCCGCTTGACGGCCGGGGAGATTGTGCCGGCAGACAGCCTGATCCTCGAGTCAAACGACCTTTTTGTCGATGAAGCGTCGCTCACCGGCGAGACATTTCCCGTTGAGAAAACGACTGGTGTTCTTCCCGCCGAAACGGGCCTCGGGGCGCGGACAAACTCCATCTTCCTCGGGACTCACGTAAACAGTGGGACCGCGACCGCGATTGCCGTTCGGGTGGGAAAGGAGACCGAATTTGGCAAGGTCTCCGAGTCGCTCCGGCTCCGACGACCGGAAACTGAGTTCGAACATGGAGTCCGCAAATTCGGATACATGCTGATGGAAGTCACTCTGCTTCTGGTGCTGGTGATGTTTGCCATCAACGTCTATTTCCACAAACCGGTTATCGACTCCCTTCTATTTTCACTCGCCATCGCAGTCGGACTCACACCTCAGCTGCTCCCGGCCATCATCAGCGTCAACCTTTCTCAAGGCGCGAAGCGGATGGCCGAAAAGAAAGTCATCGTTAAGAGGCTGGCCTCCATCGAGAACTTCGGAAGCATGGATGTGCTTTGCTCCGACAAAACGGGGACCCTGACTGACGGAACCGTTAAGCTGGCATCGTCTGTCGGCATTGATGGCGCCCCTAGCGACAAGGTCCGACGGTATGGATACCTCAATGCGAACTTCCAGTCGGCTTACAAGAATCCAATTGACGCTGCACTTCTAAGCTCGGCCGCGGTCGACACGACAGCCTATGAGAAGCTCCGGGAGCAACCCTACGATTTCACTCGCAAACGGCTCACCGTCTTGCTCAAAAGTGGTGAAGGTGTCATCGCAATTACCAAGGGCGCCCTCGCCAACATTCTTGATGTCTGTGAGTCGGCGGAAGGCAACGACGGCGCCGTTCGTCCGCTTGAACCAGAGCGGGCTTCGATCGAGGCAGAGTTTCAAAAGGTTAGCAAGCAGGGGATGCGAGCGATCGGCCTCGCCTATCGTAAGTTCGATCTAGTGCCAACGGGCGATTGCGAAACCCGCATGGTCTTCCTTGGCCTTCTCCTTTTCATTGACCCGCTTCGACCTGAGATCGTCAAAACCCTTGGCGACTTGGCCAATCTGGGAGTCGCCGTCAAGTTCGTAACCGGGGACAATCGCTACGTCGCCGCCGAAGTCGTTCGGCAAGCCGGAGTGCCAAATCCCAAGGTGCTCACCGGACCAGAAATGCGCGCCATGAGCGACGAGGCCTTTCGTGCCTCTGTAAGCTCGGTGAACGTGTTCGCCGAAGTCGAACCCAACCAGAAAGCTCGGATCATCACCTTCCTCCAACGGGCTGGGCACGTCGTGGGACACCTAGGCGACGGAATCAATGACGCATCCGCGATTCACGCTGCCGACGTCGGCATCTCAGTATCGAACGGCGCAGATGTAGCAAAGGACGCAGCCGACATCGTTCTGATGGAGAAGGACCTCGGGGTCCTCGTGGATGGTATTCGGGAAGGAAGAGTCACATTTGCGAACACGCTCAAATATGTGTTCATGGCGACCAGCGCCAACTTCGGCAACATGTTTAGCATGGCGGGCGCCTCCATGTTTCTTCCGTTCTTGCCCATGCTCCCAACCCAGATCATGCTCACGAACTTCATGACCGACCTGCCGGAAATGACGATTTCAGGAGACAACGTCGACCCCGAATGGATCAGCGCTCCACGACGGTGGGATCTCGCTTTCATCAAACGGTTCATGATCGTCTTCGGCCTCGCCAACTCCTTGTGCGACTACCTGACGTTCGGCCTTCTGCTTTACGTCTTCCGCGCGACGCCCACCCAGTTCCGGACAGGGTGGTTCATCGAGAATGTGGTCACCGCAGCCCTGATCGTGCTGGTCGTACGAACACGACGTCCTTTCTACAAGAGCCGCCCCGGCAAGTGGCTAACTCTTGCCACGATCGCTAGCGTTGTCCTAGTGCTCCTCATCCCCTACTCACCGGCCGCAGAAGTGCTCGGTTTGGAAGCGCCTTCACCGGTATTCCTCGGACTCTTGGGGCTGGTAACCATCTTCTATGTCTTTGTCGCGGAACTTGCCAAGCATTTCTTTTACCGACCGGTACGAAATAATTAGGTTGGGCGTCAACGACTAGTGTCCGGGACCAATGAGCGGCAAGCTCTCACTAGAAACTTCAATCGACTCTTCGCGTGCTGCGTACACAAACTGGTTACCCGTGAGGGGGTCCAAAGTCTCGGCGGGTTTCGCCGCTTTTGCGAGGCTTGACGGGAGCTGATCGTATTGCCACTTGTAACGGTAAACCCTCGATAACAGCCGCACGATGCGGAGCCTGGTCCGTAATTTGGCCGCGTTTGCCAGCACTTCGCCGTTACCCGCTACCGACGAACGGGCCAATTCAGAGGCAATTGGGTCGGCTTCTTCAAACTGGACATTGTCCCATTTGGACTCGGGGAGGGACGCTGCGCCGATCACGCTTTGAAGGAACGAATCTTCGTCGGCGAGAAATTGGCGGAGGGTTCGCTCTCTTTGGGTCGGGCTCAGATTTGCGAGTCGTGCCCCCACTGGTCCCTCGGACCGTGGGTCCCGCAAAGCTCTCTCGGCAAACGCAATGTCTGCCCGGCGAATCGCCTGCAGATTGTTGATCGGAGAAGGCGCCTGACCGAGAATCTGAGTGACTGCGTCCGCGAGTCGGTCAAGTTCTCTGACTCCGAGCTTAGGCAAGTCTGCTTTGATCGCCCTAAACATCCTTTCAGCCGAAACGGCCGCCGCCGTGCCCGACGCTGAGGTGCCGTTGTCGAGGTTATAGACAAACTGCAAACCCACCTCGAGAGCCCGTTCCGCGTTCTGAGGATCCCCGTTTGAAAGATCTACGTATGCCTTTCGTGCCAGATAGTCCGCGACACCGGGAAACCCAGCCAATTCTATACTTGACCGTGAATTCAGCCTCGGTTTGGGGTCGTACACTGGCTTCCCATTCCCCTGAACGACGAGATCCGCGATGGGCGTAAATCGCCTAACCTGCTCGTGCCAAGCCTCTAGTTGGGTCGCCCGATTCGCCACATCCTTGGATGCGTCGTAAGTTTCGTAGGTCTGGTACGCCGGTGACTCGGCTATCTCAGCTGCCGCGACGTACTCTTCATAGCCGTTTCGGCCAGTTGGCTGACCAATTGCCTGCTGAATGAAGCTCGGTCCGCCGCCCGGTGTTACCGGCTGCTGCAAGGCAATAAGAAGAAACGGAACAATCATCACTACGAGAATTGGACGTGTTGTCTCCGGTGCGGTTACGGACCCAATCGACCGGGAACCCACGTAGGTGAAAAACTTAGCACCACGGAGGTCCCGACATCAATTGTGCTATGAATCCGCAATTCTCCCCCGTGGCTCTCTAAGATGCTTTTGACGATCGCCAACCCGAGTCCCGTTCCTCCAGAATCTCGAGATCGAGAGGTCCCTGGGCGATAAAAACGCTCACCTAGCCGGGAGAGGTGTTCAGGCGAAATTCCCTCGCCATCGTCCGCAACCGTCGCTCGAACGCCATCAGGATTCCGAACTGCCCCGATCTGAATGCGGTGACGCGTGTATGTAAAGGCGTTCGAAATGAGATTTGTGAAAACGCGTGCGAGCGCCTCAAAATCTCCGAGAACCTCCAAGTCCGGTTCGATACAAATCCGAACCTCCACCCCAGCCGGCACTACCAAGAGTTCAAGCGCGGCATTGACGACTTCAAGCAGCGAAACGGGCTGGAATTGCATCTGATGGTAGCCAGCATCGTGTTGCGACAATAGAAGCAAATCCCCGATTAAATTGGCCATGCGATCGCTGGCACGGTCGATGATCTCCAACGGCTGGCGATCCTGATTCGTCCACTTTCGGTGTTGGAGCAGGAAGCTAACACTCCCCTTTACGGCGCCGAGCGGAGTCCGGAGTTCATGTCCTGCATCTCCAGTAAATCGCTCCAGCTGCTGAATCGCCTGCGCTTGGGCGGCGAACGCTCCGGCCGTCCGATCGAAAGCTCCATTGAATGTCTCTGCTAATTCTGCAAACTCATCGTTTCCCAGTACAGGCAGTCGGGTACCGGACAGGTCGGCCTCGAGACTCTGAGCGGCTTCTGTCAGACGGCGCAGTGGCCGCATTGTGCTTGCCACCAACCAGTTCCCAGCCGCGGCGGCAACTATCAGGGCTACCGGAAACAACTTTAACATGGAGAAATCAACTTGCTGAAGTTGTTTGAGCACGGGTACCAGACTTCGGGTCGATTGCGCGACCGCAATGACTTTGCCACCTGCTTTCACCGGGCTCGATAGCGAGCGAAATGAAGAACCCGCCTGAATATAAACATGAGTCGCCTTGCTTCCGTTGGCCGCGAGGCGGAAGCCAAATAAATCGAGGGGTTCGGGGCCCTGGGCCAACATTTCCCCGGGGGCTCCTATCGGGATCAACCGCGGCAAAGGAATACTCGACTTCAGGCTGACCTCATCGATACTGCTTTTAATAGGGTCAGGCCCAGATCCGTTGAGTCCGCCGCCTAGCGATCCTTTTACGATGCGAATCACGGAGTCATGGCTGGCGAAGTGCCCTAGCTTCTGGAGACCATCCACCATCGATTGCGAGTGAATCGCCGAGACGCCCGCAATCTCCGATTCCATCTCAGAGTCTATTTGCCCAATCAGATTCGATCTCAATTGAAGGTGAAGGGCAACACCCATCGTGAACAGAATGACCGCGATCGCCACCACGTTCCACAAGACCAGACGCGTCCTAATCCCTCTCAAACGCTACCATCCCGTTCTTGGCGGACAATGTAGCCAAAACCGTAAATGGTATGGATCAGCTTAGATTCAGCTCCCGAATCGAGTTTCTTCCGGAGCGATCGGATCGCAACTTCAAGCTTGTTCGATCCGGGATCACGATCCTGCCAAACAATTTCAAGCAGACTCTCTCGAGAAACGATTCGTCCAACTTGAGTGGCCAAGATCTCAAAAATGTCGTACTCAAGGCGGGTCAGCGGAATTACCTTTCCCGCGCGCTTAACCGTTCGGTGGCCCACTTCAATTTCAACGTCGCCAATCTCGATATTTCGTGACCGGAGGACTCGATCGCGACGGATCAAGGCTCTCACGCGAGCTAGAAATTCACTAAAGTCAAACGGTTTGGGAAGATAATCGTCAGCGCCAACGTCCAGACCAGCCACTCGGTCGGCAACCAAATCTCGAGCCGTAATCATGAGGATCGGAGTGAGTAACTGATTCAAACGGAGTTCTCGGCAGACTTCCAATCCTCCCAGATTGGGCAGCATGAGGTCAAGGATAATCAGGCTATACGGTCGCCGAAGCGCCCGCGCTAGCCCCACTCTTCCGTCGGGCGCCCAGTCGACGGCAAATCCAGACGCACTCAATCCGTGACGGATCATCGCTGACATATCTGGATCGTCTTCTACAAGCAGTACGCGCATCAATACACTCTTACAATAGCCGCCAATTATGAGGAATGCGTGAGATGGGGAACAGCCGCGATAAGCTGGCCCGTTCCTCGTACATGCACCGAACAAAAGCCTTTACGCTGATCGAGCTACTCGTCGTTATCGCGATCATCGCAGTTGTCGCGGCAATCCTCTTTCCCGTTTTCGCATCTGCCAAAGGTTCGGCCAAGCGAACCAGCGCCTTATCGAACTTGGACCAGCTTGGAAAGGCAACTCACCTCTACCTGTCCGACAACGACGATCACCTTCCCGTCCGGTTTCCTATCCAACCAACTTGGAAGGGGTACGGGATGATCATTCTCTCGACGGGACCCGGTTTCAGCACCACGCTTGGACAATACGTCAACAGCCCAGCGCTGTGGTTCAGTAGCGAGGATCGACTCTCCCGCAAAGGCTACACAAGCTTCTCGTTCAACGAGCAACTCGCGTTTGCCTGGCCGATGTCGAGCATTCCCAGACCCGCCGACGCGATCTACCTAACCGATCGAACCGACGTCGCTTCGGCGACACCGCACGGCCCCGTCGACACGTACGTTTGGTGGCAATTTACCGATACGATGCCGTTCACTGAGTCCAGTCTGCCCGGAACGATCGATCCGGTCAGCGTGGCATCCCAAATTGATCCGATCCGATACACGGGAAACACTGCTTGCTATCTCTTTCTTGACGGCCACTCTGCTGCCATGAACTTTTACAAGACCTGGGGCGACGCCTCTCACAACCTTCATCTCGCGACAAAAATATGAAATACCTCACGCTGATTCCCATTACGCTTGCACTCTTCGTCACCGGCTGCAGCCACAGCGAATTCGATGTGTCCCCCGACCAAGTTTCCAAGAAGCTCACGATCGGCCCACTGGGGGGTCATGGAATGCCAGACCTCGATCACCTTCCACCCGGGGCAGTGAAGCATGAAGTTCACTACAAGAAAGGCGACCAATTGCCTGACGGTTCAATCGCCGATGGAAATCGCAAGGTAATCACCATCGAGATGCCCCACGAGACGTCAGGATCCGGTTCTCACAAGCAAATGAAGATTCAAACTGTCGAGGCTCAGCAGGAGTCTGGCAGGTAGCTGCGCCGAGCACTCAAGGACGATCTGCGTCGCTGTTGGTCGCGTTTTTGGGAGCGCGGTAACGTAGTTGAACCTCTCCTGTCTCCGAGTTGCCTACGCTGGCCAATTTATAGGTGGCGCCGGTCACTGCGTATTCGAAAGGCCGGCGACCAAGAGGGTCGTAGATCTCCTCGCGCGCAATCTTCAGCTCGTCCAAGCTCATCGGAAGCCTCCCTGACTCCCATCGGAATTCGATAATCCTGGCATGGAGACGAAGCAGTCGCACCTGAGCCCGATTTCGGACAATCGCCAACATCAAGTCGTGGTCGATCCCCGCGCTAAAGAGTCGTGAAAAGCTGGCCGCTAACTCCTCAAGCGTCTTCGGGTCGCTGGAACTCGAGGTGGGCTCCTTTGACACGAGCCAGTTCTCCTCTGGACTGTCGAATCTCTGCGAAAGAGCATCAAACTGGTCGTCGACCAGTTGATGGATTCGATTAAACCAAGCGTCCTTTTGCGTCTGCGAAAGCGCCTGGTATTGTTGAACGAGGCCCACGTTCTGAGTCCCCGCGCTCTTTTCTAAGAGCCCATTCTTCAGGCCCTCGTCGAGTGCGCTCGCTAAACGGAGTCTTTCGTTACGCACCATCGCGATGCTGGACGACCGGTCGTCGAGGAGCGAACTAGCGAGCGTCACAATGCGCTTCGAATCGGGGAGCGAAATTGCCCCTAAGTGTTCGCTAAACCGCGCTAAGCTCACCGACATCGAGCCGATGCTTGAAAGCCGAGCGATAATATCGCCCGAGCCTAGGCGATGCGCCATGAAAAGCGCTTGACTAAGAATCTCTGTCCCGCGCCCCGAGTCTCCCGAGGCGAAAGCGACAAATGCCGCATCTGAGGCAAACTTCGCGACTTGCCGTACCGCTCGAGCCGCGACGAAATTCTCACCCGCAGCATCATGAGAAGGAACAGAAACGTACTCGAATGGCTTGGCATTCCCTCGGCTGATCAGGTCAAGCGCGTCTTGAAATCGTTGGACTTCCTCCAGCTTGAGTTGATAGTAGTTCAACCCATTGAGCCGCTGAGCCAATTGCTGCTCCTCAATGGAACGGTGATTCGAACCGGACTCAGCCGCGCGACGCTCTTCCGGAGTCATCGACTCGAGCATTTTTCTTCTCGCGTCCTCGGCCTGCCGAACGACCTCAGGAGATGGTCGGATAGAGGGTGGCAGCCAGGACTGATAGACTCCGAAAGATGGGTCTTTCAAGAGATCACCCGCTCTCACATATTCCTCCAGACCATTTCGTCCGGAAGGCTGCGGAAACAACAGGGAGAACTCAGATGTCGTCTGCACCTGCGTTCCCCCGTGCCTGATGGCGGGCGCTCCTAATACCGTGGCCGCAGCGAATAGCAGGATCATGACTTCGTCACCATCCAGAGTCTATCCACATCTGCCTTGCCGCGACGTAATGAATACAAACTGCGCCTACAACGGCGCCAGTTCTCTCGAGAAAAACTCCACCATCCGGCTCCAGGCGTCATGCGCCGCAGCAGAGTTGTATACGGAGGGACGTTGATCGTTGAAGAAAGCGTGATGGGTCCCGGCGTAGGTCTTAAAAGTGTGGGCTTTGCCCAACTCGGTGAGCTTGGCATCGAGCTCGGCCACCGCCTCTGGACCCGCGTAGTCATCATGCTCGGCGAAAAATCCGAGGACCGGCCCATTTAGACCAGCAAAGTTTGGACTTACGTTGGGATGGATCCCGTAAAAATCGAC
>CAIVDU010000105.1 GCA_903904815.1 uncultured Armatimonadota bacterium
CGTGGAGGGTGAGGTCGCCGATGATTTGGAACTCGCCGTCGCTGACCTTGCTGATCGATTTGGACTTGAACGTCATCGTGGGATAGGTTGCGACATCGAAAAAGTCGGGGCTCTTCAGATGACCGTCACGATCGGCGACGCCGGTATTCACGGTCGACACGTCGATCGATGCCTCGACGACGGATGTCTCAGGGGATGCTGGATCGTAGGACACAGTGCCGCTGACGCCGGTGAACGTTCCGTGAACCTTCGAAATGCCAAAGTGGCGTACCCAGAACTTGACGTTGGAGTGGGCCGCGTCGATCGTGTAGTTATTTGCGCTCATGTGATGAATCTTCCTCTTTAAAAGTAGTTCCAGTCGGAACTATCTCTACGTGATTATAGGCCTTATCTTTGTCGCATTTGGTTAGGAAAACGTGATGATTAGGGGTTTCGGCCTAGAACCCCGAACGCGCGATCAAGACTCGAGGGGATTAGCTTGGGAGAAGGGACGTCATGCCTGCCAACTGGAGGCAACTCCTGTCCGAATCTTCTAGACTGCAAACTACTCACTGCGAACTGCCTATTTCTTCAGATTCGTGTTTTCACAGTCCATCGACATAATCGGATGCTTTCAGGCCCCCTCCTAACTGCAAACTGCCGACCACTATAGCTTCGTGGGTCGGCGGTCCTCCCGACGACCCAAGAGACCGACAGGCCATAAGGGTCATGCATGGGTTTTTCGAACCACGTATGAGATTTCAGTCCAATACCGCTAACGGCAAACTGGCACCCGCTAACGCTCCTGAAACTGCCAACTCGAAGAAAGGTAGAGTCTCTCCCGGATGGACAGCATTACTAAGGCGGTCGTTACACAAGAGCAGTTATCGCTTATTTGCGAAAAACATCTGGGCGATCAATGCGAAAGCGCCGTCGAGTTGAAGGACGGCTGGTTCAATGCCGCATTCCTTCTGACCGCCCGCTCGGGCCGCGAAGCGGTACTCAAAATTGCTCCTTCAGACTCCGTTCGCCTCATGCGATATGAGCGGAACCTCATGAACGCGGAAGTGTCCGTGATGCGAATGGTTCGCGAGGTAACCGACATCCCCGTTCCCGCGATCATAGCTTTCGATGGTAGCCGGGAAGAGGTCGCGAGTGATTATTTCCTGGCCGAGCGCCTGAGTGGCCTGCCGCTCGACCAATGCCGGCCAACAATGGCTACCGAGCTCGGAGAAACCGTTGATCTGCAGGTCGGCGTCATCCTCGCCTCGCTGCACAAGATCATCGGTTCCCGGTTTGGGACCTACAATCAACCCGAGAGCGAGACGTGGTCCGCGGCATTCCTATCACTGGTTGAGATGTTGCGACAGGATGCCGCGGACCTCGAGGTCGAACTCCCCGCCGGGACGTTCGAAGCGGTGGAGCCGCACCGCTGGGCCCTCACCGAAGTCTCCGCCCCATCACTCGTTCACTGGGACCTGTGGGATGGCAACATCTTCGTCGACAAAGATTCGGGCGAGATAACCGGACTGATCGACTTCGAGCGCGCGATGTGGGCAGACCCGCTGATCGAGCAAAACTTCCGCGTCCCCAGCCCCACGCTCATACAAGCATACGGAAACCCCATACTGGAGTCCCCCGGCGCGAAGTCCCGCCGACTGCTCTACGACCTACACCTGTTCCTCATCATGGTCATCGAATGCCGCTACCGACATCTAACCGCAGAGCACGAAGCTCACTGCCGACGCATGCTCGACGAAACCCTAGCAAAATGCTGGTCCGCCGCCCTCGCATAATTTCTGGGTGGCCGAAGGCCGCATTCCCCAGCGGGGCTTCATATGTTAGCGAAGGGTTGATCGACTCCGGTCGATCTACCCTGGTATAGGCGAAACCCTGGAAATCGCCAGCCGCGACTCCGTTGTTAATCTCAACCAGGATCGCCGACTTCCCGACCCCCGAAGGGGGTCGAATAGGGTAGCCGGCGCGTCGATTCCCATCGACCACCGGAAATCCGTCCCAAACAAACCCGACCCCCGAAGGGCGGTCGCATAATCTTTCGCTCCGAACATGTGGAGCCACCACTCCTATGCTCCGGCACTCCACCACTCCGCGAACCCGTTTCTACGAACAAGAGCATGCCGATGGCCTCCAAAGGATGCGTCGTGAATGCCGAAAAAACAGCCTTAATAAAGCAATGGCCAGTCTAGTTCGAGGTTTGTAGGAGCAGGAAGGTGACCCCACAACAAGGTCAAGAACGCCGATTGCGCTTCTTTCGTCTTAACCCTAGCCCAGCCAGCCCGACGCCAATGGCGAGAAAGCTCGTGGGTTCGGGAACGGCGCCGGGCGCGAAGTGACCTTGTCCAGTAGTCGGGTTGAAGTTCAATCGATAACCCGTCTCGTCGTCGAAAACGACTCCGGGGCCGATGAATAGGTGTCCGGCATGGAAGAAGTTCATCAGCGACGTCGATGTGGGCACGTAGCCGTTGTAGTCTTCGAACAGGATGGTCCCTCCGGTGATGGTCAGATTGCCCGTGACGTCGAGCGTGTCGTACCCGATGCCCGGCGTTGTTCCACCAATCTGAAGGTCAATCAACCCCCCGGTCATGTTGAAGTCACCGTTGATGTGAAGTGTGCCCGGGGAAAATCCCGGGTCGATCGTTCCACCCGTGTTGTCGACGGTTGCATTGATCAATCCTCGACCGCCCAGAGTTCCGCCGTCACTCACCTGAAGGTGACCGGGTGTTGTGGGCCCGAAATCTCCGTATCCAAGAAGAATCGTTCCTCCCGTGAAAACGGACACCACACCGCTGTCGCCCAAACGTAGCCAGCTGTAGTACTGAGCTTGAGCGTCATCTTGAACCGTCAGAGTAGAAACTGTGGAGCTACCTTCTTGGCCTATCAACACTCCGACCGCAATCATCGACGAGTTATCGAGGGTCACATTGGCCCCCTCGGTGAGCATAGATCCCACGTTGATGGTCGATTGGCTGGCCAGCGTAAACTGGGTGTCTGTCCCCATCAGGAGCCGCCAGCCGGTCAGCGATGAGTGGTTGATCATCGTGAGGCTGGATACGGCTCCGGCTTCTCCCTGCATCGTAATCGTTCCGGCCAACGGAACCTTATAACTCAGATACGGAGACACCGCTTTCAGAGAGGAGTTGTCAAGAGAAAGGCTCCCCTTTCCGGCCATGCCGATATCGATGGTCCAAGCCTGAATGCTCGAGTCTTTCGCGGTTAATGTACCGTTCGAACCTGCGTATTGACCAAGTGTCAAGAGTCCGAGATTGGCGGTCGCTCCGTTCTTCAGGGCTACCGTTCCGACTCCCTGTCCACCGATGACCGTCTTGAACGGAGTGTCGCTATCGAACAGAAAAGGCGTGTCGAGGCTGGAAGTGTTGCCGTACCAGTGATGGTAAACCATCGAAGGGGCTCCGTCGACGTTCAATGTGCCTTCGGATCCCTGTCCCGCTCCGACGTACATGTTGTTGTAGATCGCCGAGGCCGCGGTCAGATTTAGGGTCCCTTTTCCGTACACGCCGACAAAGAGGTCGTTAGTGGTCAACGATGGATTCGTCTCTGAATTGATCAGATTGAGCGTGCCGTCCGACCCCATCGATTTGCCAATCACGGTGGCGCCATGGACGTACGTGTAGCCATACCCATATCCGTACTGCGGGATGTAGTTCGGATTGAAAGTGAGGCCGGTCGGATCGATGGTGACGATCGCCTGGTGGTATGTCGGATTCTGTTCTGGGTTTTGATAATCCCCGATCACGAAGTCATGCTCCACCTCAATCGAACTGTTGATGATGGCCCCGAATTTCCAGTTTCCGCGAAGAACCGTCAGGTTAGCTACCTGAACGCCTTGGCCTTGGTCGAGACCAATCCAGTTGTTGTCGTAAGGGATGGCATTCATGATCGCGTCGTCGGTCCAACCGGGTACGAGATTCTCAAACCAGACTGGACCGATGCTCCACCCCAACTGACCGAAGTTGTTCGCATCGCCTTGGTAATGGTAGGTGTCGGCGCTGGCGGTTCCGGACGCCGCAATCCCGGCCAGAATCGCGGCCCGGAGCGCGGAATGTCGAAACGTGTTCTTCTTTCGGTTCAAAAATAAACTCATGAGTGCTTCATTGCGGGTACGCAACGGGCGCACCACTACTTACACCCTGGCATGGGAGGTCGAGTCCAAAGGAGTTCCGGCTGATTTGTGACGGGAATGTGACGAACTCCGCCAATGCGACTAGCGCGTTTAAGCTAAATGGTCGTTTTCATTAACGACACTCAACTACGAGCGGAAATCGAGACGTCATCGAATAAAGTGATCTTAACGTGAAAAGGGCATTCACACTCATCGAACTCTTGGTCGTGATCGCGATCATCGCCATCCTCGCCGCCATCCTCTTTCCCGTCTTCGCTCAAGCGAAGGCAGCCGCGAAGGCGACCGTCTGCATGTCGAACATGAAGCAGATCGGGCTGGCGCTTCAGATGTATGCGAACGACAGCGATGACCGGATGTTCTATCGTTCGAACTGGGCCAATTCACGTTCTGGTGACACCACTTTCATTGGAGCGGGAGATTCGGCCAACCATTACCGCTGGTACAACCTCGTCCTGCCCTACGTGAAAAGCAACAATCTGTTGGTCTGTCCTTCCGACGAACTGCCAACACCCAGTGCTGACGTCAATGGGAACAAGACCATCTCTCGATCGTACATTGCTATCACCTCGGCCGAGAGCCTCAATCTCTCCAGTCTGCCGGCGGTCAGTGACACGATGGTGGTGACCGAGAAGTGGGGAAGAAGGGTGGACGGAACCGCCCTAACGGATAGCTGGATTGAGCCGTTCAACGGCGATTTCACCTGGGACCACGCCGACAAAACTCGCACCCTGACCGCGTCGAATCGCCATGCTGGCCACATGCAAGCCTCCTTCTTCGATGGTCACGCCAAGTCCCAGACCGGCGGCGCCGTTCAAGCGAGTAAGGACCTTTCGGGTTGCCAACTGGTCTACTCGTTCCCTTTCTCCGGCACGAACCCCCCATCCGTCACCTCCGCAAGCTCCGCCGCTGGCCAACCAAACCTCTGCTCGCTCTTCACCTGGCCGTAAGATGATTTGAACGCCGGTACTGTGCGAACCTGGGACCCAACTCCATCAACCAAGCTACAGTCTTCGGCCGAATCCCCCTCGCCCCCAGCGAAGCGATGCGCGGGAGAGGGGCACAGGGGAGAGGGTGACACCGAAACTGCGTCGCGCTAGCGACTCCAAAGAATGTTTCCGCCGAGCCATATGGCACTGCCCTAAACCCTTTCCAAGGCTTCCCAAATCCTTCGCAAATCCGGCCGATCGGAATCGACCTCGCGGTACGCGAGGGTCCACCTTTCACTCGGGATCAGATTTCCGACCGGCCAGATCTCCCGTACAAGATCGTCCGCAATCGCGTCTCGGCAAGCAAATTCAGGGACGATGCTCATCCCGATCCCCATCTGCACCGCCGTGATCACCGCCCGAAGATCGGGAACCACCAGCACAGTCTCCGCCTCAAACCTCGATCCCAAAACGTGCTGCCAGAAGCGACGCGTCACCGGTCTCTCCTCGCTGTAGCTCACCCACTTCCGGTCATTCAGCCAGTTCGCCATCTCTTTGAGGCTCAGAGTCCTTTCTGGCAGCGGGGAACTCATCGGTCCGATCAGCACAAATCGTTGCTCGCCAAGCGGTCGAAATTGCACTGTTCGCCCGGCCGGTTTTGTGACGGTGATCGCGAGATCCAACGCACCCACCTCAACCTGTTCCAGCAGAGAGGCGTCGTCGCCAAACGTGATCGACAGGTTCAGCTCCAGATTCTTCAACCGCCGCATCGCAAAGGAGTGAAAGTATTCAGGCGTCGTGCCAAACCGCACCGCTCTCCCGGTTTCCCCCGAAGGCTGCAAAGCCCGACTGACCTTCTCAAGACGATCCATCGAATCGAACAGCTCGACATAGAGGCTTCGGCCACGGGGTGTCGGCACCATTCCTTTCGCGGTCCGGTCGAAGAGAGGAACGCCGATCACCTCTTCCAATGCAGCCAACTGCTGACTCACCGCGGGCTGACTGACGTTTCGTTCCCTCGCTGCGCTCGAAACCGAGCCCGCTCGGTACACCGCGATGAAGTTTCGATACCAGTCGAGAGAGATCATAAGCTGAGCTTATTCTATCAATTAGTAATATCGAATTTCAAATGGCAATTTCTCAGCCTATTCTCTCTATGGGAACTCAAATCCATGGCAACCGATAGCAAAACACAGTTCGATCGTCAAGCGGCCCTTTACGCCGTCAGTCCAGTTCATAAACATGGGCCCAGCCTCCCGGTACTCGTCGAATATGTCGATCCACTTCCCAAATTCGTCGTCCTCGATGTCGCCACTGGAACCGGAAACGCAGCATTCGCACTCGCATCCCACGTGCAGTCGGTCGTCGGAATCGACCTCTCGGACGGAATGATCGCACAAGCGAGAAAGCGAGCCGAAGAGGAGGGAATCGACAACGTCACGTTTGAACTTGGCAGCGCGGAGGCGATCCCGTTTCCCGATGAAACGTTCTGCGTCGTGGTTGCCAGACATGCCCCCCACCACTTCCACCATGCCGACCGGTTTCTCGCCGAAGTGCACCGAGTCCTAAAACCAGGTGGTCGATTCGTCATCGCCGATCAGGTCTCTCCCCTTCCGGGAACATCCGAGTGGATCCACACCTGGCAGCAAACCCGAGACACTTCCCATTTCCTTCAACGCACGACTGAGCAGTGGAAGGAACTAGCAAGCGCTGCCGGACTCATATGGGTCAAAGACACCTTGGTGCCCTACCGAATGGAAACCGACTGGTGGTTCAAGCAGTCCGGCGCCAGTGAAGAGGCCGTACAAGCCCTCAAAGCACACGCCAAAGCCGCGCCCGATGCTATCCGTCGAGCCGTCGGTTTGGAGTTCGGCGAAGACGGAGAAGTAGTTGCCTTCACCGATCAGATGCTTGTGGCGAGGATGGACAAGTGAAAGAGTTTCCCGCGACCCGGAAATGGGACGCCTGCCAAGCTTAATTTGTCGAGTTCTGACGAGGTTGTACTTTAGCTGACCCAAACTCCTAGCCACCCGTCATGTTGAGCTGGCGAAACAACCCCTCCTCAATTTCGGTTCATCGAACACACAATTGGAAGCTTCGACCACAGGAGGAGGTCCTTCGCGAGCTCAGGATGACGGGTGCTTGGGGGATTGGGTCGGCTAGATTACAACCTCGTCAAAACGCGACAAGTGATTCCCATCATTAAGCCATCAGCTTCGGAATCACGTTGCCGTAAACGTCGGTCAACCGGAAATTCCGACCCTGATAACGATAGGTCAAGCGCGTGTGGTCGAACCCAAGAAGGTGCAGAAGGGTGGCGTGAAGATCGTGGACTGTCACGGGGTCCTCGGTCACCGAATAGCCCAACTCATCCGTGGCTCCCAGTGACAGGCCGGGCTTGATGCCGCCACCTGCCATCCACATTGTGAACGCGTGCGGATGGTGGTCTCTTCCCAAGAAAGGCGAACCGCCGCGTCCTTCGTTCATAGGCGTTCTACCGAACTCCCCGCCCCAAATCACCAGCGTCTCGTCGAGAAGTCCTCGCTGCTTGAGATCCTTCACGAGTGCCGCCGCCGCCTTGTCTGTCTCCATGCAACGGCCCTTCAGAGCGTGCGGAATGTCGTCTCCCTCGCTGGCTCCGTGAGTGTCCCACCCTCGGTGGTAAAGCTGCACGAACCGACAGCCTCGCTCCACCAGGCGTCTGGCCAAAAGGCAGTTGTTGCCGAAGCTCTTCTTGCCCGGCTCGGTTCCGTACATCTCGTGCATCGCCTGCGGCTCTTTCGAGATGTCCATCAGCTCAGGAACGCTGGTCTGCATTCGGTATGCCAGTTCGTACTGCGAGATGCGCGTCTCGATCTCCGGGTCCAATGTCTTGGCGAGCTTCATCTCGTTGAGATCGCGGAGCGCATCCAGCGTGTCCCGGCGAATGTCTGGAGTGACGCCATCCGGGTTTGAAACGAACAGCACCGGGTCGCCCTGCGACCGAAACTCGACGCCCTGATAAACCGACGGCAAGAACCCGCTTCCCCAACACGACTTGCCACCGTCCGGATTGTTCTGGCCCGAAATCAGCACCACGAATCCCGGAAGATCCTTGTTCTCGGTTCCCAACCCGTACGTCGACCACGACCCGAAGCTCGGTCGCCCCGGATTCTGAAATCCGGTGTTCATGAACAGCTGGGCGGGAGCATGATTGAACTGCTCCGTAGTCATCGATCGAACCACCGCGATGTCGTCGGCAATCTCCTTCATGTGCGGAAGAAGCTCGCTGATCCACTGGCCGGACTGACCGACCCGCTCAAACTTAAACGGAGACCCCAGAAGCCTCGGTGTACCCTTGATGAACGCAAAACGCTCGCCCTTCAGCAGTTCCTCGGGGCACGGCTGGCGGTCGAATTTGACCAGGGTCGGCTTGGGATCGAACAGGTCGATTTGAGACGGCGCACCCGCCATGAACAAGTAAATCACGCTCTTCGCTTTCGGGGCGAAGTGGGGAATTTTTGGCGCCAGCGGATCGACCGAGTGAGCTTGTCTGCCCTCGGAGCCCATGAGCGTCTCCGACAGGAGTGACGAAAGGGCGAGACCACCGATTCCGTATCCCACCTGCTTGAAGAAGGTGCGGCGTGTGATTTCTCGGAGTATTTCCTGCTCTCGTGGATCGTGCATGGTCTTAGCCTTTCGTGATGGTTTCGTCGAGATTCAGAAGCACGTTGGCCACCATCGTGTAAGCCGCTTCTTCAGAGGACTTGCCGAGGGCTTTCGACGCCGTCGGGTTCTTTCGATACTTCGTTTCCAGCTTGACGAGCAATGAGTTCAGTCTCGCTGTCTCGTTCGGTTCCGGCTGCCGAGCGGTGCAAAGTCGGAATCCGAGCGCCAGTCGCTGGGGGTCGCTCTTTGCCGCTTGCCGCATCTCCCCGGCCAGCGCCTTGGCCGCGTCAAGCATCAAATGATCATTAAGCAGAGCCAGTGCCTGCAACGGCGTATTCGTGCGAATGCGTCTTACCGTGCAACTCTCCCGGCTTGTCGAGTCCAAGGTGAGGAACGAGGGATAGGGCGCCGTTCGCTTGGCGAACGTGTAGATGCCTCGTCGATACCGGTCCTCGCCCTCACTCTGCATCCAGGTCTCGCCGCTGTAAGGACTGTCCCAGATTCGGTCGGGTTGGTACGGCATCACGCTGGGGCCGCCCAGTTTCGGACTCAACAACCCGCTGACCGCCAGTGCGGAGTCGTGGATCAGTTCCGCTTCCATCCGGAATCGAGGTCCCCGCGACAGAAGCAAGTTTTGAGGGTCCTTAGCCAGCAACTCGGGTGTGGCCGCCGAAGTCTGTCGATAGGTCGACGACATCACGATCATCCGGTGCATCGCCTTCATGTCCCAGCCCCTCTGCATGAACTCTACCGACAGCCAATCGAGCAGTTCGGGATGGGTCGGCCGACTTCCACGGGTTCCGAAGTCTTCGCTCGTCTCGACCAGCCCGCGTCCGAAATACTGTTCCCAGATCCGGTTGATCTCGACTCTTGCCGTCAACGGGTTGGTCGGACTCAGCAACCAGCGGGCAAGCGCGAGGCGGTCTGGACGCCCAGCTGGCAACGGAGGGAGCACCGCTGGAATTCCCGCTTCGACGCGTTCCGTCTTGCTGAGGAACTCCCCCCGATGGCGTACGTAGGCGAAGGGAGCTTCCTTGGTCGGAAGTTCCTCAAGCACCATCGCGGTTGGAATCTCCGCCTCAAGCTTCGCTTGCCGCTTCTTGATTTCTGCGAGCGTCGAGCGCGCATCGGCATAGAGCGGACTGCCCTCCACAAACGCGTCCTTCAATTCCTGCTGCTCGGAATCCAACAGAACCGGTTTGTTCAGAAGTTCGCGCGTGTGGTCCGATACGAGAATGCCCGCCGAAGCCGTCGAAATTCGAAACTTACCCAGCAGGTGATAGGCGAACGGCGACTGTTGCTCCAGCACGATCGCAAACGAGTTTCCGGGCTGAATCGGCTGGGCCAGCGCCATCGAGAGTTCGTGGGGCTTGCCTTGCCCAAAGTTGACTGCCCATCCCGAGTTCGGATCCGACAAAGCGACCCTGCTCGGATCGAAATCAGGCTGGGTGTAATCCACTCGGATGCCCGCTGACGAGATCAGTTTCCCGTCGACGATGACCTTCAGGCCCGTCAACACGAAGTTCCCATTGTCCGCTCGTCCTGGTCCCTTAGCCGGTAACGACGGATCGGTGAGGACCTCGAGTTTGAGCGCGGTGATCGGCATGGTAGATGCCGGAAAGGAAAGCCGGTAGATGTCCTTCGCGGGAACTTTGCCTTTGACCAGAATCGAGGCATCGGGTTGGGCCGACAGTTCGACCCCGCTATCCGCCACCGCTCGGTCCGCCGTAATTGGCTGAAACTGAACCGGCGTCGACGCCGCGTGCTTCCAAAGGATGAAGGCGGTTTCCGCCTCCGGTCCCCACCGATGGTAAAGGGCGTTAATGCCCTCGTAATCTTGCCGAAGGTTCGCTCGTAGCACGGATTGAGCCGGAGTTGGGGCGGGAATCTCCGGTTCGAACCACTTCTCTTCACCTACTTCCTTAGGCCCCCGAGGGAGCACCTTGGTGTTGCTGAAGAACGCCGCCATCTTGTAGTAGTCCCGCTGAGTAAATGGGTCGTACTTGTGATCGTGGCATCGCGCGCACTGCATCGTGCTGCCGAGGAAAACGGTTGCCGTCGTGTCGACGCGATCCAGAATGACTCCGAAATGCGCTTCTTCCTGGTCCACACCGCCTTCGCGGTTGAACATCGTATTGCGGTGGAAACCGGTGGCAATCTTGTCATCCAGAGTCGCGTTGGGTAAGAGGTCCCCCGCGAGTTGCTGAATCACGAAATCCTTGTAGGAAAGATTCTTATTGAAGGCTTCAATGACCCAGTCGCGGTACTTCCAAGCCGTTCTTCGCAGGTCCTTTTCAAATCCGTCCGTATCCGCATACCGAGCAAGATCCAGCCAACCCCTCGCTTGCCTCTCGCCGTAGTGGGGAGACGCCAACAGCCGATCGACGAGTCGCGCATAGGCGTCCGGTCGCTTGTCGGCGAGGAAACCATCGATCTCTTGTAGCGTGGGCGGGAGCCCAGTGAGGTCAAGCGTGACCCTACGAATCAAGGTCTCTTTCGATGCTTCAGGAGCCGGATGGAGCCCCGCGCTTCTCAGCCCAGCCAAGACAAACGCATCGATGGGATTCCGAACCCAGGTCGAATTTAAGGCCGGCACCTTCGGACGCACCGGCGCGACGTAAGCCCAATGCTTTGCAACGACCTCATCCGCTTTACCACCCGCCGCAATCCAGTCGCGCAGCGTCGAAATCTCTTCCGCTGAGAGCGGCGCTTGGCCCTTTGGCATCCGGGGCAACCCACCCTTGCCGAGAATCCGCTGGAGCAGAAGAGACGTGTCGGGCTTCCCTGGCACGAGACCCGGTCCCGAATCGCCACCTTTCAGGAGATTCTTTGGGTTAGACAGGTCAAGCCCGCCATCTGGATTAGAACCGCTGTGACACGAGATGCAATGAGCCTTCAAAATCGGGGCTACATCCCGACCGAAGCTCACTTTGCTGGGCGCAGACGCCTGTTGACCAAAAAGGAGAGCGTACGGCGTGGCAGCTGCCGCGACCCAAACGGCGCGAGGAATCTTTGAAAACTTCATCGAGTCATGACCCTGGACGTTGAAAGCATAAAAGCCACGGACGGAACCAAAAGAGTGGGAGGTTCCATCCGTGGCGGCTATCGATCTGCTTAGACGCGCTTGAGGAGGGTGACTCGTCCAATCGGCACCCACTCTACTACGACGATGTCCCGCTTGTTGATCCAGATGGCCGCATGGGGATGGATGAACTTGCCGGGAATGAACTTCTCTCGAGGCGCGTTTCGGAGGTCGTCCGGAGCGCCATCACCCAAGCTCGCGACCACCTTGTTGTCCTTATCGAGGATGGTGACCACGCTGTCCAAGTCGGGCACGAGGGCCAAGCCATGGTTGTAGTGAATGTGGCAAGGGCGTCGCATCCCTTCCTTCACGAACCCGATGTGCTGTCCTTCGAGCGTGAACTCCTGAAGTCGATGATTGCCTCGGTCGGCGACCACCAACTTAGGGGTGTGACCACGATGATCCACCCAAAGGCCGTGGGGCTCGCGCACGAAACCTGCGGCCGATCCCGGTTTGATGACGACGTTCTTGTAGGTTCCATCGATGCCGTACCGATGGATGTAGCTAGAACCGTAACCGTCACCCACGAAGATGTCGCCATTGGGGTCGAACGCGACGTTCGTCGGGCACCAGCGGTC
>CAIVDU010000106.1 GCA_903904815.1 uncultured Armatimonadota bacterium
GCAAGGCCATCTCCCGGCTCCCGGTACAGGATGTCGCAAGAGCTTGCGCCGGTGAGCCGCACCCATTCGTTGACCAGCTCGAAAAGCAGGGCTTCCTTTGTGGGAGCGGCGATCAGCGTCTGGATCAGCTGCTGATTCGCATCGGCGGGAATGTGAGATTCTAGTTGAGCGGGGGTAGTCGCTTCGGCCATTTTATGCCTCGAAGGATCCGATTGCGGTCGTACTGATGAGTGATTCGGGCAGGATCTTTCCTGCGAGTCGATAAATGTCGTCCGCGGAAACTGCATCCAGCTTGGCGATCGTTTCCTCTAGCGGAATCTCGCGGCCGTGATGGAGTTCGTTCTTGCTCATGCGCATCATTCGACTGCTCATGCCCTCAAGGGCCAGCACCATGTTGCCTTTGAGGTGACGCTTCGTTCGCTCCAGTTCCTCCAGTCCGATCCCGTCCTTGATGACCTTATCGAACTCGGTTCGAACAAGCTCCTGAACAAGTGGCCAATTCTCGGGGCTAGTGCCACCGTACACCGTGAACGCGCCGCCCGCTCCGTAGCTCAGAGAGTAGCTGCCCACCGAATAGACCAAGCCGCGCTTCTCACGAATCTCTTGGAACAGACGGCTCGACATACTGCCGCCGAGCGCCGAATCCAGGACCGCGAGGACGTAGATGTCCTCGTCGTAGATCGAAGTCCCGTCGGTTCCAATGCAGAAGTGAACCTGCTCGACGTCTTTCGACTCAAGGAACTTACCCGCCTTGCCGATCGGACGAGCAGGCTGAGAATCTTGAGTCGTATGCGGAATCTTCCCGAGGATCGACTCCGCCGTTTTGAGGACTCGCTCTGGAGCCACGTTTCCGGCGACTGAAAGCACCACGTTCTCGGCCCGATACCGGCGATCCATGTAGTCTCGAATGTGCTGTTGTTTGAAAGAGCTCACCGACTCCGGGGTACCGATGATCGGCTTGCCCAGAGGATGATCGCCCCAGCGGTTGTGGATATGGAGGTCGTGAACGTGATCCCCTGGTTCATCCTCGCTGCGCTTGATCTCTTCCAAAACGACACCCTGCTCGCGGCTGAGCTCCTCGGGGTCGATCAAGGAGTGGAGCATCATGTCGCTCAGAACCTCGATGCCGTTTTCCGCATCGTCGCTGAGGGTGCGACAGTAGTAGCAGGTGCTCTCTTTGTCGGTGAAGGCGTTCAGAGAGCCGCCTCGGCCCTCGATCTCTTCCGCGATGTCCTTAGCCGTTCGCGAATCGGTTCCTTTGAAGAGCATGTGCTCGATGAGGTGGGTGATGCCCGCCTCGGAATCGAATTCGTGACGGCTCCCCGTCTTGCACCAGAGGCCGATCGCGGCGGACTTTACGTGTCCAACCGGCTCGACAAGCACGCGAACCCCGTTGTCGAGGGTGTATTTCACAATATCGCTCATAGGATTTGATTCAATTTGAGGGAGAGGGTACCGAGGAGTTCGACGGATACCTGGACTTCGTCACCGGGCCGAAGCACGACCGGCTCATCGCCCTCTTCTACGAGGGGGCCGAGAGCGAGGACGTCACCGGATCGAAGGGTGCAAGACTGGCTTGCCGAGCTGATCGCCTGGGCAGCCGTAAATGGAAGGTCTTCGACGTTCCCACGGGCAATTTCAACGCCGTTGACTCGTGTCACCACGCTCAGTTGGAAGCCTTTTCCAGACCCCACGTTTACCGAAACGTCGTCGAGTTCCTCTGGAGTCGTGATGACCGGCCCGAAAGCGATGCCGAGGTCGTGAGAACGTCCATAGCCGGCGCCCGCCTGTCTTTCAGCCCGCTCCACGTCTCGGGCGACGAGAACGTTGATGATCGTGAACCCGAGAATCGCCTCTTCGGCCTGTTCGACGTCGATCTTGTAGGCATCGGCGACGAGCACCACGCCAAGGTAAGCATCGAATCCGAGTTCGGGAGTGAATTCGGGATGATTGATGAGTTGGCTTGCCCCGACGAGACTCGCCGGATTGCCATAAAAGAATGATGGTTCTTCGGAAACGGAACCATCGGGGAGCGGGATTTGGGCATCGTGCCTAAAAAAACGCAGACTGGCCGGCTGGGGAACCGGCGTGAGCGGTCGGACCGCATCCGCTTCATGAACTCCGATCGCTTGCGCGCCATCGGTTTCATAGATTCGTCCGGAAAACACCATTCCCGAACGCGCGGTCCCTGGATCGGACCGCAACTCGAACCGGCATAACTTCACATGTTGAGGGTACCTGCACCCGCATAGGCCCGCGTTCCAGCTACAATAATAGAAATCTCGCTAGATCGCGCACGGATGGAGGCAATCGAGACGTATGCCTCGTTGACAGACTCCGGGCGATCAGGTAGCATCCCCACTACTGTTTGGCGAGGGAGTTAGGAGAATCGGATGCCTCTGAAAGTTTTGGTTTGTGATGACGAGCGACATATCGTTCGCCTTATCCAGGTGAATCTGGAGAGGCAGGGCTACCACGTAGTGACGGCTTTCGATGGCAAGGAAGGCCTGGAGAAGATCCGGTCGGAGAAGCCGAATCTAGTCGTGCTAGACGTGATGATGCCTTACATGGATGGTTTCGAGGTTCTGAAAACGATCCGTCGAGAACCCGAGACGGAGAACCTACCGGTCATTATGTTGACCGCGAAGGCGCAGGACAAAGACGTATTTGAGGGTTACCACTACGGCGCAGATATGTATCTGACCAAGCCGTTCAACCCGATGGAACTCGTCACGTTTGTTAAGCGAATTTCGCAAGGCAACGACGACGGCGGCGGACCCAAGCGCTACGATCTGTAAACTCAGTTAGCAGTAGGCAGATTGCAGTCCGCAGTTTGGTGATACAGAGGAATTTTTTCCATTCACCGAAAGATCCCCGTTCGCGATAAGTGAGCGGGGATCTTTTTTTTGCTGGCCCACGAAGAAGATTAATGGCCATCGGCAGCCCCGTAGATCGTATGTGATTGCGTCTCCGCAGTCCGCCTCCCAACGCAAACTACCTCCACGCGAGCTCAAAACCAAATTGCACCAGCCCAGGGTAGCCGCTGGCTCCTGCCTGCGGATTCCGGACTGCGAAGAGTTGACCAGCGGAGGAGCTGTGGAACCGAGCCCATAGCTGCGACCAGATCCGAAGTCAGCGTCAAGCGCCAAGCGATCGCGTCGCTTATCCTGCCAATTCCGTTTTAACACCACTCCAACCCTCCAACGCCGCAGAAAATCAACGAATCACCACGTGATTCAATCCCGGCAAAAACTTCGCATTTTTGAGAATATGCTCGTGAATACGAATTCTTGTGATATAGTGACCTCAAGAATTCGTATTCACAGTGTTTGTGGTGCGATTCGAGGAAACCAATGAGGGTCACGCAGCAAGATATCGCTCGCATCGCGAATGTTTCGCAAGCGACCGTTTCGCGTGTTCTTTCCGGCGATGAGAAAGTCGAGCCCTCGATTCGTGACCGCGTTCTGGAGGCGATGCGTCGCCACAACTACCAGCCCGACGTTCGCGCTCGATCCCTGCGAAACAGCCGCGCGGGCCTCATCGGACTGGTCGTCAATCGACCGCACGGCGGCTTAAACGACGATCCTTTCTTCGCGAGTCTCACCGCTCACATCATCGACTATCTTCAGGACAAACCCTATCATCTCTGTCTCGAGATGGCGGCCGGGGAGTCTCGAGAACATGCGATCTACGATGAGATGTTGCGGACTCGAAGAGTCGACGGCCTGGTCCTCGTCGAGAGCGAAGCCAGCGACTCCCGCATCGAGCGGCTCCAACAAGACAAGTTTCCGTTCATTCTTCTCGGCAACCCGATGCCCAGTGCTGAAGTGCATTCGGTCGATAACGACAACGTCCATGCGGCAGAGCTTGCGACCATACATCTTCTCGATTCCGGGTACCGGCGAGTCGGAATTCTCGGAGCGCGATCTGGTGTTACCGTGAGCGACGACCGCATTACCGGATATCAGCGGGCCATTCGCGGGCGGCAAGTAGACCACCTCATCTGGCACGCCGACTTCGGTTCGACAGCGGCAAGGCAGACCGCTTGCGAGTTCCTCAGTAGCCCGAATCGTCCCGACGCCTTGGTGGTCCTTGACGACTACATGGCGATGGGAGTCATGATGGCCGCTCGCGACGTGGACCTGAAGGTGCCGCAAGACCTCGGGCTTGTCAGCTTCAACGACACGAAAGTTTGTGACTTGGTAGATGGCGGGCTTTCCTCCGTCAGTCTGAACATCGATCAGATCGTCAAGGTTGCCTGCGATCGACTTCTTCGAATCATCGAGCATCGTCCAATCAGCGGTCCGCGCCGACTGATCGTTCCCACCGAACTCAAAGTGCGCGGATCGTCGGTGCGTCATCCAGAGGTGAGAGCATGATTCTGCTTAGCCTGCTTCTCCTGCAAACGTCGACGCGGGAAATCACTTTTTCCTTCAAGCCGGATCATACGGTGAAGTCGGTGAGCCTCGCTGGTTCTTTCAACGGCTGGAACAAGGACGCCACCCCACTCAAGCCGAGTGTCGATGGGCAAGCATGGACGGTGCGACTGTCGGTACCTTACGGCCATCAGGAATACAAGTTTGTCATCGACGGAACCGACTGGATCGTCGACCCGAAAGGCAAAGCAATCGATGACGGCAATGGACATCAGAACACGCTCTTGCTTGTCGTCCCGCCAGACTTTGATCGACCAGCGAGCCCGAACGACGGAATTGTGGCAGCGAGCGCCGTTCTTCACAAACCTACCGCGTCGTTCCTCAACTACGATCGTGGCGCCCTCACCATCCGGCTTCGCACACGTGCGAACGACGTTTCTGGCGTTTCGCTGATCACGAGAACCGGGATTCAGCCGCTGGAGTTGGAGAGTTCGGACGATATGTACTCAACTTACGCAGCTCGCGTAAGGTGGGACCGCAAAACCAACATTCAATACGTTTTTAAGATCGTCGACGGCGCCAAGACCGAGTGGTACGGCCTCGACGGCCTCACTAAATCCACACCGGCCCCTTTCGAACTCGAGGCGAAGAGCTTCAAGCCGTTCGAAGTTGCGCCTTGGGTTGAGAAGGGCGTGATCTACCAGATCTTCCCCGACCGATTCGACAATGGTGACCTGTCGAACGATCCAGCCGACGTTCAGCCGTGGGACGGCAAGCCGACGTACTCCAACCGATTCGGTGGAGATGTGGCCGGCGTCCGCAAGCATATCGGCTATCTTGCCGACCTCGGCATCGACGCGGTCTACTTCAATCCCGTCTTCAAGTCTCCTTCGAACCATCGCTATGACGCTTCGGACTACATGAAGATCGATCCGCAGTTCGGCACCAATGCCGAATTCGGCCAGATGACTTCCGAGTTGAAGGCAAAGGGCATTCGCTCGGTGATGGACATCGCCTTCAATCACACCGCGACCGATTTCCCCCAGTTCTTGGACATTCGAAAGAATGGAGCCGCATCACCGTTCACCCAGTGGTATTTCATCAAGAGCTACCCGGTCGAGGTTCGCGAGAACCCGCCATATGTGGCTTGGTTCAACTACCCGTCGATGCCCAAGCTGAACGTGATGAACCCGGAGACCCACACCTATCTCCTGAACGTTCTTCACCACTGGATCACCGATGCCCCTGGCGTTTCCGGTTTCCGATTTGACGTCGCGAATGAAATCGATCAGCGGTTCTGGCGCGACGTTCGAAAGGACCTCAAGGCGACCGATCCGAATATCTGGATCATCGGCGAGGAGTGGGGGGATGCTTCGCAGTGGCTTCAAGGCGATCAATGGGATGCGTCCATGAACTATCCATTCCGTGAAGCATGCCTTGGATTCTTCGCGACCAAGGGATCGACCGCGAGCCAGTTCACCGCCGCCCTCATGGCCAACTATCACCGGTACGCGCCTCAGGTTTCCCGGAATATGATGAACCTGCTCGGCAGCCACGACACGGCCCGGTTCCTAACCCTTTGTAAGGGCGATGTGGCTTCCGAAGAGCTAGCTGCGGCTGTCCAGTTCACCTGGGTTGGGGCGCCGTCGATCTATTACGGGGACGAGATTGGAATGGAGGGCGGAGTCGACCCCGATAACCGTCGCGGCATGGTTTGGTCCAATGCGACTCCTCAGAATCCCGTTCTCCAGTACTACAAGAAGCTGATTCAGACTCGGAAGTCGAGCCCAGCCCTTCAATCCGGCGACCCGAGAGTTCTTCTCTCCGACGACGCAAAGTCGACGGTGGTCTACGCTCGTGAGCTGGACAACGACCTCGCGATCGTCGCGATCAATCGCAGCGACTCGCCCCAAACGATTTCTATCCATCTGCCCGAGATCGCACCGTACTCCACGGTGGTCCGTCAGGGCTTTCTCGACGCCCTGTCTGGCCGCCAAATCTCGGTCCAAGGCCACGAATTGACCCTAACGCTCGCACCCAAGTCCGCAGAAATTCTGCGTCCTATGCCGAGCCATGTCTCATCTGCCCCTCGTCGAAGTGGACGAGTGGCCCTTTCCAACTTGCTACGTACCTCTTAGTAGGAGATCCCATAAAACCATGACTCGTCAAAGCAGACATTCGGCCTTCACGCTCATTGAGCTTCTGGTCGTCATCGCCATCATCGCCATTCTCGCCGCCATTCTCTTCCCGGTTTTCGCCCAGGCTAAGGCCGCCGCAAAGAAGACGGTATGTCTCAGCAACCTGAAACAGACCGGACTGGCCGTTATCATGTACTCGAACGACTACGATGACGGTGCACCTGGAATGCCCGCCAACGGAGGCGGCGTCGAGGCTTACATCGGCGCAGCCCTCGTAAACCCATACGTAAAGAGCTTCGGCCTCTGGAAGGATCCAGCCGATCCGTATGCAATGGGTTCGGTCAACCACAACCAGCATGACGTTCCGTCTTCGCTCGGCGGCGGTTTTTACATGACAGAGCCAGACGACGTTTGCGTCGGACTTCCTCAGTCGAAGTACGAAACATCGCCTCAGCAAGGTGACAACGCGAACTCGCACTACTTCAACGACATCTATCCGGCAACCGACTACGTGTTCAACCCGATCACGATCGGTTACGCGGAAGGCATGTGCCCTACGACAGGCGCAACCGGCGGTTACGGTCACCCAGGTATGAACTTGACCGGCGGTCTGAGCACGCCGAAAGGATCGGGCGGCAACTACGGCATCAACGGTGTTGGTGGCGGAACTTGGACGTTCACCAGTGTTGCGAAGGTCGCTATGATCTTCGACTTCCCATCGGACAACAGCCGATGGCCAGGCGCAGCGTTCTGGGGCTCCGGCTTCCAGGGCATGCACGGCCAGACCATGAACATCGCCTATGTCGATGGACACGCAAAGAACCAGCAGGTCAAGGCGTTCTATCCTGGCGACACCGTCGGATACGAGCAGTGCGATCCTCCCTACGGATCGAACTGGGGCGGCGGCTGCGCTCAGAATGCTGGCTATAAGGGCTGGTATTGGGGCACGACGCTCGCAGATCCTAAATTCCAGTAGGATAAAGGTAAGCAGAACCTGGGGCCCTTGGCTCCCAGGTTCTGCAAATGCCTAACAAAGGAGTGTGCAAAAAATGATTGGAATCAAATTCAACAAATTCGCCCTGCTCGGATCGGTGGCCCTTCTCGTGACCGTCGGCTGCAATGCTGGCATGGCTCCCGGAGTCCAATCCTCGGCCGAGGTCGAGAAGAACTTTAAGGATCTTGATCCGCAAGCCCAGATCAAGACCATTCAGTCTTCTCCAGCTCCTCAGGCAAAGAAGGATGAACTGATCAAGGCCATCGAACAGAAGTACGGCGTGAAGGCCGGCGATGCCTCTGTTCAGCCCGGTACTTCACCCAAAACGCCTTAGTAGGAACAGTTTGCTTCGAACGATAAGCGGCACCGTCTCTTAAATGAGATGGGTGCCGTTTTTTTGATTCTGAGCCTCCGGCCTACTGGAGGCCATGATGCCACTGCATGCACTCATCCTCTTTGCCGCCTGCGGCCAAGGGGAGGCTCGGATTGTAGGACGGGATGATCCAGCCATCGGCAATTAAGGCCTCCATCGCGCTCGGCACATTGTCGTAGACCCAGATCCGAAAATTCTCATCCTGACTGTTGGCCTCGGCGAGGCGGTTCAACTCTTTCAGGAAGCCGGGGAGGTTCTTGAACCGACTCAGGATATAGAACAAGACCTCAAAGACCCCCTGGATGGGCCACATTTTGCCATTGCGAACATGAGCCTTAAACCGAATGACTGAGCCATCCCGGTACGCCGCTCTGTCCTCTTCGTGCGAGCCCTCCAAATTGATCGTGAACACGTTGTTCTTGGTAAGAGGATTCTCGAACTGCATCGGCGAGATAAACGTTCCCAGGGACTTCACCGCGCCAAACGTATAGCCACCGACTCCCGCTGTGAGGCTATCGTCGATGAACCCACCCTGAGCGAGCCAAGCCCACGCCTTATCCGGCGACAGATCCAACCCCGCTTGTTCCGCAATCTTGGCCGTGTAGTCTTTGAGGTCGCTGAACTGCTCGTTCGCCGAGTACCAATAGTCAGCGAATCGAATGTGGGTTCGGACTCGGTTCGTCTGGATCTTCGCATACTCTTCTTTGAGCCACTTAGCATCGATCTGGCCTCGTTCCAATTCGATGATCGAGAAGGCCGCTTCTCGAGCGGCCGCGTGGGTGATGGAGAGGCCAGCCGAGAGAATAGGGTCCGCGAAGCCAGCGCTCTCCCCAACCAGGAACCAGTTCTCGCCGTAGAGGCGGGTCGACACGAACGACCAGTCCTTAGTCGTTTGAAGGCTTCCCTCGCTCACCGCGTGAGTCATGAGCGACTTGATCCGGTCCTCGCACCCCAAGGCTTCGTCGTAGATCTCTTGGGGCCGCTTCCCGCTCTTCTTGAAGTATTCGGCGGGCAGCACGAGTCCCACGCTGGTGCGGGTCGCGCTCAAAGGGATGAACCACAACCACCCGAAACCGACACTCAGGATCTGAATTCGCGTCCCTCCGACACCGATCTCCTCCGCCCAGTCGGCATTCTGCCAGTAATCCCAGATGGCGATGTTTTGGAGTCCGCTGGGCGTTTCGAGAGGAACGTTCATCGCGCGACGAAGGACGCCTGAGTGGCCCGAGGCATCGATGTAGTAGCGAGCCTTGACGCTTTCTCCCGATTCGAGTTGGAGCCCAGTAACGCGATCGCCTTCCGTGTTTATCTGGGTGACCTTGGTGTCTTGAAAAACGCGACACCCAAGCTCTGCAGCGTGATTGAGCAGGATCTCATCATAAATAGCCCGATCGACTTGGAACGCAGTGAGCCGCCGCTGCCCCTCGAATCGACCCGGGCGAGGATCGTCTTCGAATTTCGCCTTGGGCACGAAGTTGAAGTCCCAAAGTTCCTTGGTCCGACCCCACCTGTAAGTCGCTCCGATCTTGATCGGAAAGCCAGCTGCTTCTACTTTGTCCCATACGCCCATCTCGTCGAGATAGTAGGAGATGATCGGGAGTTGGCTCTCGCCGACATGGTCGCGAGGGAAGGTCTCTCGCTCAAAAATGGCCACTTTCAGGTAGGGGGCATACTTCTTCAGATACGTTCCCAGCGTGCTTCCACCGGGACCCCCTCCGATTATTGCGACATCGCAATTCATGGGCATAGTATAGGTTCAAACTGGAATTCTCGGAAGGCTCAGAACGGCGTAGAAGCCCTGGGTTACAGCCTTTGCCATGGTCCGTGGGATACCATCCATTCTTGTGGTTCCCGCTAACTGCCAATTGCGTCTAACGGAATTTGTCCAGACGCCCGATGAGGATCTTCTCGTCGCCTGGATCCTCATCGATCTGGATGGCCTTTCTTGGCGAAGCGGGTCCGGGGACAGCGCCTTCAGCCCAACAAATCCTCAGACTGGTCGCCGAATCTGGTCAGAATTTGGCCTCGCCTTATGCCGCTCGCTGGTCATTCCTTTGGGAGGAAAAGTCGCCATAACCGTCGACGAAGATCCTTCTTGGCGAGAGGAGATCCCCGCTGGGCGGCTAGTGATTCGAAAAACCATTCTCGCCAAGGTGGACTCGCAAGTTTGGCCCGACCAGAGCTGGTTTAGCGGCGCAGTGATTGCGCTGGATAGAGACCGCGGCCAGCCTGAACTTGAAGAGTGTGGAAAACTGGTCTACGAGTCCGTCGCTCGAGTCGGATCGGTCCCCGATTTGAATGGCGCACTCGGCCGGAACCTGAGAGGCGCCCTCGTAGTGAAATCGATGGAAGCCGACGGATTCATCGACTTCTGTCTCTTACTCCGCGAAGATCTCGCGCGAGAATGGGAAATGGAAGCCGCAACGCAGGCGGAGAGGGAAGGAATCGGCTTCACCCGAATAGCTTTTGCGGACGCGCCGAACCTGGTTCGAAGGCGGTTGTACGCCACCGACGATGCGCCGGGACCGGATGGCTATACCATTCCCTCGCCCGAATTCCCATCAAAATAAGGCGACAAACCCAACCCTCGCGGATGGCTTTATCGACGTTCAGCCCGCCTCCAAAGGCACAACCCCCTCCGGGGGTAGGTCGCCTGGGGCCTACGAACCCCCGGGTAGCAATGCCAGAGCATCGCAACCCAGGGCTAGCAGACACAACGTCTCCGACGTTGGCGAGTCCTGACTCGACGCGGTCGCCCCAATCGGGTTGTCGATGGTCAAAACAAGGGTGTTTATCTGCAGTTGCCTGGCAAACGTCCGCCGATCCCTCCGAATACGCCGGAGGCGTTAGGTCCGCTAGCCCTGCGGTTGCCCGCTCCTGCGGGCTACCCGGGGACAGCTACCGCAACATCGTCCAACCTCGGAGGCGGTTGTGTCAATTTCTCCACGCGCTATTCGGCACTACCCCTCCGGTGGGAGGTTTTCGACGTCAATGCACCCACCCCGGGTAGCGATGCCGGAGCATCGCACCCCGAGTCTAGTAGGCACAACGTCTCCGACGTTGAGTTCCACGACAACCCCAGGCCAACCCAAAGGAAATATAATCCGGGAAAATACCGACGCTTTAAGCGTACGGATAAGGAGCAACGTGGCTCACGACATCAAACACTTTCCCATTGGTCTCACAACGACCGAGGCGCCTTTCATCGAGGACGCCCAATTACACGGCGAGCTATACATCACTCAGCCGTACGAACTCTATTCCGAGGAGAATCACGCGGCGTGGCGGAGTCTCTACTCTCGGATGCTCCCGGAATGGGAGAAGTACGCGAACGAATGGTTTCTACGGGGCATCGGTTCGCTATGCCTAAACCCAGACCTGGTTCCGCAGCTAGATGACGTCAACACCTTTCTTTGCGCGCTGACTGGGTTCAAGGCGAAGGCGGTCAGTGGGTATGTTCCCGCGTTCCACTTCTTTGACTGCCTCCGAAATCGCGAATTTCCGACCACGATCACAATCCGTCGGGGTGACCTGCTCGACTATCTCCCCGAGCCGGACATCTTTCACGACATCGCTGGCCACGTGCCGATGCATACCGATCGGGCGTTCGCCGATGCCCTCGTCCGGTTTGGCGATTGCGCTCACACCGCCGCCGACATGGTCGCTGACATCCAGGACGAGCACGAGAAGCTCCGCCGTCTCTCCAGCATCATCCAGGCGATGGCCCGGTTCTTCTGGTTCACGGTCGAATTCGGACTGATGAAATCGAAAGACGGTCTCAAGGTGTATGGGAGCGGACTCCTCAGCTCTTACGGCGAAATTTCTCACTCGGTGGAATCGCCCGACGTCCAACGATTTCCGATCCGACTCGAGTGGGTGATCAATCAATCGTTCGAAATCGATCGCTTCCAACCGCTCCTGTTTTACGTCGAATCATTCGACCACCTTTTCGAGCTCGTTGGCGAGCTAGAACGGTGGATGAGGGAAGGGAAGTTAAACAACGTTGCGCCAGGGGAGCCTGCGATCTCCGAAGCCGACCTCAAGAGCTTTCTGACTCGGTAAACTGCTGGCATGTCAGTCGAGATTTTGATGCCGGAGCTCGGTGAATCCGTTCACGAAGGAACCGTCAGCCGTTGGTTGAAGAAGGAGGGGGAATTCGTTAAGGAAGACGAGCCGGTTGTTGAGATCATGACCGACAAAGTCAACACCGAATTGCCCTCGCCCGCCTCAGGAATCCTCACGAAGATTCTGATCCCCGAAGGTGGTCAGATTGAGGTCTTCAAGGCGATGGGAGTCATCGAACCTGCCGGAAGCGCCGCTGCGACCGCATCAGCCCCCGCTGCTCCTGCGCCTGCCGCCGCTGCGCCGGTTGCCGATCCGGTTGCCGCTAGTTCAGCGCCTGCCGCCGCATCGACCGAGTCTGACAACGGACGCAAGTTCTTCACCCCCGTCGTCCGATCGATGGCTAAGCAGAACAACATTTCCGACGACCAACTCGCCACCATCGCCGGTACCGGCGAGGGCGGAAGAGTGACCAAGAAGGACATCGAGGGATTCCTGGCTGGCGGATCACCGGTGGCGGTCAAGCCCGCGGCTCCGGTAGCTGCGTCAGTCGCCGCGACTCCGGCGCCCGCACCGAAGCCGGTCGCCCCGATCGTTGCTGGTCCCGATCAGGAGATCGTCCCGTTGGTCGGACTCCGGAAAATGATCGCCGACGCGATGGTCCGCAGCTCGCAGGTCCCAACCGTCTCGACTGTGACGCAGGTCGACGTGACCAACATGGTCCACTTCCGCGAGAAGAACAAGGAAACCTTCCTCGAGACTTACGGCGTCAAGCTCACCTACACTCCGTTCTTCATCAAGGCGCTCACCGAGACCCTGGCCGAGTATCCGTTAGTTAATTCCAGTCTTACTGGAGATAACCAGATCATCAAGTCGAAGGGAATCCACATTGGAATCGCGGTTGCGCTTGGCGCTAAGGGAGACGAGGGACTCATCGTTCCCGTCATCCGAGACTGTCACAAGAAGACGCTGATCGAGATCGCTCGCGACCTCGAGGACATAGCCAAGAAGGCGCGCTCCAACAAGCTGAGCGTCGAAGACGTCAAGGGTGGCACCTTCACGTTGACGAACCCAGGCACCTACGGGGCCCTGTTCGGAACCCCGATGATCAATGCCCCTCAGGCGGGAATCCTCGGAACCTACTCGATCCAAAAGATGCCGGTCATCGTCGACGACATGATCGCTATCCGCAGCATCGCTCACCTGGTGCTGACCTACGACCACCGAATCATCGATGGCCTCCTGGCCGGCAAATTCCTCGCCGCCGTCCGTGACCGACTCCAGAAGTTCGACTTCTTCAAGTAGACCGCGAATACTTGAAATCGATCTGGCTCCGACCACGAGCTCCCACTGGAGAAAGTGGACGGAGCCTTTTCGTTTTGAAGAACGACCATCAAGGAACATCGCAAATTAGCCGACGAGTCGCAAGCGGGGCCCTCTTCAATTAGCAAAGTCGCCGAACCCCTAGCGCGAAGCGCAGACGTAATCGGGGAATCGAAGTGAATTGGAACGTGTGCTGCTGACGGAAGGGCGTAACGCGGTTTAGTTGTTCCGGTAGCGTTCGAGTTGACCCCTCGCCCGCAGCGAAGCGATGCGCGGGAGAGGGAAACAGGGGAGAGGGTCAAACCGAACCTGTAAGCGAAGCGAAGGCGACTCATTTCCGGGAGTTACGAACAATCTCAAACTCTTGCGAACGGCGCGCAAGCCAGTCTAGCGAATTGGCACGGGGCATTGGGCTCAAGACGCTTCTATGGTACAAACTAGCTTCTCGGTCGTCGCGGTTCAGGAAATTTCGGCATGAAATCTGAGAGAAGCATCCTAAGATTTAAACCATTGTCGGCACTCGCGCTTGCCATTTTCGGCTTCTCCGATGCCGCGCTTGCTCAACAGATGGTGACCGTCGGTCCCTACATGGCGACCCTCAAGACGGACGCAAAAAGAATTGTGCCGAAGAAGCCGATCACCTTTGACTTCTTCGCAATGGATTCCAAGACCATGGCCGTAACCGCAGATGCCACCGTTACGGCGTCGCTCACCATGCCGTCGATGTCGGGAATGAGGCTCGATCCCCCCAAAATATCGAAGGGCGGCAAGCCAGGACATTTTAACGTCGAGGTAGCTCTCCCGCATGCGGGTGATTACAAACTCGATGTCAAGCTAACAACCGCCTCAGGAGAGATCACCGTACTGAGCTTCAACCTGACCGCTGGTGCGGGCAAGGAAACGGTCATGGGCCTAATGGAGAGTGGAAATCTGGAATCCATGGACATGAAGGCGTCTCTCGGAGGTTGGCAGGCTAATCGAGAAGGCTCGGGCACCGCTTGGCAACCGGACTCTTCACCGATGTTCATGAAGATGCTTCCCAAGGTCGCCGGTTTTGAACTGAGCGCCATGGGAACAGTTCAGTCTGGCTACGTTCAGGCAGGTGGTCAACGCGGAGCCGATCACACTTTCTCCAACAGCATGATGATGCTGATGGGACAGAGAGAAACGGGTGGCGGAACCCTTGGGCTCAATTTCATGACTTCGCTTGATCCGCTGTTTAATGGCGAACGAGGCGTGCCCAACCTTTTTCAGACCGGAGAAACCGCCTATGGCGTCCCCTTGGTCGACCGTCAGCACCCGCACAATCTCTATTCGGAGATTGCCGTCAGCTACAGTCATCCTCTCTCCACGAACTGGTCGGGGTTCATCTACGGCGGGCCGGTCGGCGAACCCACGCTCGGTAACGTCATGTTCATGCACCGCCCGAGCGGCATGGAAATCCCGGAGGCGCCGATCAGTCACCACTGGTTCGACAGCACCCACATCAGCTTCGGAGTGGCAACCATCGGCCTGGTTTATCAAGACAAATGGAAGGTTGAAGGCTCCGCGTTCAACGGCCACGAGCCGGGCGAAAACCGATTCGCGATTGAGCCGATCCAACTCAACTCAGGTGCGGGAAGGATCAGCTTCAACCCCGGAAAGGAATGGTCGCTGAGCGGCTCCTATGGCTATCTGAGTTCACCGGAGGCGCTGACGCCGGGTGTGAACGAGCACCGACTCACCTACAGCGCCGCCTACAGTCACGCGTTCACCAATGGTGACAGCGTTTCCGCGACGGCTTACTTGGGGCAGAACTACGTCGAGGGAACGCCTGGAGTCTCCAACGGAATGCTCGCCGAGGCAACCTACTACCATGCGAAGGACGCCTTCTTCACGCGATTCGAGCGAGTCGACAAGGACGAACTGTTCAACGTGCCGGCCGGGAACTACACCGTAAATAAGCTGCTGTTCGGCGACGTTCACAACATCTACAGCAAGCATCAGATTGAATACGGTTTGGGAGCTTACGCTGGCCTTTACGGGTTCCCAAGCTCCCTGAATGCCTACTACGGTAAGAACCCGGTGACACTGGGAATCTTCTTCCGGATTCGCCCCAGCAAGATGTAATGGAAGGACGACCCAGGTCGCACGCACTTTGTGAATCGGTGCGAACGACGCTGTACGCTTGAATGATTCAGAAAAACGATCAGTTGGCCGGAGGACCAGAGGCCGCTCCGCTCGCCGCTTTGGCCACCTTCGAGCGAGCTTCGCCCTGCTTGATGTAATCGATGGCCGCCGTCTTCTGCTCGGGCGTCATGTTGGAATTCTCGACCGAATTGATTCTTGTTTGGAGGTCGACCGGCTTGGGCGGCGCCGTATCCGCAGTATCGCCACTCGAAGAGCAACCTGCACTCATGAGACATGCCGAAAGGGCGATGACGAGATAATTCGCGGTCTTATGCATTGGATTTTCAAGAAAAAGCCCCGGCAGACCCGCGAGGGTCCGCCGGGGCAGAGGGGCTGACTCAAAACGTGACTCCTTGAATGTTCACGTTCTTGCCGTAGTTGAACTGGCCCTTTTTCATGCTCTTCGCGTGTGAGTCGAAAAACCCGAAGTTCGCGCTTCCACTGTGGCGGAAACGTGGGAATGCTTCGCAGTCGGGCGGCCAATTCCAAGGAGCGCCACCGTCGCAGTCACCCTTCTGTCCGGTGACCGTGTTGTAGTTCGGCGCCTGGAACACGATGTCATTGGTGACCGCAGCCTGGTTGTTCCAAACTCCGGTCCAGTCGATGGCCCGCGTGTCGAAGGAGAAAGTAGCAACCAGACCGGCGTCTGCCGAACCCTTCTCGGTAACCATTGCCTTGCCCGCCGGGTCGTCCACGATCGTGGCGTTGCGGGGGGACGTGCAGACGCTTGGATTGGATCCCATCCAGTTGAGACAAGCAGGGAACATGTCCGAGTGGACTCCGTAGGTGTCCAGCTGTCCGGCCACCTTGCTCGTTGGGCAGGCAAAAACGGTGCCGGGACCGCCCGCCGCGCCCGCATAGGACAGCAACTGCTCCTTGCCGTTCTTGATGTAAGGCAGGATCACTTGTGACCACTCATGCATGCCGCCCGCTGCGGTTGCCCAACCTGATGAAGCCGAATAATCCCAGTACGCGGACCAGGGAAGCGTGTCGTCGTAGTCGTTGATATACAGCGCCATGCCGAGCCCGATCTGCTTCATGTTGCTCAAGCACTGAGTCTTTTTGGCAGCCTCTTTAGCCTGAGCGAAAACGGGGAACAAGATGGCGGCAAGAATAGCGATGATTGCGATAACTACTAGGAGTTCGATGAGGGTAAATGCTTTGCGTTTCATAGGATTACTCTTCAGTGAGCGCGCGGTGGACCCGTGGACTCTCGGACATCGAGAGCACAGTCGTATAAACAACAAGCCATGGGCGAGCGTGGGAGGCCACGCTCGTCGTCATGAATGAGGGATAAAAGATGATTGGTGGCTGCTTGGGCCATCCGGTCGACCGGCTGATTCACCGACGTCAGGCGAGGCTTTGTCCCCTCGCAAAACTTGGAGGAGTCGAAACCGATGACCGATATGTCGCGGGGCACTTCGACTCCCATTCGGTCGCATGACTGGAGCACAAACCCCGCCAGTTCGTCCGAGAAGCAAACGAGTGCCGTGTGGGGAGCGTCTTTTTCTGCGTACCGGGTCAAAATCGAGTGGTCCCGGCCCAAAACGACTAGGCCGGGCTTCGGAATTCCGGCTTGCTGAGCGGCTCGGGTGAGCGCGTGGTTTCGGGCCCCGCCTTCTACCGACTTCACGCTGACCGGATCGATTACGAACGCAATTCGTTCGTGGCCGAGCGACACGAGGTGCTGCACCACCTGGCGCATAGCCCCATCGTTGTCCGCGCAGAACGTCGGCACCCCGGACATCAGTCCGGGCGGAACGTGCATCATGACCACCGGGACTCCAGCCGAACTGATGGCCTCGAGAGATTCGCTATCGAACTCCGGACGACACCAAAGCACGCCGTCGAAACGTCCGTCGGACATGGAGAAAGCGTCTCCGTCGATGATGATCCTTGGGCAAAGAGTCATCGCGTAGCCCGCTGGAAACAGGGCCGACGTCACTCCATTGAGAACCTGGATGTGATAGGGATGCTCTGGTCCCAGTTCGCTAAAGTGCTGAAAAACAACCGCGACCTGGTTTGTACGCCGCGTTTTCAACGACCGGGCGTTCTGATTGGGTCGATAGCGAAGCTCTTTGGCGACCTGGCGAATCCGTTCAGCCTTTGCCGGGCTAACTGAGACTTTCTGGTTCCCGCTACCGCTAAGAACGACGCTGACTGCCATGGTAGAGACCCCCACGGCGTCCGCGATATCCTTCATTGTTGTTCTCATGGCATTTAGCGATATATGTCCGGAGCGAGGTCAGTATACGACTGAAAAGCCGTGTGAGCGAGAAATTTCTTGAAAATCGCCTAACAGACGAGGGATGCGGAGAAGATCTGCCCTTTCATTGCCATCAAAGTGAGTCAAACGCTAAAACAGACCTTTGAAATTCAGGTTTGCGATCTGTGCAACGACTGTCAGGAGAGGTCGTTCACTAACGCCTTTCAAGGAATCCAGCATTGACTCCCCAAGTTTGAACCTGAACTGTGCTCAAACGAAGGGTGGTGTTTTTTGGTTTAAGGTTATATACTGAATCGGCTGGGGGTTCGAAGGTGCGCCGAAGGTTGACTAGGAATCAGGGATTCTTGGGATTAAGACGTCGAGTTGGGCGATGCTTCCTATCTGCGAACTGCGCGCTGCGAACTGCCAACTTGATAACTTGCATGCTAACCGTCGTTCTCTTTTCCACGCTCGCCCTCGGGGCGAGCTTCCCGGTCTCGGCCAGTCATGTCGGATCCGGACAGTCTCGTCACACCTGGATGGCCGACAACGGCAACGGGACGTTCAGCAACCCGCTGTTTTTCGAAGAGTTCTCGGATCCAGATCTGATCCGTGTGGGAGACGACTATTATCTGACCGGAACGACCATGCACACAATGCCGGGTCTGCCAGTTCTCCACTCGAAGGACCTGGTTAACTGGAAGCTCCTCGGCTACGCGGTAGACGAATTAGATTACGGTCCGCAGTATCGGCTCGAAGAAGGCAAGTCGATTTACGGCCAAGGGATTTGGGCTCCGTGTCTCCGTTATCACAAGGGCACGTTCTACATCTTCAGCAACGTCAACGGCCGGGCAACTCAGGTGTTTACCGCCACGAATCCGGCTGGGCCATGGGCTCACCATGAGATGAAGAAGGGCTTCCACGACCTCTCGGTGCTATTCGACGAGGATGAAAAGGCCTACGTCGTGTGGGGCTACCGAGATCTCCATATCGCCCAGCTCAACGATTCTTTGGATGATATTGTCCCTGGCACCGAACACACGCCCTTTGGTCCGACTTCGCTCATCGGAGAGGGAAGCCACTTCTACAAGATCAACGGGAAGTACGTGATCACCAGCGCGTGGTATGCGGGCAGAATGAGGATGGCGTGCGCCAGAGCAGACTCCCCATTTGGACCATACGAGATTCAGCCGGCGATTAGCGCCGACGAGGCGTTTGGCTTCACCTCCGGCTACCGCCTTCGAAACCAAGGCGCCGGGAAATTCGATACTTGGCCGCTCAATCCTCACGGCGGTCCCGAAGGAGTTGCCATGCACCAGGGGGGAATTGTGGAAACTCAGACCGGCGAATGGTGGGGCTGGTCCATGATGGACGCGAATTCTATCGGTCGCATGACCTGTTTGTCTCCAGTCACTTGGGAGCAGGGATGGCCCTACTTTGGCTTGCCCGGCAACCTAGGGCGCACGCCCAGAACTTGGGTCAAGCCAAACACCGGATTCGCGGAGCGTCCGTCCGCCCCCTTCGCGAGGAACGACGATTTCCGTGGCCCGAGCCTCGCCAACGTTTGGCAATGGAACCATGCGCCGGTTGACGGAAAGTGGTCCCTCAGCGAGCGGCAGGGCTTTCTGCGACTGCACACGGTGCCCGGTGAGAGCCTCTGGAACGCCCGAAACACATTGACCCAGCGTGCGGTCGGCCCGGCATCTTCTCCCACAGTAGAGTTGGACGCGTCTGGACTCGAAACGGGAGATGTCGCTGGCCTCGGCCTCCTTAACTATCCCTTTGCTTGGATCGGCATCCGGAAATCGACCCAGGGTTTGGAGATCGTACAGTACGACCAGTCGACCGACAAATCCGAAGTCCAATCCCTTTCTAGCGGCCGAGTTTGGCTTCGCGCAGACTGTGACTTCATTTCGGAAAAGGCCAAGTTCAGTTTCAGCACGGATGGCAAAGCGTTCCGCAATCTCGGCCCCGAATTCACGATGATCTTCCAACTCAAGACGTTTCAGGGCATTCGCTATAGTCTGTTCGCGTACGGCGCCGGTGGCGGATTCGCCGACTTTTCCCATTTCTCGGTTCACGAACTTTCTCCCACTGCCCTTACCCAGCCGATCCCCATTCACCGCGAAATTCGGCTAGAAAACATGAAGTCAAAAGAGGCGATCGTCGTCAAAGGTGGTGAACTCGCCTCTGTAACGGCGTCCGACCCGCTTGCCCAATCTCCGGCGGCACATTTCCGGGTCATCGATCGCAAACTCGGGCGTGTGAGCTTACAGACTGTGGACGGTCGCTTCGTAACCGTGCATGGCTTAGGCGCTCAAGGACAGGTCAGCTTGGAACCAACGCGAAACGACGATTCTCAAACATTCCAGTGGACCGAGATGGCGCGGGGAGATTTACTCCTGCTCTCGCTCGCAAGCCACCGAAACCTCCGGATCCTTCCGGACGGGGCACTTCGGGCCGACGAACCGGGAGCCCAATTCGATCGAAAAAACGGCGCGTCCTTTTCCTGGAAGCCAATCTCATAAACTCATGTTCTTCATTCCCCCGATTCTCCAACAACCGCCGGTAAGCCTCCATCTCGACCTTCGAGCCTCCGGAAAATCGGTTAGTCCCTCGCTCTTCGGTCTGATGACCGAAGAGATTAACTACTCATACGACGGCGGCCTGTACGCGGAACTCGTCCGGAACCGAGCCTTCCTTGATGACCGGAGAAGGGCCGCACATTGGGCGGCCGTCGGCGAAGGTTCGAGCATCAGTCTCGAGCAAATCGGCCCAGACGCGGCTCGGCCCACATCCCTCAATGTTCAGGGTGGGGTCGCCAACGAAGGGTATTGGGGCATTCCCGTTCACCCACATGCTCTCTACCGGCTCTCAATAATCGCCTCTGCGGAGAGCGGTGGCCCGATTACCGCCAGCATCGAATCGCCAGATGGCCGCGTGGTCTATGCCCAATGCCGAATGGGTGGATTGGGCAAGGATTGGCGCAAGCTAACGAGTTCACTGAGAACCGCTGGGGACTGCAAGACAACTAAGGACGCAAGGCTCGTGCTTCGTACGGGAGCCGGACAAACGGTTCATTTCGCGCAGGTCTCTCTATTCCCAGAAACATTCCTTCGCCGTCCAAACGGGAATCGCCCCGATCTGATGGAGATGCTGGCAAGCATGAAACCGCAGTTCCTCCGATTTCCAGGAGGAAACTACTTGGAAGGTAACCGGGTTGCCGACCGGTTTCCTTGGAAGCAGACACTGGGGCCGATTGAGACACGTCCGGGCCATCCGTCTCCTTGGGGCTACCGATCCAGCGATGGAATGGGACTCCTGGAATTTTTGCAGTGGTCCGAAGACATGGGCGCCAAGCCCGTCCTTGCCGTATTCGCCGGCTACGCATTGAATGGCGAAGTCGTAAAAGCCGGACCCGGCCTCGACACCTATGTGCAGGAAGCGCTCGATGAGATCGAGTACGTCATCGGAGGTCCGGAAACGACTTGGGGTAAGCGGCGAGCGGCTGACGGACACCCCAAACCCTTTCCGCTCGAGTGTGTGGAAGTCGGGAACGAAGATGGATTTGACAAGTCCGGCAGCTACGAAGGACGCTTCGTCCAGTTCTACGACGCCATCAAAGCCAAATATCCCAACCTTAAGGTGATTGCGACTACCGGCGGCCAGGACTGGCTCGGAGCAAAGTTCCCACTTTCCCGCCGGAAGCCGGACCTCGTCGACGAACACTACTATGCCAGTGACTGGGACATGATGGCGATGGCCTCGAAGTACGACACGTACGACCGAAAGGGGCCAGAAGTGTTCGTGGGAGAGTGGGCATCACAAGGTTTGGGCGATCCGTGGACGGGTCGCGAAAAGAAGGGCCCTATGCCGGATATGGCAAGCGCCGTTGCCGACGCCGCATTCATGACCGGGTTGGAGCGAAACTCCGATATCGTGAAAATGGCATGCTACGCTCCCTTGTTGGTGAACCTGAACCCAGGGGGGCGACAGTGGGCGGTCAACCTTATTGGCTACGACGCCCTGTCGACAGTAGGTTCTCCCTCCTACCTGGCGCAGAAGCTGTTCATGACGACTGTTGGCGACCACACAGTCGCCATGTCCCTCAGCAATGTGCCGAACCAGACCGATGGAAATCGGGCTCTACCCGGAGTTTTCGCCTCGGCGACCCGTGATTCGAAGCACAAGTTGGTCTACATTAAGCTCGTAAACGCCCTCTCATCAGATCAAACAATCGAGTTCGAAATTCAAGGGGCGTCCGTCCAGTCGAATGGATCCACAACCACTCTTCATGGCGCGCCGCGAGCGGTAAACGCTCTGAACCAACCCCTTATCGTAGTTCCAGAGGTCAAACATCTGACCGGACTAGGTTCGATGTTTCGTCAGATCATTCCCGCTCTCTCGGTCACCGTGTTGACGCTCCATTGCGATCGATAGGGCGGCTCCGGCCGATCCTTTCTAAAAAATCTTGTGTTAGCGATAACATGCCCGGGATAAGTCGGTTATGATAGTGAGTCAACGACATCGCATATATGGTTATATGCGATGCAGTCATTTCGATGAGGTGTAACGGAGCTTCTAAACCCCGAAACCCCGGTGACATTTCGCTTCCAGCGTCGGGAGAAAAATATGAAAACCGCATTCCCTGTTTTGGCGATCTTCGGCCTGATTGCCTTCGCGCATGCGAGCGATGCAATCACTCGTTCTTCGACTGTAGTGGGCGTCGAAAACCCGCCAAACCGCTCCGGACCAGGTGGGCAGGGCGGATTTGGCGGCCCGATTGTGCTCGGTCCAGATGACGTTCAGCTTTTTCCTGAGCCGCCCGAAAGCATCGTAGCAAACCGGCCGGAGAACGCTCACGGCAAGCTTGAGATCATCGAGTACGACTCCAAGAGCGTGGGAACCCGGCGGAAGATGCAGGTCTATACGCCTCCCGGCTATTCGGCCGACAAGAAATATCCCGTGCTTTACCTTCTCCACGGAATTGGCGGCGACGAGAATGAGTGGCAGAAGTTCGCTACCCCGAATCTACTCGAGGACAACCTCATCGCGGATGGTAAGGCGGTCCCGATGATCATCGTGATGCCCAACGGCCGAGCCCAGAAGGACGACCGACCGGTTGGCAACGTCTATGCCTCTGCCCCTGCGTTTGCCGCTTTCGAGCAAGACCTGCTGCAGGACGTGATTCCGAGCATCGAGTCGCGCTACTCGGTCGACAAGGGGCGTGAGCAACGTGCCCTTGCCGGGCTCTCGATGGGCGGTGGCCAGTCGCTCAACTTTGGCTTGGCGCACCTAGACACGTTTGCCTGGGTCGGGGGCTTCTCGTCTGCGCCGAATACGAAGGCGCCCAAGGAGCTACTTCTCGACCCCGCTCCGGCAAAAGCGAAGTTGAAGCTCCTTTGGCTTTCAGTCGGCAACAAGGATGGCCTCATCCGCATCAGCCAGGGTGTCCATCAGTATCTCAAAGCGAACGGAGTCGCTCACGTATGGAACGTGGACGGTCACGCCCACGACCCGACGGAATGGAGGAACAACCTGTACTACTTCCTTCAAAAGGTTTTTCGCTCATGAGCGCGAACGAGGTCAGAAGATGATGGGATTTCAAGTTGGGTTACTCTTTTCGCTTGGTTCGGTAATGCTCGGAGGATCCCTGCCACCGGCGAAAGAAAGGCGCGCACCGGGATGGGACTGGAACGTCGTCATCGGCACCGGCCAAAGCCTCGCCGTGGGCGGTCTTGGCCAGCCCGTCAAGTCGAAGGAGCAGCCCTTCGGGAATCTGAAGGTGCACAGCGCGGACCTTCAGTGGCCGGTCGATGCAGACGATCCCAAGCTCACACTCGTGCCCCTCGTCGAGCCCATTGGACGCCGTCCAAACGGATATCCGAATTCATGGCCGATGAATATCGACGGCGAGACGCCCCATACCAGCGCCGCGAACGAGATAAGCGCCCTCGTCAAAGACAAGTTCGGATTTGACTACGTCACAGTCCACTTCGACGTCGCCGAAGCGGGCCAGGGCATGATCCGGATTCGAAAGAATTCGATCCACGAAGGAGTCACGGGCCGTTCGTATGAGGCGGCCATGCTCCAGACGAAGGCGATTGCCCGGCTTGCTCGCGCAAGTGGAAAGTCGTACGGCGTGGGCGCAATCTTCATGACCCATGGAGAAACTGACACCGGCAATGCCAAGTACGGCGAGGATCTGCACCAGCTGTGGTCGGACTACAACACCGATATCAAGGCAATCACCGGTCAAAAACGGGACGTGTTGATGATTGTCTCTCAGCACAACCGACTCGGAGAATTCTCGCCTTCTACCATCGCGCAGTGGAAGGTCGGTGAAGATTTTCCGGACAACATCGTGTGCTCCGGACCCAAATACCAATATCCCTACGGATTCGACTCCCTGCACATGAACGCCGACGGATATCGGCTCCTCGGCGAAAAATACGGTCAGGTCTACTTCGAAAGAGTGGTGTTGGGGCATAAGTGGAAGCCTCTTCAGCCCGAGCGGGTGACTCGAGGAAAGAACAAGATCACCATCCGGTTTCACGTACCAGTGAAGCCCTTGGTATGGGACTCGGCCATGGCCAACCCTCATCCCTCATCCCCCGAGTGGGCCAATGGCAAGGGTTTTGAGGTCACCGACTCTTTAGGAAAGCGGGTCATGATCCAGTCGGCAACGCTTCGCGGCTCTGACTCGGTTGTCTTGGATCTGGCGACCGATCCAGGGCCAGGTGCTCGAGTCAGTTACGCCATGCTCGGGGAGCCAACCCTTCGAAACCCCCAGTACGGCGCATCGCCCCATTGGGGACTCCTTCGCGACTCCGACCCATTCGTAGGATTCAACACCCACGCACCGCAGCCGAACTACTGCGTCGCGTTTGACACCAAAGCCTCCTAATTCATGAGTCTATTCCCCGTCCTTCCTCTCGTTCTCAGTCAGACATCTCCTTGCCAAGACTCATTCCTCCGAAAACCTCTATGAACAAATCCCGAATGCTCAGACTGACATCGAGTTCTCTTTTCATTGCCTGCGCGCTGGTGGGGGCTCAAGGTCAGTCGGTAATCGCCGATATCGACGCCAGCAAGACCGGTTCGCCGATCTCAAAGCTCGTTTACGGCCAGTTTGTGGAACACATCGGCAACATCATCAACAACGGCTTGTGGGCCGAGATGCTGGATGATCGCAAGTTCTTCAACTCGATTCCGACCCCCGCCCCCGCCGGTGCTGGCGGTCCTCGATTCGCGAGAACTCGCTTGCGACCGTGGACAGTAATCGGTCCGACGACCGCTGTCGCGATGGACTCGGCTCATCCCTATGTCGGCAAGCATTCTCCTCAGATCACGTTGTCTGACTCGGAGTCGAGAGGTCTCGAACAGGCTGGCCTAGGCGTTGTCGGAGGCAAAACGTATGCGGGTCGGGTGGTCTTGGCCGGCAGTCCGGGCACGACAGTCACCGTCTCCCTCATTTGGGGAACTGGAGATTTAGACCGCGCGACCGTAAAAATCGGGCGAGTGGGGGCAGCGTATGCGAAGTATCCGATCCGATTTCAGGTTCCGACGACTTCGGAGAATGCTCGACTCCAGATCTTGGCTACCGGATCGGGAAGTTTCTCGATCGGCGCTGTCTCCCTGATGCCGGCTGACAACATCGACGGCTTCCGCGCGGAAGTAGTTGGGGTACTCAAGCAACTCCATTCCGGCGTATACCGATTTCCGGGTGGCAACTTCGTCTCGGCTCATGAGTGGCGCGATGCGATAGGCGACTCCGACAAACGTCCTCCGAAGTTTGATCCCGTTTGGTCCGCGGTTCAACCCAACGATGTGGGAACCGACGAGTTTATGAAGTTCTGCAAACTCGTGGATGTGGAGCCGTATATCACGGTGAATGCGGGCTCTGGAGACGCTTGGTCGGCTAAAGAGTATGTCGAGTATTGCAACGGAGCCGCCAACTCGCCGATGGGCGCTGCACGCGCCAAAAATGGACATCCTGAGTCTTACCACGTGAAGTACTGGGGCATTGGCAACGAAGCTTGGGGTTATAGCTACCAGTTTGGAGCCATGAAGCTCAACCAGTATCTGGTCAAGCACAACCAGTTTGCCGAGGCGATGCGAAGCATCGACCCCACGATCAAGCTGGTTGGAAGTGGCGCGATGGCCGACACGATGACCGGTTCGAAGGAAGCCCTGAACCTCGGAGACACGTTGATTCCTAAGCCGCTTGGACCAGCTGACTGGACCGGTGGGCTGTTCTCGAAGTGTCTAGACAACATGGATCTGATCAGCGAGCACTTCTACAACTACGGCGCGACTCATTACGATCTTTCGAAAGCGCAGCAGGTACCTAACGACCCCAATGAGCCACTCTCTACATGGATGCGGCGGCCGGCGAACCACATCCGCCTTAAAGTGGAGGAATACAAGTCCTATGAGGACCTGATTCCTGCCTTGAAGACGAAGCCGGTTCCTATCTGCTTGGATGAGTGGGCTTATTCGGGAGGACCTCCAAACTCTTACAAAGTCACACCTGCCTACGCCTGGGCCTTTCATGAGATGTTTCGTCACTCTGACTTGTACCAAATGGCTTGTTTCACCTTCGCTACCGCGATGTTCAGCTCAAATCGGTCCGAAGCCACTCTGAATCCCACCGGACTCATGTTCAAGATGTACCGAGAGCATTTCGGTTCGATTCCGGTCGAAGTCGTGGGTAACGTCCCGCAACCCAAGCCAACGGACCCGACGGGAGGGGAGCAACCCACGGTCAACGCCGGAAGTGACACCTATCCGCTGGACGTTGTCGCTGCCTGGAGAGACGATCATAAAGCGCTCACCGTCGCCGTGATCAACACGACCGACACCGACCAACACCTCGACATGCATTTCAATCATGCGTCGTTTTCTGGCAAGGGAACTCTTTGGCGCCTCGCTCCGAATAGTCTCCAGGCCACGAGGGCGGTGGGGGCAAAATCAGAGGTTGAGGTCGAGTCGACTTCGCTTGATTCGATCCCGGGCTCAGTCACATTGCCCAAATTCAGTATCAGCATCTATGAACTGCGAGTTAAGTAGGGCTGGCTGCTTAAAGATGTGGCGCTTTTGGGTTTGAGGAGGGCGGTTTGACGCTAAGCATGATCTCCGCATCCTTTAAACCTGCCGATCGGGCACGCAGTAAGATCCGGCCTGCGCTTTTGCGGCCGGTTTGAACGAGCACCTGTGCCAAGCCGTTAAACAGGCTGCGCTGATTTCCCTTATCCGGTTCATGGCTTGTTGGGTCGCCGTTACCCACCCCTAGGATCGAGCCGGGACCCTCGATATCAAAAGTGACCCGAGCGTTCGCGGTCGGTACCTGCCGTCCGTCTTTGTCGATCGCTTCGACGGTAACTGGAAGGGTGTCGGGTCCGTCTCCCGTGAGAGCCATGCGGTCAGGAGTGAGGCGCAGGGCAACTGGTTCGCCCGCCGTTTCGACCGCATATCGGGCCACCTCTTTTCCGCCATTCTTGGCAACCGCTTCCAAGCGCCCGGGGGCGAACGGCACTTGCCACTCAACCATCCGAAACGGGTCGACTCGCTTCTCTTGTACCAACTTTCCGTTTAGGAAAAGGGCGACCACTTCCGCGTTCGTCAGGGCCATCACACGTATCGGTTTGCCTTCCAGTCCCGACCAATTCCAATGAGGCACAAGGGTAAGAATCGGCCGGTCGTGGATCCAAAGAGCCTGGCGAATGAAGTAAGCCGTTTTCGGAAAGCCGCAAAGGTCCATGCAGCCAAAATAGGAGCTTACGGCGGGCCATCCAAACGGGGATGGCTCACCTCGGTAGTCGAATCCCGTCCACAAGAACCCGCCTGCAAACGAAGGACGTTTCGCGATTGCCTCCCAATCCCCACGGTTTTCCGAGGTCCAGCCGGGAAACTTATCGTCATAGGAGGCAAGTATTAGCTTCGACCAGTCGGTGGTGTAGGTCGCTCGCGTCATCACTTGCGAGGTGTCCTCCGAACTGACGATCGGCTTATTCGGGTAGGCCGCGCGAATCTTGTCATACAGGTCGACTTGATAGTTGATCCCTACGACGTCGAGTTCTTGGGCAGCGTTCTGAGAGTTGGCTCGGTCGCCGATCAGCTGACCTCCATTTTGGGCAGCGGTAACCGGTCTCGTTGGGTCGAGACTCCTGACCGCAGCGATCATTCGGCGCGCCATCTGTCGGCCCTGTTCAGTTCCCTGAAGGGCGTTTTCTTCATTGAAGATCGACCACAGAATCACACTTGGGTGGTTTCGATCGCGACGTACCATCCACTTGAGTTGGTCAAGGTATTCGGGGGAAGCGTTAAAGTGCCTGTTCTCGTCCATCACGAGGATCCCCATCCGGTCGCAAAGGTCGAGCAGTTCCTTCGATGGAGGGTTGTGGGCGCATCGATAGGCGTTCGCGCCCATTTCCTTGAGTTTCCTTAAGCGGAATTCTATGAGAGAGTCGGGGACAGCTACTCCGACTCCAGAGTGATCTTGGTGACAGCAAACGCCTTGAATCTCCACCCTTCCGCCGTTGAGCAAGAAGCCCTTCTTCGCGTCGAATCGCAGCGTTCGAAATCCACATTTGGTTGCGATCTCATCGGAGTTGCCTTCGCTCAGCACCTTTGTCGTCACGGTGTACAGGGTCGGATGAGCAATTGACCAGAGGGCTGGTGAAGCCACGGTGAGAGAGAAGTTGAGGACCTGCCGTCCCCACGAATCGATCTTCGCTTCCTTCCTGGCTCCCGCAACCGTCCTCCCGGTTGGGTCGAGGACGTTGACCAGTACGGTGGCGGCGCTCGAATTGACGCCGGAGTTTTCCAATGTGGCCTCTACGGGCACCGTCCACTGGCCGTTGGAGTTCTTGATCGGATTGGCGTAAACACCGTCGGTAACCACGTGCACCGGTGGTCGCTTGACAAGCCAGGTGTGGCGATAGATACCACCGCCCTCGTACCACCATCCTTCCATGTCCTCGGCATCGACTCGGACGGACACGGTGTTTGTCTCGTTACCGAATCGGGCCATCGGCGTGATGTCGATGGCAAAGGAGGTGTAACCGTTCCAGTTACGGTGAACGGGAGAGCCGTTAAACCAGACGGTGCAGTGGGTTGAGACCCCGTCGAATTGAATCTCTAAGTGCTTGCTTCGATCCGATGGATCGAGCTTGAACTGACGTCGATACCAGCCAATGCCTCGTCGCCGATATCCCTGGTTTCGCACCGCGCCGGGATCGAACGGTTGTTCGACCACCCAGTCATGCGGGAGGTCCAACTTTCGCCAGGCGCTGTCATCATATGCGGGAGCTGCCGCTCCCCATGCCCCCGCTCCTTTGCCTCCGCCCTCGGCCTCATCCCCGTTGGCCTTGAAGGCCGAACTTGGGATGTCGCCAAGGTGAAATCGCCACCCGAAGTCCATCGAAAGCGTCTCTCGGCGTGTGTGGCCTTCTTGGAATGTTCGAGCCTGGGAAATGGTGACGGTTCCCAGGCCGATGAAGCAACCGAAAAGGGCGAACTTCACCCCAGAGGCAAGCAGATTTCGGCAGCTTGATCGTAAGCGCAAAGGGCTGCCCAATCTCACACTCCTCATCTCTTAGGTTGTTCGATTACCAGCAAGTACACGTCGTTCTCCCGGAGGTCAAAACTTCGCGTCAAAGGCTCACCCTTACGGACATCGACCGTTTCGACGGCGGTCGGTTTGCCATCGTTGTGACTCTTGATTTTCTCAACCTGCGGGCGAGTGAGCTGACCGGGGCGCCCTAAGTCAAGGTAATCCGCGTAGGGATCGTTGATGCGGTATCCGACCCGATAGGTCGAGACCCGGTAGCGACCAGGTTTCAAGTCTGCGAAGCGCACCTGAACCTTGCTCTTCAAGTTCGGTTTGAGATCTCCGATGAAGTACTGCTGGTTGTTAACGTGTTCGGGCACGTTATTCGTGAAGTCCCATACCAAGGCTTGGACACCGCCCTTGTCGTCTCTAGTGACGAGCGATTGGGGGTCGGCTGATTCCAGCTTCGTTGGGCCGAGCTTGTTGAGATATTCGTAGGCCCGAAATGCTGGCTTCTTGATCCCTTGATAGTTCATCAAGCCGAACCCTCCGTGGAATGGAGTGGTTCGTGGTCCTGCTTCTTCGAAGATATCCGTGAACGTCCAGTAAGACATGGACTGAACAAAGTCGATCGAGTTTTTAAGTTTGTCCAGGATGAAAGGCGCGCTGACGTAGCTGTCATGGACGGGGTCTGCGGGAGTGTAAGAGGCGCTCCACTCGGTATAGCAGAGGGGAAGGGACGGTAAGGCAGACGCTTGGATCTGAGCGTGAGCGCGTTTCACATCGCCAATGATGGATTCGGGATTCTTGCTTAGGACGGTGCCGCGGCCGCCAAATTCATCCAGGAAGCCGACATCGACGCCGTAGGTGTGCGTCGAGATGAAATCCACCGGACTGTTGGTGGAGGTGCAGTACTGGATGAATTCGGGAATCCAACCGTTGCCAGCCGTGGCGGGCCCTCCCACTCGGAACGCCGGCGAGACACGCTTAACCGCCTCGGCAGTTGTCGAGTACAGATGGAAATAGGCCCTCTGATCGCCAGCCCAGAATCCGTCCAGGTTCGGCTCGTTCCAGACTTCGAAAAACCACTTTCGGACCTCTTCCTCGCCGTAACGCTCTTTCCAATGTTGAACCAGAGCCGTGATCAGGTCTCCCCACTTAGCATAATCTCGCGGTGGGGTCACGTTGCCTCTCCACCAGAAGATCGTCTTGTTGCCACTGGCGAGACCGCCCGGCATGAAGCCCAACTCGACGAACGGTCGGACCTTGAGGTCGACGAGAAAGTCGTAAAGCTCATCGATATACTGCCAGTTGTACACCGGCTTGCCACGCTCGTCTCGGTAAACGCCCATGTCGTCGCATAGAAGTCCGTGCATGCGGATGTACTCGAACCCGCAGTCCTGCTTAGCTTCCCGCAATTGCCGTTGCCAATCGGCGCGCAGACCCTCGTTCGCGCGGCCAGCTCCGACGCAGTGCCGGAAGACTTCTCCAAGGGGGCCTGCCGTTTTCCCAAAGTTGCACTCAATTTGTCTCAACGGAATGTCGCCTTGACCTACTGTCGGAACTGAGCCTTGGGACATGGATGTCACAGAACTTCGTGCCCAGCCGCAAGAAGCAGCGGCAAGAAGAGCCAGCGTCGAAGATTTTAAGAATCGGTTCATGAACTTGTCCGAGCAGCCTCGGTAATGAGCTTAATGACTGCGCCGTCTTGTTGGACGCCCGTCCTCCGGTTGAAGAGACTGCCTGCATCCCAGTAAAACGGGATCAAGCCGTGAGCGAATGCGGACTTAGTCACGTACATGTCCCAGTCCCGTCTGAACGAATCCATTCCTGGATACTTGGACTTCATCCCGGCCGCGTATTCGCCTAGGATTACGGGCACACCCTTGTCGATGAATGTGGCTTTCATTTTCTGAAATTCGGCATCGACATAAGCTTCGTTTGCCCAGGTTTCGGTCGCCGACGGATCGGTAGCGTTTTTTCCCCACTGCCAAATGGTGCTCTTGTCATTAAGAGTGAAATTATAAGGCGAGTAATAGTGAACTTCCATCATGAGCCTGTCATTTGCCGTGTCGTACGGCATCGTGGCATTGCTCTTAACGGTCGCGTCAATGTCGGTGCTGTAGCCCTGAACGACGAGAAATCGTGTTCTGTTATTTCCTCCGGTTTTACGCACGGCGGTCACGAAGGTCTGATTGAATCCGTTTTGGACAGCGGCATTCTCAGGCGTTGGAGGTCCGTAAACGCCATCTACTCCGATCTCGTTGGTACCGGCAAAGAGGACATGGTCATCGAAGTCTCGAAAGCTTTTCGCTATCTGTGACCAGAACTTGCGAAGCTTTGAAGTGGCAGCTGGCTCCTTAGCATAGGTCGACTGGAGCCAACCACCATCCCAATGGATGTTGATCATGGCGTATAAGCCGGCACGTCTTGCCAGGGTGACCACATCCTGAATGTGGGCCATCCACTTTGGGTCGATGTTGTATTCAGCATCGGCGTGCTGGCTCCAGGCGACCGGGATTCGGATGCTCTTAAAGCCAGCTGCCCGGACCGCCTTGAATAGCGTGAGGTTAGGGACCGGATTGCCCCAGGAAGTCTCATTCGGGAGAGCTTCCAACGTATTGCCGAGGTTCCACCCCGGAGACATCTCCTTGAGAGCCGTCCCAGCGGAAAGGGCGTCGGACTCAGGGGCAAACCCGGCGTGTCCGTAGGCTGCCGTGGAAACCGCCAGGGCAGCCAAGCAAAAGAGAACGGTTCGGCTGCAGGAACGAAATGTTTTCATGGTCGGTTGACGCCGTTTCGACACTTCTTTTGAAGTGAACAACCCCCGGACAACCTGCCTATTCAAGAAGCTCGGCTCCCTTTGGACCAATAACCAGCGTTCCTTCGAACGTTGTTCCTGACAGCAGCCCCTTTCGCCTACCCTCGATCGGTATCCGAACTTCCTGGTAGTTCGTGTTGACGTAGAAGGTTCTCCCATCAATGACTCTTGCGTAGACTCCTTCAGGAGTCTGGGGGCCGTCTTGAACGCCGGCTACCTTTTTCACAAAGTCCAACACGGGTGCCAGGGCAGTGGCGTTGGACTCGGTGGCCAGATAGAAAGCGTGGCCCTTCCCAAATTGGTTCACGGTCAGGATGGGGGCATGTTCGGGCAGATAGGAGTTCGTAATCGCCCCGAGTTCCTTCGCCGTCGACGGTTCCAATATTTCATAGTATTGAGCAGTTGAACTGACATCCTCGCCCTGAAGGTTGAACTTTACGCCCCCGTCATTCCGATAGAATGCGGCGGTTCGAAGGCCGAAAACGTCGCTCAAGCGACCAGGAAGCGTTGTCTCAAACCACTGAGCCTGTTCATTCACCTTGGCCGAGTATCCGGTCATGAGAACGGTGCCTCCTCCGTGTACATAGTCTCGAATGGCTTTGGCGCTGCCCGGGTCCATGACGTACAGAGCCGGAACGATCACAAGCTTGTATTTGCTGAGGTCTTCGTATCGGATGTTCAATACGGCGGCGTCAATATTCTTTTTGTAAAGAGGTTCAAACGCCGATTGAACCTGGTCGTAGTAGCCCGTCTTGAAATACTGTTTGGTCGTACTGGATGGCCCAGGGGTGGACGAGACGATCGCTGAATCAAACGCGTACGCGATGGCCACCTTCGGGTGCAGCGGCCGGGGGAATCCGTATTTGCCGAGAAGCTTGAAATCGGCCGCGATCTGGCCCCATTCATGGACCTTCCACGACGGCTTTCCGTCGTGGTCCACGAGGCCGAAGAGGGCCTGCTCCTCGCCTCCAGAATGGCTGTTGAACGTCCAGGCCAGGATTCCCTGGGAACCCATGATCAGGCTGACGTAGGCGAGCATGCGGCTTCGACCTGGGTCTCCGTACCACCCGCCGCCACCGGCTGTGAATTCGTTCAACCACAGCGGAGTGTCCAGTCCGGCACGAGTCAACGCGACCTCAAACGACCCATCGATGGCGCCACCAGGATAGAAACCCATCGCGCCGAAAGTTGCATAGCTTCGGTACGAGGAGAGGTAATCGAACCCACGTCGTCCGGCCGTGTCCCAAAGGTTCGAAAGGGTCGGGGTCTTCGGCATGTACTGCCGCCGAACTGCTTCGAGCTCATTCAATCGGTGAATGACGACGTCAGACCAGAATCGGTGAAGGTCCAAATAGCGTTCGGAAGGACCGGGACCACTTTGGAGTGGAATGTCGATCTCGTCGAAGTCATTCAGGTGGCGCGACCATCTTTGCGTCGACCACGCTTTGTTGACCTGCGCAATAGTCCCATAGCGGGCCTTTATCCAAGCGATGAATCGTCGCCGGTCGGCTGCCGAGTAGGACATGACTCCGTTGCCGACCTCGTTATCGTAGCCAATGGCAATGATTGCGGGATGGTGAGCGTAGCGTCGCAACATGGCCACTGCGAGTTGCTTCGCGAGTCGCGCATAGTCAGGATCGCTAATGTCGTCCATGTAGCGCTCCGAAGGGGGCACCCGATTTCCCTCTTGGCTCACGACATCGACTCCAGGATATTTATGGTGAAGCCAAATAGGGGCAGGCGATCCTGGGATATCCAGGACGACACGGATTCCGTTTGCGACGCACTGATCCAAGACCTTGTCAAACCACCCGAACGTGAACTTTCCTTCCGAGGGCTCGAAGGAGTCCCACGAGAGGTCTCCCATCCGGACGACGTTGAAACCGGCTGACTTCATGATTGCGAAGTCGCCTTTGATCTGGGCGGGAGAACGGTCGATCGGCTGGTAGCAAGTTCCGACAAACATTCGACCTGGTCCCGGAAGGTTCACCGGAGGCTGAATTCTTGACCAAGCCTGTGTCTTGGCAAGTAAGAGGTCAGAGTGGAGAGTGGAGGCAACGCACGTGGCTCCGAGCGCGGAGCACAAAGTAACGGCCGCAAATGTTCGCGTCACGGCGTGAGTATAAGACAGCCCCATTGAGATATCGCGGTAAGGACACCGTGAACCAGACGGCGCGAGAGCCGTTTTTTTGGACTGTGATGCTTCGTTGGTGAAACAATTTAGCTGTCGGGAGCGATTGGTCTCGGACTGTGGTGACAAAATGCAAAATGGAGAGGTTTTGAGTAAGACTCGAAGCGGCTTCAGAGGTTTCGTGACCCCGTTCCTTTCAGGAAAGATTGCGTTACCTTAACGCGACTTGTGACTCACCGATGAGCGAAAACCTCCCGTCCGCCCCGAAAATCGTCTATGCCGGCGGACATGGCGGTGCTACCGATTTCCCGCCGCACAAGCACGAAAATGCTTGGGAGCTGCTCTATCTGCGCGAAGGTCATATCGCCGAAATGTCCGATGGAGAAGTGTTCGATCTCAGCCCCGGGATGTTCATTCTGCACCCCCCGGGAGCCGTGCACGCGGATCGCGCGAGTTCGGACTACTTCCTCTATCACGTACTGATTGCATCTCGCGAGCCACTGACATGGCCCAGGCTCGGGCGGGATTTGGAGGGCGCCCCTTTAGGCGGCCTTCTCGAACTCATCGTGCGAGACTGGTATGGCGGCTGGAACCACCGAGATGCGTTCTTGCGGCACTCAATTCACCTGCTGGACATCCTGATGAAGCGCTCGGCCGTCCACTCGGAGGAGGAGAATAGTGCAGTGAAGGTGGTCAGTCGGGCAAGGGGCATCTTTAGGAACGATTTTCGTCGGCCGATTAGCTTCGGAGAGTTAGCGGCCGAGCTTCAAATTTCGAGGTCGACTCTTTACACCTACTTCGACCAAGTTCTCGGTCGCACTCCCCAAGAAGTGCTCGATGAAATCCGTTTGAAACACGCGGTGTTCCTTCTCAAGCACTCAGAACTGTCGGTGGATGCGGTAGCGAAAGGTTCTGGATTCTGCTCGGGCAGCCACCTGGGCCGAAAGATGCGGCTCTCCTATCAAGTATCCCCCAGAGAGATCAGGGAATCGGGCAAACGAAACCAGGCCTGAGGCGGAGCGAGGTCAGCCGAGGCCTAACGCAGACCCATGTAGGGCTGTGTTCCCCACGCATCGGGAGCGTGGAACATCAGCCCGGGCAGGTCGAATATCTCGCCATCTCCCTCCAGGCAATCCAGTACCGCCCGACGAAGCGAGGTATCGCGCGGCGCACCGGCGGGCGCCTGATGATCGCCAAACACGAACGACCACAGGTATCCGGGGGTTCCCGGGTGAGGATATAGATAGAACTCGCGTTGGAATTTCACGAGGTTGCTCGTTTGGGGCAAGAACTCCTGTAACTGCGGAGAGAATATCCAGGTGTGGCAATAGAGCGCCTTGGATGGCCGATCCGGGAAGATCTTAGCGAAGAACTTCAATGCCTGTGCGTAGGATGAGCCGCACGTATCGGAGTTAAGCGCATCCGAACGCGGGATGTGCATATCAATGATCGTGTCGCCGGGATCCAAGATCAACTCCCAATCGGTAACCGAGAGCCACGTCGGTTCTCTTTGCACCCTGCCATGCGGAGACACCAAATGGCCTCGCCAACCCTCAGGCTGGGCATCGAAGGAAGGTCTCCATGTGCTCTCTGACTCGGGTGGAATGTCGCTCCGTTTCGGTCTGCCGGCTCCCCAAGCGTATCCGTCTTCTCTCAAGGGCAGGTCTGGGTCGGCGAGCAGAACGGTCGATGGAGGGGTTTCTTCAGGAGTGGCGCCTGGTTTTCGGCGGAGTGCTCTGACGCCACCCGAGAATGGCATCAGCATGTATTGCAGTCGCCCCAATCGGAACAACTCGACGGTCAAGTGACGCCAGATCCAGCCGAACCGGTCGTATCCCCACGTTGCGTGCTGATCAAAATAGTCTTGGAGGTAGAAACGAAGATCCAGCATCGTCGCCTTGAAAACCTCGAGTTCGATACCTAATCTCTGGTAGTGCTCCCACGTATGGGGTAGTGCGGAGAGGTAACCCAGGAACTGATAGAGCGACACACTCTCGCCGCATCGCGATGCCACCTCCGGATCGATGGGAACCGGGCTCCATTCGCGATGCCATTCGCCGCGAAGAACGGTTTTCTCGTAGAAATCTTCGAACGCCGCCGACAAAACTGCGTCCTGCCTGACCAGCATCGCCATCGCTTGGAGTGCGGCGATGGCTGCTAATGGAAGGTCTACTAACTCACCCCAAAACGCCAGGCGTTCAGGGATTAGGATCTCGATGTTCGAGGTTTGGTTTTCCATATTGGAGAGCGCTTAGACGATGGCGTGGGATTATTGGGAACTCCCACCTTATGCCGAATTGCTAGGGGGCGTTCGTCTCTTTTTGATGGACTTTCTTAGCTTCGATTTGGCCCTCTCTCCCATCCTCTCCCGCGTGCGCTTCGCTGCGGGCGAGGGAGTAATCCGAACGTTAACGGCTTAACGAATGCTGATGCAGGTGTCCCCTCCTATTACATCCGATACAAACTGAAGCCGGCGGGTTCGATGGGGGCGTTTTGGGCGAGTTCGATTCCCATCGCGAGGATTCGGCGGGTGTCGACGGGGTCGATGATGCCGTCGTCCCAGAGCCTTGCGCTTGAGTAGTAAGCCGACGACTCCTCCGCGTATTTGGCCAGGGTGGGGGCTTTAAATGACTCCTGCTCCTCTGCAGACATCGACTGTCCTTTTGCTGCGAGTTGGTCCATCTTCACGGTTAGCAGCACGTTGGCGGCTTGCTCGCCGCCCATGACGCTGATGCGTGCATTGGGCCACATCCAGAGTTGCCTTGGTCCGTATGCCCGGCCGCACATACCGTAGTTCCCCGCGCCGTAGCTGCCTCCCAGGACCACCGTGAACTTGGGGACGTTGGCGGTGCTCACCGCCGTCACGAGCTTGGCGCCGTTTCGAGCGATGCCCTCATTCTCGTAGCGTCTTCCCACCATGAAGCCGGTGATGTTTTGGAGGAAAACGATGGGGATGCCGCGCTGGCAGCAAAGTTCAATGAAGTGAGCGCCCTTGAGGGCCGACTCGCTGAACAGGATCCCATCGTTCGCGATAATGCCAGCCAGATGACCGTGGAACCGAACGAATCCGCAGATCAGGGTCGTTCCATATCGGGCCTTGAACTCCTGAATGCGACTACCGTCGACAATCCGGGCGATGATCTCGCGCATCGGCATCGGTCGCTTGGGATCGGAGGGGACGAGGCTGTACAGGTCTTCCGCTGGGAATGCGGGATCTTCGGGTTCGATGGCAAGGGATGGCCGCTTTTGGGTCGCCCCAAACGTGGACACGATGTTGCGGGCGATCTCCAGGGCATGACCGTCGTCGTCGGCAAGGTGGTCGGCGACTCCGCTGATCCGCGTATGGACATCGGCGCCGCCGAGATCCTCGGAGCTGACCTCTTCGCCGGTGGCCGCCTTCACGAGGGGAGGGCCACCGAGGAAGATGGTTCCTTGACCCTTGACGATGATGGTCTCGTCGCTCATCGCGGGAACATACGCGCCGCCCGCCGTGCATGAACCCATGACGGCGGCAATCTGGGGAATGCCGGCGGCCGAGAGACGGGCCTGGTTGTAGAAGATGCGTCCGAAGTGCTCGCGGTCTGGGAAGACTTCGCTCTGGAGAGGAAGGAACGCGCCGCCGCTGTCGACGAGATAGATGCAGGGGAGTCGATTCTCGAACGCGATCTCTTGGGCGCGGAGGTGCTTCTTGACCGTGATAGGGAAGTAGGTGCCTCCCTTGACCGTCGCATCGTTGGACACGATCATGCATTGCCGACCGTGGATCGTTCCGACGCCGGTGACGAGTCCGGCGCAGGGCGCTCCATCGTCATACATTCCGGAAGCGGCCAACGTGCTGAATTCGAGGAACGGGGAACCTGGGTCGAGCAGTCCGTCGACCCTTTCTCGAGCGAGCATCTTGCCTCGGCCCTTATGTTTGGCGATCGCGTCGGGGCCTCCACCGGCAAGGGCGAGAGTCATTCTCGATCGAAAGTCGGCGACGATCGCGTCCATTGCGGCGCGATCGGCCCGGTGCGCATCGTCGTTGAGGTTCACCTGAGAAAGGATCGGATCCATCGGTCACCGAGCATACCGAGGAGCGCGCTAAATGCGTGCCGGAACCGCACGCTGGAGCGCCTCGATCAACATTTCGTGAGTGAACGGCTTCGGCAGGAAACCCACCATGCCAGCTTTGGTGCAGGCTTCACGATCCTCTGGCGAGGCGTTGGCGGTCATCGCAATGATTTTGGGAGGTCTCGAGTGGCCGGCATAGGCTTCCAAGATCATCACGGTCGCCTCGTTGCCCTGCCGAAGCGGCATTCGAAGATCCATCAAGATCACGTCGTACGTGTTTGATGTCGCCATTTCGGTGGCTTGAACTCCGTCCTTGGCGACCTCGACGATGCAGCCGATCCGCTGCAGAATGGAGGTAGCCACGAGGATGTTGACGTTATTGTCCTCGGCTAACAGCACCCTTAATCCCATTACCGAAGGTCCATCGGCCACGATCGCAGGCCGCAAGGGTTCACAAGATGGCAAAGGCAGTTCGACGCTGAATTCACTCCCATGGTCGACGACGCTCTTGACCGAGATCTCGCCACCCATGCGCCGAACCAGCTTTCGGGCGATCGCGAGCCCCAGACCGGTGCCTGGATGTTCCAGTGAGACGATCATTTGGGCCTGGACAAACTCATCGAAGATCTCTTCTAGCCGTTCTGGGGCGATTCCCACGCCGGTGTCGCTGACCTTCACGACGTGAATTCCTTCTTCAGAACTCTCAATGGAGATCTCTACTTGACCCTCGCGGCAGAACTTGACCGCGTTGCTCACGAGGTTGCCGAATACCTGCTTGAGCCGAACCGCGTCACCGAGAACCCAACTTTCCGAGTTGGGAATGTTCAGGATCAGTCGGTTTCGGTAGTCCTCGGCCATCCCCCGATAGAGAGTGGAAACGTCGCGGAGCAGGCTATTCAGTTCAAGGGGCTGGGATAGGAGCACGACTCGGTTCGACTCGATCTTGGAGAGATCGAGGACATCGTCGACGACTCGCAGGAGGACGTCGCTGCTGGCGCGAATCGTCCTGACGATTTCGGCGTCTTCCGGAGAGAGGTGCCCGAGGCTGAGCATGGACGACATGCCGACGATGCCATTGAGCGGGGTTCGAATCTCGTGACTCATGTCGGCCAAGAACCGGCCCTTGGCCTCTGATAGGGCAAGCGCTTCGCGCCGAGCCAGCGTGAGGTTGGAGTTGAGGTCCTCGAGCTGTTTCTGGGTCGACTGCTGCTTGCGGATCCCTTTCCAGAAGACAGCTTGGCCAGCGAGCAGTAGAACACCCCCAACCGCGAGGAGGGCGGCCATGGCCCGCTGGGCTCGGCGGGCAAGGACGTTGAACTGGTCGAGTCGTTGGTCCAACTGCACCTGCTCGATGGTGCGCAGACTTTGAACGGTGGATGCGAGGACGGCTTCGGACTCTGGATCAGGCCGACCCATGTCGACCGGCAAAGCATCTTTCAAGTTCGAATCGATCCTTCGAAGTCGTGACAACCGCAGCCTATCCGAGTCGGTGTCCGCCTCGAGTTGACGCATGATGAATCGAAAGTCTTGTCGTTCCCGGGTCGCCCGGAAGCAAGCGGTGTCGTCCTTGTCGATTCGGCACATGCGGTCGTCTGCTTTCGCCTCAATTAGAATTGAACTGGCCTGGTCGAGCATGGAAACCGACTCGCGCGACCGGGTGACAAGGTCGCTGAGCGAAATCAGGCCTTTCTGGCTAACCCAAACGGCCGATCCGAGCACCAAGAACGCGCACGAAATGACTGCTGCGGACACGGAAAGCATCCGCGACCAGCGTACAGATTCGTTCGCCTTCTTTCGGCGCGTAAAGATCATAGGGGTGGGTTAAGGGTTGAGGGCCTTACGTTCAGTGTAATGGAGATCGGGGCGTTCGTGTGTGTGGGTTAGCGGTCCTGGGTTCGTTTCGCAGTTGGTTAGTTGCAATTAGCTTTTTCTGAGCTGTCGGCGTTCGATGGAGTGCAGGCGATGATGGCTGGCGAATCTGGGTTCGTTTCGTAGTAGGATAGTTGCAATTAGTGTTCGGTTTATCGAGGATTCGAACCTGATGCCCGCCAGTTGTGGGGTCAGGTTTGGGTTCGTTCGTGTTCTGCGGACTTTTTTAAGGCATTTGCTGTTCGGGTCGTGGCTCGGGCCGAGTTATTAGAACGTTTGCTCTCGCGGGTCAGCTATGGGTGTGACACTCCTATTTGGTTCAACACCTAAGACGGTTCAATCGCTACAGGAGACAATCGTATTGTCCGCAATTCCGCAATAATTCCGTAAGTCTCGCGGCGGCCTGTGATAAGCAAGATGGTCAGCGGAGCTGGCGGCCATATTGTTTGGCGGTTGCCAACAGCGAAAGCGGTTCCCTTTGGCGGCCTCTGCAGAACGCAGGTCAACGGTGATTGAGCCGATTCCGCACAATTGTCCCTCAGAACGGGTTCGCTTCATCGAAACCTCCTGAAGCGGTGAGGTTCGAATCCAGATCCGCGATGAGCTGCAGGGAACTATGTGATACTCGTGGTCCTCTCACCCTAAAACGAAATCTATGAGCCAAGCAAATCCGGAGAACACAGCGCGACACAAATTCTGGGAGTTCCTCAAAGACATTGGTCCGATTCTGGTCGGGCTCACGGCGGTTTTGGGTTCTATTTGGTCAAGCAATCTCGACCGGGCCGAACGGGGCGCGGAGAGGGCAAAGTCGGAGCAGAAAGAGGAGTTCAACCGTCGGCTGGAGGTCGCGCGTCGGATGGTGGGCGCCTGCCTCAAGATCGATGACGACAGCCGGGAGTTGGAAGACGTTGCCCGTCAGGGCCTTAATGCCGAAGCGGAGCAGGATGAGGGACGCTTGAGTTCCGACATTGAGGAGTTCGACCAAGCCTACGGTGAGTCCGTGTTGTTGTTCAATAACACGGTGGTGGACCAGCTGAGCCCCATTTCCAAGTCAATCAGCGCGATCGACTTTCCCCGAACGGAAAACTCGAAGGACCTCCAAACGGATGCCAACGAGTTCTCGGAGTCGATTAAGCAGTATCGGGTGAAAGAACAGGACCTTTTGGAGAAGCTGCGGGCACTCTTTATCGAGGGTCATGTACCGTAGGTGAGTCGCAGGTCACAGACTTCCGTTTATTGGAGTCGCTCATCCGACGCAGTTTCGACTGGAAGCCACCTCTCCCTACCCTCTCCGCCTGCGGAGAGGAACCGGCTTAGACGCGGGGACATCCGGTCGGGAGCCTGAGAGCATTCCTCTGGGCGATGAAGATTGCCGAGCCTTAAGGCAGGTAGTAATCGCAGGATCTCTCCAGCCCCGGCCAAGAATGAGATCGAATTTGGCGCGGCACGTGCCTTCGGTCCCAACTTTAGGATTCGGTTTGGGTATCCTATCTTCTCTTGTCGGGGCGTGGCGCAGTTGGTAGCGCGCGTGCTTTGGGAGCATGAGGTCATCGGTTCGAACCCGGTCGCCCCGACCATCTCCAACTTCACCTTTATTGGACATTTCAGGTTCAAAAGGTGCATATTCCCAGAGACTCCTAACGGAAAGCACCTGACGGTTTTGTGTGCCCCGTGGACTCATCCGGCCCCAAATGGACCCGCAAATTACAACTTTTCTTACACCTATGTCTCGGTTCAGGTCGTAGGCCGGGACGGGGTGGGCGATCCAATCTTTGGAATTTGACCGAGAATCCTTAATTCCGCGGTTGCTCTGGGTTAGGACCAGGAGGTTTCGTGGTGGTTGATGCTGCGCAGCCAAGTCGCGGGTTGGCAAGAAATGCGCCCCCCTTTACTGTCGTCGTAATCGACGATATCAACGGCAATCATTTTGGGGCTCCTACGTGAGGCATGTAGTGCGATCGCTCTTGCATTTGATATTCGCTGCGTGGTCAATCTGGAGTTGAGGGCACGTTGTTGTCGCGCAAACGTATTTCAACGAGGGGTGGGCTGACCTGAAAGTTTACATTTCGCATTTCGAGAGGTTTAAAAGCAAGTATCAGGCGCTAGCATTGCAATAGAATTGAGTGAACTTGCAGAGGTGCATTATTCTGTATTGACGTGTTCGCTTTCCGATCCGACGAAGGCCCTTTATCAGTCCCCGAGATTCCAGCAGCCTGATGATTGCGCGGGAGTCTTCTCCGCTTCGAGTGTTGTTCGCGGGAACGACAACAATTCGATCAAAATGAGGAATATTAATTGTTAAGCTTCTTCACTCCTCTCGTCTAGATGCTCAAAATATTTGACCGCTCTCTAATGAGCACTAGACGGAGCTGCGGGCTATGCGCTCATGCTATAACGAGTTGAAAGCCTGGTCCCGCGGGCAGCCAAATTGCCAATTGAGCCTACAGAGCCTTACTTCCCCTGACTCACTCTTTGGCTTCGAAGACGAGTTTGTACGAGAGAATCGTATTCCAAAGTCAGTCCAGGCGGACGCCTGCCGAGCCAGACATGACGAATGAATTGAAGCCAATCATGGTGTCGCACACTTCGATGCCGATTTTCAGGCTCGGGCATCACAAGCAGTTGCTCCCGTAATCGATGCCATTGCGCAACTTGCGATACCGGACTTTGTCGAGGAACACGAAGGATTCGTATTTGACTAAATTCCCTCCAGGGGGGCACTTGCAATGCCTCTCAGATAGAATTGGGTTCTAAGTCGGATGAGCACTGGATTAGGACCAATCCGACACCCCACCGGGTTATGTTCAGCCTAGGAGCTATTTGCAATTTTAACTACATTAAGCAGCTGAAAATCATCATAAGTCATAAGGCCCCGACTAGCTTCTATTTGGTCAAGACATACTTCGGCTGAGGCTATCGCTCCCTCGAGCCAACTTGCAGTCGGTTCTTCCTCGGGCGTCCAGACGTCGACATATCGACCATCACCACCTGGAGTAATGATGTATTCAC
>CAIVDU010000107.1 GCA_903904815.1 uncultured Armatimonadota bacterium
AACGGTTAGGAACCGAGCTTGAAGATGATTTTTGCTTCGCCAGAAGCGGGAACCTCAACGGTTTGAGTCACCGAACCACTCGACGCCGACCAAGCTTTGATCGTATAAGTGCCAGCGGGAACGTTGGCAATTCGGAACAGGCCCTTCGAATTGGTGACCGCGAAATATGGGTTCGGAAGGACGACGACGTAGCCCTTCATGTTCGCGTGAATGTGACAGCGGATGGGAATGATTCCGGCCTTGTCGAACAGGATTTCGGAGCTGTCGCCCTTCTTTTCCTGACTCACGTTGAATGTCTTCACGCGAGAACTGGAGAACACGTTGTGGAAGAAGGGATCAGAGTTGTTAAACGCAACCTTAGTTCCCTTCAAAATCGCCAAAACAGTCGGAAAGAATTCCTTGTCCTTCTGGTCGATTGTGACCGCAGCCGCGGGAGGCGCGAAGGTCCCCGGAACTTCGGTGAGGCTGACGACGACACCTTCTGCCCGGGCGCTGCCCTGCTCGGCAATGCCAATGATTTGGCCCGAGGCGTGGTGAAGTGTCGCGCTCGAGGCAGTGAAGCCGCTAACGCCGAGAAGCGTCGCGGCGAATGCTACGGAAAGTTGTAAAGGTGTTTTTTGTACCATGTGCACTCCTAAATCGTTAACGCGAGAATCCATTAAAACATTTAACTTGCGATAATCTCGCTGTTTCATTTTTAAGGAATAGTCTTTTCCAGTCCAGATTACGGTTCTTGTCAGGTCGATGACAGTCGCTAATAATCTGTCATGGAGATATAGGACAAGAGATGCGAGGAGTAAGCAGGGTAATGACTATGTCGCTAGTTAACGACTAGCGAGACAGTCTGGGCAATTTCTTGGAAGTGTCTGGCACTACGGGAATCAAAGGAATTGCGTAAATACAGACGTCTTCAGGTTCAAAACGGTTCTTCGTGGCCCAAATCGGTTCGAGGTGCATTGAGCCACGAACGAGAGCAAGGAAGTGATTTAGCGCGGAAACAACGCCACGTATTTACTTAAATTTCATTAAGTACCCTAAGTGTTTAATCGTGACAATTGAGCTAGTTGCTTCTTAGCGCACAGATTGCGAGGAATTGCGAACGGACATTTGCGCGGAATCTGGCTCAAGCCGAACGATAGCCTTGTATTTAGGACTTCTTGGGGATCTCAAGCGTGAAGGTCGCTCCATGTCCAAGTTCCGATTCAGGCCGAATGACGCCATCCAGCTTGGTAACTGCGCGGGCAACGAGGGCGAGGCCGACACCGGTGCCCGGCGCGGAAGGACGCAATCTCTTGAACATTTCAAAGATGCGTCCCGAGTCGGCCATGTCGAAACCCACTCCGTTGTCGGCAATCTCAATCACACACCGATCCGATTCGGATCGGGCCCGCACCTCCACGAGGGGTTTGGGCACGGCAGCCGCGAATTTGACCGCGTTCTGCAGGAGGTTTCGGACGCAAATCGCGAGAGCCTCTGAGTCGATCATAAGGTCGACGTCTTGCAGTTCAGACCGTATCTCAACATGAGCCCTTCCCGACTGTCCCCGCGCCTCTTCCACCATCTGGGACATGAATCGTTTGAGACTTATCTCTGAGGGTTCGCTCTTTCTGGAACCAATGCGAGAATAAGCCAGGATTCCGTCAAGCATGTCGAACATCTGAATCGCGCTAACGCCGATTCGAGCCAATAGCTTCTGCGGCTCATCGCCTAACTGGCTTCCGATGTCCTCACTCAGAAGGTCAGCGTAGCCACGGATGGCCCTCAGGGGAGCTCTCAGGTCGTGGGAAATCGCGTAGGAGAACAACTCGAGATCCTCATTCCTTTCTGCTAGCGCTCTCGTTCGCTCGATCACCCGCTGCTCCAGGGATTCATTGAGCTCGAGCAAGGCTTGTTCGGCCAACTTCCGATCCGTGATATCAGTATTGGTCCCGCTGAACAGCAGCGGTCTCCCCGATTCGTCTCTCTCGACGACATTGCCCCGAGCGAGGATCCAAATCCAGTCGCCCTGCTTCCGTTTCATGCGAAACTCGACATGGCAACCAGACTCGACCTGTGATTCCAGAACCTGAGAGATATTAAAGAGTGCTAAGTCTAGGTCTTCGGGATGACAACTCTTGGTCCAGATGTCGAAGTCCATTGGAAATCCGTCTGGCTCATATCCGAGCATTTCGTACCAACGCGGTGAGTAGTAGATCTCACCAGTGCGGTAGTTCCATTCCCAAATGGCATCTGAAGTCGCCGAAATCGCGTGGGAAAGCCTTCTTTCTTTGGCTCTCAGCTCTTCCTCAATCAGTTTAGTGGATGTCGTGTCCGAAATGATTACCGCGAACTGTCCAAGTTTGGGTGAGAAAACCCAGACACTATAATATTTTCCGAGTTCAGCCGAGAAGTTTTCATATTGGGTCGGCTGGCCAGTCACCGCGACCTTTCCGAAGACTTCAATCCAATACTTTTCGGTCAAGGGAACAACTTCGAGGATCCTTTTGCCCAGAACCATCTCGGCGGTCAATCCCGTAAGCGACTCAAACGCCGGGTTCACCTCAAGGTAACGGTAATCCACGGGTCGCCCTTCATCGTCACAAATGATTTCGTGGAGGGCAAACCCAGAAGTCAGGTTTTCGAAAAGAAGTCGGTATTTCTCTTCGCTCTTATGGACTGCCTCTGCAGCTGCCTTGCGCTCCGAAATATCGCGGACGATGGCCCACATCGTCTCAGGCGCCCCCGAGTCGTCCCTCGTCAAGAATGTGTGCAATTCTACAGGAAATACATGACCATTTCTGCGAATATATTCTTTTTCATAAACGTCTGAGAATCCGTTCTTCAGGACCCTCGTCTTGAGGATATCGTCCTCATATGCGTGCCATTTTTCAGGGGTCAAGCTCTTGATGGTGAGCTTAAGGCATTCCTCGCGCGAGTAACCCACCATTTCACAGAACGCCGGATTGACGTCGATCAGTTCGCCAGAGAGGTTCACCTGAGCGAAGGCGTCGCGCATCGAGTCGTGGAGTCTCTGGAAGCGCTCTAGGCCCTTCGTAAGATTCTTGCGGGCCAGTCTGCCTTCCATCAGAGCGATTGTCTGACGGGCAAGGAGGGCAAGACCGTTTCGCTGGGCGTCGGTGAGCCCGTTTGGGTGCGAATTTAGAACACAAATGGTTCCAACTCGAAACCCGCCTTCGGTGACCAGTGGTTGCCCGGCATAGAACCGAATGTGGGCAGGGCCGCACACAAGAGGCGTGTCCGCGAATCGAGAGTCCAGTGAGGCATCGGGAATCTCAAGTAGCTCACTGGACGCAAGGGCAGCGCTGCAAAAGGACGCTTCTCGGTCCGCTTCCGAGACTTCTAGCCCAACCTTCGCCTTGAACCAAATGCGGTCACGATCGACCAGGGAGATGGCGGCGATCGGCGCCCCGCAGAGAAGCGCGGCCAGACCGGCTAGATCCTCGAACTCTTGCTCGGACGGTGTGTCTAGCAGTTCGTACCGATGAAGGGCGGCAAGCCTCGCTGATTCGGCATCCCCTATCATCTTGTCGACTCAGCCCTGCCTAACTGGACTCCTGACTTCAACATCACCCACGGCTAATATACGATGCGCGATTGTCTCATCGCAAAGGCGAAGCAATTTTTCAGCATTAACTGACATATGTGATATCGCAACATGATGCTTTCAAGAGCTATCAGCGTATTTGAAACGATATATCCACCGTCATATGAGCACTGAAAAACCGGTTGAGGAAAGGCGAAAATTAACCTGGCATGCCGCGCAGCGCCACATCGTGTTGCTACCAGATTGTGCTCGTTTCACAATCCTGAACCTATTCAAATTTCTCAAATCCCGTTGACTCCGCTTCCTAACCCATTTCCCGCCCCAAGTGCGACGGAAGCGCTCGTCGGCAACGTAAATGAGAATCGAGCCCCATCATCAAGTTCGCCTTGGGCAACAATCCGACCGCCGTGCCGTTCAATAATGCGCTTGACCGTAGCGAGTCCAATTCCAGTTCCTGGAATGTCTGAGCTGGTCTGCGATCGGTGAAAGTCTTCAAAGATCCGAAACCTGTCTTGCGAGTCGAATCCCATACCGTTGTCTTCAATGACGTACCAGACGGCCCCGTTCAGATTTTCAGAATAGACCCGGATGCGCGGGTCCGTTCGGTGTCGGCTGTATTTCACGGCGTTATCTAGAAGGTTGGTCCAAACTTGCCTAATAAGCGCGAGATCACCCTCAGCGGCTGGGATCGAGAGGACCTCGATCCATGCCGGGTCGATCGTGCCTGACTCGACATACTCGTACCGAACGGTCTCGACAAGTTCCTTCATGTTGATCTCGGCACGCTTCAGTCCGTCACGTTGCTTTCGACTGAACTCCAGCAGGTTTTCGATCAACTCGCCCATGTTCTTCGAGGAATTTGCCAGTCGCGCGACGAAGAACTTCGCCTCTTCATCAAGGAGATCGCCCTTCTGCTGCAACAGGTCGGCATACCCTCGGATATGGAGAACGGGAGCTCGAAGGTCGTGAGCGACCATCGTCGTGAATGCGTCTAGATCCGCAGTCCGGTCCCTGACACGATCTTCGAGTTCCAGATTCAGCAGCCGAACCTCCTTCTCCATGGTGCGTCTCTCGTCGACTTCCATTTCGAGTTGCTTGCGGCCGCGGTCAATTCGCTGGGTGGCCCAAGCAACCATCGCCCCTACCGCCCCGGTCACGATGAGGATGGCGAATGCACGATTTGGGATCGGTTGGATAAAAGTCGGTGCCGGCAGGCGCCCCGTCATCTCCAAAGCAGCGACGCATATGATGTAAATCGATGCGGAGAGGTAGAGAACCAGCATCGAAAGACGGTCCAACGTGAAACCCGCGATCACCATGGGGATGATCAAGGCGTAGATCCCGGGGGCAGTAAGCCCTCCGGCATGGTACGTGGAGAACATCAAGCCGACGATCGATGAACCACAGAGCGTAATTGAGGACAGTCGGACTTTTTTGAGCTTGAGGAATGTGAATGCTGCGACACCTCCCCCAAGCGGAGTAGCGCAGAACTCCAATGCCAGGGCGAATGGGAGTCGTCGAAACATCGATATAGATATAAACCCGTAGCCAACAAATACGATGAGTATCCAAAACATCAGGATCTCACCCCGAATCGTCATTTCTGGATCGGAATTGATGCGAGGAGGTAAGAGTAGCCGGACAAAAAACGCACCGACAGCAGTAGGTGCGCGACGGAGACCCGACGGCGAGTTCACGTCTCCCGTAAACGCAGGTTTTTCGTCAGTCATCTTTGCCTCTCTATGCTGGACGCCTAAACATAGTTGTTAATTTGCAATTACGGCAAAAAGCGGAGATACTCGCAACTTTGCTTAAGTCTCTTTTAAGGTAAGTCTATGCCTACTACCTTCAAAAATCGTCCCTAAATTACGGGAGACCAATCCGTTTCGCGCCCAAGAAAGTCCGGCAAAGTGAAAGAAAATCGAGCGCCTTCTCCGGGGCGTCCCTCGGCGACAATCTGTCCACCGTGGCGCTCTACGATGCGCTTGACGGTGAAGAGGCCAAAGTGCACCTCAGTCGCCAAATCAGATTCATCTTTCAGGACAGTCGAGTCCCTGACTACCCACATCAAATCAGTCTCCGAAAACCCAACGCCATTGTCCTTCACGGTGTACCAAACTTGGCCATCGTTGGACTCGGAATATACGCGAATTTCAGGTTTGGGCCGTGGCTGGCTAAACTTGGCAGCGTTTTCGAGAAGATTCATCCAGAGTTCTCGAACAAGTGACGGATCTGCAACCGCTGGAGGCAGCGACTCGATTGAGATCCAGTCGTTTTCGGCGACGCCACACTCAAAGAGTTCAAGGCGCACCGACTCAACGATTTGAGTCATGTCGATTGAGGAGCGGTTCAAACCACCCTGGCGTCGGTCGCTCAGTTCGACCAATCCATCGATCAACTCGCTCAGATTCTTCGCAGTGCTGGCAAGTCTTGAGACAAAGAATTTCGCCTCTTCATCAAACACCTCGCCTTTCTCATCAAGCAGCTTTGCGTAGCTCTTCACGTGAATGACCGGTGTTCGCAGGTCGTGGGCGACCATCGTGACGAACGAATCGAGATCTGCAGTTCGGTTGCGAGCGCGGCGCTCTAACTCTCGATTCAAGATTCGCACCTTTCGCTCAGCTGCCTTTCTCTCAACCGATTCCCTCATGAGAAGCTGTCTCCCTCTTTCGATGCGACGGGTAGACCACCAAACTACGGCTCCAATCGACCCCGTGACCATCGAACTGACAATTGCCCGCTGGAAGGGTGACGGTTGGTAATACGACGGGGGAAGCAATCCCGATGCTTGCCGCCAAGAAACGACAAACAAGAAGATCACGGTTCCGACGAATAGTCCTAGTAAAGATCGGACGTCGAGTATAAATCCCGCGATTATGAGCGGAATGACCATCGCCGAAATTCCGGTTGCCGTTACTCCCCCCGCATGGTAGGTCGAGTACATGAGGCAAATCTGCATGCCATAACTGATCAGGATGCCAGCCGTTTTCACGCGTCCTTGGCGAATGAGGACCATGCCGCTCATTGCGGTTGTCGCAGGGCCGACGGTGTACCGCACCGTCGTCAGAAGGTCCACCGACCGAACTAAATAGATGAAGCCAGCGCCATATCCGACAAAGAGGAGAAGTAGCCAAAATAGCAGAATCTCTCCCTGCAGGGTCTTCTCAGGATCGCCAGGAAACACTGGGGACTTTAAAAATCGTAGTGGCATCCGACGGAGTCGATCGACGTCCGAAACATGCTCATCGGTCTCCGCGGTCGCTCGGGCGCTCTCATTTCCCTCTGGACGCATTAAATCCTTCACTAAAACCGCACAGCCGACGCGATGGGGCAATGGTAGCAAACCGGTCTATTTCACGCAAGTTTATTGATGCTCTATTTCACGCAAATCTGCTGAACCCATCGATGGATACGTTCCACCTAACGAGAATGATCGGAAGACCACAAACGAACGACGATTGGCGTCTTATCTGGGAGTGTTCGGCACACAATATATTTTGGTGTTGACGGGTCGAGAACTTCATGAATAGCCCCGCTCGTAGGCAAGTTGGATTCTTGTGCATTAGTCTCCTTTGGCTTACGGCCGCGGTGGCAAATTCGTCCCATTCCTTTCGAGGTGGGCCGGAACCCACCGCCGAGCAGAAGGAGTTCTTCGAAGCAAAGATACGTCCTGTGCTGGCTAAGAATTGCTTTGGATGCCACGGAAAGGACCAGCAAAAATCTGGCTTGCGCCTCGACTCGCTTGCCTCGATTAAAAAAGGCGGCGATTCCGGCCCGGCGTTGGTGGCGGGCGATCCTGCCAAGAGCCTACTAATCGTCGCCGTCAAACAAACGACCGAATTGAAGATGCCCCCAACTGGGGCTAAGTTGAGCACGAGCGAAATTGTCGACCTAGAAAGTTGGGTCAAATCCGGAGCGCCATGGCCGGCGGACGCCACTTCCGCAAATACGCTGGCGTCGCCTCTTTGGTCGCTCCAGGCCGTTCAAAAACCGTCCCTTCCGGCAGTGCGCCTTAAATCATGGGTCCGCAATCCGGTCGACTCGTTTATTCTCGCCAAGCTGGAAGCGAACCACCTGCACCCCAGCGCTGCTGCCGATCGCCGAACCCTCCTCAGAAGGGTCACCTACGACCTTACGGGCCTGCCACCGACCCCCGAGGAGACCGACGCTTTCTTGTCCGACAAAGCATCGAATGCTTACGAAAAAGTGGTTGACCGACTCTTGAACTCGCCCCACTACGGTGAGCGAGCGGCTAGACACTGGATGGACGTTGCTCGGTACGCCGATACGAAAGGATACGTGTTCAATGAAGATCGCAACTATGCGAACGCATACACCTACCGTGACTGGCTGATCAACTCCTTCAACCACGACCTTCCCTACGATCAATTCATCGTCGATCAACTCGCCGCCGATCGGCTGCCTGCAGTCCAAAGCAAGTCAGATCGAACACCGCTGGCCGCGATGGGCTTCTTGACCCTTGGCAGAAGGTTTATCAACAATCCGCTCGACATCATCGATGACCGAATAGATGTAACGATGCGTGGCCTCCAGGGGTTCACGGTCGGTTGCGCTCGATGCCACGACCACAAATTTGACCCTATCCCAACCCAGGACTACTACTCACTCTACGCGGTCTTTGCGTCTTCGACAGAACAGACTTTGCCGATTTCACCCTCATCGGTTAGTGACCCGTGGGAAGAGTTCAGCCAGCGAAAGCGCAACCTCGAGACAAGCATCCAAAATCTGATCCTCGACCAGATCAAGGTGCTTCGATCTCGGTCAACAAATGGCCCGGCCATAAAGCAGGAACTCCAGTCTCTCGGCATAGGCGCCCCCCCATCCGATCACACTCTAAATATCCTACTACCCGCTTTTGAACCGGCGGAAGTAACCAGACTTGAGCACCTAAAGTCGGACTTGGCCGACCTCAATCGAAAGGCTCCGCCGACTCCTGAATTCGCAACAACGATGGTCGATGGCCCAAACCCGACCGACGGCGTGGTCTTTCACCATGGAAATCCGGGAAACCCCGGAATCGCCGCCCCCAGAAGATTTTTGTTGGCCCTCTCGAAGCCGGGAACGGAACGTGAGCACTGGACTCAGGGCAGCGGCAGACTCGAACTAGCCCGGGCGATTGCTTCTCGGGAGAATCCCCTTACGGCACGAGTGTTCGTCAATCGAGTTTGGCAGGACCACTTTGGATCTGGCATCGTGAGGACCCCTTCGGATTTTGGCCATCAAGGCGAAAAACCCACTGATCCCAAACTGCTCGACTACTTGGCGTATGAGTTCATGGACAAGGGGTGGTCCATCAAAAAGCTCCACCGAATGATCGTTACTTCGGCGACCTACTGTCAGGCCTCCTCAGTCACTTCCGAGATGTACAACGCCGACCCAGACAATCGACTCTGGGGTCGCATGAACCGAAGGCGACTGGACCTTGAGCAGATGAGGGATACCCTGATGATGGACTCAGGCAGGCTGCAAGGAAACACAATCGGGGGCAAATCCGTCGACCTTTGGTCTGAGCCCTTCGCGCCTCGTCGGGCGGTATATGGATTCATCGAGCGTCAAAACCTGCCCGGAGTCTTCCGCACGTTCGACTTTGCTTCCCCTGACTCCACCAGCGCAAAGCGATTTCAGACGACCGTTCCTCAGCAAGCCCTGTTCTTCATGAACTCGACTTTTGCCATCGACCAGGCACGTCTGATCGTGGAACGACCTGAAATTGTTCAAGCAAAAGACGATGGACAACGGATCCGGCGCCTTTACCGAATCCTGTTTGATCGATTGCCCGATTCAGAAGAGTTGGCCACGGGAGAAGAATTCTTCAAGGGTCAGCCGGCCCTTGTTGCAGGTCCAACCTCCTCATGGGAGTACGGGTACGGAGAGTTTGATCCCACTCAGAATCGGACCGTTAAATTCACACCGCTGTCGTTCTACAAAGCAGGCCAATATCAAGTTGGAGAAAAATTCCCCGACCCAGACCTCGGCTATATCACCCTTTCAAGTTCCGGCGGACACCCGGGTCGAGATAAGTCTCATGAAGTGATCCGTCGTTGGGTCGCGACTTCGAACGGGACCGTTTCGATCGAGGGGCAATTAACCCATGGACAGTCCTTGGGCGATGGAATCCGGGGGCGGATCGTCTCGAGTCGCACTGGTTTGCTAGGGGAGTGGCTAGCCCACAACTCCCAAGCGATGACCAAACTCACCGCAGTCGAGGTGAGGGCGGGTGACTATCTCGACTTCGTGGTTGACTGCGTCGGAAATGATGCTTACGACGGCTTCAGTTGGTCGCCCACGGTCAGATCGATTGATCGCGCCCAATTCTGGAGCGCCTCGGCCCTGTTCTCCCCCCCACCCCCTGCACCCATCAACCGCTGGACACTCTACGCCCAGGCGCTGCTGATGACGAACGAATTTATGTTCGTTGACTAGACCGTTGTAGACTGACTCTGGAGAATTCCCATTTCCGAATTTGATCACTCAAGATTTTTGGAAGACCTGTTTCTGACTCGGCGCGAGCTTCTCGGCCGAGCGGGAAATGGATTTGCCGCACTAGGGCTTATGGGCTTACTGGGTGAAAACGCCCTGGCTTCGGCCGGCGGCGCCGACACCCACCAGATCGCGGATAACCCGTTGGCTCCGCGTCGGCCACCACTCCCGGCAAAGGCCAAGCGAGTGATTTTCTTGTTCATGAATGGTGGCCCTTCCCAGGTCGATACATTCGACCCGAAGCCGGCGCTTCAGCGGTACGCTGGACAACCGATCCCCCTTCACCTACCGACCGAACGACGGACCGGATCGGCCTTCCCTTCGCCATTCGGATTCAAAAAGTACGGTCAATCCGGAATTGAGGTGAGCGATATCTTCCCTCATGTCGCCAAGCATGTGGACGACATGGTGATCATCCGCTCCATGCACGCCGACGTGCCGAATCATGAACCCTCGTTAATGCTCATGAACTGCGGAGAGTCTCGCATGATCCGGCCCTCGATGGGGTCATGGGTCCTCTATGGATTGGGGACCGAAAATCAAAACCTGCCCGGCTTCATTTCCATGTGTCCCGGTGGATATCCGATTCAAGAGTCCCAGAACTGGCAGGCCGGGTTCTTACCGGGCGTCCTTGCCGGGACGTATATCGATCCTGACCAGACCGACCTTGATAAAATCATCGAGAACATCAAGAACCACTACACACTGCCGAGCGAACAGCGAGCCCAACTTGATCTGGTCCAAAAGCTTAATCGCAGGCATTTGGCAAAGCGAGAGCATGACGCAGCTCTCGAGTCGAGGGTTCAGTCGTTCGAACTTGCCTATCGCATGCAGACCGAAGCGACCGATGCGTTCGATGTGAGCAAGGAGTCACCCGCAACCCTCGAGATGTATGGACGAGGGAATTTTGCTCGCCAATGCATCATGGCGCGACGACTCGCGGAACGAGGCGTGCGATTCATTCAGCTCTATCACGGCGCCGGCCAACCCTGGGATAGTCACGACGACATCGCGATCCAGCACAAGAGCCTAGCCGAGCAATCGGACCAAGCCATTGGCGCCTTGCTGACCGACCTTAAGCAGCGAGGAATGTTGGAGGACACGCTGGTCATTTGGGGGGGCGAGTTTGGACGTACGCCAACCGTTGAGTTGCCAACTCCCGGATCCAACGCGGGCAAGATGAACGGGAGAGACCACAACCATTACGGATTCACCTATTGGATGGCAGGAGGGGGAGTGAAAAAGGGCACGGTCTACGGGGCGACCGACGAATTCGGGTTCGCCGCGACCGAGAGCCCAGTTCACGTCCACGATCTTCACGCCACGATCCTTCATCTGCTCGGATTCGATCACACGAAGCTCACCTTCCGGCACGCTGGAAGGGATTATCGCCTGACCGACGTCTACGGCAAGGTCATTCACGACATCGTCGCTTGAACGGACCTACTTCAACGAACCTTGTCGGACGACGATCGGTACAAAACCGACCTCCAATCCATGAGGCGGTTTCACCAACAACGCAGGATCCAAAGTTGCCAGTGTTCCGGTAGTGGGTGCCGCCATGTACTGCTTGTCGAGCGTCCAGTGGGACTGAATTCCTTCGGCGGCCAATTGCAGTCTCGCTTTTTCTTCCGCGGTTAAGTCGGCATCTTGGAGCGACGGCTGATCGATGAATCGATACCAGTAATAGGTAAGGATGCTGCCGTCGGACAGCTTAGCTTTGAACGGCCCGGCAGCGGGCCCAGGATGAGTCCAAACACTGTTTCCGCTCTCCGGCGACACGTAGTCCAGGTCTTTCCGCGCCTCCGGGAAGGTGGCTTGCTTGAGCCCGGTTTCGTCGGGCACGGAATCGGCAGAAACTGCCACCAGTGAATTTCCTTCTTTCTTTGCGTATTCTGGAAACACGCCTTTCCGAACTCCGTTAGCCCAAGGCTGCAGCACTGAGGGATTCCATTTGAGTCCAAACGTGCTGGAATCGAACGAAACAGTGTCAACCCAGTTGCCTACACTACTGATGAGAGTTTTAGCCTCACCTTGGCGCACTACCAATGGATTGGCCGTACACGCCGGTCGAATGGCGCCAAGGCTATCGAAGGCGCCGGTCGGCACTTCGCCACCGTTCATCCAGCGCTCGACTTGTGAGTAAAGTGCATCTTTCGAATAGTGAGTGAGGTTGTGGATCAAGACCGTGTGTCCATCCTTGTCGACGGGGAATTGCAGTCTTGGAATTCGGGTGTAGGATACGCCTTTAGCATCAGCAGCCACCATTCGCGGCACCGTGTTGATCTCGATGGCCCCGCCGGTAACGAGGCCAGGACGAGTGTCCAAACCACGGGCCGCCGCTGGCGGGTATTGCCTTGAAATCCGGCTCCAAGTTGAAGGAGTGTAAAAGGCGACCGGCCCGCGAGCGTTCTGGGTGTTCAAGAAGAGCGTCCAGCATTGGTTTCCGGTTGGGACATTTATCCCCGCAGTCGTCGCCTTAGCGCGAGTCAATGGAAGGGCCATCCACGCGTAACCAAGCAGTTCGCCGCAAGTGCCCTTTTTAAATGTAAGCCCATCGGGAGGGACCAGGATTCGAGAGCTCAATTGAGCGATTCCCATCTTGTCGGCAGCAAGCGCCTTTGCCGACGGGCCACCTCCAAATGCCCAACCCGGCGTGGAGATCTCATGGTTATAACCATCGTTCGTCCCGTTCATTCGGAACTTCGCGGTGGGCGATCCAAATCGGGTGTTGGCCCAAAAACCAAGCCCCCCTTCAATGGTCTGGAAAACGTCTCGGTAGCTCGGACCTCGCTCGGGCCAACTGTCCCGTGCCAACGTCCCCTTCGGCAGGAGCGGATAGTTAATCGATCTGTTTTCCGGAACAATCCAGATCGATGCGAGCCCGATCTGAAAGTCGCTCAGGGGTTTCTCAAGCAGGGGCCAGGCAGTCGCGTAGAGACTCACACCATAGCCATATTCAGCCGGAGGAGCAGGCACTCGCATGCTGATATATCCGGCTAGGCCCTGAGACACGAGTTTTGGCGACTGAGGCTGTGCGGCGTCGGCGATCGAAATCGCACAGATTGCCATCGGCGTGACGAAGTAAGTGACGGAGAGTCGGAATCGCTTGGAGCGGTGGATTGGGGACATATCGAAACAGGCCTACTCTCAGTCAAGTACCTTTCCTTCGGGACTCGCTGAGCCACCATTTTAAGCCGAAAGGGATCGCAAAGGGTGGATGCGCGCGAGCGGAGAGGAAGACGCCGGAAACTAAAAGTCCCCGACCGCAATCGGTCGGGGACCTTTCGACAAGCTTACTTACCGACAGCGATGATCGAGAACGACCCAGGAACCAATGGGCCTCGTCGTTGGCCTTCGGCGGCAGGGCCATACTCGGCCGCGATTAGCAGGATCTGCCCCGTCTTGGAGTCCAGCGTAAGGGTCTTTGCCCCCGTCATCGTCTTCACCGTCTGTTCCACGGCAAAGGTGGTTGGGCTGGTCTCTTTAATCACCGTGAGAGTCCCGTCGCCCTGTGAGCTAAATGCCTCGCCCGTTTTGGGGTTGAACACGACTCCATCGCATCCGCGTCCGATAGGTAGATCCGCGAGGTACTTGCCGGTCTTGGCATCCAGCATGACCATGACCTGAGGCGTTCGGCAGGCAACGAACAGAACTCCGTTCTTCGCATCCAACGCGAGACCAGCGTTTCCGCCACCTTTACCGCCAAGGGAGTAAGTCTCGGTCACCTTCATGGTCTTGGCATCGACCACGGCAACACTGTCCTTGTCTTCGATATCCACGTAGATCTTCCCTTTGCCATCGGCGGCAGCCTGCTCCGGCGCGCCACCCAGGTCGATAGTTCCGAGGACATTGCCGGTTGCCGCATCGATCACCGTCGCGTTGGGAGCACTATGGCTGAAGATGTAGGTGCGGTGATTGAAATTGTCGTTGAGAATGCCATCCGGCCGGCCATCCACGTCAATCGTCTTGATCGGAGCGAGCGTCTTCGTGTCCCACATAGCGACTGGTTTGCTCGAAGCGAAGCCGTGGTGACTCGCCGCATCGGTGGCAGCGCCACGGGCGTTGGTATTGGCAATCTCGCCAGCCGCGTCAAGCGTATCGAGATTGAACACCGAGACTCTTGCCGAAGATCCCCCTCGGGCCACATACAATCGACGACCGGCGCTATCGGCGTAGACATAGTCGAATCCACCCTCGCCTCCCGCTTTTACGGTTCGGATGACATGGTAAGGTCCGTCTCGAAGAGGTGCATTAGTTTGTGCCGGTGCACCAACGGACAACAAAAGGGCAAAACCGACGATGGCGGGCATAGAAAATAGGTGCATAGGAGTCCTCTCTTTTGACAGGCTAGACGTACAGTTTAGCTGGCTGCTCTCTTAAGATCTTACAAGGATAGAACATTGAACCGCCCCAAGCTCCCGCACCATCCGGTTAAGATTTGTGTTCCATGACCCCAGAAGATTTCACTCAAGTCGTCTCCCAGTGCACGCACTTCTTGAACGACCACTATCCAAGGACGGTCCGACAGCGGCTTGAGACCATTATCGAGAGCCCTCATTCCGAATTACGTCGCGATGCCTACGGGAAAGGCGGCTTCGTCAATGTGCTCGAGTCAGAGATCGCGGAACTGATGGGCAAGGAGGCCGCCGTGTACATGCCGAGTGGAACAATGGCTCAGCAGATCGCTCTCCGGATTTGGTCGGACCGAGCCCAAAACAAATCGGTTGCGTTCCACCCCTTATGCCACCTGCAGATTCACGAACATATGGCCTACCAGGAGCTTCATCATCTTGAAGCCGTCCTGCTGGGTGAACCGGATCGCTTATTCACGAGCGAAGACTTAGCGACCGTTAACCATCCCCTCGCGGCTCTCCTGATTGAATTGCCCCAGCGGGAGATCGGAGGTTCGCTGCCGACTTGGCAGGAACTCGAGGCGATCACCCAACTTGCAAAGTCTAAGGGAACCAAACTGCATCTCGACGGAGCCCGCCTTTGGGAGTGCGGTCCGTACTACGAACGCTCCTACAAAGAGATCGTGGCCGACTTTGATTCAGTCTACGTGTCGTTTTACAAGGTGCTTTCCGGCTTACCGGGGGCCGCGTTAGCGGGACCTGCCGACTTTATCGAGGAAGCGCGAATCTGGATGAGAAGACATGGTGGAAATCTTCATATGGCTTCGCCAGGCGCCGTCTCCGCGAAGCTGGGACTTGAAACCTACCTGCCCCGAATCCCGTTGTACGTAACGAAGGCATCAGAAGTCGCGGCAATCCTGAATCGGTTTTCGGGAGTAAGGGTAGTTCCTGAGCAACCGAAGACGAACATGATGCACGTGCGTTTCGAGGCTTCAGCCGAAAAGGTCATGGACGCGGTCGGCCAGATTGCCGCTCGAGAAAAGTGCCTCCTCTTCGGTTGGGCCCGGCCCGAAAACGACGGTTCTCGTGTGGAACTTTGGATCGGAGACGCGGGACTGGACATTCCGCAAGAGCGCCTAGAATCTCTTTTTTCCGAGCTCATCCGTTCGTTAACCTAATGAATTGAATTTCGGATACAAACTCTGGGACCTGCCAAAGACTTATTCACGAAGGACCCTGCATCTTCAGGAGTTGGTACCTGGATTCTCGTAGCGCTTCGTTGGTGTCCTTCCCATAGCCCCCGGACTTCGGAAGCCCGCCGACCTCGAGAATTCCGAATCCCCTGAATCCGCGATCCCACACTTCGTTCATGAGCAAGCTAAAAACAATGGAGCCTTCCCCAATAGGAAGGTGATAATTCAGCTCAGGTAAAGGCGTATCCGAGATATGCAGCATCGACATCCGCGGCACGAATTGCAGATAGTCCACCCACTGGTTTTGAGGGGTATGGTTCAGGTCCCAAACGAGTCCCAAGCCATTCACCTTGTCGAGCATCGCTGCAACCGATTCTGGCGAGGCGAACAGCCCTAAGTCGGGTTCATTGTGCTCAAAGCCGAATTTGAATCCATGCTCTCCGGCCAACTTAACTGCTTTCAGGAATTCGTCGAGAAGGCTCGATTCAAATTCGGAGTAGTCGGCTCTTGCGAAAGTCGGAACCAGGTGCCAATGGACATGAACACAAGGAAGGGCGGTGATCGCTGGCAAATTGGCCATTAAGACCTGATAGGGAGACTGACCAGCGTCAGTCAGCCCCTTGCCATCGACACGAATGACCATTTCCATCACGGCTGCGATGTCTCTCTCAGTAAGTGCAGTTGAAACTTCATCAAGCGATGCGCCGAGTTGGACTTCCTCCAGTCCAAACTCCTGACCGTAAAACTGCACCACAGAAAATCGTTCTCGCCAGGCAAACTCGATCTCGCTGAGGGCCGGCAGAAACGCATTTGAGCGCCTTCTGGCTCCAAATCCAAGCCCAATACCATCCCTAGAGAACATAGGGAGACTATAGACTCTTGGGCCGTCACGCTTCCGGGCCTCGCAGACGCGGTGAGGTTTCACGGATCACATTTACAAGCTCAGTGATGCGCGCGACCTAATCGACACGGTAAACCGGTCCCAGACGTTGTTCCCCCTCATCGGTCAAGGACACAAGAAGTATTACCGAAAAAGATACTCACTCCCCGACACTTACTCCTATATAATCACAATAGACATGTGCACACAACAACGCAACCCGATTTATTGCATCATACCGCCGCACCTTTTGAGGCACCTTGCCCAAAGTGAAGACCCAAAGCTACGCGAGTTAGCTCTCAGAACGCTCTCGGTCGACGCCACCGTACGTTTGGCTCGGGCGACAACGTCCAGTGATTCAGTTCCAGCCAACCTTCAAGCGTTGGCTGCGGGCACCGCACCCGCACCAAAGCGGTCGATCTATGACAATCAGCACCAGGCCTCACTTGTCCGAAACCTCGTGCGGACTGAAGGCCAGCCGCCCGTCGCCGACCAAGCCGTCAACCAGGCCTTTGATGGGCTCGGTGCGACCTTTGACTTCTACTGGACAATATTCCGGCGCAATAGTATCGACAATGCCGGGCTTCCGATGGACGCCTACGTGCACTTTCAAACCGGTTACGACAACGCCTTTTGGGATGGCCACGAAATGGTGTTCGGAGATGGCAACGGAATCATCTTTACCGAATTTACGGGGGCGCTGGACGTCATTGGCCACGAGTTGACCCATGGCGTGACCGGCAATGAAGCCAACCTCAAGTATCTGGGTCAATCGGGAGCCCTAAACGAGTCGATCTCCGATGTGTTCGGCTCCATGATCAAACAATATGCGCTCAAACAGACGACGGCAACCGCCGATTGGCTGATCGGAAAGGGGATCTTGGCGAAGGACATCAATGGCGTCGCGCTGCGCTCCATGAAAGCCCCCGGAACTGCGTACGACGATCCCAAACTGGGCGGCAAGGACCCACAGCCCGCCAATATGGCCAACTATCTCCAGACGACACAGGATAATGGCGGCGTACACATCAACTCTGGCATTCCGAATCTCGCTTTTTACTTGGTGGCAGCGGCTCTTGGGGGCAATTCGTGGGATGAGGCGGGCGTGATCTGGTACGACACCATCCGGGATAAATCGCTCACTTCAACGGCGACATTCTCCGACTTTGGACGCCTGACTTGGAAAAACGCTGGCCATCGTTACGGCTCGACAAGCCCCCAAGCTCAAGCGGTGAAGGACGCTTGGAATCAAGTTGGCGTAGTATTTTGAAGGTATGACTCTCCGAGCATCGAAGACCGGGGGATTGTTTTTCAACGCGAACGCCGAGGTCGAGTCGTCGATTCACGATGTCGATCTCAGCGTCGCTGACAAAGCAACACTCGAAGGGCTGATCGCGGCGTCTGGATTAGGGCAGAACGCCTCGATCGTCTCGCCAACCCGTCCGGGTTCGGGCGACATGAGAACTTATCGCGTAGCCGTCGAAGACGGGTCTCATTCCGCGGACATGTCCTTCGACGACCTTGAGTCCAACCCGGCGAAAAAGGCGCTGTTCGACTTTGTCAAACAACACGCGAGGTGATTTCGATTATTCGCGCGGCACGACTGTTACATCGATTACGGTTGGAGCTCAGTCCGTCCCCAACAAAATATGCCGTATCATAGTCAGTGCTTCATGGTTACTTTCAAGTATTCCCACGTCGGTTCCGCTCTCCTAGTGCTCGTGGCAACCGCAATGGGCAGTCCCCGTTCGGAAGCTCCAAAACACCTTGGAGTGGCCGAGACGTTAGTGGAGAACCTGCAAAATGCCAAGCTAAACGTCTACGGCGGAGGCAAGAGGCATATCGACTGGGAACCAGAGAAGTGCTCGGCGCGTACGGTCTGCTGCAGCTTTGTCACACTGCTCTTCCAGCACACCTACGGGTGGAGTAACGACGATTTTAACGGATGGATGCAGTCCACCAACCCAGAGGCCGACGCCTACCACGACGCAGTCGTCGCAGAAAACGGATTCAAGCGGATTAAGAAGGTCAATCACCTCGAACCGGGAGACATACTTGCGGTCAAGTACACCGACGGGCATGTCAGCCGCAATGGAGTGGTCGACACCGGACATGTGATGCTGGTAGCGAACAAGCCGCACCGGATCAAAGAGCATGGGCCGCTGGTCCCGGACACGAAACAGTTCATAGTAGAGGTCATCGACTCCTCAGCTTCAGGGCACGGGCCTCGCGATACACGTCATCGGGACGACGGAAGTTTCACGGGAGGAATCGGGCGTGGCGAGTTCCGGATCTATACCAATGCCGATGACGAGATGGTGGGATATGCCTGGAGCAACGGCTCGAAGTCGGAATACGAAAGCTCGCCATCACGGGACTTGGTTGCTGGCCGATTGACCAAGCAATAAACATCCGTTTTACGGCGAAACGGGTGGCGTGGGCGTGGCTGGATACCCCCTCAATCGATGCGTGTCTTTGCGCCGGGGCTCAGTTGAGGTGCTCGCTGAGAACTCCTCGCACTCAATTCCACTGAGCTTTTAGGAAGACTATGCGTCTATAGATCAGGCTCCATGCATATGACCTGTGTCGACATTTTGATATCTTCGCGATTCTGCACAGGGATTCGTGGCGGCGACACTACAATGCATGGCAGATGAGGCAGGATATATTTAGTTCTTTCTTCTCACCTGGCGCTAGCCTCATGCGCCGATTCAGATACGCTGAGAAGTTCGGGGTTATAGCAATTCTAGCTCTGGTCCCGTTCGCATTGGTCCTTCTGTTCTTCATTGTCGAAGTGAACCGAGGAGTGGCCTTTGCCAATCAGGAACGTATAGGAGTTGCCTACGTTCGACCAGTGCATACGGTTTTGGACGACTTACTGAGGCTTCGTGGATCCCAAAGGGCGCCTTCTGCCGGGCAAGTCGCTCCGATGTTCTCTCGTCACATCAAAGATCTCGACGCGGCAGAAGCCAGATTTGGCCCGCTCCTGGATGGGGAAACCACGGGTGACTACCAACTTCTTAGGTCGCTCATCGGAAAGGATCCTGATCACTTCGAAAGGAAGAGCTGCGATCAAGCAATCCGCCACGCTCTAGCGCTGATCAATCAGATTTCCCTAAGCTCAAAGCTCGTATTGGATCCGGTTACCGAGAGTTACTACTCTGCCGATGCCTTTCTCGTCCAGCTTCAACGAGTTGAAGTGAGTTTGCAAGAAATTCGAGATGCGGCTAACCCCGGCGGATCCGCCGTGGCGAACCGTCAGATCATCGGTTCAGCGGTTAGGCTTCAAGTAGCCTCAGAGGACCTCGATAGCGATCTCGACAAGATGGTCAAATCGAGTCCCAAATTGTTTGTCTCAATGGACCCGGTACGGCACGATCTGCAAGGAGTTGCCGAACAAGTGCTTTCCTCGGTGGAGTCGAACTCTCCGCCTTTGACCGCGATTTCCGATGAGGCATCCAGAGGTTTAGAGGTCACCACAAACTCCTTCGGTCTCGGCATCACCCTGCTCGATACTTTATTGAAGGATCGGTCGGAAGAGTTTGCAGCCCGGAGATGGAGGGTTGTTGTGATCACGGTCGCGTGCCTGCTCATGGCCCTCTATCTTCACCTGGCGGTTTATGGCGAAACGGTCACTGAACTAGACAGGCTAACTTCAGGAATTGAGGATCTTGCCGGAGGGATTCAAACGGCAGCCTTTGAGCCGGGGACGTCTCGGGATGAGATCGGGCGCGTCACCCAGGTCCTGTCGGCAATGATTGAAACGATGCGGCAGGAGGATCACAGTCGCAGAGCGCTGGAAACCCAGCTACGCGAGGCTCAGAAGATGGAAGCGATTGGGTCGCTCGCGGCAGGCATCGCCCACGATTTCAATAACATACTTCATGCAATCAAGGGGAATCTCGAACTCGCAATGACGGACATCGAGTCGGGTCATCCTGCTCGACTAAGCCTTACCGAGATTGAGAAGGCTTCCATCCGGGCCTCGGAAATGGTTCAACAGATACTTTCCTTTTCGAGGCACGATCTCTCCCAGCGGCAGAGAGTCCTGTTGCCTGAACTAGTCGGGGAAATCTTCCGGCTTCTTCGATCAGGAGTGCCGACTGGCATCGAATTTCAAACCGAACTCTCGTCGGAAACTCCCGCAGTCCTCGCTGACGCAACCCAACTCCACCAGGTTCTACTGAACCTATGCAACAACGCTTGGCAGTCACTCGATGGGCGACCGGGCTCAGTGATTGTGAGGACATGCCGAGCGAATTTGGCGACTCGTATCGAGTCGGCCGGTTCAGTCATTGAACCAGGTGAGTACGCGCTCATTGAGGTTTCGGATACCGGCAATGGTATCCCAGTTGACGTCCAGGAGCGGGTTTTTGAGCCCTTCTTTACGACTAAGCCCCGAGGCAGGGGAACTGGCCTTGGGCTGTCAGTGGTACTCGGCATCGTTAAAGCTCATGATGGACTGGTCCAACTCGAGTCCTTTGTTGGCGAAGGCACGACGATTCGGATTTACCTTCCTCCCACAGACGTCCAGGAACCTACAGCCGCCAAATCTGTCCAGAAATCGTTCCATGAGTCTGCGAGCGCGGGGATGCGCGTCCTTTACGTCGATGACGACGACGCCCTCGTTCTGCTTGTAGAGCGATCACTGTCTCGGCAAGGTGTTGCGGTTTCCGCCTTCGTGAACCCCGAGGATGCCTTGACCGCATTCAAGGCAGACCCAAAAGCCTTCTCCATGGTGTTCACCGACTACAACATGCCTTCAATGCCCGGTATTAAGTTTGCCCAGAAGGTGATAGCGATTAATCCGGACGTCCCCGTCTGTCTCACCTCTGGATTCGTCACCGCAGAAATGGCGACTGAGGCGAAGGCGGCTGGCATAAGAGAGTTGATCTACAAGCCATCCTCCATTGCCGCCCTATGCGATGCGCTTATCAGGCATGCCCGCACCACATCCACTGGATAGTTGAGGCTCGCGAGAGCGTTCTCACGCGACTTATCCGCAGAGAAAATCTGCGGTGACCAGTGGGAGATTGGTTGCGGGTACCGGTTCGCCCGAAAAGGTTGGGCGATATGGGATTGCTCGTTTCAAAAGGAACGCCTTGTGTCCTTGACGATCTTGCACGGTGACCCACACCACAACATAGGGGTTCGTGATAAAAGAGTGGCCGTATTTGAGATAGACATCATCGAAGCAAGTGACATTCAGGATGCCTGTTTCATCTTCGAGATCGAAAAACACAACCCGTTTCCCACTACGGGTCGGGGGCATTCTCAATCGCAATGGATTTCCAACGACCATCAGATGGTCACCTACGGGTCTCTCCTTCGCATCGAAGGTGGTGAGTACTCCTTTGGCAGTAACCCGTTCACGCTCGTAGCTCATCATGTGATGCTCGACATCAAGCCCCAACAGACGCCGTTCGATGATCGCTCTCTCCGATCTCAAGAAGTCAGTGACATCGTTTGGCGGCAACGGTGGTGGTACAAAGAATGGGAGTGATCCCTTCGGATGAGCGTAGCTCCGGGCATATTGGAGTGCCTCTGAAACTCCCCAAAGAGCTCCACGGCGATTCGGGTGGAGAGTGTCAAAAGCCCCGCAGAGAATGAGATGTTGGAGTTCATCCTCCTCAGGTTGTGTTCTCAGAGTGAACTCCGCGAGTGACTCATACGGGCCGTTTCTTCGCTCAATGACAATCCGCTCACACAAATGAGTTGAAACTCCCCCGATCCTTGTCAGAGGGATCCGTACGCCTCCATTGGGGACAACGAGTAGCGGATCATCGTCAGTCGTGACATCCTCTACTGAATAGGCAAGGCCACTCTTGTTCACCGAGGGCGGCAGGAGACGAACCCCCTTCATTCGGGCTTCGACGGCCAGAGTATGGGAGGGGTAATAGCCTGCCGGTTGCGCTTCTAGGACGGCAGCAAAGAACTCACTTGGGTGGTTGATCTTTGCCCAAAGCGAACGTATCGAGGTTTCAGCAAAGGCAAGCGCGTGACCTTCCGCAAATCCATACCCTTGGTAGGGAGCAACGTGATCGAAGACAGTTTCAGCAATTCGCTCGCCATACCCGCGATCAACAACCCGCTGTTTGATCTCGTTTTCAACCGTCTTGATGTAGTTCTCTCGCCGGCGCTTGTAAATACCCTCACGGATCGATTCCGCATCGCCCGAGGAGTAGCCAGCAAAGTGCACGAGTAATTCATCGACCTGCTCCTGAAACACCACGATGCCATAGGTCCTACCAAGAATGGCTTCCATTTCAGGATGCTCATACGTGAAGGGCATCCCGTTCTTCCGAGCAATCAGCTCTTCATTCTTGATGCATCCGCCGACTCCCGGACGGATGCACGCTTGCACGAGGGCCGCATCCTTCAGGTTCGAAGTCCTCATGCGAATATGAGCCGACGTCATTGCCGGCGAAGCCGACTGAGTTATTCCAATCAGCTCGCCCTTTCGCATGGTGCGAAAGGTGTTTGGATCCTCTATGGTGATGTCCTTTGCTGAAAAGGAGGAATCCTTCATCCTGACGCTGTCTTGAGTGTGGGCCAAGATATCGAGGGCTCTTAGACACAGAATGTCGAACTTGTCGAAGCACCACTTTGCGCTTCGCTTATCCCACTGAATAATGTTGACACCTTCGACGGCGGACTGAATCACCGGCACGGTGTCCGCAATGGGATCGCGGGAGACGATGACCCCGGATGGGTGCGATCGAACATTTCGAGGGATGTCGGTAAGACGTTCGGCTAAACGAAAGACCCAACGAAATCGCTCTTTGGGTATTCCACTGTCCCTCAATTCAGGTCGCTGTTCCAGCGCATCTTCGAGGCTCTTGGGAGAAATACCTCCATGGATCTTCTTTGCGAGGAATCGGATCGTTTCCTCCGGCAATCCCATCACCTTCCCTACTTCGCGGACGATCCCGCGCGTCGAAAATGCCCCAAACGCCCCTACTGTCGCGACGTTTTCTGAACGAAAACGGGAAATCAAATGATTACGAACCTCGTCGCGCCGCTGCGCATCGAAATCGATATCGATATCGGGCCGCTTGCTGTTGTCAGACGGCATGAAACGATCGAAAGAGAGGTTGTGAGCGTAAGCGTCGATGCGAGATATGCCGAGGCAGTAGGCAATTACCGAGTCGACCACGGAGCCCCGACCCGAGAACTGAATGCCCTGTTCTTCCGACCATTCCGCTAACTCTCCGGCAATCAAGAAGTGACCCGAATAGCCATTGCCGGTGATGACGGAAAGTTCATGATCGATTCGCTGGTGAAGGCCTTTGGGAATGGACCGGTATCGCTTATGTGCGCCGGCATAAACGACTTCCCTCAAGACTGCCGCATCGTCATCGTATAGCCTAGGAAGCTCGGTTCGTTTGGGAAGCACGTTCTCTTCACATCGTTCGGCAACCTTAAGAGTATTCGCCAGCAGGTCAGGTCGGTCTTCATAGATCCGATGCATATCATAAGGTGATCGAATGAATCGCTCTGCGTTCATGCTACGGGCGGGAGTATCAATTGCGGTCGGTTGGGTTGGCAGACGGGTGGCCTTACGTCCGACGATGTCTTCGATCCCGCACAGGGAATGGATACAAGCAATCACGTCCTGGGCGGGGAAATGCTCTCTCCTGGCATGCGTCACAATTCCGCCGGCGCACGCCATCAATCTCATTTCTTCAGCAAAAGCGAGGAGTTGGTCGTTCACGAGCTTCTGCCAAGGAACAAAGCTGCGCTCAATCTGAACCACAACATTCTCGCGGCCGTACAGGCAGACTAATCGGTCGAGAATCTTTTGGGCCTCGCTGAATCGCTTGCTTGGTAAGAGTCGGGTCAGTGGGCCAACTTCTCCTCCAGTGAGGCACAGAAGATCATCAGTATGTTGTTCTAGCCGTTCCCAGGTCGAAAGGGGATAGAGCCGTGGCTCCTGAAGATGACAGGCCGTAATGAGTCTAGAAAGGGATCGGTATCCAATCTTAGTCTTTGCAACTAATACAATTTCACCGCCTTCCGGAAGTGTGATCGACGCTCCAATGAGCGGCTTAACCTGGACATTCTGCGCCGTGTGTTGGAACTCAATCACGCCGGCAAGTGAGAAGTGATCGGCAAGGAGAACGGCCGGAATGCCTTGACTCGCTGCCGCAGGCGCGATCTCATCAGCAAGCATTGCGCCATGACCGAGAGCGTAACCGCTCACCGCATGGAGCAGTGCGTACGGCTTAGGCTCCGCCCTCAGTGTCTTGTACGATCTAACCGGGACCTGCCCCAGGGACATACGAATCTTTTCGTCTCTCTCCTTGCGGAGTCGCAGATCGAGATCGACTCGATGGTCCTCCACGAGGGGGGCAATTTCAGATTTGAGATAGACATCGCCCAGGCACGGCGATTCTCGCACCTGATCGGTTATCTTTCCGTTCGGTTTAATAACACGCGTGATCTCCCGGTACGGTTCATGATCCCACCACCTTCCCGCTTCACGCCAAGTTGTGAGGGCCTCAACGCCATCCAACAATCTGTCCCATCTCCTTCAAGAGTCGAACCCGACGCGGAAGCTCGATTTCCGAAGCTCGGCATAGAGACGCTTGTCCGAATACGGTTTGAACCGTCGAAACGGCTTGAGAAAGTTTCCTTTCCCCATCGGCCCGCTGTGCGAACAGTCCGTTTTGCACCCGTTTTGCTCGTTTCAGGTGCGGCAAAGTGACCCGTAAGCTGTAGACCGTTTCCTCAGTCTTGCCTTCGATGAGCAGGCGAAGGGACGCCAGCAGCGACAACTCGTTTCGGATCGGCTTCGAGAAGGTACGAGCGAAAGAGACGACTTTCGCCTCATGCTCGATGTGGAGCAGCAACTCGGAGGTTTCCTGCTCCTCGTTGAGGAGTTTCAAGCCCAACTGACGTGCCAACGCCACGCACCCTGCGGCAATCGTCTCAAGGCTATCGGTCCCTCCTTCAAATGGAAAGAGGCATCCAAAAGAACGGTCAGGATAGATGGCTTCAACAGCCTCGAAATGCTGGGCATTTGCAAGGCGATGAATCAAAAGTCCCTCATCGGCGAACTGATTTAAAAGCACTTGCAACGGAAGCGTACGAAGGCTTTCAACATTTCGATATCCAAGGAGATGCAACTTGTCGCGAGTTGCTGGGCGTAAGAGGACAAGACTCTGAACCGGAAGCGGGGCCAGAAATACAAGTGGGTCATCCTGGGCTTCCCCTCTCCCAAACTCAAGCGCGAGTCGAGCAATCCACTTGGATTCTCCGTAGCCGGTGACGACTCTGGGCGAGTGGTTCGAGAGCGCCTGGATCGCCCAGTTCGCCATCTCCTGTGACCTAGGATGGCCGCTTAGATCGACAATCGCTTCATGTTGATCGAGGGGTTCGATCGTGTCCGAAAAAGGAACCAGAGTATCCAGCCATTCACGTTGAGCATTCCTGAAATCGTCGATTTTGCGTTCAATGAATCGAGCCGATGTGAGGAGAGCTTTGGCTTGAGAGACGGACATTCCCGACACGACACCACGCGAAAGAGCATCGTCTGATGCATCGAGGACATATCCTTTGTCGGTGACCACGAAGGTGGAATCCCCGAGGTCAGGAACCTTTCGAACCAACTCACGAGCGTAAAACGACTCCAGACGAACGCACAGGAAATAGTGCATATATGTCTACTATGATACACATCTCCAGTTTTCGTTAGGGGGAAATTCGATTCGTTTTTCGATGCATTCTCGACCGCGCGGTTGTCGTGCCAAAAGATAAAAAAAGAGCGCCGCCCCAGAGGATAGGGGCAGCGCTAAGGTTGCTTTGGTTTGTTGGTTTTGGTATGTCTCATGCGGCTAAAACCGCTTGATATTCAATTCGGCTTAGCGAAGCAGTTCGCTTAGGATGAAACCTCAGTATTGCGCCGGAGTCCGCACAATTTAGAGCATCAGTCCCAGTAAATTGCCTGTAACTCATTCTTTAGGTACTAATTTAGTCGTTTATTGCATAAAAATAGATTCATCGACGGGTTTCATCGCGACCGAGCCATCTGGTACCTGCGAGCCTGTGGTGGTCTTCTCAATCCCCACCGTCGCTATAACGGAACATGGGCAGCAATACCAACCACAATCCATCAGTCACACCACCCTCCGTAGCTTTTAAGATTCCTATGTCGAGTTTTGACGAGGTTGCAATCTAGACAACCCAACTGCACGGTTCCCATCAACCTGAGTGCCAGATACCCAGGAGGCCGGCATCGCATTAAGCCAGAAAGTCAGTCAGATGAACCCTCCGGACTGCAAACTGCCGGCATTCTTTGGAGCTTGCGAAGGATCTCTTCAGGTCAGATCAAGCTCGAACTCCTACTCATAGTGGCTGTCAGCGAGGAAGAGATCCCTCCTTTGACGGGATGACGCCTCGATGCATTGGGTATCCAGCCTACAAGCCTCAGTCTTTTCGCTGTCCTCTGGAGAAAACAAACTAACTTGACAAGCCACTCGGCTGGCCGCCAAATCACCACTTTCCAATTGCAAGCCAGACCTTTGGCCCACTGACCGAAAAACCCAAGCTACACTCTTGTTGTGTCCAGTTTAAGCCTGTATCTGTGCCTGAGTTATTATCTCACCCCACTTGGTGAGGCGCAAGGTGCTGCAACATAAAGCAAGCTTAATCCAAACCCTTAGCCCCGCCAAGTAAGAACTTGGTGGGGCTTTTTCGTTTGTGAACACAACATCGCGGGGTTGGTGGAATTGGTAGACACATCTGTCTTAGGAACAGACGCTCCGGCACTGAGAGTTCGAGTCTCTTGCCCCGCACCAATATCGAAAGTATGAACAGGCGGTGACGTGGCATAACGAAAACGATTGCAAATCTGAGAGACGAAAAGGTCTCCCAGGTTGGAATCGAAGTCTAATCACCCAATGGACGCATCGCATAGTGGCAATTGCAGGAGGCTGTAACCCTCCTCCTTAATCGGTTCGTAGGTTCGAGTCCTACTGCGTCCACCACTCTTTAATTCCTTTATTTCTTCGATACATTCAAGCGGCAGCGATGACGAGTGAAGCAACCACGATCCCACGCATAGTGCCGACGTTACCCGCTCAATTCAATGATTGAGCATGACGAGGCAATTAGAGTCGTTAAAAGGATTCTTACTGACGTGATAGACCTGCGACTTACGGTTTGCGATGCGCAACGTAAACGACTCATCCTCAGCACACGGCAGCTTCAGACCATCGACCACATGAATCGTCTGCCCTCTACTTTCTACGCCGAGCTTTCGCATCAGTACCCCGGCTCGAACCTGGTCTAACGTCTGAAATCCGAATGGCTGCAACAGATCGATTCCAGCGAGTTGGTCTCCTCCAGTGTCAGTAACGGTCATTACCGCCAAATTGGTCTCTTTCTGGATCGTCTTGCCCTTCAAACGATCTTCAATCATCCCGTGCACATGTTCCAACGTGAACATGACGACTCGACCACTGTTGGTGACATAGACCGCCGGGATTTCATCCGGGTAGCCAAAGCCGGTCCAAAGTTCCACTTCGGCCGTCGTGTTGCCGTTCGGAACCTTCGCCAAGAGCGTCCACCTCATTCCATGTTTTTCCCCGAAGGCCTGAACCTCTCGGATGCGCAGGGTGAAGATCCCATTGGGAGACTTGTGAATGGTCTCTGAGAAGATGCGCCTTCTGGGTTCCACGTCTTCTTTGGGTCGTCTCCCCGCGAATCCTTGGAAAGTCTGAAGATGATTTCCATCGAAGGAATCGCTCGTGAAGAGGAACCTTCGGTGGTGGTCGTCGTAGATGTCGACGCGATCGGTCAGTCCGTAGGTGATAAAGCGATCCTTGGACTTGCCGATCGACATCCACTCTCCATCCTTCAACACAGAAAAGTCGTCGAGATGGAGATCATTGGCGGGATAGTGTCGATCAAGATCGGCCATCGCAAGCCGTGAGCCGTTTTCGGCGAGGTATTCCACGTGCGTCTTTGCATTGGACGGTGAAGGCGCCTCAATCCAAAGGAGGTTCCTGGCCGGAGTCACTAACGTCGCATCCGGCCTGTGGGTTACTTCACGCTCATTGGCAGCTGACCTCAGCCAATTCGACTGCTGCCACCCGTACCCGAGATTGGATAACCAGTGACGGTCGTGCACGCCCGGGGCCGCCGACTTCGCGGTCCAGAGCATAAGTGGGGAATCCTGAGCCAAAGGAGCTATCGTTGGGCAAAACAGTCGATCGTCTTTAATCACATCGGCCAGGATAGGTTTCTGCTTGCGGAGGAGCGTGTCGGACACGTACGCGATTGGCTTTCCATCGTAGCCCCGCCACAACACGTCCACTGTCACGGTAGCCCCCGTCGTAGTGGGGAGCGTCAGTTCTTCCGCGCCTCCCTGCTTATAGGTGGTCAACGACGCCGTCGACTTGATGAGTCCGGTTGGGAAACCCGGTCCCCGATATAGGTGCTTGGTCTCTGCTTCTGTTACATCGTAATCGGCCGCTGGATGGATCCGTTTTGGCGGAACGGGGACCGGTACGCCCTGAAATAAATCCCATGAGCCCCAAGATCCAAGGAGTTTCCCGCGAGGGTCCATGACCCAAAGCGTGCCTGAACCTCCGGGCCCAGGCATCGAATCGGTGAGGACCCAGAGATTTCCGGTCTTTCCTACCCAGTGCTTTCCGTAGAGCTCATTGCGAGTCAAACGCCACAACTCGCTCCGCACGCCCCACGGGTCGGTCTTCCAGTAGACGTATTGGGAGACAGCGTAGGGACGAATTCCAGACCTTATCTCGGTGTGAACTTCGAGTTCATATCCATTACGCGTCAAACCAAGGCGCGTACCGCGTATCAGAGCAAAGGAATGCCCGACGAGCACAGCCAGGATTCCAACGGCGCCAGCAATCCCCACAAATCGGACCAATGGCTTGGATTGCACCATACTCGTGAGTGTTGCGCGAAAGAGCGTTTGTTCACATGCTCAAAACAAAACTCGTCAATTGCATCTCGCAACGTAATTCCTTTCCATTGCGTCTTGATTAGCGACCATGGAGTTCCTTGCAATCCCGTTCTTGGTCATTTTCGCGCTCATCGTCATCGGCGCGATTGTGAGCAAGAAAAAACTCGAGGAACGAAGGGCGGCATTGGCCAGGTTGGCCACCCAATATGGACTTAAATTTATTCCGGACGCCTTGAACGATGCGGTGCCTGGTGGCTTTTGGGCGCAGGCATTCGGCGATCATTCGCAGACGGACGAGCGAAGATTCCTGTCTCGGTTCGAAGCCCTCTGGCCCTTTGGAACAGGGACGCATCGAATAGCCCGTGACCTTCTTTACGGCACTCATGGAAACATCGATTGGGCAATCTTCGATTACAGTTATCAGACAACCTCGTCCAACGGGCCCGACGGTGGTCAGACGACCACCACTCACCCATTCGGCGTGATCTGCGCCAGGATTCCAGTTTCGTTACCTTGCATTCACCTGTCGGAAGAGAACTTTCTCCATCGGATCGGCTGCAAATTAGGTGCGCATGAGATGACCTTCGAACTCGAGGAATTTAATCGCCGATATTTCATCCGAGCCGATGATGAACGCGCCGCTTACGACTTACTGCATCCGCAAGCGATCGAGTACCTGATGACCCTGTCCACTCGTGATTGGCAGTTCAGCGGTTGTCAGATCGTCATCGCACGGACTGGGCAATATATGCCCCATGAGATCCCAGTTGTGATGGGAGAAATTGATGGCTTTGTGCGTTTGATCCCCGGATACGTCAAAGAAGATCGCGCCCTCGTACCCGATTGGCAGGGTCCCTTCCGATGAACCAATTGCTCGTCCCAGTTCTCCTCTTTGGCGTCGTTTTCCCACTCTTCTGGGCGATTGCGACTTCCAATAAATTCACGCGCCTCGAGAAACTCCTCCAAGAATCTTGGTCCAACATCGACATTGCCCTCAAACGACGACACGACCTGATTCCCAACCTTGTTGAGACGGTCAAGGCGTACGCGGCCCATGAGAAGGAACTCTTGGAGCGGCTGGTTCACGCAAGGGAACGTGCGATTCAAGGCAGTGCCAACGAAGAATCTGAACTTGCAAGAACGGTCTCTGTAGTGTTTGCGCGCGCGGAAGCCTATCCAGATCTGAAGGCGAGCCAAAACTTCATCGAGTTGCAGCTAGAACTCGCAAATACGGAAGATCGAATTGCCGCCGCGCGCCGGTTCTACAACGCCAATGTACGCGACTTCAATATTCTCCTTGAGTCGTTTCCTTCGAGCTTAGTGTCGGGCGGACGCCAGGCAAAAGAGTTTTTTGAAGTCGAGGCGGTGGAGATCAGGGCGGTTCCGAAGATTTCACTCGCCTTCGAAAAAACGGAATGATTTTTCGCGGGCACTCACAACTTGGAATGAAAGTGTGCCGACGTAGAATTAGCTCCAACTGCGCACTGCAAACTGCATATTGCAAACTTTCATATCAGACTAGAATTGGCCGATGTCTGGCCAGCCGTACCAGACGGCGGGGTAGTTTCGCCACTGATCTTCGTGGACCAGAGTTCCCCCAATCCGCTGGTAAAAGGCCCTTCCGATCTCATTTTGCTGCAAGGTGTGGATGGCCATGGTCTTGGCCCCGCGGGCTCTGAAAGCCTGAACCATCTGTTCAACCAGGGCCCTTCCCACACCCGACCTGGTCTGCGAGGGATCGACGTAAAGTCCCCCAATTTCGCAATCGTAACCTGGAAGTTGCGGAGGACGGGTCTCGATGGCAAAGCCGATCGGGATATCGTTCTCGTCCACTGCAGCCACATAAAGAAGCGAGGGGTCGAAGAGCTGTTCCAGGCGACGCATGCGAGCCGTCACGTCTAAAGCCGCGAGTTCGTCGTCCGAAATGATACCGACATAAGCCCATCTCCATCCGTCGACGAGGATCTCGGCCATTCGCTTTGAATCGCTTGCTCTGGCGACCCGAATTCTCATTCGAAGAATCGTACTCTCATTTCACGATTCCTTCACGGCGATTTAAGGGCGTCTTCAGGCTTGGTTCTCACCATGAAGCTAAAGTCGGCTTAGCCGAAAGGGAGGATCCATGAACAAAAAACTGATCGTTGCCGGAGGGCTCTTGCTTGCTGCCCTCGTGGCGGCCGGACTTCCACTCGCGGTTCTACAGGACAAGCGGGTGTCCCATTCTAGTATCGTCGCTTCGAATCGATCAAACATGCTAGAAAAACCGGCTGAACCGGCGAAAACCACGACGAAGCACTCGGGGTTAAGCCCTGAGGCTCCCCCTGAATTTTTGAATCGCGTTCAGGTTTATGCGGCCACCGGTTTACCGATAACATCTATCTCTCGAGGAGCAACCCAATCCATTGTGAGGACGGAAACGACGAATCCCCGCGCAGGCGGGATGAACTCCAACCCGAGCGGCCCTGGAGACTTTGGCCTCGGCCAAGGTCCGGGAGGAGGAGGGCGACCCGGGCCGGGTCGAGCGAACTCGGGATATGCGTCCGGCGGTGACGGTGGAGGACAAAACGATCCCCAGATGGACGATCCGAACGTCCAGTGGCCAAGTCCCGACGGGTTTGGCCCAGGTGGTCCTGGAGGACCGGGAGGTCCGGGAGGTCCGGGAGGTCCGGGAGGTCCGGGTGGGGGAGGTCCCGGCGGACCTGGAGGACTGGGAGGTCCAGCTGGGGGAGGACCGGGTGGTCCGGGAGAAAGCTAGGTTAACCAGGCGAGTGCTTCACGCCAAGCATCTGTCGAAACGCGCCGAGAATCGCAATTCCGGCTCCCGTAACTTTGGACTCGTCGCCAGAAATCGCCGGTAGCCACCGCTCTTCCGCCTCGCGATACTGCTTTTGCGAGGTAATCCTCTTTTCCATATCGGGCATATGGGCCGCGCCGAAAAAGATGGCGACGGACTTGTTCGACCGGGCGTGCTCCAAATCTTCGAGAACCTTGCCATTTCGGCTCTTGATCAGGACGTCGCTGGTGCCTTCACCGAGGAATCCAACCAAGAGTCCGGGTTGAGAAAGTGCTTCCGCTAAAACGATCCTCATCGCTTCCTGGCTCCCCGGGTCGGACTTGATCTGCTGAAGGAAGGTCCCAAACATTTGACCTTCCTTACTGCCGGAATCCAATAGCTTCCCAATCCCGCCGACCTTTTTTTCCGTGTCCTTCCCTTGTTTTGTCGAAAGTGCGCTTACTTCGGCCCAGGTCAGGTCGCTGTTCTTAAAGGTCTTTTTCGTATAGTCGATGTCGTAAAGCTGGAAATCGAGACCAACTGCATCCGCGAACAACCGATAGGTCGACTTGTCTTTGGCTGGGAACGGCGTCTGGGCAGATGCACTGGTCGCCTGAGTCGACTTCGGATCCGGCTTGGGTATATCCTGCTTGACTCCTTCATAAAGCACAAGCGATTGGCTATCGAGCAGAGTTTGGATTGACTTGTAGTAGGATGCCTGTCCAATGTGGGCAGCTCCTACCAGCCAAATCGAGGCGCCCTTTCCGTCAAGCGGTACGAGATGGACAGCACGCGTCTCTAACAAAATGTTCGACTTTCCAGTTCGAACCAACCGAGTAAAAGAAGGTCCATCAGCCGGGGCAGATTTCGTGGATTGAGCGGTAGCCGCGTTCACCAAGCCGATGAGGCAGGCAGTAAGAAACACTCCCTTCGGGAGAGACGACTTGAGATTCATGTGATTACAGCTTCAGACGGCTATCAGGCGCACTCCGTTCTCGGTCCCGATAGTTCAATTTGCTGCCCTGGAAGATCCCAGAAGTGAGTGACTTTGTTCTTTCCGTTCGCCTTGGAGTAATAAAGGGCTTGATCGGCTTGCTCGATCAACGTTTGTCGGTCGAGAACCTTTTTTGTCAGAGTAGAGACACCGAAACTAGCGGTGACTGGGCAGTATCCCCAGTCGGAGTCCTCGAACGATGCCCTAAGCTTTTCAGCCACGAGAAGTGCCCCACCGTAATCCGTGTCGGGAAGAATGACGACCATTTCTTCGCCGCCGTACCGGGCGACGATGTCGGTCAACCGAACACCGTCCTTGAGAGCGAATGCCACGCCACCCAAGACTTCGTCGCCTGCCTGGTGGCCAAAGCGGTCGTTTAAACTCTTGAATGAGTCGATGTCGAGGAGAATCAAGGAGAGCTGAGTCCTTGTGCGGGAGGCCAGTCTGAACTCTCTCTCAAGGCAATCTTGGAAACATCGATGATTGAGAAGTCCAGTTAAACCGTCGGTAGTAGCAAGTGCTTCCAGTCGCCGATTGGCGTCCTCCAAATCGATTTGCTGCATGTCGAGGCGTAAAGAGTAATCGCTGATGCTAACGAGCTGCTTCTGGATCACTCTTTCGTCTTCGACGCGACGACTTACGTCGCTGAAAGTGCAAACCACCGCGCTCACCTTCTTCGTGTGCTCATTGAAGATAGGCGCTGCGTCCATTTCTATCCAAACCAGCGATCCATCTGAGCGAGAGATACCCATGAGGAAGTCGTGGACCTCGTCTCCTGATTTGAGAACGAGCTGCGCCGGATGTTCGGATTCGTCAAGGTCTGTTCCATCTGGCTTGATCACACGCCAAAGCGGATCTATGGGCGCCCTCTTTTCAATCTGCGCCTTGGACAGTCCCAAAATCCTTTCCGCGCTCGGATTTGAGATCATGATTCGTCCGTCGGCATTCTGAAACACGAGGCCGTCGCGCATCGTGGAGATCACCGCCCGCATCTGATGCTCACTGGTTCGGAGCGCGACTTCATGTTCACGAAGCGCGGTTAGGTCGACATGGGCACTCATTGCCCCGACAATTTGATGATGGCGGCCATACATAGGAAAAGCACTTGTAGAAATTCGGACCCGTTGTCCATCCTTGCGGCGGTAGGTCCACTCGATGTCAGAAACTGATCCTCCGGCCAGGATCGACGAGACTAGCTTCTTAGCCCTCTTGCCCACCCGACCGCTTGAGAGAACGTCGTACATGCAGTGCCCAGCCACTTCATGGGCCGGAATGCCGAACAGCTTTTCGGCCGCCGTGTTCCACTCCATGACAACCGAATCGAGATCATAGGTAAAGCATGCCGTGGGTAGCCCGTGAAAAAGCGCTTCTAGTCGGGAAGCGGCTAACATTGCATCCCCCTGGCTGCCGGACGCCCGTTCTAATGCGTCGGTGAGACGTCGGTTGAGTTTCGTCTGGATGGCAACTTGCCACCGAGCTTCAAGCAGAGCTTTCAGCTGGCGAGCGAGCAGGTTAAGGGAATTCAGTTGCTTCTCGGTGAAATCGCGTCGAAACCTATCAAAGACACACAGGCAACCCAGCGTCTGGTACCCGGCATGTAACTTGATGCCCGCAAGTGAGACTTCACCGAGCCCTCCCGTTTCATCGGCTGATAACGGAAGCGGCAAGAACCGATCAGGATCCGCATCGGTTGCCAAGAACTTACTTCCGCTCAAGTTGGCGAATCGCTTCTCGTGCGGGAATAGACCGCTTGAAGAAACGATCTGCTGCCAGTCTTGGAAGCCACAGCAAACGAATGCAACCGCACAACCTGACATCTCTCGAGCCAATGCCAAGAAGTCATCCAACTCTGGGTCGGCAGCTCCGTCGAGGAGATGCATCATCGTGAGGATCTCGATCCGCTCTTGTTTTCCTGAAGTGGGGAGTTCCATTGCCGGTATCTCCAATTCTCGGAAAGGCGAATGCCAAAGCAGAGGTCAGCTACATGAGAGTCGTGCACCTGCGGGCGACCGGGATAACGAATGAAGATGCCTCGCGAGGGCAATCCCGGAACCGTTTTCAATAGATCCGAAGCTGAAAAGCGCGCTCGAAGCCCTCGATTCGGTCGACCGGTTAACCAAGTTTGTGTTGAAATCGCAATTCCAGGCGATTAGCGGAGCAGTCTGGATTTTCCTGGAGCTAGGCAAATGTAGCCGATGTTCCCACGAATTCCAACGATTTTCCAAGGTAACCGGTTTATTTTTCTTAACGTTAAGCCGATTTTAAAAAAGCTGACACCTAGATGTCGCATGTTTTGCTTGATTGCGAGGATTGAAGGCAGCTTAACCACAATGCGTAAGATTCGATTACTGGCCCCATTTGAAGCGTTCATGAACCGGCTGAAATATGCCCGCAAGGTGATGGTCATCTCCATGTGTTTCATGATCCCGATGACTGTGCTCATGTTCTTCTTTCAACGAGAAGTCAATGCTGGAGCCCAGTTTGCGTCTACCGAAGTTGATGGTTTAACCTACTTCAAGCCTCTGAACGTGCTCTTAGGGCACATCCTGGACCACGAAGGTCAGATCACGCGAGGCGCCTCGGGCGACGAAGCTGCAGCCGCAATTGCCACAGACCTCAAAAAGCTCGAAGAGATCGACGCAAAGCTTGGATCGACATTTGAGACCTCGACCGAACTCAAAGGCCTCAAAGATAGCTGCGACAATCTGCTCTCCGGCAAAGGCGCGGCGGAAAAGAATGTGGAGCGACATCAAGCCGTGGCTGATCAGACCATTGCCCTGATGTCGACGGTTTTGAGCAACTCGCAACTCATCCTCGACCCCCAAGCGGATAGCTACTTCCTGATTGACTCGGCCCTCGTGCAGAGTCCGACGACTCAAGAGCGAACCGCCGGCACCCGAGACTTGGCCTACTCGATTGCGGGGAGGAAAGCGATTACACCGGACGAACGCATCCAAATTGCCGTTCTCCAGTCCCAGCTCGATGCGCCGATCAGCACAACGAGTTCCGATTTTGCCCAGGCGTTTAAGGCGAACACCGCTTTGAAAGCGAAACTAGATCCTCTCAATCAAGAATTCCAGTCCGCAGGCTCAGCGTTCGACAAGATGTTGACCGCCGGTTTCGTAAATGGCGCCGTATCTCAATTCTCCCAAGACCAGGTTACGGAAGCATCTGCCAAGGTCTCCGAGGCAAACTCGAAGAACTACGAAGCAACCAAGAGCGAGCTTGAGAAGCTCCTGAACCTTCGGATTGCAAGCTACCTCTCAAGACGAAATGCGGTCTCCATGACCGTATTCGTCATGGTCGGTTTAGCGCTCAGTATGTTCTGGGCCTTCTCCCGAGCCACCGTTCGCAACGTCAAGGCACTATCGGGCGCCGTTCGACGACTGGCCAAGGGAAATCTTTACGCCATCAAGCCTTTTGACTCTACGGATGAAGTCGGACAACTTGCCGACTGTCTCCAGGAGCTTTTAGACAGTCTGGAAACGATGGCCAAGGCGGCGGTAATCATTGCCGAAGGGGACCTGAGAGTTTCCATCGAACCGCGCTGTTCGGAGGACGAACTCGGTAACGCCCTCAAGAAAATGATCACTCAGTTAGCCGAAGTGCTCGGTTCTATTCGAGTGGGTGCACACGAAGTTGCCACAACCAGTGAGAGTCTGAGCCTCGCCGCTGAAAAGTCAGACATGGCCGTTCACAGCCTGAGCGAAGCTCTGAACGACGTTGCCAGCATGAACGAGCAAAGTGCGGTCGCAATCTACGAGATCGCGAGAAGCTGTGAGACCCAATCGGCAGCCGCTGAGTCTTCCAGCCACGCCATGTCGGCCCTTCGCGATTCGGTGAACGGTTTGAATGCCAGTGCCTCTCGACAGCGCACCGCTGTCCAAGAGTCAAATCGAGTCGCCTCAGAGTGCAGCACCACGGTCAAGCAAACAATCGAGGGCATGGCGCGCATTCATCGACAGGTTGAGACTTCCACCATGGAAGTGGAAGCATTAGGCTCCAGAAGTTCTGAAGTAGGCCGTATTGTTGCCACCATTCGCCAGATCGCAGAGCAGACTAACTTGCTCGCATTAAACGCAGCCATCGAGTCCGCTCGAGCCGGCGAGCATGGGCGTGGCTTTGCGGTCGTCGCCGACGAGGTTCGAAAACTGGCCGAACAGAGTTCCCAGGCGACAAAAGAGATTAGTGAGCTGATCTCAAACATGCAGGCAGGCATTAGCGCTTCTCTTACCGCGATGGAAAACAGCCGCACAGAAGTCGAAAACGGAACACGTCACAGCGCCGACGTCCTTCCCGCACTCGAAAAGATGATTAAGCAGACGGCGGAAGTGGTTGTCGAGACAGAAACCCTAGCCCAAACAAGTGTCGAAATGAACGAGGCAGTGGACACGCTTGAGCATCATTTGGGAGCGGTTTCAGAAGCGAGCCACACGACAGCCGCGGGGGCTCAAGAATTGAGCGCAACCGCGACAGAGATGGCGGACCACTCGAAGAAGATGAAGGTACAGGCTGAAGATCAAATCGGTCTAATCGAAGCGGTCGCCGCGTCTTCTGAGCAATTGAGTGCGATGTCGGAAGAGCTTTTGGCCCTCATTTCTGAGTTCAAACTGAAAGCAAGAGTATCTGAGAAGGCATCTCTTCGAGAACTTCTGCAGCGAAAGGCGGCCTAGGCCGCCTTTGTGTCTGACGTACATTCGCATTGCAGTCGACACCTATTCGCCCCAAACCTCCACAAAAGGCGATACAATTGATTCTTCAACAGCAAAACTGAGCAGTGGTTAGCTCGGTTTCATGGAGAAGGTAGCACCAGCGTCGGCTGCTAAGAGATGGATGGCATCGCGATGGTTTTTCTATCGCGGCGTCATGTCAATACTCGGTTTAGGTCCTCGCTTCCCGGAGGTCCCTTCTAGCACAGATGACTGGAGCGCCGTTGTAAAGGGTGATGGTCGACTCCAACAAGTCTTGAAATAGTCCGATGGCGATTCACGTTCCTGCCGAGACCGCAGCGATGGAGTCTGAGATCGTTCGTTTAGAGGCGGAAACGCAGACGCTTGGGGCTCGATTGACCGACTTGGTGGATCCGGAAGCACTTACCGAAGACCCGATCAGCGGGATTCGTGGAGAGTCGTTCGATCAAGCGATCAAATTGACTAGTGCAGACCATCGGCAAGCGGAAGCCATGGCGCGAATCGGGAGTTGGAGCCGCGACCTTTTGACGGGACTTTCCACGTGGAGCGCGGGCAAGCTACTGATCTTTGGCCTTGATCCGGATGGACCCACACCCCCATTCGAGTCCACGCTCCAGTTCATCCACCCCGACGACCGAGAAAGTGTCGTCAAGTCGATCGCTCTGGCCATCGAGACGAACCAACCGCAGGACTTGGTCTATCGTATTCAAACGCCATCTGGGCAAAAGACACTGGAATCTCAGGTGCGGCCCTTTCTTCAGGATCAGCGACTGGTCGGCACGGTTCGCGACGTCACCGAAGCTCGTCTCGCGGCATCGGAACTCGCCGAGAAGGAGAAGAATCTCCGAGCAATTGTCGACAATCTCAACGAGGGCCTGCTTCTCAAGGCCCCCTCGGGAGTGATCGAAATGGCTAATCCAGCCGCCGAAATCCTTTTGGGATGTTCCGTCGCTGAGATGATGGGCTGTACGACGCACGATCCTCGCTGGCGGATTGTGCGTCTCGACGGCTCGGTGATGCCCGCACCAGAGCACCCCGCGGACCGGGTCATCGCCACCCGAACCGCTCATCGCGATATCGTCATGGGAATCGAACACCCGGATGGCCACACCAAATGGCTCCGTTGCAGTGGCATTCCGCTGTTTGACGATTCCGGTACGGAACTTAGAGGAATTCTTTGCACGTTCGTCGACTTCACCGACCATGTGAATGCGGAGAACAAGCTTGCCGAAATAAACGCGCTTCGGGGGGCGATTTTGGCGAGCGCAGACTGCTCCATCATTTCGACCGACACGGATGGAACGATTCTCAGCTTCAACCATGCCGCCGAGCAGATGTTTGGCTACCCACAGGAAGAGGTGATTGGCGCCGCCACATTGATAAAGTTTCATACCCCTTTCGAGATAGCATCGAGAGCGTCCGAGCTTGGCATCGAGCCTTCCGTCCGTGTTCTGTTTCATGAAGCTCTGAACGGATGCGTTGAGGAACGGGAATGGACATTAGTCCGGCAAGACGGGTCTATCTTTCCTGCGATGGTCACCGTAACCGCCATGCGAACGGAAGAAAAACGACTCTTAGGCTTTCTGGGAGTCGCCCGAGACATTAGCCGTTCAAAGGCTAACGAAGAGGCTCTTCGGGCAAGCGAAGCCCGCTTAAATGAAGCCCAACGACTCGCAAAGTCAGGAAGCTGGGAAACCGACATTTTAGGCGGCAGAACGACTTGGTCGGCGGGGCTTTTCGAACTACTTGGACTTGAACCGAATTCTTCCCCTCCAAGTCCCACCGAGTTCCTCGCCTTGATCCATCATGAGGATCGTCCAGCTTTCCTAGCCGCCTATGAAGCGGCAGAAGAATTGGGCGAGTCGTTTGACATTGAATTCAGGCTTCTTCGATCTCCGGGGGAGATGATCACCCTTCACGCTTTCGCCCACGTATATCATCGAGAGGGGGCCCCGGTTCGTATCCTGGGCAATGTCCAAGACATTTCGGAACGCAAAGCAGCCCACCGCCAGATCGAATGGCAAATGCGAACGATCTCTTCGTACGCAGCTGAACTAGAGGCGGGAAAGCAGGAGCTTGAAAAGGTGAACGCACGACTCGAGGCTTTGGCGATCACCGATGGTCTGACCGGAATCATGAACCATCGGGCTTTTCAAGACAGGATCGACCAGGAGTTCAAACGGGCTCGGCGGTACGAGTCCGCGTTGTCAATGTTGCTAATCGATGTCGATAACTTTAAGAGTTACAACGATTCGTTCGGACACCAGGCGGGGGACGAGGTCTTGCGGGCAGTCGCAAAGACCCTACAACTTACCGGGAGGCAGACCGATTGGATAGCCCGCTATGGGGGAGAAGAGTTCGTGGTTATTCTCCCGGAGACTGGACTGGAGTCTGCCCTCGACGCTGCCGAGAGATTCCGAGTTGCGGTAAGTAGCCGCGCGCTTGGATCTCGGGAACTAAACATTAGCGTGGGTGTCGCCACGCTCACCAAAAATCACGTACGGCCTGCCCACTTGGTCTCAGACTCCGACCGCGCGCTGTATTTCGCAAAAGCGAACGGTCGCAACCGCGTCGCCTGGGTGGATCCGGCCACTGGAAATCCGCTAGTTGGTCAGTAGGGGCAGAATTCCGAGTTTCCCCATCGACATTAGGGGGCGACAAGTTCTATCCTCGCACTATGCCAGTGTCGGTTGCGCTTTGTCTTGCCATCCTTGTCCAGACCCCCGTTTTTCAAGATCCCTCTCACACGCCAGAAGAACGGGCCGCAGATCTCGTATCGCGGATGACCCTTCCAGAAAAGGTATCGCAGATGCAGAACACTGCGCCAGCGATCGACCGATTGGGAGTCCCGGCCTACGACTGGTGGAGTGAAGCTTTGCACGGTCCCATCGGAAGTCCCGTAACCGTATTTCCTCAAGCGATCGGACTCTCCTCAAGTTTTGATCTCCCGATGATGCACTCCGTTGCGACCGTGATTTCGGACGAGGGCCGTGCTCGCTATTACGACGCGATCGCCCACGGGCGACACGGCATGCATGAAGGACTTACCTTCTGGGCGCCAAACATCAACATCTTCCGCGATCCTCGGTGGGGACGCGGCCAGGAAACCTACGGCGAAGATCCGTTCCTGACTTCCCAAATGGCATTGAGATACGTCACGGCCATGCAGGACGAGCATAACGGACACTTAAAGGCGGTAGCGACTCCCAAGCACTACGCGGTCCACAGTGGCCCTGACCCCGAACGCCATGCATTCGATGCAAAGGTCGATCCACGAGACATGTGGAACACTTATCTCCCTGCCTTCCGAACGGCGGTAACCCAGGGAGGAGCGTGGTCCATCATGAGCGCGTATAGCGGCGTCAACGGCGTTCCCGATTCCGCCAACACGCTCCTGCTCCAAACGATCCTTCGAGACAAATGGGGCTTCCGCGGCTACGTCGTATCCGACTGCGATGCCATCAGTGACATCCTTTACGGCCACCACATGGTGAACACGCCGGCCGAAGCGGCGGCAGTCGCCGTGAAGGCAGGATGTGACCTGGACTGCGGGAATACCTACCAATATTTGACCGAAGCTGTGGCAAAGGGCCTGATCGACGAGCCAACCATCGATAAGTCGGTTCGAAGGCTATTCGAGGCTCGCATTCGACTCGGAATGTTCGATCCTGCGGCAACCGATCCCTATCGAAGGTTGACTAACCGCGACATTGACTCGCCTGCCCATCGCGCTCTTGCGACACGCGCGGCCAGAGAGTCCCTCGTTTTGCTTAAGAACGACGGCATCTTGCCGCTCAAGGGAATCAAGACACTCGCAGTTATCGGACCAAATGCCGACGATCGAGTGGTGCCGCTGGGTAATTACAACGGTAGCCCGTCCAAGCTGGTAACCGTTCTGGATGGGATTAGGGAGATCGCGCCGCCAGGAGTTCGAGTGCTCTACACCCGCGGCAGTACGCTTTTGGGAAGCGACCCAACCGACGTCGTTCCGAAAACAGCCTTCCCGAGCGGAGTCAAGTGTGAATACTTCAACAACAAAGACCTTTCCGGCTCACCGGCATTGACGACGCAATCCGACGAAATTAGCTTTAATTGGGATAGCAAGTCGCCCGGAGCAGGGATCCCCCGCGAGAACTTTTCCGCCCGGTTCACCACCTCTATAAAGGCGCCGGTAACCGGCGAATACGACCTTGGCACTCGAGCTGATGACGGATCCCGCCTCTGGATCGACGGCAAACAGATCGTTGACGACTGGAACGATCATGCTCCTCGAGACAAGACCGGCAAAGTACATTTGGTGGCGGGCCAGAGTTACTCCATCAAGTTTGAGTTTTACCAGTCCAGCCAAGGCGCTCAGGCCTCGCTCGTGTGGACGCTTCCTCACGTTCAAGGATTCGACGAGGCGGTCAGCGTTAGCCGACAAAGCGACGCAGTCGTACTCGTTCTTGGAATTTCGGGAGAAGTTGAAAACGAGGAGTTGGATCGACAATCGATCGATCTACCGGTTGCCCAGCAAAATCTACTAAAGGCGGTACTTGCCACCGGTAAACCCGTGGTCGTCGTTCTGGAGAGCGGAAGTGGACTCTCGGTTGACGCTCCCGGTATTCACGGCCTGCTGCAGGCTTGGTATCCGGGTGAGGAGGGTGGGACGGCGATCGCCGAAGCTTTGTTTGGCGAATATAACCCTAGCGGTCGTCTTCCGATCACCTTCTATCGGTCCCTCGACCAAGTTCCTCCGTTCCGAGACTACAAAATGGATCGGCGGACCTATCGCTACCTGCACGCCGATCAGAAGCCGCTGTACCCCTTCGGTTATGGTCTGAGTTACACCCATTTCGCCTACTCCAACCCTTCGATCGGAGTCGGAGTTAAGAAGGGGTCGATACCCGACATCCTCGAAGTCACGGTCAAGAACACTGGAAGTCTCGAGGGTGATGAAGTCGTCGAGGCCTATGCGAGCCGCGAAGGTGCGGCGTGGCCTGAGCCGCCCAGAAGGCTGATTGGTTTCAGTCGCGTCCGCCTTCGTGCGGGCGAGTCACGCAGGGTTCGTATCGGGGTGCCCGTCGGTGCGCTGGAAACGGCGGATGGAAACGGTAACCTGAAGGTGGTTCCGGGTTCGTACACCATCAGCATCGGCGGTGGACAGCCGGGATTCGAACCGACAACTTCGGGCAAATCCAAGTCGTTCAAGATCGGGCTTTGACCGCGAGCTAGTGAGAAGGGTCCATGCCAGTGGGGCATGGACCCCCGACTCCTAGCTTAAGGACCGAAGAATCAAGGCCCCTGGGGTCACGTTTGTCGATGGCCTACAAGCCAACTTGAAGAACGCTAAGGCCGGGAATCCCTGACCTACTGATGAGCGCGTTTAGGAGTCGCCGTCGACTCGCGAATATCGAGCCGACACGGCAGGACGGCCTCCTCAATCCGATCAGCCTCCCCATTTATTAACGGGATCAAAAGCTCGATCGCCTTTTTACCCATCTCTTGAAGTGGCTGATGAACTGAGGTTAGACTCGGGCGCATTTCGCGGCAGAAGGAAGTTGAGTCAAATCCCACGATGGAGAGGTCTTGGGGAATGGTGAGTCCGTGCTCGGGCGCCTGCAACAGGAACAGACCAGCAAGTCCATCGTGATAGGCGATGATCGCCGTGTGTCGGGGGGCCCGAAGATAGTCAGAAATACCATCACCATTAGGCTGAACCTCGATCAGGTCCCGATCCGTTCGCGGGTAACCCACTCTCTCCATGTGCTTAAAAAACGCCCTTTGTCTCTCAAGTTCTTCGGTAGTCGTTGGGTTGACCTCGATGGCGAAGCCAATCTCTCGGTGCCCAAGTTCGACCAAGTGCTCAACCGCAAGTCCGATCCCTTGCTCGTTGTCACAAATCACGCACGGATGTAGATCGTCGACATCTTGAAGCCGGGAGTGAATCACCACGAGAGGAACATCTGAATCGGCGAGAATCTTTCGGCTCATCGCTGTTGGCTGACTGCTGTACCAGACCAATCCATCGAAGCGGCCATCACTAATCGCATCGAGGGGACGCTCGCCAAGAAGCTGAGGACAGAGAGTCAAGGAGTAGCCGTGATCAAATACGCCATCGACAATGCCGTCCATGAGGGCGGCAAAGTAGCGTGAGCCGAAGTCAAATCGTGGCCTCGAAAAGCCGACGCCATGCAGGACACCAATCGTGTTCGTTCGTTGGGTCCGGAAATTTCTTGCCCAGACGTTGCAACGATAACCAAGTTCCTCGGCCGCTTTTCGGACTCTCTCCGCAGTCGCTTCGCTCACTCGGACGGTAGAGGCTCGGTTGTGCAACACGTGGGAAACCACGATTTTCGTGACTCCAGCACGAGCGGCGACGTCCCGTTGCGTTACAGACAATTTAACACCGTCAATGAGACGTTCATTACCCTTCTCGGTTGAGCCGGGAAAGCTCCCAGGATAGACTCAAACTTCACTCTCATTATCCAGAAAAATCCCGCCCCTGATGTCAAATTAGCCGCGCTTCCCCACGAACTTGTCACCGTCAAAATCGCTTGACGACGATCCGCATGGGCGCCAAGTGCATGGGCTCGTTTCGAATCGCGTTCCGCAGCGCTGCCCAATCGTCGTCGGGCGAAGCGCCACATTGTCGGCACCTAACATGAGCGAAGGGTTCTTACCCGGAATGTAAGTGGGCGTGCCTGAAATTCGCTGCGCCCCGGATCTGCTGGCGGCAAAGGGCGAACTTTCATATCATGGTTCTGCGCAATGACGAATTGGGTGAATGGACGCGAACGCGAAGATTAAAATTCCGACGGGTTTCGATCCCTAATTTTCTTTAGAGATCGCCGGATGTTCAGCAAGGCTTGGACTCAGGATGCAATGATTCGGAGCAAGAGGAACATGGCATGCAATCGACCCACCCATTCGAACACAACCCACCCTTTCTCTGAATGACACGCACTATGAAAAACGCACCCGGCGCCCATCTCCTGTCGATCACCTGTATCGCGGCCATTCTTGGGCAGTACGCACACGCATCTACCGCCCGCGAAAGGCTCAGATTCGATGGAGATTGGCGTTTCCAGATGGATTCACTGCTCCAGACCAATACTAGCTCTGCCAACTGGACCTATCAGCGGGTGGACGGTATCACGTTGCAAGACGCCACCCCACCCGCCTCACCAGACGGGGAATGGAAGCCAACGCGACCGGGAGCCGACCTGTTTCACAATCGGGTGGGTTTTGTCTGGATGCACGCCACCCTCTCACCAAGCCGAAACCCGCGACAAGTTGCCCACTTTGATGGAGTCGACGATAACGCAGCCGTATTTCTCAACGGTGTCCGCGTCGGGTCCCATGAAGGGTATGGAGATCCATTTGATGTCGACCTTTCCAAAGCTTGGAAGTCTGATCAGCCCAACGAACTGTACGTTTTGGTCGAGAATACTGCCGGCCCCGGCGGTCTCATGGGGAGCTTTACAGTTCAGGCAAGCGAAGGAATAGATCGTGCGCCCAAGACCGCATCGGCGACATTCGACGATGGCAAATGGCGAACGGTTCATCTGCCCCACGACTACGTCGTCGAAGGCACATTTACGCCAACCGCCGACGCCAGCCATGGCTCGTTGCCGGTCACTCCCGCCTGGTATCGCAAGACTTTCGAACTGCCCACCCGCTACCGCGGCAAGAGCATTTGGCTCGACTTCGATGGTGTCTATCGCGACAGCACGGTTTGGTTGAACGGTCATAAGCTGGGAACGAACCCGAGTGGATACGTTGGCTCACGATACGACATCTCCCGTTGGGTCCATTTGGGAGCCAAGAACGTGCTCGCCGTCCGGGTTGATCCCAGGAGGCCAGAGGGATGGTGGTACGAGGGCGGCGGAATCTACCGCCACGTCTGGCTCAACGTGGCAGATCTCGTCCATATTGCTCCCGATTCCCAATTTGTGCGTTCCGAGGTGAAAGGCTCCGAAGGAGCGAGCCATCCGTCCGCTGACGTCTTGGTCGACACGCAGATTCAAAACGATTCGGGTCAGACTGTGACCCGGTCACTGCTGAGCAAAATTTACGACCCAGAAGGCGCACTCGTTGCTGAAGCTACTACTAAGTCGATTCTTGTGCCCGCCTATTCTTCGGTGACCCTCAAACAGAAGCTCTCCGTACGTCGTTCGGAGCTCTGGTCAGTAGATTCGCCTCACCTCTACAGTCTTAAGAGCGAGGTGCTGAATGGTCTAAAGCAAACCGACATTCAACACGTCTCATTCGGCATCCGAACGATTCGATTTGATGCAAACCTTGGTTTCTTCCTGAATGGAAAGCCGTTTAAGATCAAGGGAACGTGTAACCACCAGGATCACGCGGGCGTAGGCATCGCCGTACCGGACTCGCTTTTCGCATGGCGTGTCTCTCAGCTGAAGAAGATGGGCTCCAACGCCTACCGAATGTCCCACAATCCGCCCGCCAAAGAGCTCCTCGATGAGTGTGATCGGCAAGGAATGATCGTCATGGACGAGAACCGACATCTCGGTGACACCCCTGCTCCCAAAACAGCTCACGGCACGAAGTTCGAAGATCTCTCCGAACTGAAGTCGATGATCCTGCGAGATCGAAATCATCCCAGCATCGTGATGTGGTCCATGTGCAACGAAGAGCTACTCGAGGGTAGCCCGGAGGGCGGTCGCATTTTCGACGCCATGCAGAAAGTCACCAAGCAGTTGGACCCCACTCGCCCGGTGACGAGTGCCATGAATGGCGGTTGGGAAGGCGGAACGGCCATCGTCGAGGAATTGCTAGGCGTCAACTACGCACCCGGCGTTTACGATCACTTTCACAAGGTGTATCCGGCCAAGCCGATGTACGGGAGTGAAACTGCGAGCACCGTTTCCACGCGAGGAATCTATGCGAATGACCCAGTGAAAGGGTATGTCTCGGCGTACGACGTCAACTTCCCCGGTTGGGCACAGACGGCTGAAGACGCTTGGCAACCGCTCGCCGAACGGCCTTGGATGGCTGGTGGCTATGTCTGGACCGGATTTGACTACAAAGGAGAACCGACCCCTTACAGCTGGCCATGCATCAACTCCCACTTTGGGATCATGGATATTTGCGGGTTCCCGAAAGATAACTACTTCTACTACCAGGCGTGGTGGGGATCCGCTCCGGTAGTCCACCTCCTTCCCCACTGGAACTGGGCCGGCAGCGAGGGCAAGCCGATCGATGTCTGGTGCTACAGCAACGGAGACTCTGTCGAGCTATTCCTCAACGGGAAGAGCCAAGGCGTGCGCCCGATGCCAAAGTATCGCCATGCAGAATGGAAAGTGCCTTACGAACCCGGACAACTCGTGGCCAAGGCGTATCGTTCCGGTAAGTTGATCGCCACCGAGCTCGTATCCACGACCGGTCGGCAAGCCTCCTTGCGAATCACCACCGATCGAACGAAGCTGAAGGCGGATGGTGAGGATGTCACCGAAGTCAAGGTGGAGGTTGTCGACTCAGCCGGGCGCGTGGTGCCCGACGCGGACAACCTTATCGAGTTTTCCATCAAAGGCCATGCCCAAATTGCGGGAGTCGGCAATGGTGATCCAAGCAGTCACGAGCCCGACAAGGCGAGTCGTCGACACGCTTTCCACGGACTCTGCATGGTTCTGGTTGGATCGAAGGAATCCGCCGGCAATTCTTCCCTCATCGTCACCGCGAAGGGTCTCCCCACCGCGGTTCTCAACTTCACAAGCAACTAATGAAATTCACAGACGGAAACTGGATGTTTCGGCCCGGAGTCAAGGCCAGCTACGCTTCGGACGCGTACGAAGTGATTCCCAGTGGTAATTCGCTGACAATTTTGGCCCCTGGTTCCAAGATTCATCACCGCGGCCAAACCCTCGGTGGGCCAGTGCTGACGGTGACGATCTCTTCGCCCCTGGAAGACGTGATTCGGGTCAAGCTTTCTCACTTTGAAGGCGTTCGAGACACCGGGCCTCATTTCCAGGTCGAAGATTTTTCGCCTCAAGTGACCCAAGAATTCACCGACGAATTCTTGTCACTCACGTCTGGCAAGCTTACGGCTAAAGTCCATCGAGGGGAGTGGTCACTCGATTTCATTGCCGAGGGCAAGACAATCACCCGGAGTCCAGCGAAGGCGATGGGATATGTTACGGTCGAGGACGAGGGCTCGTTTGTACACGATCAGTTGCAGCTCTCAGTCGGCGAAAACGTCTACGGGCTCGGAGAGCGATTCACTGCTTTTGTCAAGAACGGCCAGGTTGTGGACATCTGGAACAAGGACGGCGGAACCAACAGCGAGCAGGCCTATAAGAACATTCCGTTCTATCTCACGAATAAGGGATACGGCGTCTTCGTGAACCATCCGGGCGAGGTGTCGTTCGAGGTCGCGACCGAGAAGGTCTCCCGAGTCCAGTTTAGCGTTCCGGGAGAGTCGATCGAATACTTGGTGATCTACGGTCCATCGCCTAAAGAGGTCCTGCAGAAATACACGGCCCTCACGGGAAGACCCGCCCTTCCCCCCTCTTGGTCGTTTGGACTTTGGTTGTCAACATCGTTCACCACGAGCTACGACGAAGAGACCGTGACTTCTTTTATCCAGGGGATGGCCGACCGGGACTTGCCCTTGCACGTATTCCACTTCGATTGTTTCTGGATGAAGGCCTTCCACTGGACCGACTTGGAATGGGATCCCGCCGTGTTTCCCGATCCACCAGCGATGCTCAAACGGCTTAAGGACCGCGGGCTCAGGATCTGTTGCTGGATAAACCCCTATATCGCCCAAGCGTCCAAGCTGTTCAAGGAAGGCGCTGAGAACGGCTACCTGCTCAAGCGAGCCAATGGGGACGTGTGGCAGTGGGACATTTGGCAACCCGGCATGGCGCTGGTGGACTTCACAAATCCCGAAGCGTGTAGTTGGTTCGCAAACCACCTTGGCGCCCTTGTGGACATGGGAGTGGACGCTCTCAAGACTGACTTTGGAGAGCGAATTCCCACCGACGTGGTGTACTTCGATGGCTCCGATCCGGTTCGGATGCACAACTACTACACCCAGCTCTACAATCAAGTCGTATTCGACGTCCTCGAGAAAAAGCGTGGTGTCGGCGAAGCGGTGCTGTTCGCCCGATCTGCGACCGTCGGAGGTCAGAAACTTCCGGTTCACTGGGGTGGCGACTGCTGGTCGGACTTTGAAGCGATGGCCGACAGTCTGCGAGGTGGCCTATCCCTCTGCCTTTCGGGATTTGGGTTCTGGAGTCACGACATCGGTGGCTTCGAGGGCCTCCCGCCTGCCGCCCTATACAAGCGCTGGGTCGCGTTCGGTCTGCTGTCTTCGCACAGCCGTCTTCACGGCAGTGGATCGTATCGGGTGCCGTGGATCTATGACGACGAGGCAGTGGATACCCTGAGATTTTTCACCAAGTTGAAGAGTCGTCTCATGCCGTATCTGTTCGCCAAGGCGATTGAAGCCAGCGACACCGGCGTTCCCATGATGCGGGCGATGTTCCTCGAGTTCCCAGCCGATCCTGCCACTCACACGTTAGACCGTCAGTACATGTTGGGAGACAGCCTGCTCGTCGCCCCGGTTTTCTCTTTCGAGAACGAGGTCGAATACTACGTTCCGGCTGGAAGATGGACCTCGATCCTCACTAGAGAAGAGATCTCCGGCCCAACTTGGGTCAAGGAGAATCACGACTTCTTGTCGCTGCCTCTGTTGGCCAGGCCGAACTCGGTGATTGCCGTCGGGGCTGACGACACCAAGCCAGACTATGCGTTTGCAAGCGGAGTCTCTTTTGAGGTCTATGCGCTCGACGATGGCATGACACTCACCGTTTCGGTTCCAAATCCCGATGGTTCGCAAGCGGGAACTTTTACCGTGATGCGAGCCGGAGATCGCTTTGTCGCGACCACGACTGGGACGATTTCCGACTGGACACTGGTCCTCGTCGGAATCGCCGGGGCTCGTGTAATCAGCGGAGGTTCGATTTCTCTTTCGACGCGCGGGACCCACGTCCAAGCGACGGGAGACTCAGTGGTGATCGAGACCCTCTAGGCCAATTAAGCCCTGTTCAGGAGATTCTGCGACAGGGCTCAACACTCTCCAAGCCAGCGAACCCCCTACTGATTGGAGGTAGGGCGCATGGCAGTTCCGTGCTCGCTGCCGTTTAACCCAAGGCCTGGATTTCCTTGGCCCTTCGCACGCCATCGGCAAGGCTGGCGACAATGTTCTCGTCGCCAAGTCGCCGGTGGAATTCCGCCTTGGCAATCAGACGGGCGGGCTGGTCTCGCATTCCGCAAACAATGAGTTGCCTTCCGGACTTGTGCAATCGGTCCGCCAAATTCTCAAGGGCGTTCAAACCAGTGGCATCGATCGCCGTCATATTTCGTAGTCGGAGCATCACGATCGGGGGAAGTTCACTCAGCTCGTCTTCAACGAGCGTGAGCTTATCGGTCGATCCAAACAAAAAGGGTCCGTGGATGCGATAGACGGCTACCCCGTCCGGAATCTCGTTGGTTTGAAGGCTATGGGGACGACCGTCTTCTACATATTCGTGGGTGACTCGGGCCACGGTGGTGGTCGACGTGACCTTTCCGATGTAAAGGAGCGCTGCCAGAATCATGCCCGCCTCAACGGCGACCGTCAAGTCGGCGAAAACGGTGAGAAAGAACGTGATAATCCAGACGGAAATGTCCGCCTTGCTGAGCTTGAGAATTTCGGGGATCTCAGCCCATTCACCCATGTTGTAGGACACCACGAAAAGAATTGAGGCCAGGATACAGAGTGGAATGTGTTTGGCAAGAGGGGCTGCAAACAACAGGATCACGAGAAGCGTGAGCGCATGAATCATCCCAGCGACCGGTGTCTTAGCGCCGGATCGAATGTTTGTCGCGGTTCGGGCAATGGCGCCGGTGGCAGGAAGCCCCCCGAAGAGCGGCGACATGATGTTGGCGACTCCCTGAGCGCAAAGCTCCATGTTTGGGTTGTGCTTCGTGCCAGACATCCGGTCGGCGACGACCGCGGACAGCAGCGATTCAATCGCCCCGAGCATGGTCACCGTCAAGGCAGGTGACAGCAGCGGAAGAATCAGGTCCGCCCGGAACGACGGCATGTGGAATCGCGGCAGTCCGCCAGGAATCCCCCCAAATTTAGACTCGATGGTGTCGAGAGGGAGCTTCAGAACCCAAACGACAGTAGTCCCAACGAAGAGAGCCACGATCGAGCCCGGAACTCTCTTCACAAACTTGGTCATGAGAATGATCGTTGCTAGCGAACCCACTGCTACGACCGTGGGCTGCAGTTGGATCGTGTTCAGGTGCTGAAAAAGCACTTGCATGCGAGCGGGAAACTCGCTCGGAACCGACTTTATTTGAAGCCCGAAGAAGTCCTTGATCTGGGTGCTTGCGATGAGAACCGCGATTCCATTGGTGAATCCGATCACGACCGGACGCGGAATGTATTTAACGGCGGTACCCAGGCCCGTGAGGCCTAAGATGGCAAGAAACACACCGGCGAGCAGGGTGCACATGAACAGCCCGTCCATTCCGTGCTTCTGGACGATGCCGGCAACCACCACCACGAAGGCGCCGGTGGGTCCTCCGATCTGGGTCATCGATCCGCCCAGGGCGGAGATAATGAAGCCCGCTACGATGGCGCAGTACAGCCCAGCCTGAGGTTGGACGCCGGAAGAGATGGCGAAGGCCATGGCGAGCGGGAGTGCCACAAGCCCGACCGTAACTCCGGCGACTAGGTCGGAGATGAATTTAGAAACCGAGTAATGCTTCAGCGCCGTGACCGACTTTGGAATCATCGGATCACCGTTGGACGAGTTGATCAATGACATCTCTACCCTTCCATTCCCTGGAGCATCGACATAGCCTCTTCGAGGTGTTTCTTGAAGTACAGCTTCATCGTGTCGAGAACTTCGATCAAGAGCGGATCCCTAAGCGAATAGAAGACCTGGTTACCCTCCTTTCGATTGACGACTAGGCCCTTTGATCGGAGGACGGAAAGGTGTTGAGAAGCGTTGGCCGGTTCGACCGCGACTTGATCCAGAATCGCGCTCACCGTCAACTCTCCGTCGCGGAGACACTCCACGATGTGAATTCGAGTCGGGTGTCCTAAGACCTGGAAGACGTTCGCCTTGAAACGCCTAAGCGCTTCCTTCTGCACGGCGTCATCCGGTATTTCACGATTCATGTATTTAGTATATTCGATTATTCGAAATTACTAATGAGCATTTAGGTCTGGCTCGCCTCCGAGCCACTGCGTCCACTCTCAGAATTCCCGACCTACAAGCCGATTTCACCGAGGATTTCGATGAGCGATCTGACCACTTTCATCGTTTCAACGAGCACAGCCTGGTTCAGCGCCATGTGATCGTGCACGGCTTCTGGCTTCAGCTTTGACTCTGGTGAGCCGTATCTCAACTGGAGTTCTTCGAGCCGACGCTGATGTTCCTTCAAGGAATCGGATAGCGCGCTCAGCTTTTGGGCATCGGCTAAGTTCGGAGTATAAAGTTGGGTCTGTTCTTTCTTTGCCATGAGGACACGCTCGTCACATTCCCTTTGACTCTTGTTTCCGTAGTCTGATGCGCCGATCGCGAAGTATTCTCGGCCTTTATGCGTATTCGAATGATCTCGGTGGCAACGTCCTTGGTCATCGACAGGCGCCGCTAGGTTTTCGCATTTTCTCAAATATTCAAGTGAGCACGTCGACTAATTCGCCTTCGGCAACGTAAAGTATGGTGTTGAGAGTCCATGCGTCGGGCTACCCTCGGCATTGTCGCCGAATAGGGGACCACCCTTCGCACGTTTGTCACGATCGCAACTGACTTGGATTCCAACCAATGAGAACTTGGATTTTCCCAAGTTTAATGTCCGAGAGTGATTTTTGGGGCTGATTGTGACGTCATAGCGTTCTTCCAACCTCTGACTGCGTTAAACATTTGAAAACACAAACCATGAATCCCAAGAGACTTTTGATCATCGCCGTCCTGTTCGCTTTCGCAACTTGCGCGTTCGCACAGACCTCGCCTGATTCATCCTTGTCTCCAGAAGAGTTCATCCTCGGTACGACGAGTCCAGACCTGTTGCTTCAGCGCGGAGACGTACGCGATGACCTCCAGTTGTCGACCGAGCAGACCCTGAAGATCATCGACATTCAGCAATATGTTGCCGATGAGACTCAGGCAATCGCTAACCCTCCCACCGAGGGAGATGACACGCCCCAGACATCCTTCGAAGCAGTCCGACGGTACGCGATCGACCAAGTGGATCAAGTGCTCACCCCAGACCAAATGAAGCGCCTGAAACAGATTGCGTTGCAGCTAACCGGTTACAGCGCCCTCGCGCGAACCGAGGTCCAAAAGCAGTTGGACTTGCCAAAGGACGTCGCGATCAAGGTCTACGACCTGGCGAATGAGGAGCATCGGGCGAACGAGAGCGTGATGGACAAGTTCCAGAGTGGTGAGTTGACGGCGGAGCAGTTCCCTCAGATCATTAAAAAGAATCGCCAGATTCTGAACAACGAGATCGCGAAAGTCCTTCCTCAGTCAGTCAAGGATCGATTCAAAGCTTTGGGCGGTCGACCTTTCAAGGCGTCGACGACAATTTAGCGGAGCACATTCGCTTAAGTGTTCGCAGTTCGCAGAGAACATGAGTGGGGCGATCACAGCTAAACATCAAAGTTGGCGCGACTGGATTTCGCTCCAACTGGTAACTGCGAACTCTCAAGCAGGTGACATCGGCGGGGCGCTCACATGCGTTGCGAAGCTAAATCGCCCCGGCCAGCTCCCGAACTGCGACGCCCCCGCGCCGATAGGCGCCGGGGGAGACCCCAAATTCGCGCTTAAAGGCTCTTGCGAAAGCGGCTTCCGACTCATAGCCGACCCTCGAAGCGACGTCCTGCAGCGTCAATCCATCTTCCAGAAGTTCGGTCGCCCGCATCATACGCCATCGAGTGACGTAGGCTAAGGGTGGGATTCCAGCGACTTCTGAGAACCGGACTGCAAATGCCGTTCTGGACATGGATACCGTGGCGGCTAGTTCAGCTACCGACCAGTCTCTCTCTGGATTGCGATGAATCATCTCTACCGATTTGCTGAGTTGCGTGTCGAAAAGAACGCGCATGAAGGTGTGGGAACATGCCCTGCCCGCCGAAAGATGGCGCTTCATGACGGCCCGCAGGAATTGGACAAAGTAGAGTTCCATGATCCGAGAGTAGGCAAACTCAGAACCAGGACGCTGAAGGCACGCCTCGTGTGAGATCAAACGAAAGATGCTCTGAAGCCAGAGGGCGCTGTCCTCTTCGTCGGATCGAATGTGGCAAACTGGCCCCAACATCGAAAGCACCGAGTCCGCCATCGGTCCTTCAAAGGAGAATCTTGCCATCAAGAGCCAAGTCGCGCCTGGAATGGATTCTGGATTCGATTGAGAACACGGAGATTTGATCTCTGCCTTCAACTCGGCCAGGGGGACCAGTCTGCGCCGCGTTCCGTCATGCAGTTCGAATGATCCCGAAATGAGGGCCACATCTCCCGAGCTCAGCGCCACCGCGTCTTCGATAGAAGGGGATTCAATCGAACAACTGCCGCGACCAACGAGCACGAAACAGATTCCGGGTCCAGTGGGCACCCTTACTCCCCATGGAGCCGTGAAGAACATCCGCTTCTCGAACTGCGCCCGCAGACGCAGACGTCGGAGTACGTCAGATAGTGGATCGGCTGGAACTTCAGAATTCATGAACGCTTGAGCATATAATACGACTCTTTGATCATTGACAGTTCAATTTTACTCGATCATCATGGTGTCATGAGCGCGAATGCGATCGAGATCAATCAGGGACTTCACGAAGAGGCGCTGGACATTATTTTCCGAAATGCGAGAACAACTTATGCCTGGTCGTCCCAGCCAGTGGCGCCCTCACTCATTCACGAATTGTATGAGTTGGTGAAGCTTGGACCGACGAGCATGAACCTCACTCCTGGCCGCTTCGTCTTCATCTCCTCCCCAGAGGCGAAGGAGAGACTCCTCCCTACGCTCATGGGCGGCAATGTCGAGAAGACGCGTACCGCTCCCCTGACCGTCATCGTAGCCTACGACAGTGAGTTCTACGAAAAGGCGGGAACCTTGTTCCCATTGGCCGACGTACGACCACGATTTGAAGGCAATGCCGAAGTGATCAAAGCTTTTGGAGAGCAGAACGGCAACCTACAAGCGGCGTACCTCATTCTTGCCGCGCGAGGACTCGGATTGTCGGCTGGCCCCATGGGTGGCTTCAACGCTGACGCGGTCAATCAAGAGTTCTTCCCGGATGGCAAATGGAAGACGCTGCTGCTGGTGAACTTGGGATACCCAGACGATTCGACGCGAACTCCTCGACTTCCTCGTCTCGAATTCGACGAAGCTGCGACGATCCTCTGAGTTAGCCCAGGAAAGGGGGCAGAGTCGTCCCACGACGAAAGCGATCCCTGGCGCTTTCCGTTGAGGGTCCGGCCCAAACCTCCTTTCCTGGCCTCAGAGTTTGCACCCAACATGTGCGAGGCGATCACAACCCGAAATGAAAGCAGGGATCCCTAAGATCTATCCGGACTGCACACTGCACGGCGCACACTTTCATGTCACTTTGCGGCCACCATCTGTACCTCGGTAGGCCTCCTCACCATCCCGTAGATTCAAATGTGAGCGTCGGTGACGGGTAAGCTCGGCTCTCGTTGCCGAGGAGAAATCGAGGATGATTGGATCGCTTTTATTGGGGCTCACTCTAGCCCAGCAGAGTTCGCTACCGTTCTTGAGCCCGACATTCGGAGACCACATGGTTCTCCAACGTGATCGCCCAAACACTTTCTGGGGATGGTCAGCCCCGGGGACGGCCATTAAGGTCTCGGTTGCCGGACATGTGGGACAAAGCACGGCAGATGCGTCCGGAAGATGGGCCGTCAAAGTCTCTCCACCTCCGGTGGGTGGACCCTATCAAGTTTCCGTGGATGGCCCCCAACACGTAGTCCTATCCGATGTGCTCGTGGGAGACGTTTGGATCTGTTCGGGGCAATCCAATATGGAAATGGGAATCGGGATCGCCGCAAACGGCCCCGAGGAGATCGCGGCGGCAAACTATCCGAATATCCGGCTTGCGATGGTGCCGCACGCGGTTGAATTCGCGCCTCGAGCCGTCAATTCGTTTTCTTGGGCGCCCTGCTCACCCGAGACGGTGGCGGCAAACGGATGGTCGGGATTCTCGGCGGCGGCTTACTACTTCGGACGGGAACTCAATAAGCGTCTCAATGTGCCCATCGGTCTCGTGGAGACATGTTGGGGCGGAACGATTGCCGAAGCATGGACGAGCAGGCAGAGCTTGCTCCCTTTGAAGGACTTCGATGCGGGCATCGCCGCGGTCGACCAACATGCAAAGTCTGCAAACTCCAACTACGGCGACCAGATTGACGCCTGGTACATTCAAAACGACCCCGCCTCAAAAGCAAACTCAGGGTACACAAACACGGCGTTCGATGACAGTTCCTGGCCAACCAGCCCCACCGTAGCCGCCAATTTCGACACGATTGGCCTCGGTCAATTTGATGGAGTGGTTTGGTTTCGCAAGGAGATCACTTTGCCAGCGAATCTGCCAGCGGGACAAGCGACGCTTTCGCTAGGCGCGATCGATGACCAAGACACCACTTGGGTCAATGGCGTGCAGGTGGGGCGAATGTTTCGCTACGATGCCAACCGGCAGTACGCGCTTCCCGCTTCCATCCTGAAGCCGGGAAAGAACGTCATCGTAGTTCGATGCCTTGACACGGGCGGAGCGGGAGGCTTTACCAGCGACGCTCGCGCCCTTTTCCTCAAATTCGGGGACGGAACTCAGCAAGTACTGGAGGGTGGATGGAAGTACCACGCGAGCGTGGACCTGAAGAACTGTACGCCCGCGCCTCAGCAGCTTGACGAGAACAACCCGAACATCCCCACCGTTCTCTACAACGGCATGATCTATCCGATTCAGCCGCTGGCGATAAAAGGGGCTATCTGGTACCAGGGAGAGAGCAACGCCGACCGAGCCTATCAGTATCGAACGCTGTTGCCAACCATGATTCGCGACTGGAGAAATGAATGGCATCAAGGTGATTTCCCCTTCCTGATCGTTCAATTAGCCAACTTTATGGCGGCGGATTCACAGCCGGTGGAGAGCGCTTGGGCGGAACTTCGAGAAGCACAGGCAATGACCGCCAACGGGGTCAAGCACTCCGGGCTGGCTTTAGCGATCGATATCGGGAACCCTACCGACATCCACCCGAAGGATAAACAAGACGTTGGCCTTAGACTGGCGCTCGCGGCTCTTCACACGGCTTACGGGCAAAAGCTCGCCTACTCTGGCCCGACGTACAAGTTCTTTCGAAAGGAAGGGGCCGCGATTCGCGTCTCGTTCGATCACGTTGAGGGTGGGCTGAAGGCAAAAGGAGGCACGCTCAAAGGATTCGCGATCGCCGGAGCCGATCATAGGTTCCACTGGGCAACCGCCACATTCGATGGCTCAACCGTGCTGGTGCAGTCGAATGAAGTGTCCGATCCGCTTGCCGTTCGATACGACTGGGGCAACAACCCCGAAGCCAGCCTCTATAACTCAGCCGATCTTCCCGCGGTTCCCTTCCGTACCGACGATTGGCCCGGCGTCACCGCGAAAAACAGATAATTCCGGCTCGTCCAAGTCCCCACGGTCCAGGTGCTCTGTGCGCCTGGACCGTCGGGACAACAACCTCATTCGCCAAACTTCAATTCTTAGGCACGTCCGAGGCTGCCCTCGCCGATTCCAGGTATTTGCTGAACGCAGCCATCGTCTCTGGACTTAAGTGGTGTTCCATGCCCTCCGCATCTTGCTCCGCCACGAGATTTGGGACACCTAACGCAAGGAGAAACTGAAGCACGACCACATGACGCTCGCGTGCATCGCGGGCGAGATCGCGGCCCTTTTCGGTCAAAAAGATGCTGCGATAAGGTCGGTAGGTGACCAGTCCGTTCTTCACCAATCTCTGAAGACCTTTGGAAACGGTGACATGACTCACGCCCATGTGTGTCGCTAAGTCGGTGGCGCGTGCCTCACCGAACTCATCGATCAGGTCTTGAATGAGTTCGACGTAGTCTGCCGCAGCTTCGGCCGCATTGTCAGCCCGTGCCTTCTTGAATCTCTCGTCGGAAGTCAGGAGAGCACCACCTTCTGTAAGTTCACATTCAAATTGTACACCCATATACCAAATATTCCATAGGCTTAAACATGTAGCCTAAGCTAAATATTGAGTTATGATGGAGAAATGAAGAGATGGAAATTGGCTTTCACCCTGATTGAATTGCTCGTCGTGATCGCCATCATTGCGGTTCTGGCAGCGATTCTCTTCCCCGTTTTTTCCCAGGCGAAGGTAGCGGCGAAAAAGACCGCTTGCCTCAGCAACTTCTCGCAAATTGGTCTGGCAATGGTGATGTACAGCTCAGACTACGACGGGAGCTACGCTCGAACTCAGACGTCAGATACGCCCGGCACCCCCGGATACATCAGTTGGTGGTCCACCGGTTACTACGAGGAAGCTCTCAATATCTACATTCGAAATGGAAAGGGAGGAATCTCGGGAGGCGGTGGATTGGGAGATCGAACAAGCGTTTGGTGGGATCCCAGCGACCCGGATAAGTCGGACCCCGCGATGTGGGGTTCCCTTCGCAACAACGGACTGATCACCGGGGTCGCTCGAAATGAGTCAGACCTAACTGCCCCCGCGCACACCATTCTGATGACTCTGCACGTAGAACGATGGCGTGACTATCAGTGCGTCGTGAATGCAATCTGTGAGCCGTCCCCCTTGCCCATCTCAAATGGCAGCGACCCATTTTGGTATAGCGACTACTTTGATATTTGCCTCAATCCATGGAGCAAGGCAAGTAATCCGACAGACACTTACTACTGGAAGAATGGCCTTGCTTCTCCTCCTTGCGAGTTATTCTCGAACGACTCGAACTGTATCGACGAGTATCGAAGCATTGACGGTCGCTATTGGAACTTCCCGCCTGAACATCCCCGATACCCCGGCGGACACCCCTTTAGCTTCATGGATGGTCACGCCAAGATGGTCCCATTTGGCGCGACGTACATCTCGCAAAACGAGAACATGTGGTCGGTGAACCAGAAATAGTCTGGCAATGAGCCTAACATACATATTTTCCACCACCGTTACAAAATATAAATGCTACTAACAATTTATCCTAGGCTAAAAAGTTTGCTAACATTGAATCTGATCGCGACGTCATATAGTTCCGAGAACAAATAGAAGTGGGAAAGCAAGAGATACTTACCGAGGCGAACGCGCCGAAGGGCGTCTCAGGCGATGGGTCTGAGGGCTGGCGACTTGCGCCCGGACGCCCCAGCCTTTCCGAAGTCCACTCGACCATCCATGTCCCTCGTGGTGGTCCCGCCTGGCGTCGACTCTTGGCGTTTATCGGCCCCGGGTACCTGATCGCCGTTGGCTACATGGATCCCGGAAACTGGGCAACCGACCTTGGAGGCGGCGCAGCATTTAACTACAAGCTTCTTTCGGTTGTCCTGATATCGAGCCTGATGGCTGTCTTCCTTCAAGCGCTGAGCGCCAAGCTTGGAATCGTCACCGGACGAGATCTAGCCCAAGCCTGCCGAGACTCGTATTCCAAGTCGGCATCGATCTGCCTCTGGATTTCTGCGGAGATCGCTATCGCCGCCTGCGACGTCGCCGAGGTGATCGGAGCAGCAATTGCATTGGAGCTACTGTTTGGACTGCCACTGATCTACGGAGTCGTCCTCACCGCCGCCGACGTTCTGCTTGTTCTGGCGCTTCAGCATCGCGGCTTCCGAATCATTGAGGCCTTCGTGATCACGCTCATCGGAACGATGATGGTGATCTTCGGGATTGAGCTCTTCTACGCCAAACCGAACTGGCACGGCGTCCTTACCGGTTTCGTACCCTCGATGGAGATCGTGCGGAACCACGAGATGCTCTACATCGGTCTTGGAATCCTTGGGGCGACGGTCATGCCGCACAACTTGTATTTGCATTCGTCGATCGTTCAGACACGACGATTCGGGAAATCCTTTGAGCAGATCAAAGAGGCGATTAAGCACTCTTACATCGATTCAACGATCGCCTTAACTCTAGCCCTGTTCGTCAACGCGGCAATTCTAATCGTGGCGGCCGCCGCTTTCTTCCGGGCAGGGATGCACAATGTCGCCGAGATCCAGGACGCCTACAAACTCTTAACTCCGCTGTTGGGTGTCTCGATTGCAACTCCGCTCTTCGCGGTCGCCCTCCTCGCATCCGGACAGAACTCAACTCTAACCGGAACCTTAGCGGGCCAAGTGATCATGGAAGGATTTCTTCACTTCCAGATGAAGCCGTGGATGCGGAGAATGGTGTCCAGACTGATTGCGATTATTCCGGCCGTGTTCGCCGTGTACGTCTATGGAGAGAAGGGACTTTCAAACCTCATTATTCTCAGTCAGGTCGTCCTCTCAGTCCAGTTGTCCTTTGCGGTAATCCCGTTGATTCAGTTCACATCCGATCCGAAGAAGATGGGCGCCTTCGTGAACGGCATCGCCACCAGGGCCGTAGGTTGGACGATGGCGGCCGTCATCGCTGTGCTCAACGCATATCTGGTCTGGACGACCCTGTTCCCGGCGAAATCTTAGCGCCTTAATTCCCAAAGGAGCTTCTGACGATAATGCTCGTCGGGCCGTGTGTGAATTCGAGCGACTTGCTCGGGAGTCAGAGTCTTGATGGACTTGCCCGATGACAATGCGCCTAGCCAAACCCTCGCCGCCTTTACGGACATGAGAGTCGCGCTCTCAATTTCTCGAGCCGATTTCCCAAGTGCGATAAGGCCGTGATTTTGCATCCAGATCGTTTTCGGAACTGCCCCGTGAGCTTCCACATACCTTTCGACTGAATCTCGCACCGCGCTTGCCAGCGCAAAACCCGGATCAACATAGGGGACAAAAGCGGCGGCCGGACCGCAGCAAACAATTTCATCCGGAAACAGACGCTGCTGTGAGATCGCTTCCGCCTCCTCGAGGCAAAGCAAGCTCAGAAGGGGCGTTGGATGGGTATGTCCAACAATGCTGACGCCGGGCAAGCCTAGGAGGTAAGCATGCATGAACGTCTCGACACTGGGCATCAGGGGCGTGTCGTCGGCGCGGCTGGCTTTGAGAACCGCGCGCACGAGATCATCGTTAAAACTGTCCAGGGCAAGGGCCTGTCGGATCTCCGAGAACCTGACGCGAACAAACCCTTGCGCCTCGATATCCCGCATCGAGAACCCACTGGCCTTGACCCAGAACGTCTCATCGTCTTCCAGGAAACTCGCGTTTCCCTCTGCTAGTATCGCGGCATCGTGCGACGGATCACCCAAGAACCGGGACAGGGAGACGAGTTCGTCCGGGACGTTTCGCAGATCGAGAGACACAGTTGAAGGTACCTAGGAAGTCGTCTACTATGCCCGGATCGATACTTCTTGGAGCGCTGGCAAACGTCCGGTTCTGGGTCGTCCCGTGCTTTCACGCACCACGAGCGGTGCGTCCAGCAGGATCTGTCTCGGCGGATCCTGCACGCGGGATCGGATGCGTTCCAGAAGTCTTTCCGCCGCCACTCGACCAATCGCTTCGAATGGCTGGTTGATGGTGGTGAGATTGCCTCCGGAAGGGAGCCAGCGGAGCAGCCAGTCGAATCCTACGATGGAGAGGTCATCTGGGATTCGGATGCCGCGTCGAGTCATCGCGTCCATGACAAACATCGCCGTCTGGTCGTTTACGGCAAAGATCGCAGTCGGTGGGTCGGGCATCCCGAGAACGCGTCCAACAATATCCTGCGCGTCGGCATGTTGGATCTGTCGACTCGCAAAGTCGAGTCGAATAATGTAGTCCTCCCGCAGGGGAATTCCGTATTCGCGAAGGATGGAGGCATAACCGTCCAACCGATCTTCGACGCTCGATACCCGCTCACGGTTTATGATCATCGCAACCTTTCGGTGACCGAGGTCGAGGAGGTGCTTGACCGCCGTTCGCGCGGCCCGTCGGTTGTTGCTCGAGACGACGTCGGACAGAATGGGCTCGGGCGGTTCGCGGTCAACGAACAAGAGCGGGATCCCCGCTTGGACGAGGGATTCGTAGGCCCCGGCAAAGTCCCGACCGCCGGTTTGCCAAATCATCGCTCCTGCGATCGCGGAGTTTTCAGACAGTGAACGCAGGAAGCCCTCTTCCGACTCTTGGGCCTTGGCCAAATCATCGGATTCCGCGCAGCCAATCACCATGTTGTATCCGGCGGCGCCGAGGGAGCTTCTCATTCCCTGCAGCATGGTTGTCGCTCCAAGTTCGGAGAGCGTTGGATAAATCCAAACCGCAATTTGATCTTTAGAAGGTCTCGGAATGGCCCCTCCAGCGATGGGTCCGCCGAGAACGATCGGACGACAGTTCGGCGTTCGATCGAGCACTCCGATGAGTTGGAGCTCTTGGATTGCCCCCTGAACAGAGGCGCGGCTCACGCCAAACTCTGAAGCGAGCTGGCGCTCACTCGGGAGCCTCTGACCGGTTACGAAGACTCCCGTTTTGATTCGAGTCTGGATCTCAGCAATTATCGCGGCACGGCCGGCAGGCTTACGCATGATTAACTCAAAAAATATTCTTTAAAGAAGTCCGCACGGCGAGGAAAAATCCCCCCGCTAGTCTCGGCGTTGAGTCTGGTCAAACTTCCTAAGCTCGGGCTGCCAAAATCCCTTCGGCCGCTTTGTCTCGGGACATTGAGCGACATATCGTAGCACTGTTAAGCTTCCTTAACCGCGCCGGTATGGCGAAATTTGTCGCAACTCCCATGTGTACAGAACAAAAGCCATGCCAATTCCTAAGACTTAACTCAGCCGGGGCCCCATTCCCAAATAAGAAGGAAACTCCGTCTCCAGTTGAGGGTTCAGCAATGATTCAACTGTCGCGGTCGCCGCTTTTCAAGGGGGAAGTGCGCTAGAGATTTCAAAGGAAGCGAATGACGCAAAAGGGAACGATCCCAACGATCTCGGTCGAGGTTTCCAGCCATTTCTCGTCTCTCCGGTTAAAGGGGGAGGAGCGGCTGAGAATCGCGATTTCAATCAATACCCCGTCCACCCCTTGAGAGTAAGCCAGATCACGTTTTAGTGAACCAAAGAACCCCTTTTGGACAGTCGAGTCTTCCATTGTATCGTCCAAATCGTGAAACTCCAAGCCATGAGCCAACTATTTGGCCCCTTATCGCTTCGAAAACGGAATCCTTTATAGACTGTTTAAGTGGGCCGCTTCGAAAATCGAAACCATAGCTAGACGGCTATGAGACGGAGTCTAGTAGAGTTGGAAGATGCACGCAATGCAGCTTGTTTGGGCCTCCCTCGCCGTATTGGCGCTTCACTCGCAAAGCGACCCTTCCCTGACGGCGCCTGGAGCGACGCTTCAAAAGTTGGGCGACGGGTACTCGTTTACGGAGGGCCCGGTGGCAGACCATCACGGCAACGTGTTCTTCACCGATCAGCCAAACGACCGGATCATGAAGTGGAGCATCGATGGAACCACCACCGAGTGGCTCAAGCCAGCAGGCCGTTCGAACGGTATGTGGTTTGACCATCAGGGAAATCTCATCTCGTGCGCCGATGATCTCAACGAACTTTGGTCGATTTCTACTTCCAAAAAGGTCAGCGTGTTGGTAAAAGAGTTTCAAGGCAAGCTCTTGAACGGCCCAAACGATGTTTGGGTGCGGCCCGACGGCGGTATGTACATTACAGATCCGCTCTATAAGCGCCCTTACTGGAAGCGAGATCCGGCAATGCAGCAGCCTGGTCAATTCGTGTACTTCCTTTCACCGGATCGAAAAACGCTGAAGCCAGTGGCGATCGACCTCAATACACCCAACGGCATCATCGGAACACCCGATGGCAAGACGCTTTACGTCGCTGATATTGGCGCGAACGTTACTTTTCGGTACAAGATCCACCCAGACGGCTCACTCACCGACAAGACCGCGTTCTGTCCGATGGGCTCAGACGGAATGACCATGGACGAGAAGGGCGATATTTACTGCAGTAACCAGGGAGTCACCGCATTCGACCCTAACGGCAAGCGCCTGTTCCACGTAGACGTTCCCGAAAGCTGGGTTGGGCACGTATGTTTTGGCGGTAGAGATCATAAGCTCCTGTTTATCACCGCAGTCAAAGGGATCTACGGACTCAAAATGTCGGTCCGAGGCGCCTATTGACAGAAGATTTGAGGAGGAGTCTGTAGAGGGAAAATCCCTCTACTGGCATCTCCGAGTTTTCCGATGGAGAAAGACTAAACGGCGTGGAGCTCCAAACGGTCACCGATGTCTTTTGTGACAGCTTCGCCTTCGGGCGAAGCTTCACCCATCCTTTCCAGGTCAACCGATTCGGGAATGCGCGAGTACTTCGCGACGCACCTCGCCGTTCAGGTCCGGAACGGGGAGGAGAGATCGTGATCTGTACGGACTCTGCCCAAGAAGCCATTCAGGCACTTTTGGAGCACGGTCGAAGTCGTGATACGGGCTGCGTCATTACCTCCGACCTCGTCACAAACCGTGCCCTGGTAGACCGGGTCAAGGCGGAGGGGTATCGGTTTGGATCGACCGAGGCTGTCTTTCTGCGAGACTTGGAGAACATTCCGGAAGCACAATCTGAATGGACCATTCGCAGGGTGACAACCAAGGAGGACGCCGATCGTCTGGCCCTAGCCGCGAAGTCACGGCAGATTCTTTCTTCGCACCTCGACGGAGCACGTCCTTCAGTTCGAGCTTACGTTGCCGAAAAGGAAGGAGAGTTCGTCGGATGGGTTCGAAGCATCCATGTCCATCCCTTCGAAGCCTATCCCTCAAACCTATACGTTCCCCTTGAACATCGGCGCCGAGGCATTGCCACCGCGTTGATGCGCGAGATGCTGCTAGACGATAGGCGTCATGGAGCGCAAAGAAGCGTGCTACTCGCGAGTCACGCGGGCGCCAAGCTCTACCCCCAACTTGGCTACAAGCAAGTGGGAACCCTTCACCTGTTTATCCCCCGGCGTCATCGAGGATAAGCCTCCCCGGTGGGCCGCCAGTGCAATGACTGACGCCTCGCATGATGCTATCCGGCTCTATGTATCCGATCGGCAAACATGCCATCTTGGCTCCAACTGGTCACCGACCTCGCGCCCAGTCGTTCTTTCCTCAACTGCGCGAGGGGAATCATGATGAAGGGCAACGGCTTCGACGAGCTTTCAAGCGAGATCTGGCCCCTTCCCTTGCTCATCCTCGTGATCTTCCTGGCCACCGTTTTGAGATTTCAGCGTCGCCTCGACTGACAGCCATGTGACTGTCCTTTGAACCCATGACGGTGTTTGTCTGACAATCGAACTGTTGACTGGCAGTGACCCATTTCTGCAGCCATGCTGAAGATAGAAATGGGTGGAAATATGAACGTGACTCCGACAAAACTACCAGAGTCGATTCAGCTTCCCAAAGACCCGCAACCAACTCTGGGAACGGTGGCCACGCCTCCAAACCCACCTGCAGCCCCAACCGTCAAGGGTAAATCGCCATTTCCGTGGCGGATCGTGAAGTGGGCCGTCGGCGCACTTGTAATCATCGGTCTGCTTTACCTGTTGTACGTCCGAACGACTACATCAAATGCCGACCTCGTGACATATCGCGTCGCTCCGGTCGTTAAGCAAGACGTCGCGCTTTCGGTTTCGGCCACCGGGACCATTCAACCCTGGACGACCGTGGATATCAAGTCAAAGGCAGGTGGCCTTGTTGAAGCGATGCTCGTGACGTTGGGAGATCGAGTCAAGAAGAATCAAGTGATCGCGCGCATCGACCCAACCGACTCCCAATTGGTCTACAGTCAATCGGTTGCTGACCAAGACTCGGCTCGCGCAAAGCAGAATCAGAGTCAGCAACTGTACAAGCTCCAAATCACCCAGACACCGCTCTCCATCGCCCAAGCAAAGGCGCAGCTCGATTCCACTTCAGCAAGCATGCGTGCGGCAGTAGCCGCCCTGAAGTCGGCATCTGATACGAGCGCCGCTCAGCCAGCGGTCACCACCGCGGCAATCCGGCAAGCTCAAGCAAGCTACGACTCTACCAAACAAGATTTGGCTCTCCTCGTCGCCTCCCAGCCGGCCGATCTCGCTGCCGCTCAATCGGCCTATGATCAGAGCGTCCAGACCACAAACAATGCCTTGGCAATCGAAAGGCGGACTTACTCCCTGTATCAGCAAGGATTCGTCGCTGCTCAAGACTACGATACGGCTAAGACGACGCTAACTCTCGATCAGGCGGCACAAGCTTCGGCCAAAGTCAAATTAGACATGCAGTCAGCAAGTCAATCGGCCGCCAGACTTAGCCAGGCTGGCAAGGTTCGCACCGCTTTAGCGCAACTTCAAAACGCTCAGGCACAAGGTGTCGACGTTGCCCTAAAGATAGATGCAGTTCAGCAGGCGCAGGCGGCTCTCAATCAAGCAAGGGCGCTCGTAGTTCAGTCGACGGAGACATACCGACTGGCATTGGCCGGGCAGTTGAATGATCGCGTCAAACAGCTTGACATCGCGAGCGCGGAAGCGGCCACGGCGAGGACGATCGCTACCGTCACCAATGCGAAGACCACACTCGATCAAACCATCGTTCGCGCGCCATCGGATGGTGTGGTTCTACTGAAATACGTTGATCAAGGCGCGATGATCACTTCGGGAATCTCCCTGAACTCGAGTGGAACCGCGATCGTTCAGCTTGGTGACGTTTCTCGGAAATATGTGGACGTCCAAGTCGACGAGACGGACATCGCAAACATCCGGGTCGGACAGAGTGTGGGGGTGGCGGTCGACGCGTTTCCGGGAGAGGAAATTTCTGGCCATGTGATCCTGGTCAACCCGGGGGCCCAGGTCGATCAGAACGTCACGACTATCCACGTCCGAGTCGAGATCGATCCCAAAACACCAAGCTTTTCCCAACTAAAGCCGTACATGAACGCGACCTGCATATTCCAGGTGGAGGACCATTCCAACGTCATCGCGGTGGCAACGGACGCCGTGCACGACGACGGCAACAAAAGCTACGTTCAGCTAGCACAAGGTGGCAAGCCAGTTGCCACGAAGCTAAAGTCAACTGCGGGCACGAAAGATCTGACCGGAGTCAAGCTCGAGCGCAGGGACGTAACTGTCGGCCTTCGGGGCAATTCCACGGTTGAAATCACCAGTGGTTTGAATGTGGGCGATCTGGTCGTGGTCCAGACGATTCAGCCGGTCAAGCCAGCGGCGACCGGAGCCGCAAGCCCGAGCCCGATGGGTGGTGGTGGAGGTGGTGGAATGGGCCGTGGCGGAGGCCGATAGTGATCGCTCCCGAGCGGCCAAAGGCCAGCGCCGACGTCAAACCGATTGTAGTAGAGGATTTTCGCCCCCCCGCAAGCTGGAACATCACCGCCGTCGGTCTAAGCGTCAAAATCGCCATGAGAGGGGTCTCAAGCAATCGACTGAGGTCGCTCCTGACAATGCTCGGGGTGATCATCGGAGTCGGCGCGGTTATCGTGGCGATTGGTATTGGGCAAGGTTCGCAGCAGGCCGTATCTGCGAGCATTCAGCGCCTCGGAACGAACGTGCTTACGGTGATGCCGGGGCAACAGCGCACGGGCGCAGTTAGTCTCGGGTTTGGTACCCGGAGCACACTCGTCCTTGCGGATTCCGATGCGATTCTCCAATCCTGTCCCAGCATTGGAGCTGTATCGCCGCAAGTCAACCGAACCGCCCAAGTCGTGTATCTGAACAAGAACGAGAACGTAACCATCAACGGCGTCGGAACCTCCTATTCCCAAATTAGTAATCACCCCGTCGAAGAGGGACGATTCTTCACCGCTCAGGAGGCCAAGTCTCGAAAACGTGTCTGCCTTCTCGGCTCAACTACCGCCACAAACTTATTTGGGACCGATTCACCGGTCGGAAAATCGGTCCGAATCGTCGAGCAGAGCTTCTTGGTTGTGGGTCGGTTGGCATCAAAGGGAGGGCAAGGCGTTCGGAATCCGGACGATGCCGTTTATGTCCCAACTCAGACCGCCATGTACCGATTGTTTGGGATGCTCTTCGTTCAGAACATCACGACTCAGGCAACCGACCCCGCCCTGATGAGCGAAGCGCAAGACGAAATCACCAAGTTGCTGCATCGTCGGCATCGGCTTGCCGCTAACGAGCCGGACGACTTCATGATCTTCAACCAAGCCGACTTGGCGAACGCACGAAATGAGCAACAGGCCACGTTCTCCTCTCTCATCACGTATCTCGCCATCGTGTCGCTCGGAGTAGGCGGAATTGGGATCATGAACATCATGCTCGTTTCGGTAACCGAACGAACTCGAGAAATCGGAGTCCGCAAGGCGATCGGAGCTCGACGTCGCGATATTCTCGCCCAATTCATCTTCGAGGCGCTGATGCTCTCTGCGTCGGGCGGCCTTTTGGGAGTTTTAGCGGGGCTTATCGGCTCCAAACTCGTAGGCGCGTCGAACAATTGGACGGTGGCCATCCAGCCTTCGACGGTCATCCTGGCGTTTAGCTTTTCGGTGATCGTAGGCGTCTTTTTTGGATTCTATCCGGCCCTGAAGGCCTCGAAACTTCACCCGATCGAGGCGTTACACTATGAGTGAAGCCGCGGCAAGTCCGATCATCGAAGTCGTTCATGTTGACAAGACGTACAGCACCGGCGAGTTCGAGGTGCGGGCTCTCCAGGATGTGAGTATCTCAATAAGCGCTGGCGAATGCGTGGCGATCATGGGTCCGTCGGGCTCTGGAAAGTCGACCCTCATGAACGTGATTGGATGCCTCGATACTCCCACGTCAGGAACCTACCGACTTTGCGGCCTTGAGGTCGAAAACCTAAGTGAAGACGACCTCGCCGGCATTCGTTCTACAAGAATTGGGTTTGTATTCCAGACTTTCAACTTGATCCCTCGAACGAGCGCGATCGACAACGTCGAGATGGCCCGGCTTTACAATTGGCGTGGGCTCGCCAATCGACGTGAAGCGGCAATGCAGTGCCTTGAGAGCGTGGGACTAGGCGATCGCGTTTCCCACACGCCAAGCGAACTCTCTGGCGGTCAGCAGCAGCGAGTGGCAATTGCTCGTGCTCTGGTAAACAATCCCTTGATCATTCTCGCCGACGAACCGACCGGCGCACTGGACTCGAAGGCGGGAGCGGAAATCATGGCGATTTTCCAGCGCCTGAATCGGCAGGGCAAGACGGTTCTGCTCGTGACTCACGACTCGGATATCGCGCAATACACCAAGCGCATCGTGAAGTTCAAGGATGGGCAAATCATGTCGGACGAGCCCACGGTCGATCCGATCGAATTGGACTAGTCACTCTGAGCAAGTGGCAATTCCACGACAAACGTGGCGCCCTCGTCCGTCGGATCCACGTAAATGGTTCCGCTCCGATTCTCCACCAGCCGACGGCATACGGCAAGACCAATGCCAAAACCTCCCACGTTTCGATTTCTTCCCGAATCAAGGCGCGTAAGTCGCTCGAAGATCGACTCCCGACTTTCAATCGGGATCCCGGTTCCTTGATCTCTCACCTCAATGCGGGCAACATGGTTCGAGGGTCGGCTGCTCAGGAAACACTGAGTCCCCTCAGGACTCGCCTTGAGGGCATTCGCAAGCAAATTGTCGACGATGACATCAAACTCGGAAGGCAAAATTGCCACGTGGGCCGGTTGACTTGAAAGCTGCAACTCAACCCCTCTCGCGTGGAAGCGGTCGACCCATCGCGCGTGCACACGCTCGATTTCTTGTTCGAGATCGACCGGAACGGCTGGGTTTGCGCTGGTCGCGCCGGAGAGAAGCAGAAGCTCCACCATTCTCGAAAGGCGCTCCGTTTCATCGAGCACCGTTCGGAGAGTTTCCCGATACTCCTCATTGGTCCTCTTTCGCGATATTGAGGTCTCTATCTGGCCTCTTAAAATCGTAAGTGGAGTTCGAAGCTCGTGCGCCGCATCGGCGAGAAACCGCTCCTCCCGCTTCACTGCGGACTCGATTCGGTCAAGAAATCGATTCAATCTCTCGACGAAGGAGGCATATTCACCACGATCATCAACGGAGAGTCTGCCCGAGAGGTTGTTGCCGCTGAGCGCTTCCGCTTCGCTTGCCAAACGCTCCATCGGCACAAACGCCGCCTTGGTAGCGAACCAGGTCACCACGCCCACACAAACGGTGGAAGCCGCCCAGAGCAACAGCGAGAACGTGGCGAGGCGCTCAATGACGATGTCTCGGTTTCCCCATGGGACCGCTACCGTCACAATGCCCTCCTTTGCCTGAGCTCCCTGATACACGGTCCGGATGTCATCGAACCGCGCGCGCCCGAGCCCGATAAGTGGCCTTAGGAGCAGAGGTCCCGCCCTGAACTTCAGGCGACCACTTAAGTCAAAAACCGCCACTGACACATCGGGATCGGCGGCGATAATCTCTCGCAGATCGGGATTGGTGGGCCTCTCACGGAGCTCACCCAGGGTTTCCCGGAGCTCAGGGTAGAGGACGTCCCCGGCGGCGAGGAACTCCGCTCTTCTGAACCCTAGCACGGCAGCCATGAACGCCAAGAACAGAATTAACCCGGAGGTGGCGGTCGCGACAAGAGTTAGCCGCGCCCGGTGATTGAGTGTCAGCGACTTAAATCGCCACATGAGCGTCTTGATAGAGCGCGTATCCCTTGCCACGTACCGTTTGGACGAGTCGCTCGGCTCCACCGCGCTCCAACTTGTGTCGCAGATAGTTGATGTAAACCTCGACGACATTTGGATCACGGTCGACATCATCCCAAACGTGCTTTAGGATCTCCAACTTGGAAACTGCTTGGCCATGATTCTGGGCCAACAGCTCGAGAAGGCTGAACTCAGTTGATGAAAGGAACACCACGCGCCCGGAACGCATAACGCGACGGCGTTTCAAGTCGATCTCAAGGTCCCCGCACCGGTATACGCTCGCGTCCTGGCTCGCCCTGCGAAGAAGCGCGCGAACCCTCGCTAAGAGTTCTTCCAGCGGGAAGGGTTTGGCAATGTAGTCGTCAGCGCCCTCGTCGAGACCGGCCACTCGATCGCTCAAGGAGTCTTTGGCGGTCAAAATCAGAACCGGGGTTTGCCTGCCCTGGCCGCGGGCAGATCGAAGCAGGTCCATTCCATTTCCGTCTGGAAGCATGAGGTCGAGGATAACGAGGTCGGGATTTTCGTTGTTCCAGATCTCCTCGCCTTCAGCCTTTGTATGCGCTTCGAGAGCCAGATAACCAGCTTCGGTGAGAGACTGGCGAAGGAAGTCAGCGACCCTCGATTCGTCTTCAACGATAAGTATGTTCATTTTGGTTTCCTAGACTGGCCGTCCTGGCAGTCTCTTTAGGTGGCTGAGCTTCAACGACCAAAGCTTCAATCGAATCAGAGAGCCGTTTTGGCCCCGCGCGGCGTCCTAGACTCTCCTCTGCCAGGACTCCGTGAAATTCGATCAGAAGAAGCACGATTCTAGGTTCAAAAAGGGTGCGGCTCCTCCTCTTTCAACTCAGCTACGTCCACTGGATCGCTCAATATCACTATACGGGGTTCCAACACCCGTTTTCGATTCTTTCGGCGGTCCTCGAACGCCAACACTACTTAGAGTTCCCTAAGGTTCTTGGAACCCAGGAACGACATCTTCGCCCCACTTAACAGAAATCGTCCAAACTCAATCGATCTGTGATGTGTCTAGGCTCTCTCGTCGTTTTGCTACCCATCGCGCAGGCCTCGTCTCATCGCCTATCACTCTCAGAGGCGGTATCGGAGGCGCTCCGGTCGCGTGATTCGGTAAGCGCCGCGAGAAGCCGTGTCATGGCGGCCGAAGCCACTCGTAGCTCCCTCGGTTCTGCCGGTCCTCTGAGAATCGAGTTCGGGGGTGGTACGTCACCCGATGTCGGAGCTGGCAACGATTTTTTGGTGGCAATGCCGGTCGACCTGTTCGGAAAGACGCGGGCAGCGAAGTCCTCAGGCGAAGCGGCGGTCATGGCCGCCAAAGCAGCTCTTAAGCAGGCCCAGTTGGATGTCCAGGCGGATGTCGTGAACGCGTTCGCGGATGCTCAGTCCGCCCAAACGCTACTCGAAACGGGCAGAAGCATCGAAGAGATTGATCAGATCGCTTACGACGCGACGAAGAAGCGGATCGATGCGGGCGATCTCCCTCCAGCCCAACTTCTGCGAGCCGACTTGGAACTCCAACGGGCAAAGCAGGCTCTCGAACTTCGATCGCAATCGCTTGCCGCATCAAAAATCCGACTTGCCTCGACGATGGGTGTCGCGGCCTCGGACATTCGAGAACTGGAAACCAAACTGCCGGACCCTCCTGCCCCGCCTCGGTTGGAGGAGCGGGCCGATCTCGCTCAAATGAGGTCCGATGCCGCATCCGCGGCGGCGGATGCACGGATTGCGTCTGCATCGCGTTGGCCCGATCTAGAGGTTCAGTTCGCCCGCTCACCGTTTGATTCGCCCGAGCAGTACAACGCCCGTATCCAGGTCGTTCTGCCGCTTTACGATTTCGGCGCATCACGTGAAAAGATCCGAGCAGCACATCTCTCCCGACAGGCCGCCGATCGATCGATCGCCGACCGGCTTCGCACCGCTCGCTCTGAAATTGAGGCCACAAAGTTGGAACTTGAATCATCCAAGGCCGCGAGCCTGGGTTACGAGCGCCTGACGAACGATGGCAAGACGCTTGTCCAAAAGGAGCAACGAGGCTTCGCGGCGGGCGCCAGTTCCCTGCTCGACGTGCTGGAAGCAACGCGGGCTCTTCGAGACATAGAAGAGAGTGCGGCTGACGCCCGCACCAAATGGATCCAGGCCGAGGGCCGTTACCTGAGCGCAATTGGCGCTCTCCTTGTGAGACCAAGTTGAACCTAAGACTCAGATATCCCGTTCCCGCACTTCTCCTGATCGCGTTGGCCGGCTGCAAGAGCCCTCCAGCGCCCGCCGGAGACGACGCCGAAAAGGCTGCGGAAACGACCATTTCCGTCGAAGTCGCCACCGCGGCGCCTCGACCGATGCAGCAATTGCTCGATCTATCGGGTGCCTTCGCGCCTGCCCAGGGCACGGCGGCCCGTCTCACGCCGGCCGTCCCCGGCCGGATCGCAAAAATCCTCGTGCGCGAGGGAGATCGAGTGTCGGCTGGGCAGCTCCTTGCGACCATCGATCAGCGCGTTCAAACGGCCCAGCAGAGTTCGGCGGCAGCCAGTTTAGCCGCTTCAGAGGCTCAGTCGGCCCAGTCCAAAATCGCCTATCAATCGGCGGTTGCCGATCAGTCAAATCTCGTACGAAGCGCGGAAATTGGCCTCGAACAGGCCCAACTCGAGCGAGAGAGCGGGATCGCCCAAGCCGCTCTTGCCTACGAAGAGGCAAAGGCCGACCTGGACAAACTTAGAGCTGGAGCCCGCCCTCAGGAGATCTCCCAAGCGCATGAGGCCACTGTGCAGGCAAGGGCGACTCGCGATCGCGCGGTCTCTGAATATCGTCGCAACCAAGAACTTGCTCCCGATGGCTACGTGTCCAAGCGTCAGGTGGAGGATGCCAAAACCGCCCGAGACTCCGCCGAATCCGCATTGAAGGCTGCCAGCGCCAATGAAAGTCTCGTCAAGGCAGGGGCACGCCCCGAGGAGATCCGAGCCCAAGAGGCACACACCGCCGCCCTCAAAGAGGCCCTGGCTTCAGCTCACTCCATTGGCGACAAGCGCGTGGCGACGGCCAAGTTAGCCTATCAACAAGCGCAACAAGCCATTCTATCGGTCCAAGCAAAGCTTAAAGACGTAGAGTCGAGCGCGGCCACCGCACGACAACGGCAAGCGGACCTCGCTTCAGCGAGTGCCACGACTGCCCTGAACGAGATCCGAGCCCCGTACGACGGCGTTATTTCGCGACGCAACCTGAACCCGGGAGACTTTGCCGATACGACCTCCCCGTTGCTTGAGATCACCGCGCTCAAGGCGCATCAGGATTTCGTCGCTTCGGCCTTGCCGACACAGGCCAGCCAAGCTCGAGTCGGAATGGACGTCCTCGTGGACTTTCAATCTTCCCAAATCCACGGAAGAGTAATCAGCCTTTCGCCCGCCGATGCCCAAACCGGATTGGCGACCGTTCGGATTTCATGTGACAAGCCAGCCTTCTCCGGTGCTTACTCCACCGCGCATATTGTCCTGCACGACTACGCGAGCGTAGTCACTGTTCCGAGCAAGTCAGTGCTGGATCGAGACGGAAAAACCATCGTCTATCGAGTCGTTGACAGCGTCGCCAAGCAGACGGAGGTGGTCGCTGGCCCGGAGAACGATGGCTTCACGGCGATCCTGTCCGGAGTGAAGCAGGGAGACGTCGTCGTGCAACTTGGTTCCTACGAACTGGCGGACGGTTCCAAGGTGAAGGTAGCGACCCCGGAGAAGCCGGCGCCCGAGTCAGGCGCCCCCGAAAAGAAGGAGTCTGGCTCTTGACGCTCAGCGAATACGCAACGCGCCATATCAAGCCGATCCTGTTTACGATTGCGGTTCTCTGCCTGATGGGCATTGTCGCCTATCAGTCCTTCCCCGTCTCCATTCTTCCCGACGTCACTTTCCCTCGAGTTCTGGTTATTGCCGATTCCGGGGAGCGTCCCATCTCTTCGATGGAAGCGATCATTGCTCGCCCGATCGAAGAGGCGCTGGCCACCGTTCCGAACGTCAAACGCATCCAGTCGAGGACCGAACGTGGTTCGACCGAAATCTCCGTCGATTTCAACTGGGGCACCGACATCCTCACGGCCGAAGGACTTGTCAACGCAAAGGTCAACGAAGTTCGATCCACGTTCCCAGCGGAGACGCGCACCGAAACGGAACGGATGAACCCGACCGTTTTCCCGGTAGTCGGCCTCACGCTCGATAGTTCGACGCTGTCCCAATCCGAGCTCTACAACCTTGCCATGTACACGCTGCGACCCCGACTTTCTCGGGTCGATGGTGTGGCAAGAGTCGTCGTGCAGGGTGGCCGAGCGCCGGAGATCCAGGTCATCGTTCGGCCGGAACGGTTGGCTGCACTGAAGATCTCGTTGAGCGACGTGGTTCAAGCGATCTCGAATTCGAATCTTGTCCAGTCGGTAGGCAAAGTCGAGCGCCGATACCAACAACTCAGCGTGCTAGTCGACGGACAGGTCGCAGACAGCAGCGCCCTGGGCAAGATCGTGGTCACCTCGAAGAACGGCGTCCCCATCCCCCTCAGCGACCTGGCGACCGTTTCACCGTCGGTAGAAGACCGTCTCACCGTGGTCTCGGCCAACGGCCATGAGAGCGTGCTGTTGAACGTCATTCGACAGCCATCCGCCAACACCGTCGCGATGGCAAGCGCAGTCCAAGCCGAGATGGCCCAATTGAAGGCCTCCCTTCCAGCCGGTACCAAACTCGGAGTTTTCTACGACCAATCGATTCTCGTGAGAGATGCGATCCAGAGCGTGGGTGAAGCGGTTCTGATTGGGGCCGTCCTTGCCGTAGTCGTCCTCCTTCTGTTCTTGCGTAACTTACGGGCAACCTTGGTGACGGCGGCGATCATTCCTATGACGGTCTTGGTCACGTTCCTCCTCATGAGGGTCGCCGGCCTCAGCCTAAATCTGATGACGCTCGGAGCGCTGGCGGTGGGCATCGGACTTGTTATCGACGATGCCATCGTCGTCGTCGAAAACGTCTTTAAGCACCTTCCAGGCGCGTCAGACCTCAGGGCGGCGGTGGCCGCCGCATCGAAAGAGATCGCCGCGCCGATGATCTCCTCGACGCTGACCACGGTCGTCGTCTTTCTTCCCCTGTCCTTGCTCGAAGGGGTCGCCGGAGCATTCTTCGCGGCGCTTGCCGTCACGTTGACCATTGCCGTACTCGCTAGTCTCTTCCTCGCGCTGATGGCGAGCCCTAGCCTGTGCGCGGCGTTCCTCAAGAGCGAAGGGCATCACGGACATGGCAGGATGTTTGAGAGGATTCTCCAGCTTTACGCGACGACTCTTGCGTTTGGGCTGAAGCACAAATGGCTGGTGCCGGTTTGCGCCATCGCTCTTCTCGCGGCCACCAGTTTGATCGCCAAGCAATTGGGAACTGGCTTCATGCCAGCGATGGACGAGGGCGCGTTCATCCTCGACTATACAACCCCTCCCGGTACCTCGTTGACCGAGAGCGATCGCCTGCTTCAAAAGATCGACCAGATCCTGAAAGACACACCAGAAGTCGCTAGCTTCTCGCGGCGAACGGGAACGGAGCTTGGATTCTCGATCACCGAACCAAACCGCGGGGACTACGCCGTGATGCTAAAAACCGACCGCCACCGAGCGATCGACGATGTCATCGATGACGTTCGGAAAGATGTTTTGGCCCACGTGCCTGGAGTCGATATCGACTTCAGTCAGGTGCTCCAGGATCTGATCGGAGACCTCGCCGGGCAGCCAGCTCCCATCGACATCAAGCTCTTTGGCGAAGACAAGGAGAAGTTACAAACGGTAGCCCAGGATCTCGCCAAAAAATTGGGCGAAGTGAAGGGGTTGGCCGACCTGAAGTCGGGAGTTGTCGAGGCCGGACCGGAGTACACGCTCCGAGTCGACCCTGCGCGCACTGGGCGGTATGGACTGACAACCACCTCAGTGGCCGATCAAGCTGAGGCGGCGATGTTGGGAACCGTGGCCACCAAAGTCATCCAGAATGACCGCCAGGTGCCGGTTCGGGTGCGTTACCCGGCCGAGTTGAGGATAACCCCCGATACGATGGCTTCGATCCCGATCTTAACGACCGGAGGCTACACCGTGCCGCTCGGATCGTTAGGAACGTTTGAAACTCACGACGGCGCCGCCGAGTCCTACCGTGAGAATCAGCGCCGTGTCCTCGACGTCACCGCCAGCCTCGAAGGCATTGACCTAGGCACGGCGATCACGAAAGTCAAGGAAATTCTTTCCAAAACGGATCTCCCGGCGGGTGTCTCGGTTACGATCGCCGGACAGTATGAAAGCCAGCAGCAGTCGTTCAAGAATTTGCTTCAGGTGCTTGGCGTGGCGATTCTTCTGGTTTACGCCGTGATGCTCTTTCAGTTCCGCTCTTTCACCGCGCCGACCGTCATTCTGCTGATCATGCCACTGGGACTGTTCGGCGCGGTGCTTGCGCTCAAGCTCACGGGAACGGCGATCAACGTTTCCTCTTTCATGGGCGCAATCATGCTCGTTGGCATCGTGGTCAAAAACGGCATTCTTCTGCTTGATCGGGCGATCGAAGCCGAACACTCAGGAATGGGTGTGCATGAAGCGGTTATTGACGCCGGAAGACAGCGTATCCGACCCATTCTCATGACCAGTCTGACCGCCATCCTTGGTCTTTTCCCCCTGGCTCTCGGCATCGGAGCGGGCGCGGAGATGCAGAAGCCCCTCGCGGTGACGGTCATCGGCGGACTCGCGTTTTCGACTCTTGTCACGTTGGTTTTCGGCCCGGTGCTCTACGCAACCATGAGAAGCGTTCGATCTCGGTAATCCGAAGCTCGAGTCCCAATCCTTAGAGGGCTCTCAGATTTCTGGTCGGAAGAATCCCCTTAACAAACCCAGTCCGGGCTACGGGATAACCTAGCGGGTGATGATCTCGATTCTGTGCGCAAGCCTCATCCTTCAGTCCTCGCCGCTCGTTGCCGGGAAGACCTACGACGTTCCCGGCGGTGGGAGATTCGACTACATGGCGGTCGACTCGAAATACCATCGGGTGTTTGCGACCCATGGAACTGCCCAGACCCTGAGCGTTCTTGATCTCAAGACCGGCAAGGAATCCGAGATCAAGTGTGGTCAAGTGAACGGCGTTCAGGTCGACGAGAAGCTCAGCCGCGTGTTCGTCACCGGCGGTGGTCAAACGCTGGTCGCCCTCGACCGAAAGACACTCGCCAAGCTGAATGAAGTTGCCCTGGAAGGGCCCGGTGACGATCTTGCCATTGATACCAAGCGAGAGCAGCTCTATGTTTGCCACGACGATGGCGAAGATGTTTGGGTATTCGACGCGAGCACGCTTAAGAAGCTGGCCACCGTAAAAGTCGCCGGCGCACCCGAGTACATCGAGTACGACGCGAAGACGGACAAGCTGTACCAGAACATTAAGCCAACCGACCAGATTCAGGTAATCGATCCCATCAAGAAGGCCGTATCCGTTTCATGGCCGACCGGTGAGGAGAAGGGACCTCATGGTCTTGCCTTGGACCGAAAGACTGGAATTGGATTCTCGGCCGGAAGCAACGGCAAGCTGATCGCGTTTGACATCAAGTCCGGGAAGATCCTGTCCACCGTCGACATCGCAGCCGGCACCGACCAGATTGCCATGGACTACGGCCTTGGCCGCGTCTACTGCGCAAGCAGAGGGTTCATTTCGGTGGTGCAAGAAACGTCAGACGGGGCGAAACTGCTCGGAAATGTGGTTTCACCTAAGGGAGCGCACACCATTGCTGTCGATCCCACCACTCACGACGTTTGGGTCTGCTTCGGAAACGCGCAGGGCGCCTATCTCCAGAAGTTTTCCGTCGCGAAATGACCTAAGCCGCCGGTTCCTGCGGCAATAACTCCGACGCCGGGTGATTAAGTTCACCCAGCATCTGTGCTGGGAGCGAAACCGTGAACTTCGCCCCACATCCAAGGGCACTCTTCACAAGGATCTGCCCGCCCATCGCTTCTACTAACCGCTTGGTGAGCGGTAAGCCCAGCCCGGTTCCTTCAACGTTGGTCTTGTCCGCGCCGAGACGATCGAACGGGACAAACAGCCTCTCCATGGACTCCTCTGGAATACCTGGGCCATCGTCCTCCACATGGAACAAGACTCGGCCCGGTTCCAACGAAAGGCTCAGCTCAACGGAACCCTTGTCTCTTGTGTACTTGATTCCGTTTGAGAGCAGATTTAACAGCACTTGCTTGAGCCTTTGGGCATCCGCAAAAACGGAGACAGGCCCATCGGGGAACGTGGTTCGAAGTTTGACGTCGCGCTGATCGGCAAGCGGCTGCACGAGAGCGATCGCTTCCTGAACGAGTCGATTCGCCACCACCGGCTCGAGCTGAAACGAGATGTTTCCAGACTCGATCCGAGAAATGTCCAGGACTTCGTTGATCAGGCCCAGAAGATGGCGACCGGCTTGAAGAATGTGCCCAACCGACTCGTTGGAGTCTTCTCCAAGATCATCCATTTCCAGGAGTTGACCGAAGCCCAAAATTGCGTTCAGCGGAGTCCTCAGTTCGTGACTCATCCGAGAGAGGAACTCGCTCTTCCCCCGGTTCGCCTTCTCCGCTTCTTCTTTGGCTGACTTGAGTTCCTCTTCCGCCCGCTTTCTCTCGGTGATGTCGCGCAGAAACGCCACGTACGTCAGGGTCTCGTCCTGTCCAACCGCAGTCCAAGCAAACTCAAGCGGGAACGAACTGCCGTCTCTTCGATGTGCTTTGATCACGACCCGGCGGTTCAATGCCTCTGGGTGTGTGAGCGACCGAAACATCTCCTGATCGAGTGAGTCACCGAACTCCGGAGAAATCACTAAGCCCACGAAGTCGCGCCCCAGGGCCTCCTCTACAAGCCACCCAAAAATGACTTCGCACTGCCGATTCCAACCGGTCACTAGACCACTAAAATCGATGGCCACCATTCCGTCCATGGCACTCTCGACGGTTAGCCGGAACTTCTCTTCGCTGGCCAGCAGCGCGAATTCCGCCTTCTTGTGCTCCGTGATGTCGAGAATCATGCCGTCCCAGTGGATGGTTCCGTTGAGCCGATACTCGGGTCGCGATACTCCCTTCGTCCACTTCACTTCGCCGTAGGGAAGAACAAGGCGTCCCTCGTAATCCCAAACACTTCCGGTTACCGCAGACTCAAAAATGGTTTGATGAAGTCGGTCGGCGTCGTCGGGATGGACATAGCTAAAGAGGAGCGAGGGATCCGAGACCAAGACTTCTGGTTCGAGACCTAACAGCTCGCGGCTGCCTCCGCCTACGAAGGGGATAGAATGCGATCCATCCTGGTGCAATTCATATTGGAACAGCATCCCGGGGAGGTTGTCGGAGACTCTCTTGTACCGCGCTTGGCTTTCGGCCAGAGCCCGTTCGACTTCAAGTTTGAACGCCCCTTCCCCGCTCCTCGAGAGTCGCTCGCGCCGGGCGCTCAGCTGATCCGAAGCAATTTCGGAGATCGTGTGGAGTGATTGCCGAAGGTTCTTCCCTAAACGAAGCGGTTCTCCGTTGAGCAGGATGAGCGCCCCAAGCGGATCTCCGTCGCTCGCGGCTAAGGGAACGATCACGAGAAATTGAACTTCTGCCGGCAAGGCAATCTTCCATTGAGACGTGTTCTCAATGATCACGAGCTCGTAATGGGCAGCAAGTCCTCCAAGCGCGTTGAGGAGGTCATCGGTCAGGAATCCCAGGTCGCCCTTTTCCGACACGATTCGGAGAACAGGACCCTCCTGGGCAACGAACAGCGCAGCTGAGACTTCGATGGAGCTGCAGCACAACTCGGCAAGCCGATCAAGCGTCGCCCGATCGCAGTGTTGAGAAATATCTTCGCCTTGGTCGGGGGGAATTCTTTCGAGAACCAACTATCACCAATCGGAGCCGCGCACGGCAAGCTACCTTTCAATGTTCGGATCGTTTTATTGGGCTCAAGAGACCCGAATTCGAGTTCGATACCAGTCTTTTTCAACAAAAGCCTGTGAAAGCAATATTGAATATATATTTCTAGGTTCGCCCGGAAGTTTTCGGAACCTAAAAATCCCAGTTTCGTTCGCATGCCAGGCTTCATGGGTCCAACTGCTTGGGTCGGAGCGGGGGTTGTGGTTAACCGCCCCATCCGTCAACACCGCGTCGTCCTGAGTCCCCGACCACCTTGGAATCACTCCCAAGCGGACCTCTGCGGCCTGCAAATTGATATGAAAGTATTCAGTTCGCAGCCTGCAGTTAGCAGCCGGATGGGATTCGAGTGAATCCTGCTTTCATCCCCGGTTTTGAGCGCCCCGGTCATGTTAGCTGCGAACTGCTGGCTTCTGCAGAACGATTCCTGTCTCCGCAGTCGGCCTACCAACTCGACGCATGGACCCGCCGGGAGTTCCGATCAAAAATTGTCGGCTTCATGGGGAGTTAAACGACGATCCACTTCGGCCTCATCGCGCTTTAAGGTCCGAAAACGGCGAGTATGGCTACGCCGCATGCGTAAGAATGGTCACGTGGTAACGAATGCGGAGTCTGGTTATAAGGCGCTCTTAGCCCGGGACACTCGGTTTGATGGCGTGTTCTTCGTCGGAGTCACCACGACCGGGATCTATTGTCGTCCGATCTGCCCGGCGAAGACTCCTGGGCAAGACCGGTGCGAGTTCTACACGAGCGCGGCGGCGGCTGAAAAAGCCGGATTTCGCCCATGCCTTCGATGCCGGCCGGAGCTTGCGCCCGGGAGAGCGCACGTCGACGCAGTTGGACGACTCGCGTCTCAAGCATTTAGTCGGATCGAGGACGGCGCGCTCGACGAGATCAGCGTAGACGAGTTGGCCGCCGAACTCGATGTCTCTGCTCGTCACCTTCGAAGAGCCGTCGAACGAGCATACGGGGTGAGTCCAATCGAACTTGCCCAAACTCACCGGCTCCTTACCGCGAAGAGACTTCTGACCGACACGACCCTGTCCATCGGAGAAGTGGCGTTCGCGGCCGGGTTTTCTAGTCTTCGAAGGTTCAACGCCCTGTTCTTGGAGAGGTACCGAATGAATCCCGGAGACATCCGCCGATCGGGGAAAGGACGCAATGGCCTAGAGACGTTGATGTGTGAGACGCCCTACCGAGAGCCCTTTGATTGGGAAGCCATGCTCCGGTTTCTGGCCCGACGCTCAATCAAAGGGGTCGAGGAGGTTTCTTCGAGCACCTACCGCCGAACCATGACCCTAAAGGGACGACGAGGCTTTGTTTCCGTCCAAAACGACACCGTGCGAAAGGTTCTCCAGATCGACGTTTCCGCGAGTTTGGCAGCGGTCCTCCCGCTCGTGGTCGCCCGAATCAAGCGCCTATTCGATACCGCCACCGACCCAGGACCCATCTTAGAACGGCTCGGCCCGCTCGCGATTCAGAACCCCGGACTACGGGTCCCCGGGGCGGTCGATGGGTTCGAAGTCGCGGTACGCGGGATTTTGGGGCAACAGGTGAGCGTTGCCGGAGCAACCACGATCGCTGGGCGTCTTGTCGCCCGATTTGGAGACCCTATCGATACCCCCTGGCCGGAACTCACCCATACATTCCCGAGTGCCGAAACCCTTTCGCAAGTCGACGCCGATGAAATCTCGATTCTAGGGATGCCGAGAAAGCGCGGAGCCACCATCGTGGCTCTCGCAACCGCCGTCGAAGTTGGCGAGATTCCGCTAAGGCCGGGCAGACAAACGGAACCGGTCCTTGCCGCTTTGAAAGCGCTTCCCGGAATCGGCGACTGGACGGCTCAGTACATTGCGATGAGAGCCCTGTCCTGGCCGGACGCATTTCCTCATGCCGATCTCGGCGTTCGAAAGGCCTTGGGCCTGACCCTCGATCGAGAGGTTCTTGCCATCGCCGAACAGTGGCGCCCCTGGCGCGCCTATGCCACGTTTCACCTTTGGCAATCGCTTGAGATGGCCCCGACCCCAGCGGAGCCACCCGCACCGGAGAACTCGAAATGACCTACTACTCACTTCTTCCAAGCCCAATCGACGATCTACTCCTCCTCTCCGATGGCGAAGCGCTTGAAGGACTCTTTATGGGCGATCACCAGAAAGGACCGGGCATCTCGCCCGACTGGATCCGCGATGAATCAGTGCCTGTATTGGCACAGACAAGAGCGCAATTGCTGGCCTACTTTGCCGGTGAGCTTCGCGAGTTCCATCTCCCTCTGAAGATGTCGGGAACCTCCTTCCAGAGCATGGTTTGGCAAGGCTTAAAGGACATCCCCTACGGCGTGACCATCTCCTACGGCGAGTTCGCAAAACGACTCGGCGTCCCCAACTCCTCCCGAGCCGTGGGCCTAGCCAACGGCCGCAACCCCATCTCCATCGTCGTCCCCTGCCACCGAGTCATCGGCGCGAATGGCAAACTCACCGGCTACGGCGGCGGCCTCCCTCGAAAACAAGCCTTGTTGGAACTCGAGGGAGTCGATCTCGGAAAACAAGGATCTTTGTTCTAACTCTTGAGCTTCGAGGCCCTTTTCGAACCTATCGGCGAGAGCGACTCCGTAGCTTGGGCTATCTTCATCGTCTAATTCTGACCAGGTTGTAATTTAGCCGCCCCAAACCCCCTAGCACCCGTCATCCTGAGCTCGCGAAGGACCTCCGCCTGTGGTCGGAGCTTCTGGAGTGGTCACTAACTGGAGTTCACGGGCATTTTGTTGGTTGAAGGTAGTAAATCCAATCGCTCGGCTACCGCACAGAAAACCATCGATTCAAAAGTGCCTTTCCCCGCCGCTACCACGGTATCTCCTAGGTTCGGTTCCAGGATCAGGAGCCAGTCATAGGGGCTTCCGAAGTCCTTTATGGTCCCATTGAGTTCGCGAAGGTCTGTCTCCGAGAAGATGCCTTGAAACTGGGCGAGGTCTTCCGAGACGAGCCGAATGCTTGCACAGGCGACATTCATGGGAATAACGTGGCTGAACCCAATTAGCTTGGGCTGTGCATCACGGTATATCCCGATAAGAATGAAGCCACCAAGCGCGATGCGAAACCGGAGACTCATGGTTCCGTCATTCTCCAAATCGATGCCTACAAACTCCGAGTCATGAATGTCGATGTTTGATATCCGACCGAAACTCACTTCTGGCTTAAACCATTCAGTGTTCATAAATTATCCTGTACATCTTGTGGGATTCAAGTGCCTAACACGGGCCTCTAGTTTCGAAGTCAGAGATTTAAACCTAATCGCGAACCTAGATGCCGTAAAGCAACTAGTAGTTTTGCTTACAGTTCGTTCGCTAGTCGCAGAAGCTCACCAGAATTTTACGCTTCTATATACGGGCGGCGGCTCGCTTGGTTTACCCCATGGGGCAGGAAGCGGATCTGGGTCATTCGGGTCTAAAGGTACTGGGCCTCCGCAGATTCCGCCAGGATAATCATGCCCGTGGTGTCTGGGACGTTCCCTCGTTCTTTCCCACTCGGGTGTCGAGACCGTTGTAGGTGTACGTGTAGGTGGAACCTGATGGGTTTGTGATGCTGGTGACTTGACCTTCGTAGTCGTAGTTAAGCGTCGTGGTTCCTGCGCTGGAGACCACCGTCTTCGTCCGTCCGTCGGAGGCGTAGGTGTAGCTCTTCGTGCTTGTCGAAGTGAGCTTGTCGCCGTTATCGACGGTGTAGGTGTCGGTGACTCCACCGAGCGTCTTGGACGTTCGGTTGCCATTGGCATCATAGGTGTGCGAAGCCGAGTAGCTCGGGTTGCTCTCAGCGAGTAACTGGTCGGCGTTGTCGTACGTGTAGCTCGTAGTCGTGGAGCCGACCGTCTTCGACGAGAGGTTGCGCGCTGGATTGCAGACATAGCTCTCAGACACGAGCACCGTAGCACTTGAGTTCGCATGAGACACCGATGTCTTTCGGTTGCGGTTGTCGTAAAGGGCCGCGACCTTCATATACGGCGGTTGTTCTGGGTAAATATGCTTTCGCGAGCTCGTAAGAGTTCATTATCGTATGTCGTTTAGCTCAACTTCGACCCTGCGCGTCAAGAGAATTGCACTCGACGGGCAGTTGTAATGCTCCTAGCTATACAGCGATCTGAATGCCACCACGGGGAGGATGGGGCAGATGAATGGACCTGCCCCGCCTATGTTACTGAGTTCTCAGGTCCCGGTCGCTCGGGAGCCACTTAGCCTCCGAAACCAAGACGAAGGGCTGATACTCGAGCCCTGGGTCCCAGCTCACGCGCTTCTTGAAGATCACGCACTTTGCAACCAGGTCCTGACCGACCAAGGAACAACCGTCAAGGACCTTCTGAATATCCAACTCTTCCGCGAGGATGAACGAGTGCTTCGCTTCACAACCCGCAATGGCGTAAGCGAAGATTGAAGTGGGAGTATAAGTCAGTCTCACCTCGATCTCCTTTCGCACGTGAGGGACACCGGTTGGGCACTCGAGAAAGATTGAGTCACACTCCCTCGGCCAGACTCTCGCCATTCCACCTTAATCTTCGCGGTTCTAAAATGAGTTGCCCACGCGGATCCTGTGAACTGGGTTGAAACCTCCATTGCTCTTCCCAATCCTCGAGATCCGCAACCGGCGAGACTTCTAAGGAGTATCCGCGAGTAAAGCAAAACTGCAATGCGCCATGTCGGCTAACCGTGACCGAGACAACCGAGATTGGGTCCGAACCAACGAGATCGTAGAAGAACTTCGCGTGCTGATCCCTTCGGTCATTTTCAGGGCCAAAATCTCCAGATTCAAGGTGGAAACGGGCAGGCCCTCGAATCACCCAATCACTTAGCACAGTCAGTCCGCAGTCTGTAATCGTTGCAGGCTCACCGTCCTCCATCACTGCTTCAATTTCTGGACCGAAAGCAAAGACTTGGCGTCCTGCGTATCTCCACATATTTGTCAAAGGCTTTCCGACTATGGCCGAAAGTTCTCTTGCGACCATAGCCTGTTCCTTTTCGTTTAATGAATAAGTAAGCATGCCTGTATGACGCCCTAAATTTTATCCAATAGGAAATAGTATCGGGCCAAATTCAGGGATCGTAACCGTGGGAGATACAACAGGACGAATAATCGGCATTTGAGCCACAACTGGCCCGATAAACTTCGGATCGCCAGGTATCGAGGGTTTTTCTGGACCAGGATCCTGACCTCGATCTAAGCCCTTTGGCAGATTCTTTCTGACGATTAGGGTTCCAAGAATGCATCCACGTGTCGCGGTTCCCTCCTTTCGGAGGGAACCGCTAACTGCTTCTAACTACTCGCAATATTGATCTTATTTGCTTCTTGCCTTTCGTCATAAATCATATGGCCCCGACTAGCTTCTATTTGGTCAAGACATACTTCGGCTGAGGCTATCGCTCCCTCGAGCCAACTTGCAGTCGGTTCTTCCTCGGGCGTCCAGACGTCGACATATCGACCATCACCACCTGGAGTAATGATGTATTCAC
>CAIVDU010000108.1 GCA_903904815.1 uncultured Armatimonadota bacterium
AAAGGAAGTAGACCTATACAAAAAGGCGCTTAACGAGCTACACACCTCTATCCTGTCCATCGGGCATGATCACGAATGGGAACAGGCGATCATCAAGCGCAAGTACGGTGAGTTCAAGAAACTCACCGCCGAGCATTGGGCACAGGTGTATGCGCTCGCCTCGCTCGAAGACAAAACAAGGGCGCTTAACAAGGCCCACGAGGAATCGGTCGCGATGACCCAGCGCCTTACGTCTGCCCTCCACGATCAGCGCCAGCAACATATGCTGTTGACGGCTACGACCAATGTAGACCGCGTATCTATCGAGGCGTTCGGTAAGAAGTTTGCCGACATTCAGACCGGCTGGATTCGCTCCATGCTGCAAGCTATCGCAACACAGCAAGCAAAGAACAAGGCAGACGAAAAGGCAATCGCACTCAACAAGGCTCTAGCCGAAACCTATATCGGAATGGTTGGCGACAAAGTGCGCGAACTTGGCATGATTAAGGCTACCACCGACGCAGATAAACTGCGGTACGAGGTGACGTTCGGTAACCTGCGAAACCTCACCGGCGCACAAAAGGCGTGGCTGTTATTGCTTCAATCGCAGATTGATAAGACCAACCTGATCATTGATCAGCAAGCGAAGTTTAAGCAGTTTTGGGCCGACGTCGCCGCCGCCGCAAAGGATCAGGCCGACAAGGTCAAAGAGAAGCTAAAGACAATGGCCGACCAAATTAGCGGCGTCTTTGTTGATTCACTTGATCAACTGCACCGCAAGGGGTTTAAGGGCTTCTTTAACTCGATCCTCAGCGGGTTTAACGACATGCTTCGAGAAATGGCTCAAGCTTGGCTAAAGAGCCAGATTAGTCAATACCTGTTCAAGCTGGCGGCAGGACCGCAACAGGGTAGCGGTATCAATGTCGGCGGTATCGGCGGGTTTATCGGGCCCTTAGCGGCAGCGATGGGCGGTAAGGGGCGAGCTATTGGTGGGCCGGTCACGGGTGGACAGGATTACCTCGTAGGTGAGAACGGGCCGGAGATTTTCCGCGCTCCGTCATCGGGCAGCATCACGCGGAATAGTGATATCGGCAAGGGTGGCGGGCACACGTTTAACACGACAATCCATATTCACCCGCGAGACAACTCAGACATGACAATGCAGGCTGCCAGCGAGCACGCGGCGCAAATCGGGCGACTTATTCAGAGGCAGGCAGGGCGCAACTAGCTCTTTATTCATTGGGCTCACGAACGTGAGTCTATTTTCTTGTCTTTTTACGTGGTCTATCGGGCGTGGCCAGGGTGCCGTTAGCAATTAGAGCTTGCTTAGTGTTTGCCGCGATTGTGTCGAATTCGTAAGGGACAACGGGATACATGGAAATATCCGCATAGCGAAACTTTAGCGTTACTGGCGTGCCGTCTAGCGTTTTTGCGGTAGCTTCGGTCGGAAAGTCTGACCGAATCCATTGGCTTGAATCATTTCGCACGTAGTATTCGTAGACTCCAGACTCACCTGGTGAAAGCCTCTGAATGTATAGTCGAAATAGGTTTCTACTTTCAGTTCCCTTGATCTCTTCGACCGGGTATATGGCGTGCACTTCCTTTACTGGCTTAGCATCCGTGAAAACAATCGGAATCTCGATGTGGACACCAATGAGCGGAGTGTCGCCGTCATTGATGATTCGGCATCTAAGGGCCTGGGGCATGTCGCTCACGGCATATGTGCTTTGTGACATTGCCTGGTTCTTCATCTTTGCTTGTGTAGCATCCAGCACCCAGAGGTCTTTTGCTGTAGCGGGCATTCTAGTTAGGCTTTGCTCAAAGAACAATGTACCCAAAGCCTGACTCTTTGTTGGGTCCTTGGGGCGGGAAGGCGTAGAAGATCGCTCGGCTTCCTCCTGCTGATTTACGAGCATTGCGTATCCACTAACAAACGTCAACACGGCAGCAAACACTGCGATTCCAAATACCTTTGGTAATGTGAGTTGCTTTGCCATCATCTGCCCATACAGACCACCAATGCATCCTAGGATTGTTACGCAGACCGCAATCCCGAAGACCCACTTCGCAACCTTAAAATGCCCCTGCTGGACCAACCATTGACCGAAACCCATTAACAAGGCTGCCAAGATCGCCGTGCATACGTTGAAGACGTCCATCCCTTACCAGGGAAGGTTACCTAACCGTGCAAGCACAGCCCCATAAACGAAATCGGAAGGATCTGATAGTGTACTACGCACTAAGTCGGGCCTGTGACACCGCTTACGAAATGAGTCTAGAGCGAGCGCGCGGGGTGGCGTAGTGCGTAATTTAGTGCGCAGGACAAGTAAAAACGCCTCCGTTCAGGGCGAACGGAGGCGTTTTGAACAGTTGTTTGAACCTAAAAGAGTGGTGGACCGTGTTGGGCTCGAACCAACGACCCGCTGATTAAGAGTCAGCTGCTCTACCGACTGAGCTAACGATCCGTGGAGAAATAATATACCCGTGAGCTGTCGACGCTCGCAAGAGGGGCCGGGGAAATTCAACGGCCCTTGGCTGCGGGGCTACGGCCATGGAGTGATGGAGTGTTGCGTCGGAGGGGACGGCTGGACCGACAGCCGTCAGCTTCGGGGGTCCTGACCGGCTCGGGCCGACTAGACCCTCCGGCTCCGGAAGCCATCACTCCAAAATCCAATACTGCTTCGCTGCAGGAGAGGGTGGGGAGAGGGTCAATTTGAACCTGCGTCGCGAAGCGACACCCCGAAATCAAATTGTTTGGTGCCGTATTTGGTGGCTTGCTCTGGGTTTTAAGATTGTCTCTATGGGTTGTCATGGCAAATCCGGTCCACGGAATTCCGGACCGCATCACCTACACTCCACCACTCCAGGGCCGCAGGCCCACTCCGCGGCCGAAGGCCGCCTGCCCGCTAGGGCAGGATGTTGCCCGCCGCTCGGTAGATCTCATACCAATGCGGCCGCGAAAGATCGATGTTGCATGCATCGACCACCTGCTGAACTCGATCCGGGCTCGTCGTGCCGAGGACGGATTGAATCCGAGCCGGGTGTCGCTGAATCCAGGCAATCGCCATTCCGGTCTTCGTCACGCCATAAGTCGCGCAAAGATCATCCAGAACCTTGTTTAGCTCAGGGAACTTGGGATTGTCGATGAAAACGCCCTCGAAAAACCCGTATTGGAAAGGCGACCACGCCTGGATCGTGATCTTCTTCAGCCGGCAGTAGTCGAGGATGCCCCCGTCTCGGTCGACCGAGTTCTCGTGCTTCATGTTGACCGTGATGCCCCGGTCGATCATCCCGGTGTTCGTGATGCTCAACTGAAGCTGGTTCACCTGAAGCTTCATCGGCAGACTCGCCTGAAGCAACTCGACCTGTCCCGGGTTGAAGTTGCTGACGCCGAAATTCCGCACCTTGCCGCTATCGTGAAGGATATTGAACGCCTCCGCGACTTCCTCCGGCTCGATCAGCGTGTCCGGTCGGTGGAGCAGCAGGATATCGAGATAGTCGGTCTTGAGTCGCTGAAGAATGCGGTCGGCCGAGTCGAGGATGTGCTCCTTGGAGAAGTCGAAGAATCCCTTTCGGATGCCGCACTTGCTCTGAAGGACGAGCTTGCTGCGATCGATTCCGAGCCGCGCAATGGAGTCCGCGAAGACCTCCTCGCACTTTCCACCGCCATAGATGTCGGCATGATCGTAGAAGTCGATACCCGCATCCAAAGAGGTCGCGATGAGCTTGTCCAGCGCCGCGTTCTCCATCCCCCCGATGCGCATGCACCCCAGCGAGACCTCCGAGACTTCCAATCCAGACGTACCGATCTTAAGCTTTTTCATGTTCGAATCCGTAGTTTAGCGAAGCCGGACGCAAGAAATGTTCATATCGGACCTTGGCCGGAGCCGCAATAAATTGCGACGTGACTCCGAAACCTATGAGCCCGTGCCTCCTGTTCGCGGATGCATGTGCCGCGATCAGGAGGAAGGGGTTGGGGAAGGAGGTTCCGGAAGATCATCTGCAACCGCAAAAGCGCTCTCAATCTTTTGGAGAACCGCCCGGCATCGCTTTTTCGGTCAAGGTCACGCCTCCTGTTCGCCGGTGCATATGCCGCGATAAGGAGCAATTGGCTGGGGATGAAGCACGCCACTCCACCACTCCCTAAAGGCTGCATGCCGAAGGCCAACGCCGCCCAAATACCCAAAATATCTGCATACCTCGAAAATCACTATATACTGAAATCCAGACATGGCATTCAAAGGTGATCTAGACGCGCTGATCCTCGGGGTCTTGGAGATTGAACCGCTCCACGGCTACGAAATCTCAAAGCGCATTAAGCGGCTCAGCGAACACGCGCTGGACATTGGCGAGGGCCAACTCTATCCTGCGCTCCACATCCTGGAGCGGTCCGGTCACGTCACCGCAACGTGGGTCCCGATCGAGGGCAAACCACCGCGCAAAGTCTACGAAATAACCGAATCCGGACGGTCCAACCTAGTCGAAAAGCGAAGAGAATGGACGCTGTTCACGGCAGGTGTCGGCGCTATTCTGAATCCCGCAAAGCTGGCTCATATGATCCGATCTGCAAACTGCAACCTGAAAACTGCCAACTTGGCTGGAGACCACCGTGGCTAATACCGTCCGTCAATACCTAGCCGAAGTCGAGGAGAAGCTCGTCCACACGATGGATGACTTCACCCTCCAGGCCGTTCTCGCCGAAACTGAGAGTCACCTCAAGGAAAGCGTGGAAGAGATTCAGTCGATGGGCTTCACCCGAATGGAAGCGGAAAGCCGCGCCGTCGCCACATTCGGTCAACCTGAGCAATTCGGTGTAGCCATAAAGGAAGCGAATCCGGATCACGTCGCGGTCCCGCCTTCCGCCATGATCTGGACAGCCACTATCGCCACCACCGCGATCGTGCTCTGGCCACTCCTCGTCCATCAGTTCCCCTACTACCATCCCGATGAAACGCTCGTGGCCATGCGACGTGCCTTTCAGCCGGCCCTGCTCGTCGGCCTCGCTGCGCTCCTCGGAAGCAGAGTCCGAGCGAGATCCCTTTTCCTTGTCGCCCTCGTGGGGGGAATTCTCCTTGTCCCCGTCCTTGCCTGGAGATGCGTGGGTTCCGGAAATTACGGAGGCATTGTCGTCAGAAGCTTAGCCCTTCGCGAGGACGTCGCAAATCAACCTGCGTCCTCGACGGAGTATGCAAGCCGTTATCGGCGGGCGCGTGACGAGATCTACAAGAATCAGGCCATTGTCAACGCCGGCAAGCTTCCCACCGCAAAGTCACGGTCGGGCGACATCCATTACTTGGCCCCACCTCTCATCGTGCCCCAGGCGATTTGGGGCGATCCGCCGGGCGTCGTCGAATACAACACTGCACAAAATGCCCGGAAAGCCTGGCAGAAGTTTGCCGCTTTGGCAATTCAGAGGGACGATGACGGAATCGAAACATACTCTCGAATGGCCGCCGAAGCCCAGTCAAGGCTCGACGAGACATACCTGGTTCGACTCCGATCGATGGCCTCCTGGGCTCTCCTCATGGCCTTCGTTTGGGGGACAGTCATGACCTTCATGCAGTTCGCCGGAACCACTGTCCGAAGGGCAACCCAAGCCATCTATCGCCTCCTTCCGAAACCCACCGGCTGGAAAACCGGAGCTCAATAAGAAAGCCTCGGAAGTTCAGATACACTGAAAGAATCCATGTTGGAGATGTTCGATCCCCAGCAAAGGCTGGAGATCATCTGGAGTGCGGCAGCTTGGAGACTGTTGCCTTGGGTAAAGCAGTAACTTTCTAAGGTTGCAAGCGATGTGAGAGTGCGCGGCCCTAGGGGGCGTAATGCAAATACTCGTCCGGGTGTCCCAAAACAACACGCTCCTAGCTGCCTCTAAATTCAGCACGGGGTGTCTCCGGATCCCGCCGAGCATTATCCAACCGCCCGAATCCGCTCGCAAAGCCCCGCAATATAAGTCGGCGCCATCTCACGAAACTCAGGGTTGTCGGTCCTTCCGGCCAACCAGTTCGCGATCGAAGCTAGGCGGAGCCGCAAGAACTGTGGAAGCAACTCCAACGTTCTTGGAGGTAGCGGGCGAACCTGGACATAACCTTCAAACAGCGCCTCGCGAAGTGATCCGAACTCTGGTTGCCCCACCCGAGCCACCAGCGTAGCCGCGAAATCGTAAACGAGAAATCCGTAACCGGTGTCATCAAAGTCGATCGCGTGCAGTTCGCCATCACGAAACACGAGATTGCCGTGGTGCAGATCGGAGTGAATCAGTCGAATCCAATCGGAGTCACGCGGCAGGGAAGCCGCCATCAGGCGGCTCTCGGCGGCAACTGCAGCCAACAACTGCTGATCCGGTTCATGAATCATGAAGGTTGGCTGATTGACCGCCATGACTTCATCTGGGTCAAGCAGCCAGGTGTGCACCTTCTGCCGATCGAACCCAACCGGAGCGTGCCAAGTCCCCGCGAAGTCATGAAGACGAGCCGTCAACTCTCCGACTTGTCGCATCTGAGCTTCGTCCAGCCCTTTTCGATGAATCTCTCCCTCAACCCAGTGGAAAAGAACACAATCCCGCGCTTCCGGAACGCCCGGCGCTTCGGCGTTGACGACTCTCGGCTGCCATGGCCGGGGCACTCGGAACCCGTGAGCGCTGAGTCGGTCTAGGAAAACGATCTCACTTTCGATATTCGAGTGCGACTGGTAACCCGGACGACTGATCCGAAGACAAAACTCCCCTTGCTTGCCACGAACGTGAAAGGTGGTGTTCTCCGCATGGACCAACCGTTCCATCGAATCCGCCTTCACCCCAAACTCCGAGAGCGCCTGCCGACCAAGTTCCTCCAGCCGGCTGATCTGCTCATCCTTCGAAGCATCGGCAAACTCCACCATGCCCCGAATACTACCAAAGCTCAAGATCCTGCAAGCTCGGGCCACTCCCACCTGGGATTGCCCCTGCCCTCAAGCCCCGAAGTACGACGTACGTACCGCTTCCACGTCACCGCGCGACAATCCTGCGAGGGCCGTGCTGGGCCCCGGCATGTACCGCCCACGTGCCCAAGTCTGACCAAATCGTGTTCTACTGCCAATCCCAACCGCGGAGATGGTTCGTGTAATTTAGCCCTGGGTTGTGACGCTCCGGCGTCGCTACCCGGGGTAGCGACGCCCCACCCATCTACCGCGGCAGGGGTTGCGTCCTACAGAACCACGGCAAAAGTCCAACTAGAACTGTCTCCGAATTCAGCCGACCGCTCCGCGCTCGGATCCCCCGATCCCAATGTAGCTGCAGGTTCCTGCCTGCAGTTTCCGGCCATTAGAAAAGAAGGAATCGATGACCGACCCTTCGAACCAGAC
>CAIVDU010000109.1 GCA_903904815.1 uncultured Armatimonadota bacterium
CCGTAAAAGATCTCAAAAAGATCGACGGCTCGTTCACGATGTACCTCCGGAAGAAGGAAGTGCTGCTAGAGATTCCTGAGGCCAAGCTTGTGAAACCATTCCTGATCCAAGCGGCTTTCGAGACCGGAATTGATACCGGCCTCATGCACGCCGGAATGTCGATCGGCGACGACATCGTTGACGCTTACCAGTTCGAGAAGCAGGACGAGATCGTGAACCTCGTTCGGCCGAACATGAGCTATCGCTGGACTAAAGACAACTCTTTCGCGATCGGTGCCGAGCGGGCATTTCCGCAAGCGATCCTGGCTGGATTCCGGGTTGAGCAGACTGACCCCGAGAGGCACGTTATCCTCATTAACGCGACTCAGCTTTTCTACGGCGATCTGTTCATGCTGCCGCAGATGATTAGTGCCGGGCTCGGCGGCCCCTACATGCTGGATCGCGAGCGATCAGGAGTAGATTCTGTCAAGGGGTTTGGAGACAGCAACGTCGTCACGATGAGGCTCCACTTCATGTCGCCGCGGGGTAGCGAAGGCGGTTCGCTTGCTTCCCTACTGGGCTTTGGCGGATCGAACACCCTCGAAGACGACCGAAGCGCTCCGTTCAAGGTCGCATACACGCTTTGGTTCAGAGGTGACGACGTATATCAGCCTCGTGTGAGCGATCCACGCGTCGGCTACTTTACGGACGAGTTCTTCTCGCTCGATCGGTACCTGAGCGAGGATCGAACGGAGCGCTACATCACCCGCTTCAATTTGAAGAAGAAGGATGCAAAGAGTCCTTACTCCGAGGCCGTGAAGCCGATCGTATGGGTCATCGATCCTTCGATCCCGGAAAAGTATCGCGGCGCGGTCAAAGATGGAGTCCTGCGCTGGAACAAGGCCTTCAAGGACCTGGGATTCAAAGACGCTGTACAGGTCATCGACGCGCCGACTGACGGCACTTATGACCATGCTGATGGTCGACACAACGTCATCCGCATGAACGTGGGCCCAAGCAGCCCCTTCGCTGCGATTTCTCTTCCGAGAATCGATCCGTTCTCCGGCGAGATCCTAAACGCAAGCATCACGCTCGATGGGAACATCGTGCGAGACATGTTCGCGGAGCATGAGAACGGCCAGATGAGTTCCGCGCTCCAGCTCAAGCAGAAGCTGAGCAAGGTTCTTTTGCGCGATGAGACGCGTCAAGAATCGGACGACCACTTCCTGTACGCCTCCGAAGAGCAGCGCAAGCAGGAGAAGCTGGAATCCGACATGTCCAAGTTTGGCTGGCACGGTCACGCCTGCACCTACGAAGAAGAGTTGGGCGATCAAGCAGCGCTGAACTGGTATGCCGTGGAGCAAACCGGTGTGAGCGGCCTCAGCCGCGAGCAGTATGTCCAAGAGTTCATCGCAGACTGCGTTTCACACGAAGTCGGCCACTGCCTTGGGCTCCGACATAACTTCGCAGGGTCGACTTACCTCACGACTGCGCAACTGGCTGACGACACGCTAACTTCGAAAGAGGGTGTTACAGCGAGCGTCATGGACTACACACCGCCCAACGTGATGGCGGTTCTCAAGG
>CAIVDU010000110.1 GCA_903904815.1 uncultured Armatimonadota bacterium
AGCTTGAAATCTTGCCTTGAGGAGTCAGGAACACGATCCCGGTGGGATTGCGAAGCACGTCATCCGCGGCGTTGAAGTAATACTTGAGGCCGATTGAGTCGGTCACTCGATGAATGTTGTTGAGGGTGCCAGTCAGAAGGTGCCAGCCATTTGCGGAGAGCGGCTGCTCGTACGCTTTCATGATCAAGGCTTTCTTTTCGCTGGCGATGTGACCGTTGCCCTCGATGGTGGTCGGCCCGTCGACCGTGCTCGTGAGGCGCTCTGGCTGCTTGGTAACCGTTGGGTCATCCTCAGTCGGATCGATACTCAGGAACACGACGTCGAAGTCCTTTCCAACCATGCCGTAATGACTCTCTCCCAGTTGGGCGCGAGGCACTTTCAGCATATGGGTCAAAGTCTTTAGCAGGCCATCGGTGACCATCGCGCAAGCGGTTTGGCAGCGATAGGCGATAGGAACTAGGATGACCGGTCGACCTTGGAAAACGTCACCGAGGTGAATCGTCTTCCCAGACTCGTCGCGCAGTTCGGTGTCCAGAGGAACCTGGGCGCCGAGGTTCTGCGTGAAATCGATTCCCTTGGTGTAGTCCACCTGCTGCGCATGCCCGAATCCGCTGGCCGCGAAGACGCAGGCCAAAGTGCTCGCGCAGAGCGCAAGAGCTTTCCGGATTTGGGTAGTTCGAAACAGGTTCACAGTGTTCTCTTAATCAATTCTTAGGGGCGGGGACGGCGTTGACAGCAGCAGGCTTTGTCACATCGTTGAGCGGTGATGCAGCTCCTGGCGGCGTCGACTTCTTCTCGTCCGTCGTGTTGCCTTTACTTACGGCCGGAACCGTGGCTCCGGTCTTGGGAAGACCGCGCTCAGCAAGGATGTCAATCGCCTGCTCGATCGGAATGTGTACCGACGTGTGGGAGGCATCGTTCCAGCCAGTCGACGTCAGCTTAGCCGTCTCATTCTGACGGAGCTTCATGATGTCGGTGAAGTTAGAGGCGTTGTCCTGAAGCAGAGGCGCCGGGTACTTCGGAATTCGAAGGTTCTCTTTCTGCGCCAACACAGACGGCTTGAAGGCCGTGTTCATGTTTGCGTAGATCCAGGCTCCCACGATGAACATGATCGTCGCGAACGCGAAGAACGCAATAACGGCTTTCTTGATCGTCGCGATGTTAATATCGCGAATCTCGTAGCCCATGTCGACGAGCGGATCTTCTTTCGGTCCCTTAGTGTGCATGTGCCTTAGCCTCCTGCATTCGCGTATCGTAGGTTGGGAACGCGGGAGCCTTCTGGAACATCAGGCTGAACCCGAGCAACCACAGACCGCCAAAGCCGATCCACGCGATCAAATCCGAGAGCTGGAGACCAGCTGGCAGACTTGCTCGACCTGGCAGCGCTGGAGCCACGATCAACGTGTAATCGATGATGTGAACCGCAAACATGAATCCAGCGATGGATCGGAGGTTTGCAGAATTCTTCTTACCTCTCGGCGAGAGCAACAGGAAGAACGGGATGAAGAACTGACCAATAATGGTGGCCATGCCCCATGCGTTCCATCCGAGCGAAGCTCGTCGCACGTAATAGGCAGTGTTTTCCGGAAGGTTGCCGTTCCAGATGATGAGGTACTGCGATAGCGAAGTGTAACCCCAGAGCATCGTGTGAACGAAGAGCATATTGCCCTGATCCTTCGTGACGTTCTTGGAGACGAAATCGGAAAACGGCTTCTTATCGGCGTTCAGGTTGAACAGCACGACAGAGATTGCGTAGGCGCCTAGCGAAGATCCAATCGTGAACCACAGGGCGTACATGGTGGACGACCATTCGGGCTCGAGCGACATCACCCAGTCGATGAACGCAAACGTTCCGGTCAGGAAGAAGAACAACAGCGTGATCGCGCCGAACGTCATTCGACGATTCTCAAGCGCGAAGTCCTTTGTCTTCTCTTGGAGGAGAACCGACTTGCGGAAGGCAGCCGATGCACCGATCCAAAAGGCGAAGAACAGGACAAGCTGAATCGACCAGACGGTCGGGTTCAAAAATGGAGCTTTGTGCTGAAGAACGGGGCTCTTGGCCACGATCTCGGGAACCGCCCATCGATAGATCGCCGGGAGCTTCAGAGCGACAGGAATGAATCCAAGCCCCATGATGGTCAGTGTGATCCATCCGCCACCGGCTTCGAGAATTCTCAGCACTCCGAGGGTCCAGGTCGATCGAACCGTGTGGTGAAGCGCGGTAAGGCCGAACAT
>CAIVDU010000111.1 GCA_903904815.1 uncultured Armatimonadota bacterium
ATGTTTGCGCCATCCAACAAGGCGAGACTGACGAACTCACGCCGCATCGTTGGCACCGTCCTTACTTCCCACGCCACAAAATAGATTGTTGTAAACCATGTCCCCGAACACCTGTTAACTATGTGTCCGGTCTATACACGAAGCGATGCGCGGGAGAGGGTGGGGAGAGGGTCAATTTGAACCTGTGTCGCGAAGCGACACCCCGAAATCAAATTGTTTGGCGCCGTATTTGGTGGCTTGCTCTGGGTTTTGAGATTGTCTGCGTAGGCGGCGAATGATTCGTGTCGCCGCAGTCCGCCGACCATCGCCTTGGGATTCTCAAACCAAAGTAGAGTAGGCATATGAGCAATGAAGCGGTCGATTCCCTGAGTTGGGTCAAACCGTATTACACCCGCGCGGGGGAGTATTGGGGCCCGACCGGGATAGAACCCCGATTAGAGCAGCGCCTCAAGATCCTGGAGGCACATTGTGGAAGCGAGACCCTAACGTTGCTCGAATTAGGCGCTGGCACCGGAGAGGTGTCTGCACTGATGGCGGATGCTGGACACGATGTGACAGCGGTCGAGTTTAGCCCCACGCGTGCACCTCACATCCGGGAACTGGCCAAGCAGCCCCGACTAGGTTCACTTTATGCCGTAGAGGCAGATTTCTATGAAGTCTCACTTAGGGGACCGTTCGATGTGGTCTGCTATTGGGATGGATTCGGCATCGGCACGGACTCAGATCAGCGTCGGTTGCTGTCCCGCATTGCCCGCGAATGGCTGAAAACGGACGGATGCGCCCTGATAGACGTCTTTAGCCCTTATCGGTGGGTGTTGGAAACCGGGACCGAGTGGCGGCTCGAAAGGAATCATCCAAGCCACCGGTATCGTCAGAGGCGACGCTTCGAATTTGACCCGGTCACCGAAACATTCGTGGACGAATGGTGTCCGATAGACGACTCAACCGACGAGTGCGACGAATCGATGGCCATCCGCCAGCAGATCCGTTGTTACAGCCCAGCAGACTTGCAGTTGCTGGTAGAAGGAACCGGATTGAAGATTGTGTCGATGGATATCGAAGGAGAATCAATCGACATGCAATCGCGAGAGTCTCGATCCACCTCGGCCCTCTGGAAGGCCTGGAGTTATCTGGCGAAACTGGTCAGGGAATGACCAGGACCCCGAACGACCTTTCGAATTGCCCTTTCTGATAATCATTATTATGAAATCGCTCAGACCTCACACCCGCTAGGATCATCATCGAATGCGGCTAGCTTGACAGGACATTGCAGACTCAACTATAAATTTGTGCATTCGGTTTGTTGCGGCTTTTGCCATCGCAGCGAATTGAAATGGACAACATTTTATGATTCTTACCAAAATCCAACACGCTGTTCGATTGAATTGGTTTTTGACCTGCGTCGCCTTGCTCGCTCTTTCAGGCAAAGCAAGCGCTGCCGCGCGAAGCGTGTTCGTCACGTTTGAGAACCACACGGACTATGCGTTGACACGGACGGGCATGGGATTTACCCAGGATAAGTATGGAGAGTGGGTTTCTCAGCCACCCGCAGCGATTGCGCCCCACTCCACCGTCTCATGGAAATCGCAGTCGTCGGACCTTTTGCGGGGAGTCGGAGGATACGCGCAATACTCGAGCGGTGCTATCTCAGCTAAAGTGGCATGGGATAATCCTTTTATAGGATCCAACCAGTACGCTTGCATTGCCCTAGTCAAAGGCGCAGAAGACCGCGGTTCCTTACGTATTTCCAATTCCGGCGGTAAAGGAAATGACTGCAGCACAACGTACACTCTTTCGGCCCCTCCCACATTGGCTGACAACGATTACTACCTCGCTTTTGTGTCTGACACCCAACTCGACTGGAATGAGCTAAGTGGGGATGGCAACGGTGGATATACGCCACTACCCTATAATGGCTACAGCCAAAAGAACTATGGCGATGCGGTTTCAACTGGTACCACAACGAACCAAAACCACATCGCTGCGGTAAACAACATGGTCTCGATATACGGTGGGCGCATGCAGGGTGTGATTATCAATGGCGACTTAACCGCGTTCGGCCACGACACCGAATTTGCAAAATTCCAGTCACTTTGGATGAACACCTGCAAGACCACTCTTTATCTCGGACTAGGCAACCACGATATTGCCAACAATGTAGATGACTCTTCTGAGAACAATTGCGCCACGCGCATGGTTAAATTTCTCTCAAGTTACGTCCCCGGGCTATGGATAAAGGGCTTCGACTTCAATGAGTCCAAGACTTACTATAAGTTTCCTCAACTTCGAAGAGATTACTCGGGAAGTCTGGCCTACTCGTGGAACCTAGGCAAGGTGCACTTCGTTCAATTGAACAACTTCCCTACGTATCTTCGCAGTTGGAATGGTTGGGACTTCTCAGATGCACGAAGGGACTTTGTGTCCCTGACATCCTCGCTCGATTGGCTCACTGCTGACCTGGCGCAAGCTAAAAAGGAGGGACGGTCGATCATTCTGAACTTCCACGACCCCCTGGAGCACTGGAGCCCCACCTCGAACGAGTGGCCCAAAGATAAGCTGAGCACACAAGAAGCCAACGATCGCATTTCTCAAATGGCAAAAGATAGGCAGCGGTTTAGTAATCTCGTGGACGACAACAAGGTTTCAGCCATCTTTGTGGGTCACTATCATGAGAAAGTAGGAAGCGCGGACTTTGGCGGTTACGCTTGGAGTATTTCCGTTACCCCAACTTTCTACTGTGGGTCAGCCCTCTACCAGCGAATGCTTTTGGGGCATGTCCATGGAACCAAGATGTCAATTCAAGTCATCGATTCCAGCAAAGGACTTGCGACACCTGTGGGCGACCCGAGAGAAATCGACCTCAAGTAGGTTAGCGATCCCATGGGCGGTACAAACTAGTCTGATTATGCCGTCCCGGGGTCTGGCTTTCTGGTATGTCCGGTTCTCGGAGGAACCGCGAACCGAGCTCGCGACTACATAGGCAGGTTCGAACTTAAGCGCTCAGGATAAAGGGTCATGGTCCCCGTGGCTATCGGAGGCTTCGGATAAGATTGAGCGATGATGCGACGGGGCATTGGCGTTTGTTTTTTGGTGTTTGGAGTCGTCGCAAGCGCATTTCCGCAGTGCGAGCTCAAGGTCGCGCGGTTGACTCCTTGCGATGCGAATGGCAACCCGGCGGAGCTCAAGTTGGGAGACGCGGTATACGGAGTCAGAGTCGATTGGACGGTCACCGGGCGGGCGAATGGGCCCTATAACGTCAAGTTTTCGATGGCCGATCGGAACTGGGTCTGGAAGAACGTCAATGCAGTGGTTCCCGGTGATTACTACGGGTACGCGACATTTGCGATGCCGCTCGATGGGGAGATTCCGTTCTCGGTGACTCTCGACTGCGACAAGCAGTCCGGAAACACGAACCCCAGAACGGCGTATGCGAGCGGCCATTTTTCACCGCTACTCGGGGAAAAGACGATCGAATTCTTCGCGCCGAAATCATGGGTCGCCAGCCAGTCGATGTCGGTTCAGATTCCCGAGCGTTCGAATATCGCCAATATCTCCTATATGTTCGGCCGGCCCACTAGCGGAACGTCTCAAGAAGTGCTGTCAGATCCAGTCTTCCCCGGGCTCGAAGAGATCAAAACCAAGCCGTTCGGCTATCCGATTCTCCGAATGAGGGCATCGAATCCCGGTCCCGGTCCCACCCAACTGAGTCGATCGTTTGAGGTGCGAGCTTCAAATGTTCGGGCAAATCTGGCCGAGGCGATGGGCTCTTGGAAGGCTTACGAGCACCTTCCGAGCGAGATTGAAGCCTATCTTAAGCCGGAGTCGATCGTTCAATCGGTCCATCCCAGCGTGAAAGCGTTTGTGGACTCGGTTCTCCCGATCAATTTTCGAAAATCGATGTCTCCGTATACAGTCGCGAAGACCCTGTTCATGGCGTGTGCGGCGCGGCTGACCTACGAGACCCCCGCTAGTTCCGACGCGGTCAGCGGCCTGACCAAGGGCCGGGGCGATTGCGGCACGTACTCTTCCCTCTATGACGCTTCCCTACGCTCGGTTGGCATCCCGGCTCGGAATGTCAGCGGTTGGCGCGCCGGGAGAGACCAGTGGCATGCGTGGTCGGAAATGTACGTTCCGGGCGCGGGCTGGCTGCCCCAAGACGTCACCGACTGCAACTCGTTGTGGAAGGCCACCCAGTCAGCGGGCGGATACGCGTACTGCTTCGCCACGATTCCTGATTTGAACTCCCGAGTCGTGGTGTCGCGCGGGAGCACGTTTACAACCGAGCAGGGCACTTGGGTGACAATGCAGCCGGGGCAGTGGGGAGTTTGGGGGGAGAACGTGGTCTTCCCTACGTGGTCGAGTAGCTGTTCGTTGGTTGCGAAGTAGGAGGCCTAACCAAATGAAAGGGGGTCTGATATGCGGTGTCGCTCTGTGACGCAGATTCCATTTCACCCTCTCCCCAACCCTCTCCCTCGTGAAGGGCGAGGGGCCGTTATGTAACGGGCGAAGGTTTTCGGACTTGGGTCGAGGGGCACCCGACAGGATCCCGCGGCCCCGCAAGAGGTGGGGACCGACCGAGGGTAGCCGCTGGCTCCTGCCAGCAGAATCCGGTTATCGCGGAGTTGGTCAGCGAGGGCCACGGGCAGGAGCCCGTGGCTTCGCCCGGATCAGTTTTACGTTTCTTTCGGGGACGCCAGCGGCGTTCCCTCGCCGGCGGCTGCCAGCGAATCGTCGACCGAGCGGCGATGATCGAAGACGAAGCATGTTCCCTTCCAAAGGCTTTCCTCGGGGGAGACCTGTTCGAGGTAGTTGAGGATGCCGCCTTTAAGGTGCTTTACGTTCTTGAAGCCCTGCTGCCTTAAGTAGGCGGTGGCTCTTTCGCACCGGATGCCACCGGTGCAGAACGTGGCGATAACCTGGTCTTTGTTCTTTAGGTTCTCCGAGACGAACTTGGGGAATTCGGAGAAGAAGTCGGTTCGAGGGTCGATCGCGCCTTCGAAGGTACCGATCTCCGTTTCATAGGTGTTCCGGACGTCGATCGTCACGACCTCGGGGGACCTGATGAGGTCGTTCCAGTCGGCTGGGCTCACGTACTCACCGACCCCATGATTTGGGTCGGCTTCCGGGATATTCATCCGAACGATCTCCTTCTTCAGTCTCACTTTGAGCTTCAAGAAGGGACGGGTCTCGCAGAAAGAGAGGCGCTTCTCGAAATCGCGGAAACGAGCGTCTTTTCCAAGTTCCTCGAAGTAGGATTGAACCTGCTCAGGTTCTCCACAGATGGTGCTGTTGATCCCTTCTTCGGCGAGCAGAATCGTTCCGAGGATCCCTAATCGCTCGGCCAGCAAACGAATGGGCTCGCGAAGCTCCCGGTAGTCGGGTAGGTGGACGAACCGGTAATAGGCCGCCACCAGGATCGGATTCGCTTCGGACATTCTATTCATTGTAGCTTTTTCAAGTCGGATTGCTTCGAGTTGGCTGACCCAGATGAGTGGGTCTGGTCGTCCCGGACCTGCGAGGGATCTTTTCCAGGTCTGCTAGCTTTTAACTTCTAGATGGACTTTCCTAGGTTCGGTTTGGCCCTCTCCCTTCCCTCTCCCGCGTACGCTTCGCTGCGGGCGAAGGGGGCGAATTCGAAGGCTACTGGCTTGCCAATACTGTAATTCTCCCTTCCGTATCCAGGTCTCAACCCGGAGACTTCGCTGCCGAAAAGTGGATGAACTATGAATTCGTGGATGGGCGTCCAACGACGGCTACTTTGCGTGACTTTCAATCAAAGCTCTCGCCGCTTCTCTTCCCTGCCGGATGCAGTCGGGGATGCTGTTTCCTTTGTAGGACGCGCCCACGAGGGAGATGGGAAGGTTCGCGATATCGGATTCAATCGCGGCGATTCGGCCGAGGTGGCCAAGCTCGTATTGAGCCATGCCTTTGGACCAGCGATCGAGCCGCGTCAAGAGGGGTGATTGTTTGGGGTTGAGGAGCCCAGACAGCGTTTCGGTGGCGAGCCCGATCAACTCCGCATCGGTCTTCTCGTCGATATTGAGGCCACCGTCGCGTCCCATGAAGGCGCGGACAAGGAGGGTGTCGGAAGGCGCGCGGCCCGCCCATTTGTTGGAGGACCACGTACAACCGGTGATCGGCGACGGTTCGCTGGTGGGCACCAGGAATCCGTTGCCGGTGAGCGGCTTTGCGAACGCATTTCGTGGATAGGCGAGGGAGACGATTGCGGTCGAGACGAATCGGATCTGGGATAGATGAGCGGCGGCGGCGGGGGCCAAATCTCGGATGATCTTCGCAGTGATGTAGGCAGGAGTAGCGAGGATTACATGATCAAAGAGCTGAAGACCGGCCTCAGTTTCTACTTCCACTCCTTCCGACGCGGCCCGCAGGCTCTTAACTCGAGTCGAGAGAAGGAGTTTGACGGTGGTCAGCGCTTCGGCTAGCTTCTGGGGGAAGACGCCCATTCCCTGGCTTAGAGTCAGGAATCCAACCTTGTGCCCGGTTCCCGCACTGGTGCGCTTTGCCGCGGCCTCGGAAACGCTCCCATGCTCTTTCTCCATTCCTAAATAGGATGGATACAGCGCGGCCATGCTCAACTTTTCCGGATCTCCGGCATGGGTGCCGGCAAGGAGCGGTTCGGCGACGAGTTCCGAAAAGGTGCGCCCAAATCGTCGTCGAAAGAACGAAGCAATCGATTCGTCTCCTCCGTCACCCCTTCCCACTTCGGCCTCCTTAAGTGCGCGGCGTTTTGCGGCGGCAGTAAGAAATCCTGCCTTCTCGAGGGCTCCATTGGCCGAAGGGATGAGGCTGGCGAGGGGCCGTGGAACGGAGTGAAGTTTCCCCTTCGTCTGGATCGAAAATTCGCTTTCGAGTGGTTCCATCAGTTCTGATTCCATTCCAAGCTCGCACATCAGCTGAACGGCCCAAGGCTTAGCCGAGAAGATGGAGTCGGGTCCTTGCTCAATCAGGAACTCGCCCTCTTGGGCGGTTTGGATCTTCCCTCCTACGGAGGAACTCTGCTCGAACAGGGTGACTTCAAAGATACCGGCCTTCTGAAGGTCGTATGCGGCCGACAGTCCTGCGATACCCCCCCCTATAATTGCGACTTTCATTCTTTCACTCCGATGCACAGTTTAGCTTCAAATAGGGGTCGATCCGGGCGCCTATAGATTCCTGTCATTAAGAATCACCTCAACCCATCGTCGGTTTGGAGGGGCAATAATCATTCTAGTCATGTCAGCCGCTCTAGGAGCGAACCAGACTCATATTGGACGAGGTTCTGATGAATCCTAACTTGATCGATTACGCTCAAAACCCGATGCTTGTGTACTGGGAAACCACCCGTGCATGCGCTCTTTCTTGCCGCCACTGCCGAGCATCTGCCCAGCCGACACCCCACCCAGACGAACTCTCCCACTCGGAAGCTTTAAGGCTGTTAGACCAGATTGCCGCTTTCGGCCAACCATCGCCTCATCTCGTTTTGACCGGTGGCGATCCTCTTGAGCGACCGCGCCTGTTCGACCTTATCGCGTACGCCCAGTCTTTGGGAATCAAGGTTTCCATCACGCCGGCGGCGACGTCCAAAGTCACCAAAGAGATGCTGCAGAAGCTGAAGGACGCGGGCATCGATAGCGTCGCTTTCAGCCTTGATGGCTCGACCGCCGATCGACACGATTCGATTCGCCAGGTCCCCGGCTGCTACGACCAGACCATCCAGTGCGCCCGTTGGGCCGGAGAGGTCGGACTGCCGCTTCAGATCAACACGCTGGTTTCCCGAGAGACGAAGCCGGACCTGCGAGCGATCTACCAACTTCTCCATGGCTTCCCGCTGATGCGATGGAGTCTATTCTTCCTGATCTCGATCGGTCGGGGAGCTGAGCTGAGCGAGATGGACCCGGATCAAGGCGAGGAACTCATGAACTGGGTCTACGACTTGGCTCAGGTGTCGCCATTCCAGATCAAGACGACGGAAGCGCCATCCTATCGACGCGTCGCCTCCGAGCGCATGAAGCATGATGGTTTGACCCCAGAGCAAATTCGGCAAACGAGCGTTCACCGTGGGTTCGGAATTCGCGACGGAAACGGAATTGTCTTCGTTTCTCACCAGGGTGACGTTTATCCCTCGGGGTTCCTCCCACTCAGGGCAGGCAACGTTCGGATTCAAAACCTCACAAGCATCTATCGAGATTCTCTCGTGTTTCAAAACGTCCGGGATATCGAGCACTTTGAAGGCAAGTGCGGCGAATGTGAGTACCGAAAGATCTGCGGCGGTAGTCGAGCCAGAGCCTACGCCCATACCGGCAACCCCGGGGCAAGCGACCCGTTCTGCAATTACACGCCCAAGACTCGAATCCTCGTTGGCAGCGCTTGAAGGTCGGGGCCTAGGAGAGTGTTGCGTGGCAGGTTCCATATAGCTTGCTAATGTTGCAAACTATTTGGAGTGCGGTCACCTGGGACCGCTATTGACAGCCCGACCTGGCGGGCGTGGAGACCTTCGGGAAATTTAGCTTTGAGGGCCTTGACCGTGAATACAATTAAGACTAGGCTCCACGCGAGCCAGGTCTCGCTACTCCCAGCGCTGCCAGGTCAGCGCACTCCA
>CAIVDU010000112.1 GCA_903904815.1 uncultured Armatimonadota bacterium
AGCCGCCCCCGCGCCACCCGTTAATGCGGCCCCCAATAGTCCGCGCCGAGACAGTCCTTCTCCGCTCTTCCCCTGCTCATCGAAATTATCCAACGTACAAACCTCGCATTCCTACTGACTGAATCTACACCACAAGTCCCCAACCCGTTGGCGACGATTTCAATTCTTGAGACAATCGAACGAGGCTTCTGAGTTGAGCCATCGGCAAGCGCCTGCCCAGGCAAGATTCAGAGTCGGGCACAGTTCGAGAAGTCGAGCCAGTCAGAATGGTTGGATTCTGACGTGTGCTGCCAAACCAAATGCACGAACGTGGGCTTTGGTAGACAGATATTTCGGCAGCCAGGCATGGCAAAGCCGTTGCCGCTACTAGCGGCAACGGCCAAATTCATTCCTCCAACGTCAGTTTACGGCGAGGCTACAAAAGGGTCTTGGCAGCCGACAAGCATCCGGAACATGGCTGCCACCTCTTCAGCATCGCTTAGCCGACGTACCAAATCTTCCGGATTTGTCGCCACGGTGAGCTCATCTCCATGCAGATGAATTGCCAGGATATCTAGTGCATTGTCCCTACTGGGGGCAACAAATACAGGGCTTAGAGTATCCAGCGTGCCTCGCGCCAACCCACCTAACGCGAGGTGCGCATGATCAGCTGAAATTAAGCTGACGACGGGTGGCAAGTATCCAAGAGCGAACTTAAGTTCCCCCTGCCCCCCCGTCTCACGTGCAAGCCGAAGAAGTTCGGTGTCTGTTTGTGCCGTGAACGCTACCGCCCTCGCAAGAACTTCCAGCCTCGTCCGGCGATTTTTATAGCCGGCGACAACCTTCACCGGTGGTCGGGTGGGAAAGAGTGAGAATGATTCGAACTTGTCCACTCGGTGCCCGTCAATCTCTGGCAGACTGAAACCGCGCCGCAGGAAAGCCGATGTCTCCCGACAAAACTGCAGCCCAAGCGCCGCGCGAATGAGAATCAACCGTACGGGCCCAAGCTTCTGTTCAGCCCGCTCCTGAAGCGCTGACCTCAGTCTCGGAAGAGAAGTGTCGGCGGTGGACTCCACGTTCGTGCACCATACTAGTTCAACATCTCCTGGCCATTGGAGCAGCAGGTCGCAAGCACGGTGTTTGGCTTCCATCAACGTATAAGTTGTTGTGCGTGAAGCCTCAGATTCGCCTGGAGTTAACGTCACTGGCCGCTCAGGAGGCACCGTTTCGAGCGGCTGCTCACTCTCTAGATCCAGTTGGAAGGCCAACTCGCTGGGGCGTGGCAGACTGCCTCGAATTCCGGAACTCAGACCTTCACTTTCCATGAAGTGGGCAGGTGGCCTAGTCTCCAGAAGATCGATCTGACGGGCAATCGAGCCAGGGACGTCGTCTCGACGAACGAGGTCAAGCATGTCTGAAAGCGCAATATTCTCATCAAGATGGTCACGCAGATACGTGGAGTAAGCCCGCCGTTCACTCTCTGGCATCGTTGATCGCAGGAAGTCAACCCGACACTTGGTCGTAGGTCTCTGGTTCTCCCAGTAGCGATTTTCGTTGTCGCCGCCCTGGAAGTAGTTGTATTCGTTAGCCATTGTTAAAAACTCTCTCTATCGGACCGGGGGTGGGAGTCCCAATTCGATCGGGATCCCACCAGACGTCGACCGCAGTAATTAGGCCTTGAGAAGGCGGAGCGTCTCCTCAAGGGCGTCTGCCAGGACATGGGGCTGGATGGACTTCGTGGCAACGCAGAACAGGTGGCTCTGCTGCTCAACGGAACTGCTCCAGTCAACCTGCGAATAGATTCGACTCCAAGCCAGAGGCAGCAGTTCTGCCAACTGCTCGTCGCTCAACGCCTCATTCATAGTTCGCAAGGTAGTGAGAGCTGCGAGGTGCCACTTCCCGTTCTCTAGGAAGAGCATGATTGCATATAGTTCTAAATTCGTCATTTTTGATGGCTCATATTTCGGTAGGGCCGTAGTTGACACGGGGGGCGACAACGAAGTACGCTCAACTCCTCAAATTCACGGGACGGTGCAAGCGTCCTGCTTTTTGATGGCTCTGAGACCCACCTCCGTATTCCGGTCGGTGGGTTTTTCTTTTTCAAGATTTAGTATAAAACAGAACCTGGTAATCCAGAAATTTTTTGCTTATTTTTGGTGATTTTCCGAACGAAATTCCATACAAATTCGCGATTTAGCTCCTATACCGTAGCGAATCTCTGTTTTCCCACGCAAAGAACCCCATTCGGGACTCGTCGTTACACCAGGTTTAGCGGTTAATCGCCTACCGAATAACAAACACTTTGGCGAATGGGGAAAGTATTCGGTCATAATGCGTTGAATGGCGAGACCACCGAAGGCAGGAAATCTATCGTCAAAGGAAGTCGCCGAAGTTTTGCTCCGCGAACTAAGCACCCGTGGAGCAGCGCTTCCTTCCATCCGCGACATCCAGAGCCGGCTGGAAGTGCAGAGTTTAGGCACCGCAAGCATTTCCTGCATTCATGAGGCACTTCAAGAATTGAGTGCAAAGGGTGTTCTTAGCAAGGATGGTGGGCGATATTACATACACGTCCAACCGACTGACATTCAAACAGTCCCAAGCTTCGGGTATGGCTGCAATTTGGTTCTGGACCATGCTCGTGAATCCAAACTTACGAGCTATTCACTTAAGCTGCGAGAGACCTGGTTGCCTGCAAAGAAGCTCCATCGAAATGAAGCGCTACAGGGAGGCGGCCCAGCATTTGAAGGAGATACCGAGCATGGGCCTAATGGCTTCTTCCAAAGGTTGTATGAGACGTTAATTGACAGGTCACATGATGGTCGCGAGACCAGGTTGGAGATTGCACTCCAAGCACCCTCCGAAATGACTGGACTCATGAAGAGACTCGCTCAGGTTGAGAACATTGGACTTGAGTGGGAGCATATGGAGCAAGATTCTTTTAAGAAGCGCTTTTCGGTCAGCATGGACGAGGCTTGGCTGCTGACAAGGGCTCTGGCATCCGCAACGATGGTTACTCACATGGCTCGATGCTATCGAAACTTTCGTGCCATAAATGACTCGATCCAGAATAATGAACTCACTCGGTCACGAGTCTCTCTTCAAGTGAAGTTTTACACCGGCTGGAGTTCCTTCCCGTTAATGCTGGGTGAAGGAATCGCTTGTAAAGGGGAATATGCGACCTACGCTTCAAGCTGGGACATTCCAGCGCTGTTAATCCAAGGTTCGTCTGAAATGTTCTCGCTTTGTGAGCGCGACATGATGAAAACCTTCGAGACCGCCCTTCCCTCCAGTATTGAATCGAAGTTGGAGGGTGAATCGACCGGACAATATGACGAGAAAGCTAGGGCATTCTGCGAGGGCATACTCAATGAAGAAGAGGAATGGAGACTAATCCCTTATTTTCATTCAATCGAAAAGGAAGGGCATGTTCGCCCGGGGACGCTTGACGCAACCACTGCGACGATTGGCAAAGCGAGAGAAAAGTTTGAATTGTGATTCGCTGCCACGATAAGGTGACCCAAGCAACTAGGGCAATCTTTACATCGACTTGAGCCTCCGGAAGTCTCGGTGGCGACGTTAGTTGGCACTCATCTGAAGACTCCAATCTGGTTTCATTCTTTGGACGCATCGACATGTCGGTTTTGAATGAAATGACATAGTCCGCAGTCATAGTGCGTTACATTAGGGGCTCAAGCATCTCAAGCAGATAAACAGCTTGACTGGTGACCAGCGCAAAAGATGCTCTGGAAGGCCTCCACTACTGGCAATTCTCTCTCCGAGAATTAGTATCCTAGTTCCAAAGACTTCATCCCGACTAACTTTCATGAAAACCTGCGCCTTACTTCTCGCCCTCCTTCCCGGCATCGCCGCCGCTCAGTTCGCCCTTCACGATGGCGATAGGGTGGTTTTCTACGGGGACAGCATTACCGACCAGCGACTTTACACGTTCTATACGGAGGCGTTCGTCCGGACCCGCTTCCCCAAGCTCAAGGTCTCGTTCGTCCATTCCGGCTGGGGTGGTGACCGAGTCACCGGCGGCGGAGGCGGCGATGTCGACACGAGACTCACCCGAGACGTATTTGCCTATCACCCGACCGTGGTCACCAGTATGCTGGCCATGAACGACGCCGGCTATCGACCCTTCGATCAAGGGCTTTTCGATACCTACTCCAAGGGGTACCAGCACATCGTCGACCGTCTGAAGACGGAAGCGCCCGGGGTCAGAATCACTCTCATTCTTCCCTCCCCCTATGACGATGTCACTCGCAAACCGAACTTTGAAGGCGGCTACAACTCCGTGCTCCTCAAGTACGGTGACTACCTGAAGGACCTCGCAGCTCGGTCAGGCGCCACCGTCGCCGATTTCAACGGACCTGAAGTCGCGATGTTGGAGAAAGCGAAGGCGACCAACGCCGAACTGTCCCAAAAGCTGATCCCAGACCGCGTTCATCCCGGAGATGCGGGCCACCTCACGATGGCGGAATCGTTGTTGAAGTCCTGGAACGCTCCCAGCATCGTCTCCTCAGTCGAGATTGACGGTGGCAAGGTGGGCGCATTGGACGGCGCGAAGATTTCCGACTTGAGTTCTGGAGCTGCCGGATTAAGCTGGACGGAGACCGAGTCGGCGCTTCCGTTCCCCCTGGATCTGAACAATCCCGGCATCAAGTTGGTGACCGACTCCTCCGATTTCATCTCCGCTCTAGACCAGGAGAACCTCAAGGTCACCGGCCTGACCGGTAAGTACAACCTGATCATCGACGGCAAGACCGCTGGGGCCTTCTCTGCCGAGAATCTTTCGGTCGGAGTCAACCTGGCCACTCTGGATACGCCCATGAAGGCTCAAGCCTCGCGCGTGGTGTCGTTGGTCCGGGAACGAGAGGAGGCTCACAACCAGATGTGGCGAACCTACATGACCGGCTGGCAGTTCGGTAACGAAAAAGCGGCCGAGAGCCAGAAGAGAGACGTGATGAAGGCGTTGGACCGCTACGCCGACGCCCTCGAGGTCGAACTTCGAAAGGAAGCTTTGCCCGTATCGCACAAGTATCAACTCGTTCCTGTTAGCGGCTAATCTGCGCTTCGCTCCCCTCCCGGTGGATTCCTTGGCGAATCCACCCGGGCAGGAGCTTGGAAAACGTTGCGTTATGTGCATCCCACATGGTTTGCGGCCTTTGCATGTCTCAACATTTAACCAAGGCAACCTCCTCCTTGCGGCCACCCCAACCCGCAGCAACTTCTCAGACACGCCTACTTCCCGACCGTCACATCCTTCCCTTCTTCAAAGACCAGCAGGGGCTTGGTTCCCGCGACATTCGATCCGTCGCGGTTCAATCGGCGGTCCAGGATGACAAAGTCGGCGTGATAGCCTTCGGCGATTCGGCCGATCTCGCTTTCCATGCGACAGGCATAAGCGGCCCCGGATGTGTAAGCCTCGAGCGCCTTGTCGAGCGAGATATTTTGGTGAGGCATCCAGACCTTTCCGGTCGAAACCCTTCCGGTAACCGCCGTCGCGATCCCGACCCACGGGTTGAGGGTCACCACGGGGAAATCACTCCCAAACCCTAACCTTCCGCCGGTCGACTCGATATCGTGAAAGGCGTAACTCGTGCGACTTCGTGCGACGCCGATGACATCCTCGCAATACCTTGCATCGTCCGCCTTGTGATAAGGCTGCATCGAGGCAATCACTCCGAGATCGTGGAACCGGCGAATGTCCTCTGGCAGCAGATGCTGGGCATGCTCGATCCGAAAGCGGCGGTTCTGAACGTCGGGAACTGCCGAGTACAAATCCAGGATGTCGTGGTTCGCCTGGTCGCCGATGGCATGGGTGACCACTTGAATGCCCACCTTTGCCGCCTCAGCGATGATGCTTTTATACAAGCCATTGGTCGCCCCAGGTCTGGGTGACCCACGCCAATCCTTGGGCTGAGTCGGCAAAGGTTTGGTGTACGGCTTTGCCATGTACCCACTACGCGACCCAAGGCTGCCATCCATAAACAGCTTCACGCCCTTTGGTTCAAACCAACCCTCGACGGAGGGCATGTTTGCAACGATGTCTGCCGATTGAGGCGAGTCCGCCCGCATGTACATGGCGACGCGATACGAGCGACCGGGGGACTTCATATACTTCGGCCAAAGCCCCGACAATATCGGTTGCACGATCTCCCCGCTCGCCGTCACTCCCCATCGATGGGCTTCGTCAATGCAGTAGGGCAAAGCCCGTTCCATCTGTTGGAAGTTTGGCAATGGCTTGTGAATGAGGCTCAGCGCAGTGTCGCTCAGGACCCCGGTCGGCTCATGGGTAATCGGATCGCGTTCGATACGTCCGCCGGGCGGATCAGAGGGTCCATCTTTAGTGATGTGGGAAAGTTCGAAGGCCTTTGAGTTCACGAGAATGCTGTGGCCATCCATGCGTGAGAGAAGCGCAGGGTGATCTCTGGTAACCCCATCGATCCATGCCTTACCGAACGAATCCTTGTTAGGATAGCTATCCACCGTCCAGCTTCCGCCCAGAACCCACTCATTTGGGCCCAGCTGCTTGACCTTGTCCGCAACTAACTTGATAAATTCCGATTTGTTCTTTGCCGGACGCAAGTCCAGCCCAAAGGCAAAGTCCGTGCTCGATTCGAGCATGTGAGTATGGCAATCGATCAAACCGGGGACGATCCAATTCCCCTTGGCATCGATCACCTTCGTTCCAGGTCCAATCTTGCCGCTCAAGTCCGTGCCCACCGCGATGAACCGACCGTCCTTAACCGCAATGCTCGAATTCCGACTCAGATGACCATCCGTCCAGATCCGACCATTGACGATGACCAAATCCGGGGCCGATTGGCGAGCGAAACAGAGGCAAGCGATGAGAACCACGATAGGAAGTATAAGAGGTTGCAGTGGGGCCCGGGGCCAGACTTCCTATGCCTCCCATGTTCGACGGTTCAAGGGAACATGCGAAAATGCCCTACGAACCGTCAGGCAACATCGGTGGGCGATAGACCCGAATCGACTTGAGTTTCGGCGATCCCCCCGATTCGCGCTCCAGCAAGAGGTGATGGAGGCCGTTAGTCAAACCCTGCGCCACCGTTACCACCGCTTCGCTCGTCGAGTCACCCACGGCAGGCAACGTTGGTTCGTCCTCGAAATGCGGGACGACCGACCATGTGGCTTTCAAGTCGGCTGGAATGGCGGACTTGAAGACGGCCCGGCAATAGGCTAGGTTCCAGTCCTCGGGCTCGATGACCACTCGCCCAGAATGAGAAACAAACGGAACATCGTTGCGTCCACCCCCGTCGGGTCCTGTCTTCGATCCGACAACTTCAAATTCGAACGATTTTCCGTCCTTGGACGCGTTGTGGAAACTCACCGTCCAATCTTCCAACTGAAGGGGCATCTTTGCTGTCGTCCGAAGTATCAGCGGCCAGCTAGACTCCGGCCACGGGCTCACTCGGGTCACCCCGTAAAGCTCTGGGAAAGCCGAAGGCGTTTTCCCATCGATCAGAACCCGGATCTTCTTGCCCGCGTCCGTCTTGAGTGAGATCAGATCAACTCGGTTACCGGTAAAGTCCATTTCCAGTCGGTTGCCTCTCCAATGCGGCTTTACGTCCTGGACCATAGGCGACGAACTCCGCGGCGCCGCCGGATGATAAACCAGATGCTGCTCCACCAACTTCGCCATCACATAGCAACCCCAAGCGTTCAGATGCACTCCATCCCGGAGTAACTGACTCGGCGCCAAGTGATTCTCGTTCAGGTACTGCCGCCACAACACTCGTTGGTCGAGTAGTTCAACATGCCCGAGCCTTTTAGCCAGGTCGGGGAGGAAGAGCTGATTCCACCAGGCGCTCCAATCCTTCGTGGTAGGCGTTGGAAGCGTGGTGGGGTCAGCGAGTTCCTCGGGCTTGGTGATGTGGTCGGATTGGAGCAAAACCTCCGCCGTCGTGCGTTGAAGAACGCGGCGAATGATCTTCTCATAGTCAAGATGAGACCCATAAACGTGGAAGATCAGCAGGTCCGGCTGGAACGGATAGAGGTCTGCCTCTGCCGTCCGCCAGAGCAACTGAGAAGAGTGCCCTCCGATCGCCCGATTCTCGATAACCAGGTTCGCATTCGGATAGGTTTGGCGAAGCCAATCTCCCACCTGCCGACTCCAATCCTGCTCGGTGATCGATTGACCATAAAACAAAACCCGAACTGTGTTCCGATGCGAGGGTGTGCTCGTGGCCAGAAGCGTCATGGTCCGCTGGATGCCCATACCAAACCGACTTGGGTCAGGAGCGATCGGAACGGGGGGATAAGTCTGGGACCGATTCATAACAGGAAGTAGCAAGCAAACCACCGCAAGTGAAACCACAGACATTTAACGCGTTAACTTACCAATTCGTTCTGCCTTTCGCGATGAAGTAGTTTGAATATCTGCGTCCGAGGCAATAGGGTCCATTTCCACCCCCAGTTCGTTTGAAAGAGATACCATTGAGAACTTCCGGAAACCCGGTCCTGGTCAATTACGACTTCGGTTGGATCTGGAAGGAGTTGAGAATTGAATCTGAGCGTCAATTGGATCTGTTCGGCTGAGCCGGCGCGCCTGACTAGGCGAAAACGAACTCCTGGCCCACGAACCGAATACCAAGACCAACTCGATCACGACACCAGTGGAATCGGGGCCATAAGTGAGCTCTGGGACGTCAGGCTGTTCGGACCAGCCGCCTATCTCCTCGCGTCACCCGTCCATCGAAAGAACGCGAACAGGTAACGTTCGTCGCGAGCGAATGATGATTTCGGAAGAGTCAGTCGCACACGAAGCCCCAGTGGAACCTAATCGGGTCGTGCAAACCGCCGTTCGGTTTGCCGCCGTTTATTTCACGCTGCTGTTCCTTCCTTGGCCCATCTCCTCACTCTTCGTCAGCGACCGGCTCCAAAAGATATCCGACCTGCTTGTGAGCGGGGTCGTCTACGCTTGGAAACCCTTGGTCGACTTTGCCGCCGCGAACATTTTTCACGTCGGGCAGCCGGTTGGGGTCGCTTTTGCGGACACTGGTAGCGGCGACCGGCTCTTCGACTGGCTCTTGAACTTCTGGGTCTTGGTCATCGCATCGGCCACAACCGCCATTTGGACGATCGTGCGACCACGGGATAGCGGGCGCACCAGCGACTATCTTCGGGTTTACCTGCGCTATACGTTGGGTGCCGTACTCCTCACCTATGGATCGATGAAGCTCAGCCAGTTTCCGCCGCCTTTCTGGTCGGTTCTTAATAAGAGCTTCGGCGAAGAGACGCCAATGGGCCTGCTATGGACATTCATCGGCGCATCGACCGGTTACACGGTTTGCATTGGACTGCTGGAAGCACTAAGCGGAACGTTACTCCTGTTCCGTCGCACCACTTTGCTCGGCGCATGTCTTGCGTTCGGGTTGACGCTGAACATTTTCTTGCTCAACGTGTTTTACGACGTGCCGGTCAAGCTGTTCTCGCTTCATCTCATGCTGGCGTCGCTGACGCTGCTCGCCCCCGATTTCGGGCGGCTGACCGGGATGTTCCTCTTGAATCGCCCTATTCTGCCTCGCCTCGAAAAGCGCCAAGCGCGGTCCCGCACTCAGAGGACCATCTTGCTGGTGCTCAAAACCCTGCTCGTAGTTGACCTTCTCGGCTGGGACGCAGTTGTCACCGTAGAAGGGTATGCCAAACGAACCGCGCCTAAATTGGCGATCGAGGGTATCTGGAAAGTGGCCAGCTTTTCCCAAAACGGCAAGGAAGTCAGCGATTCCGACCGACGGAAGCCCATTCGGTGGGAATGGCTGACAATCGATAAGTTTGGCAATTCCGTCTCGTACCACCTTTGGCTAAACGACGGTTCGGTGACTTCAGGACGCGTCTCCGAGAACGCGCTCACTTTTCCCATCTCCGACCATCCCCAGAAGTGGCAGGTTCACTTAATGGGACCCGACATCTTAGAAGTGGACGGGAACGTATCGGGACTCCCGACATCGATTCAACTCCAGCGAAACCAATCGTGGGTCTCGCTCATCCAACACAAGACCCACTGGATCCAAGAGGCCCCTCGGGAACCGTAGACACACCCTCAGGCCCATTCATGCGGGCGAAGCGCGGCATCTCTTTTGGGCCCGTGACACACAGGAGCCGCATGTCACGGGCAGGACATTGCTCTCATCCGCGGTCAAGAAGCTTGATCCTCCACGCGGTTGCTAGTCGCCCGACTTATGCGACTTCAGAAACTCCATGATCGATAGCCCGAATTCTGCTTTTCCAACTGTCGTTATATGGTCTCCGCCCTCCACCACCCTGACTTGTCCACGATGAAACACTTTGCAAAGGTTGGTGACCCTCATCTTCAAAGAATTGGACTCCTTCGACCCGTAGATAAAGAGACTAGGCGCAGCGCACTTTCTGAGCATGCTGAGACTGACTTCCAGTCTGTCGAAGCTGACTCCAGCCGCGGCAAAGGCTTGGACGTCCTTCCCCGCATACAGATAATTCGCAAGTGCGTTCGCTTGGCTCAGTGACAACTTGGGCCTGTCCGCTGGCATGACATACATGAGATACGGCCCCAGCCCCTTTCCATCCTCTACCGCTTTCGCAAAAACGTCGACTTCGGTCGAACCAGATGGCTCACCTTGGATCAGAGGCGCTTGTCCGCCGTACACGATGCTGAGAACGCGATCAGGAATGGTGGCCGCAACTTTTGCGGCGATGAAGGCTCCCATGGAATACCCAACCAAGTGAGCCCTCGGTATCTTGAGGTGATCCATAAGGCGCACGACATCATAGGCCATCTCGGCCCCATAGGCATTCTTGTCATGCGGCTTGTCACTCTTCCCATGGCCCCGGCAATCCATCGCAATCACCTCGAAGCCAGGGACACCGGAAGCATCCGGCTTGGCATTGCCATGAGAATCTTGACCCCACATGCTGGCATCGCTCATCCACCCGTGAATAAGAATGATGGGTTCACCTTGTCCTGCCACAACGTAGTGAATCCTCACTCCATTCGAATCGAATTCCCCATCATCAGCACGAGCTAGCCCATGGGCGAAAAAACTGGCGATTGCCATCATCAACCAAGATCGACAAGTTAACATCGATAGTAGGACCAGGGCATATCCACAACCGTTGCAACCCTATCGTCTGAGTCCCAATGCCCTGATCCGCCTAACGTTGCTGCAACCAATCGTAAACACACCTTGTCTTAGCGTCAGGCATAAAAAAATGAGCTACTCAATTGGCGATGGAATGGTCTCCCTGGCGTTATCTGCGGGAATTATCAGTTACCTCTACCTGACCCATCAGGGTCGACAAAGGAGGCTGGAGATTATCCACCAAGAGCGCTTGGTGGCGATGGATAAGGGAATCCCGCTCCCGGAGTTTCCAGCGGAGCCCGATAGGCGCGATCGGTCAGACCCAACCGTGCTCCCAATTCTGGGGACCGTCCTCTCTACTCTCGCGGTGGGAACGATGATCGTGCTGAATCTCAATCTTGCTCCTGCACAGCATAGTTTTTGGGTGGCGCCACTGCCATTCGCCTTCTTGGGGGTGGGACTTGCCGCCTACCACTTTTTGAGTCGCGGAAGCGACCGCTAAAGCGTGGAGACTGATTCCCAGCTAATCTGCCGCGTCCAGCGCGGAGACCAGACGGCTTTCGCAGAGTTGGTCAGACGGCATCGACACCAAGTGTTTAGTCTTGCCCTCTCGATCTTGGGTCCAGCGTTCGCTCCCGAGGCTGAAGACGTCGCCCAGGAGGTTTTTCTGAAAGCCTATCGCTCACTTGGCACGTTTCGCGGAGATGCTGAATTTGGGTCCTGGGTCTACCGGATTACTTTTAACCAGGCGGTGAATTTGAAATCGTTGGCGCGCTTTCGGAGGCCGAACTTACGCGAAAGTGCTTTGCAGAATGTCGTGAGCGACGAGGCTGGCCCTGACCGCCAAGCTGAGACTGCCCAACGAGATCAAGCGCTGACCGAATGCATTCTAACGCTCCCCGATGCCTACCAGTCAGCCCTGAGACTGTACTACTGGCTCGGAAAGAGTGTCGGCGAAGTTTCGGAGCTTCTCGGAGTGCCAGAGAATACAGTCAAGTCGTATCTGCACCGGGCCCGATTACTGCTTCAGGGAAAGCTTAAGGAGCGAGGATACTAGCATGAATGAAATGGAACCTTGGGAAGAAGACATCGAAATTTTGCTACGGCATTCCATGTCGAGCGCGGCGCCAGATCTTTCGCAAGACTTTGAAATCGCGTTGATGACAAAATTGGATCTCGCGACCAAGCGGCTGGACAAATTCCGTCGTGTGATGATCTGCGGATACATTCTCGTATCCGCCCTGGCCTCCGTCGTCATCATGCGAGGCGAGGGACTCCATTGGGCAGCTATCGGGGCTCTTTTGCTTGGTCCAGCTACCTTGCTCTCCCTGATTCCCTCGCTCTTGCGACTCAGCCGAGGTCCCGTTAATCAGGCATTTCTGTGAAGGACGCACTCCCTGAAATGACGGTGAGTCAATGCGCTGGACGGCCAGCGACGGAGCGAATCCACTTTGGGCGCCCTCAGTCAGGTTAGTGCCCAGCTTGATTTCCCGTGAGTACTCGTACGAGATCGTCGTAGGGACCCTTCCAACCTTGTTTTAAGCCGGTGATGGGCCCTTGCTAACCTTGAGAAGCTTTGAGAAGTGGGCACTCATTGGAAGGTCAAGAGGTTGCGCGAAGGCACTTTACATCTTCCAAGCCTGCAAGACCTCCCATGCCGTGCGTTGAACACTCTGCTGGGTCGCAATCCCAGTCTCGACCGGCGCAAAGGAGGGATCAAAGCCCCCTACGAGCTTTCGCAACAATTGGGCGTTCGCCTTGCTTGGGAATGGCTTCAAACTCTTGAGGACATCAACCAGCAGATTGTTCTTCGCCCAGTCCGGTTGGCGAGGGATTCGGTCGAAAATCCGCTTTGAATTCTTGAGCAGCAACAGGAGGGTCCGCTCGGTCTCAGGACACACGGGCAGCTTGATCCCGCAAAAGGCATTGGCGTACCCAACTAACTCACCAAAAGCGTTCGGCACCGGTAACCACACGAAGCTTTCCATCTCCCGATGTTTCCGGGCGAAGGCGCGACTGCGTTTGAGAATCGATTCTCGCCCTTGCACGACATTCAGGTCGATGGTGAACATCTTCTCTTCGTTGTAAGAGATCGCGATCTGATTTACCAGCGAAGGATCCTTTTGCGAATCCGACTTCGTGGGCGCATCGAGAAACCTGAATTGATACCAGTAACCGTCGACGCGGCGACCGTCCTCCTCAATACCCATCTCGGGCCCCGGATCGTCGTCAATCATGGTCGGACCCCCTGCAAGAAGGATTTCACTGCGATGATCGCGCATAAATTCAAGGATTCGCGTCCCCTGCAAGGCCAACACCAGTTCGATCCGATGGGCTGGCTTCCCGCGGATCGTTTCCTCGATGTCGAATGTCAGCCGATATGGGTGTCCAAAGCTCTGGATGGAGGTCAGCGGCTTGTCGTACTGAATCGGCTCAAGCGCCGCGATCTTGCCGACGCAAACTCGCTCGCCCAGAGCCACGTAGCTTTCCACCGGAGTAAATCCACGCCCCACTTGGCCAAATACCACAGCTGGCGCAATGGCAAGGAAGACGGTCAGGGAGCGTACGTTCACATTCACTAGACGCCGCTTTCTTCGAACGGTTTCACACGCCACCAATAGGGTTGAAATGGCTCCCCCGCCATTCAGTGGTTGATTTCTGAATAGGAGATTCGGCCGGTAAGACTGAGAGCCACTCATCCAGCCGTCATCCCGACGCCGGAGTACTCCCTTCCTCGCTGGCCAACTCTACAATCACGTGCTTGACCACTTGACTTGGCGCATAATCCTTGGTATCCCTCCGAAACGTTTCGCTAACTCCCTATGAACAGCTTTCCGCGTCAAAGTCGATCGTCGGCGATCCTTACAACCTGCCTCGCGTTCCTCCTCGTAAGCCCCATGGTGACGGCGCAACAAGCATCGCCCCCCAAGCTGGGACCGAATGTCGACATCTTCTCCCCATCGATGCCAACTGCGGTCATGCAAAAGCGGATTGACGAGATTTATGCCGCTCAACAACACAGCGAGTTCGGCAATCAGCGAAATGCGGTCCTCTTCATGCCCGGCGAATACCACCTGGACATACCGGTCGGTTTCTACACACAAGTCGTCGGCCTCGGCGCGACTCCGGACGCCGTCCATATTTCCGGCAACGTACATGCCGATGCGAGCCTTCCCAACAATAACGCGACCTGCACGTTCTGGCGCGGGGTGGAAGGCTTCTCTGTCACACCAACCAATGGCACGATGCAGTGGGCGGTTTCCCAGGCAGTGTTCTTTCGTCGAATGCACGTCCGGGGCAATCTCGTACTCCACCAGAAAGGGGGATGGGCCAGTGGTGGCTGGATTTCTGACTCAGTGATCGACGGAAACGTCGACGCCGGATCGCAGCAACAGTGGCTCTCACGGAACTCAAATTGGAAGTCCTGGACCGGCGGGGGCTGGAACATGGTGTTCGTCGGCATCGAAAATCCTCCCACTGGGCAATGGCCAAAGCCACCTTACACCTCGGTGGAGAAAACACCGGTCGTCCGAGAGAAGCCGTTCTTGTGGGTCGATTCCCACGACCAGTGGCACGTTCGCGTGCCGAGTCTTCGCTCCCAATCCGTGGGTATTTCCTGGAAAAGCGGCGGCACGCCCGGGATTGATCTTCCCATAAGCAAGTTCTACATCGCCAAGCCATCCGATGACGCAGCGACCCTCAACGCACAACTCAAAGCCGGGAAGAATCTCCTGCTCTTGCCCGGCATCTATACCCTCTCGGATCCCATTCGGGTGGCGAGAAAGAACGCAGTCGTGCTTGGTCTGGGATTCGCGACGCTCAAACCCGTCGATGGCAGACCAGCGATTTCGACCACCGATTCAGAGGGCATCACGGTCGCCGGTGTGCTCGTCGACGCAGGAGAAACGAAATCCCCGGTGTTGATGGAAGTGGGCCAAGCCGGGTCAAAAGCAAGCCATCGACGGAATCCCATCTCGCTTCACGACGTGTTTTTCCGGGTTGGGGGGGCTGGCCTTGGCAAGGCCGACGTGAACCTCCAAGTGAACTCAAACGATACGATCATTGATCACACCTGGATCTGGCGGGCCGATCACGGCCTCGGCGTTGGCTGGACCCAAAACGAGAGCAACAACGGCCTCGTTGTGAACGGAAACCGCGTGAAAGCTTACGGGCTTTTCGTGGAGCATCACCAGAAGTACCAGGTGCTGTGGAATGGCGAAGACGGTCAAACCTACTTCTACCAATCAGAAATCCCCTACGACTCTCCGACCCAAGACGTCTTCACTCCGACGACCGGTGTGGACGGCTGGGCGTCCTACAAAGTAGCCCCAAACGTCACTCGCCACGAGGCCTGGGGGCTAGGCGTTTACAGCGTGTTTCGATATCCGCAGGTGAAGCTAACAAACGCCATCGAGACCCCGACCGCCGGAAAAATCGGCTTCCATCACATGATCACGCTGGCTTTGGGCCGTTATGGCGAGATCACTCACCTGATCAACGGCCAAGGCGCAAAAGTCACCCCAGGTCCAGCCAACACCGCGCGAATGACCGACTTTCCCCAACCGTAATCACCTGTATGCAGCCTCCTCGTGACTGAGATGAAAGTCTGCAGTCTGCAGCCTGAAGTTAGCAGCAGCAACCTATTCTGGCGATCCCGACTGCCAGGCTCGTATTGGCAACCAAACCCTCCCCTGGGACACGACCCCGACCACTGACCACTGACCACTGACCACTGACCACTAACCCATGTACACTTCACCCATTCAAAGGGGAGAAACAAAAATGACACGCGTCCGAGTCGATTGCTTCACGATTTCACTTGATGGCTTTGGAGCCGGTCCGAATCAGGACCTACAGAACCCGCTCGGCGAGGGTGGCACAGATCTGCACGGCTGGTTACTCGCGACCCGCACTTTCCGACGGACCCACTTTGGTGCCGACGATGGCACAGTGGGCATCGACGACGAGTTTGCGGCAGCGGGTTTTGAGAACGTCGGAGCGTGGATTCTGGGTCGGAACATGTTCGGCCCGATTCGCGGCCCATGGCCCGACATGAATTGGAAAGGCTGGTGGGGTGAGAACCCACCGTATCACGTCCCCACGTTCATCCTGACCCATCACGCGCGCGAGCCCATCGAGATGGAAGGCGGAACGACGTTCCACTTCGTCACCGGCGGTATTCACGAAGCCCTCGACCGTGCGAAAGAAGCCGCAAACGGCAAAGATGTGCGCATCGGTGGCGGAGCCAACACGATCCAGCAATACCTTCGCGAGGGCCTCATCGATGAGTTGCACATCGCGATCTCACCGGTCCTGCTCGGCAAGGGAGAGCGCCTGTTCGAGGGAGTCGACACCCGTGCCCTGGGATACGAATGCGTTCGATTCGTCGCGACGGAAAAGGCCACCCACGTCGTCCTCCACCGCCAATCCGTAGCCGGTTAACCGTTAGGAGATATGACTTACTGGGCGGAGAATGACCAGAGTATCGCAAAAGTCTCGGAGGTCCTAATGAGCACCCTCGCCCGCAGCGAAGTCTCCGGATCCCGCCAGAGGGAAATGAGCGAATGCGAATCGGGACGTACGCGGGAGAGGGCGGGGAGAGGGCCAAATCGAACCTGCGAGCGAAGCGAAGTCCACTTATTTCGAGCATTTTAAGAGGTCGCAGACTTTTGCGATACTCTGTGATTCGTGTCTCCACAGTCCACCGTCAACGCGTAACCCGGCTATCCAAACAGGACCAGACCCGTCGACGGAGATTGATTTGTATGTCCAGAGCCCGCCGCCAACCCTGAATCACTCGCAGCACCCCGCTCCGGACTGCAAACTGCCAACTGCTGAAGAAAAAACATGAAAGCCCACATCTTCCGAGGCCTCCTGGCTGCTGGCATGGTCACGATGGGCACGCTTCATTTCGCGCATCCAGAGCCCTTCATCCAGGTGGTTCCAAGCTACCTTCCTTACCACTCGGCCTTGGTCGCCATCAGCGGCGCGGCCGAAATTGCCGGCGGTTTGGGCCTGCTCTTAAACCAGACTAGGAGAGCAGCCGGCATTGGATTGATCCTGCTCTTCATCGCTGTCTTCCCGGCGAACATCGACATGGCGATTCATCGCCCCGCCATGATCGCCCCCCAATTACAACCGCTCCTATGGATCAGGCTTCCTTTCCAACCACTCCTCATCTGGTGGGCTTATTCGGTGAGCAATCTCCGCTCAGGGTCTTCCGCACGCGCAGGTTAGATGCTGCACGGCATCATCTCGAAACCAATCGGGAGTCCTGTTTGCGCATCTCCCAAGGATCTTGAACACGCCTTTGGGCCTCGGCTACTAACTGAAAGATAATTTGCGTCGTAAGTCAAACATTTTCTAACGACCAATGAACCAATCCAGGGGCTCATGTCTCGATGCATTGATGGAGAAAGGGCCATGCGGCGATAGGGAGCTAGCCGAGGCTGTGGCTCAAAACGACGAGGTGGCGGTGAGGATCTTCTTCTCCGCTTATCACCCTTCCGTCTATCGATACGTGGTCAGTCTCACACGAAACCGCGAAGACGCGGAAGATCTGGCGCAAGAGGCCATTCTGCAAGCCAAAGCCCAGATCCGCAAGTTCCGCGGTGATTCTAGCCTCAAGACCTGGGTTCACAAGATCGCCTTTCACACCTTCACCCGCTGGGCACAAAGGCGCAAAAGGCAAATCCCAGAGGTGAGTGGGACTGTGCCATCCGACCCCGATGGTATTGAAGACTTAGTTCAGTCGCTGCAATCGATTGGGCCCGCCCTTTCTCATCCATTCGTATTGCAGGAGGTCGGCGGCTTTTCACTCGAAGAGATCGCCGATATCCTCTCCATTCCGGTGGGAACCGTGAAGTCCCGGCTCTTTACCGCCAGAAAGAGGCTTCAGGCATTGCTGACCAGCGAGGAAATACTTGATGAGAGACCCTGATGAAGTCATCGGATTGGCCCTTTCCGGGCTGCGGGAACTCGAGCCCCGGAGAACTCCGGTCGAACTGATGCAACTGGATAAGAAACGGCTCCGGGCGCGCCGGCGACGAAAAATTGTGACAAGCATTTTCTCCGTGACCGCCCTGATCGGCACGCTCGCGCTGATATTGCAACCGAAATCGGCCATTGCTTCCCTCCTAGATTCCGCCCAGCAATCCAATGCACAATCCGCGATTCACATTCGTGCGATCACCGAGGATGGACAGCCTGCCGCCCACGATATGTGGATCTTCCCGGACCACTTTATCCGGCAGGAGGACCACTTCCTCCATGTCGGCGCACTCCAGGGGGCTAGCTTTAACCTAGATGACCGGCTTCCATTCGGCTTCAAAACCCAGACGGAACAGTGGGA
>CAIVDU010000113.1 GCA_903904815.1 uncultured Armatimonadota bacterium
GAGCAACAAACTTTAATCGCTCTTCGGACACAGAACACTCCTTCCAAGGCACCCAGCACCACTTCCCAGATCTCAATGATCTGAAAATGGTGTTACCCATGTGTCCGGAACAAACTGTAACCCATGTCTCCGAACGGACAGAGAACGTCGGTGAGGCAGCACCCTGACTGCAAACTGCAAACTGCCGACTCACAATCTGACAGGTACCCTTCTCCTTGCATGTCGTTCGAATTTGATCTCGGGTTTCTCGGCGGTGGCCAATTGGCACGAATGTCCATCCAGGCTGCCCAGCGAATGGGACTTCGATGCATCTCCCTTGATCCAGGCGAAGACACGCCCGCGAGTCAAATTGCGCCTCACCTTGTTGGCAGGCTCGACGATCCCGCAAAGATCGCCCAGATCCTGAGCTGCGCCGCGCACGTTACCCTGGAAAACGAGTTCATCCCCGCCAGCGCGATCGCCGAAGCATTCCACTTCGTTTCTGGAAGCGAGGACCGGATGCTGCCTGGAATCGATACGCTAGCGTCGATTCAAGACAAGCTGTCCCAGCGCCAAGCACTCGCCAACGCAAACGTCCCCACGCCCACCGCCGTTTCAATTGACGGCGACGGAGAAGGCGCGATCACGGCAATCGGGTTCCCCATGGTTCTCAAAGCTCGCTTTGGTGGGTATGACGGAAAAGGCACCCGCTATGCGCGAACCAGAGAAGAGTTCGAGTCGCACCGTCCCCTTTGGGAGAATGGTGGATGGTTGGCGGAAGGGTTTGTCCCGTTCACCCGCGAACTGGCTGCCATGGTTTTTATCGAGCGCGAGTCGGGTATCGCCGGCGCCTTCCCGACGGTGGAGACCGTCCAAGAGAACCACGTTTGTAGCCTGGTCTACCCTTGCGATAACGATGCCACCGAAATCGCGATTGCCGCGGTCAGGGCCGTTGGAGGCTTCGGGTTATTCGGGGTCGAGATGTTTGAACTGCCCGATGGTTCGATTCAGATCAACGAGTTGGCCCCCCGACCACACAACACCGGGCACTACACCCTGGACTGGGGAGGCCCTAGCCAGTTCGACGTCCATGTAAGGCTCGCCTGTGGGTATCCGGTAGCCCACCTGATGGAATCCATTTCTCCCTTAGGCGTCTGCATGGCCAACCTCTTAGGCCAACCCAACGCTGGTGGCTTTGAGCCGGCCCTGAACGCTCTTCTCCACTCGGACACCCGCTCACGCTTCCACTGGTATGGCAAAGTCGAAGCAAAATCTGGCCGAAAAATGGGGCACCTGAACATCTCCCAACGCCCCGGCGAATCGCTGTCTGAACTGGTGGAAGCAACCAAATTGGCAAGAAAGAACTTCTACGCCGCGTGGACTCAGGCGACAACCCTCCATTAGCTTGGCGGACTCAGTTTCCTCTCATCTTTTCTCGATACAGTCAGCGTCAAGATGCTGAATTACTCATTCACCCGGCTCCATGAAGAGCATTTCATTCTGAGTGCCAGACGGTTAGGACGCAGGCATCGCATTGCAACAGAAATTCGGTCAGGCCAAATAAACCTGATCAGGACCACTAAGCCCCGGCCACAACCTGGTCGGGGTGAATCGAAAGCCGTGTCGCGCCCGGCAAGTCCTGGGGCCGTATGACTCCGATCAACTCGGTGCGCACAAAAGCGACGCCTGCTTTCCGCGCCTCATCAATGATCCACTCGACGATCGGGTCAACGTCGGTAAGGTCCGGCAAGGTGATATTCATACTCACCTGGCTTATTTTTCGCGATCTTAAAGCCCAACCAGTCGCCCGGACTCCCAGGAAGCGCGGATCCCCGTCCGATCGAAGTTTGCGGATAGCAAGTCCGATCCGCTTGGCGACGACCGCGTCCTCTTCCTTAAGGTCCACGTTCACCGCAAGAAGGAAATCCCGGACCCCCATCACCGTCACCCCTAGACGAGGATGGGCCCGCTCCGGCCCAAAATCTGGGCGAATCGTTTGTTCCAGAAGCGCTCCGAATCCTCCTTTTCGAAGAGATGGTAGGTCCGCTTCGTGCCGACCTCTCTCCGATTTCTCATAGAGGAAAACCGGTACGGAAAACCGCCCGGAGATCGCTGCCGCGCATCGCTCGACCAGAGCGTTAGCCACGTCGACGCCGTCTTTCTGACCGTCCAGGGGCACGAAGGGACACACGTCGAGAGCCCCAATTCGAGGATGGACCCCTAAGTGGTGGTTCAGGTCGATCGTGTCGAACGCTTCGGCAGCTAACTCAAGAAGAGCTTCCTGAACCGGCTTCTCTTCCCCACTGAACGCGCTGACCGTCCGATTGTGGTCCATATCGCTTTCGAGGAAATGGACCTTCAAGTCCGAACGGGTCAGGATGGACTCGAAACGACGCAGCAGCGCCTTGTTGCGACCAAACGACCAGTTGGGGACGGTGAGAACGCGCATCTACATTGCGACGATGCTGTAACCCGAATCGACAAAGAGGATCTGACCGGTCACTCCCTTCGAAAGGTCGCTCAGCAAGTACATCGCTGCGCCCGCTGCTTCAGACTGACCATAGGGGCGCTTAAGCGGGGCCACGTCATGCACATGATCGATCATTCCCATGATTCCCTTGACCCCTCGTCCAGAGATGGTGTTCACCGGACCGGGAGAGACCGTGTTCACGCGAATTCCACGCTCGCCAAGATCGATCGAAAGATATCGAACCGACGCCTCAAGAGCCGCCTTACAAAGGCCCATGACGTTGTAGCTCTTCATCGCCCGCGTGCTGCCGAGGTAACTCAGAGTGATGATCGAAGCGTCGTCGTTCATCAGCGGCTCCAACTCCTGGCACAGTCGAACCATCGAGTACGCCGAGGCATTCATCGCAATCTGAAACTGTTCCAGAGTCGTGTCGATGAATCGCCCCTGAAGGGCTTCCCGGGGCGCGTACCCAACCGAGTGAACCAAGAAGTCGAGCTTCCCGTATTTCTCAGCGACCGCGTCCGCCAAAATCTTGTACTGCTCTTCGAAAGAAAAGTCGATGGTGAAAGTGTCAAACCGCTCTCGACCTTCGAGAAGCTTGTCGACGCCTTCCAAGAGTCGCTCGTTCTGGGCGCCTACTCCGACCGTCGCACCCTGAAGATTGGCCTGATCTGCGATCGCCCAACCAATGGAGTTTTTGTTAGTGACGTTGAGCACCAAGCCCTTTTTCCCTTCGAGAAGCATGGGGGCGTTATACCCGTTGTTCTAGCCCAAGGTCATGGACCATCAGGACTTCCACAATCGCGTGAAGCTCCTATAATCGTTCCATGCTGCTTCCATTAATTCTCGCTGCAATGTCGCCGAGCGTGAGTGTGCGCTCTATAATCCACGAAATGGTCGATTTCGACCGGCTCGCGTACGCTCTCCCATACACACATGCGCAGGCTAGCAGCTACGATCGGCGGTCCAATCCAGGACCAAACTCTGACCCTTTTGCCAACGGAGACGCTGGACAATTCGTGCGTATCGAGCCGCAGACTGGCCGCACCGAATACGTTTTGGCCGACCTCAAAGGGCCGGGCCTGGTCGATCGACTTTGGTCAGCAACCCCCTGTGGGCTGCTTCGATTCTATTTCGATGGAGAGCCCACCCCACGCTTCCAAGCCGACATGAGAGCGCTCCTGACTGGAGGGGTGACGCCCTTCGTCGCGCCGTTCGGCTACACCGCCTCCCAAGGGACCGACCTCTACTTCCCGTTCCCCTACGCCAAGTCTCTCAAGATCACCGTCGACGACTCCACTAAAGAGAAACCCACCGGTCTCTACTACCATGTGGGCTACCGGACCTATCGAAATGGCACGTCAGTGGAGACATTCGACCCCAGGACGGTCAGTGATGCCAGTGCCGAGATGGCCAACGCCGCCGCCAAGCTGGTCGAAGACCCCAAACCGAGCGGAAGAGCGAGACGCGCAAATTTTAAGGTTCGCTCCGGCGCCTCTGCCACTCTCTTTGCTCTCAACGGAACTGGAATCGTTCGAGAGTTTCAGGTCAAGGTACAGCTTCCTTCGCCCGCAGCCCAGAAATCGATGGCCTGGACCGACCCACGGTGCGACCACAACGTGCTACGCCAATCACTCCTGAAGATCGAGGTCGACGGGCAGCCTTGCGTTGCCACACCATTGGGCGATTTCTTTGGTTCAGCCCCGGGGTTGAACCCTTACCGGACGATTGCCGCCTCCATGACACCCGACGGCACTATGACCTTTCGGCTTCCAATGCCCTACTCTCACAGCATCGTGGCTAGAGTCGAGAATACGGGACCCAATGATGTCTCCCTGACCGCGCAGGCAATCGACGATACTTCTCCGGTCTCCGAGTTCCCCCCGTACCGGCTCCACGCCCAGTGGACCGCCGAGCGAGGCCACAGCCGTCCAATCAAAGACATGAACTTGCTCACCGTCAAAGGCGAAGGGAACTGGGTCGGCGTCAACCTCGCCGTTGCCAATCCAAGTGGCGCCTGGTGGGGGGAAGGGGACGAAAAAGTATATGTGGATGGAGAAAGCTTTCCCAGCACTTTTGGTACAGGAACAGAGGATTTCTTTGGCTACGCTTGGAGCTCGCCCGACAAGTTCCAGAAGCCATATCATGCCCAATCGCGAGTCGATGGCCCCGGCGTGCTCGGTCACTCTTCGATCGTCCGTTGGGAGCTGTTCGACCCCATCCCCTTTACGACTTCGCTAAAGTTCGATCTCGAACGATGGCATTGGACCGACGTCATCACGACCTACGGTCGGACTGCCTATTGGTATGCGCCAGCCAATTCGACGCCACCGGCGCCAATCGACCGCTCACTCCTTTTGCCTGAGGAGATCGGCCCTATCCGAGTTGCCGGCGCCATCGAGGGGGAGTCCCTCAAGATCGTCAAACGCACCGGAGGCGCCACTGAAATCCAGGGCGGATTCGCCGAACTCTCAAACGGCAGCCAACTCTGGTGGCGAGATCCCAATGTTGGCGACAAGCTTATTCTCAATGTTCCGGTGAGCCGGGCGGGGACTTACAAAGTCGTCGCGAAGACCGGAAACGCCCAGGACTACGGCATCTTCCAAATTCGAGTGAATGGGGTCAACTGTGGCACTCACGACTTCTACATCCCCGGTCTCGAGTGGAAACCGTTAAGCCTGGGAACGCTCACGCTCCCTGCTGGCTACGTGACCATGGAGGTTACGTGTCTAGGCCACAACCCAGCTGCCGCGCCAAGCAATATGTTCGGCTTGGACTATCTTCTCCTAACGTCTGTCCCCGAGAAATAAAACGATTCCAAGGCTTCGAATACAGTTCCCCCAAAAGCATGCTTTCAAGCGATTCATGTGGACGGTAAGCTCACGTCATGGCTGACGCGCTGAAGTGGGGGATCCTGGCAACTGGCAGTATTGCCCGTCAATTTGCTGGGGGACTCTTGAAGTCAAAAACAGGGACTCTGGTGTCCGTGGGATCCCGCAGTGTCGAAACTGCAAAGGAATTCACCGATAAGTTCGGTGGCAAACCTTTGGGGTCCTATCAGGAAGTTCTTGACGACCCTGAAGTGGAAGCGGTCTATATCGCGACCCCGCATCACCTCCACTACGATTGGACGATCAAGGCAGCGGAGGCAGGCAAAGCCATCCTATGCGAAAAGCCGTTCACTCTCAATGCCATCGAAGCTCAACGGGCGCTCAATGAGGTGAGGAAGCACAAAGTCTTCTTCATGGAGGCGTTCATGTACCGATGCCACCCCCAAACGCTCAAGGTGAAAGAACTCCTCGACGCAGGGGCCATCGGCAAAGTGCAGGTCGTTCAATCCGAATTTGGCTTCGCGGCTGGCCGTGACTGGACCAACTTCCGCGCCGACGGCGCTCTCGGTGGAGGAGGCTTGATGGACGTCGGAACCTACTGCGTGTCCTTCTCGAGACTGATCGTGGGCGAAGAGCCAACCCGAGCGTTCTACGCCGCCGAAATCACCGACAAGGGCTACGACGCTACCGGGTCGGGAGCCCTCGCCTTTCCCGGTGGGGCAAGTGCTCACTTCGGGACGGGAGTTCACGTGAGCTTGCGAAACGACGTGACCATCTACGGCACCGAAGGACGAATCCACATCCCTGGCCCCTGGAAGTGTGGTGGCGGCAAAGTCTCGGTCGAGCGTTACGGAAAGGACACGGAATTCTTTGAGTTCGGGTCCACAAACGACGAACTTTACGCGATCGAAGCCGATACCGTAGCCGAGTTCATCGACCACAAAGAGTGCCCCTACATGACACTCGAAGACACCCTGAACAATATGCGAACTCTCGACATGCTCCGCCAAAGCGCCGGGCTCAAGTTCGCCGCTGAACAAACCGCAACTCCCTAGCCTCGCTGGCAAGACTCCCCAATGACCTACGGCACGATCCCTCATCTCGACAAGCAAATTTCAAAACTCGTCATGGGAGTTATTCCCCTCCCCCAGAACGACTTGCCCAAGGCGTTCGCGATCCTCGATGCCTACCGTGCCGCTGGCGGAAACGTCATCGATAACAGTCGGATCTACGGCAACGGATTTGCCGGTGTAATGCGGGCCTACTACGAACAGCATGGCCAGGACGCCCTCATCCGGCTCGACAAGGGCAACCACCACCACGACAACAGCGACGCTGGCCGGAGAGTTACGAAAGCGGATCTCGACACCGACATTCGCGCCAACCTTGAGTTTCAAGAAGTTGACTACTCCGACATTTATCTCCTCCACCGCGATGACCAACGGGTGCCCGCTGGCGACGTGGTCGAATGGCTGAACGAGCATCTCGCCGCCGGACGCATCAAGGCATTCGGTGGTTCGAACTGGCACCACACGCGCATCGAAGCCGCGAACGAGTACGCCGAAAAGCACGGCCTCCAAGGCTTTAGCGTAAGCAGCCCCAATCTCTCTCTTGCGACCGCGAACGAAGCGATGTGGTGGGAAGCCCTCAGCATTTCCGCCGACAACGAGGCGCGTGAGTGGTACAAGAAGAACAACTTCCCTGTCTTTTCGTGGTCTTCTGGTGGCGGTGGGTTCTTCGCCGGTGTCGACTCATCCGACGTTCGCCGCGTCTATCACAACGACACCAACTTCGCGCGCAAGGCAAGGCTCGAAGCAATGGCGAAAGAAAAAGGCGTGACTCCCACCCAGCTTGCCGTCGCTTGGACCCTTAACCAGCCCCTCAAAATCTGGGCCCTCATCGGGCCGGGATCCCCCGAGCAGGTTCAAGACAACGTCCAAAGCGTCAACATCAACCTGACCCAAGACGAACTCGACTTCCTGGAACTCGGTTCCTAATCCGTCCCATTCCCTCACCTCGTTGCCGGGTGAGGGAATGTAACATCTGATTCCGTCAGGAAGCGCAGAGATTTCGACATCCCTATCTGCGCACCGCCTCATGTCCCATTGGCTCGTATTCTAGCGGACCGCACTGCCGAGCGCCCGTCATGTTGAGCTTGCGAAACACCCCCTCCTGTGGTCGGAGCTTCCAATTGAGCGCTCGTGGGGCTAAAATTGAGGAGGGACTCCTTCGTTTTCACTCAGGATGACGGGGTGCTTGTAGGTGGCGTCAGCGAAACTGCACACGGGCTAGCGACCAAAGCAAACAAGAATTCTGAAATAGCCGACCCAATCCCCCAAGAACTCCTCCTGCCGTCGAACCTTGCGGTTACGCGCAAGCAAAGTACGTGTCCGCAAGGTCAACGAATCGTTCCAAGGAGTAAGCCTCATGAAAATTTACGCTCAGAAATCGTTCTTGGTCTTCCTAACGGCGATTATGATGTCATCAGCGCATGGTCAGAATCCTGATTTCGAAAGGCTAAAGGCAACGTGGTCAGCCCGATTCAAGGCCATGTCGCCTCAAGACTGGAGAGCTGGTTACGCAGCTGGCATGGAATTGGCTGCCCTTCCCAGCAGTGAAGGTTACGAGATCCTGAGAGCAAATTGGAAACCTGAAGTATCCGCCGAGGCCCGGAAGCAGACGTTCAAAGGCTGGGTCTCCGAAAATCACCCTGACGTTTTCAAGGTTCTAGATCTGGGAATGAGAGACCGCTCCCTTGACGTCCAAAACTGGTCCATCACCTACCTCAAGGATCTCGCGTTTATCGACTTTGCCGAGGACTTCGACGCATACCCCGCTTGGTACAAGTCACATTCGCAAATGTCGGTCAAAGAAGTCGAAACGGAGGGAATCCTTAGAGCCCTTAACGCGGCGAGAACCTCAAACGGCGCCGAGCGGAACCATAATCTCCGACTTCTGAGATCAGTGGATAAGCTCAGTTTCCCAGGCGCCTCCCCAGAGATTCTCTCCGCCACCCAGTTCCTCTTCGACACCGAGAACCTGGGGCAGGAGGGCGTTGCCGCGCTAACTGCCCTGATCCACCTCACGCAGCCATCGGAATCCTTCATGAAGCCAAAGTTGGAGTCTTGGCTCGCTTCTCCGTCGAGCGAAAGGCGGATGCTGGCCCTTCAAGTCATTTCCGGAAGTCCCTCACCCTACGAGTTTCAGCCCCTCATGGAATTTCTTGAGAAATCGCTGAAGGCGAAGGACAAGACGACGCCCATGTTCCAAGTGGGAATGGCATTCGGCGCACTCGAAGATCTCCATGCCGTTCCAATTCTCATCGGAGCCATCGATGCCGACAACACTTACGACACGGTGTACGGCCTAGGTTATTTCGGTCTGACTAACCTCGTCGGAGTCAGCTATGACGAATCTCATGACGGTCCCTGGTGGAAAACCTGGTGGGCTAAGAATAAGAACCGGTTCTCTGCGGAGATTCAGAACCTACCCGTTCCTGAATTTCCCCACACGGCAAGCTACAAGGCGCCTGCCGAAGCGATGAGTTCCCTAGAGGGCAAAGATCCGCTCTCGAACCTCTTAGCCTCCCTTAAGCGCAATGATGCACCAGGCATCCTTCGATGCTGTGTGTCGATCGCCAAGGAGAAGGACTACAACCTCGTCCCAGATCTCATCGGGCTCATCGAAAGTGCTAGCTCAAAGACCGTGACCTACGACATCGGCTACTTGGCGCTTCAAAGTCTTACTGCCGTGGAATACAGACCCGATCACGATGGTAATTGGTGGACAGCATGGTGGACAAGGAATCGAATTCGCTTTCCTGAGGACATACGCAAGCGGTCTATCCCTGCGGAACCACTTATAACCTCGCTTGGGCAACTGCGAGTCCGGAACTAACCTCGGCGGCAAATTCCTTCCTGCTCAACTCTGAGATCAGTGCGGAGTGATCTAGGCTTTAAGAGTCATCGACTGGCGTGTCGAACCGAGCAAATTGGCGTACCTTCCCGTATAGTTGAGGCATGCTTTCCCGATTTCCCGTGGCGCTCCTTCTTGGATGCGCCACGTTTGCGTCAGCCCAAAGTCGCCCACACGTCTACGACCTTCGCGACGTGAACTGGTCGGTGTCCCTCGACCCCGAACATGAATCATTGAATGGGGATGTGACGAACACCCTGGTCCCCATTGCCACTCTTTCGGAAGTAGTTCTTGACGCAGGTCCGAAGCTAGAAATTGACTCTGTCACCGTAAACGGGGAAAAAAGGACCTTCAAGAGAGGCGGAGACAAGCTTCACATCACCGTCTCCGCCAAGAAAGGGGATCTCCTCAAAGTAAGGATCACCTATCACGGCGTGCCCGAGGCCGGAGCATACTTCGTACCCGCTTCGCGTTCCTACCCAGCCCACACTCCCATCGTGTATACGCAGGGAGAGATGGAAGACAACCGTCAGTGGCTCCCGACCTACGACTATCCGGATAATAAGGCCACCAGCGAGGGCCGCATCGAGGTGCCGTCGGATTGGGTCGCAATTAGCAACGGAAAACTCCTAGGTGTCGAAGATAAGGGGACAAGAAGGCAGTTCCATTGGAAAATGGATCAACCCCACTCCACCTATCTCATCTCGTTCACGGCTGGACCATTCGTGGAAGGAAAGGAAAACTGGGATGGAATTCCGATCAGCTATTGGGTGCCGCCCGGACTCGAAGAAGAGGGAAAGACGTCCTTCGCCGGAACGAACAAGATCGTAGAGCTCTACAGCAAGCTCACCGGCTACCGATACCCCTACGCTAAGTTCACCCAGGACGTGGTTCCCGACTACATGTTTGGCGGCATGGAGAACATCACCGCCGTCACCCAGTCGATCACGACCCTGCACCCTGCGAGTGCCGAGCCCATCGAACACTCGGCCGGGCTTGTCGCCCACGAGCTTGCTCACCAGTGGTTTGGCGACACCGTCACCTGCAAAGACTGGAGCAATGTTTGGCTCAACGAAGGATGGGCGAGCTTCCTGCCCGCATTCTGGGTTCGAGCCGACGAAGGTCAAGATGCTTACGACCTTGAGCGATATCAGACCTTCACCGGGGGACTTGCTGCCCACGCAGGCGCCAAGCGTCCTGTGGTCTGGACTGGCTACAAAGAACCTATTGACATGTTTGACAATTTCGCCTATCCGGGCGGGGCGTCGCGGATGTTCATGTTGATGCACGAACTCGGGGAAGCAACGTTCTGGAAAGCGATCTCCGACTATCTTCATGCCCGGCAATTCCAGAATGTCACCACGGAGATCTTCTTTTCCGACGTTTCCAAGTCAAGCGGAAAAGACCTCAAGCAGTTCATGAACCAGTGGCTCTTCACGCCGGCTGCCCCCAAACTTCAAGTGACGGTCGATGGCGAAAAGCTCACGGTGACTCAATCGGCCCCATACTTCGAGTTCGATACCGACGTTTGGGTGCTCGATTTTGGTAGCTGGGTCAAAAAGAAGCTCCACGTGGCTGGCCCCACCTCCACCCTGGACCTCGGTTCCATGTCCGCCGAACCCGTCCTCGTCGATCCCGAGTGCCAACTCATGGCCGAGATCGACAGCAAAGTGAAGATCGGCGTTCCCCAACTAATGAACTTGTATAAGGAGGCCCCAAACGCCGGTGAGAAGGCGAGGATGATCGATACGATGATGGGCACCCTGAGTCCGTTTCAGGTGGAGCAGATGGCTCGGGCTGAGAATTTCCTACCGCTTAAGTTGCGCTGGATCTCCAGGATCACCGATGGTGGAACCGAATATCTCCTCGATCTCCTAAAGGATTCCGACGCAAGGATCCGGGACGCAGCCGCGAGGGGTCTGAACTCCCAACCCAAGTCGTCACAAACTTTGGACGCTCTGACCGCCGTCTCCTCGGTGGACCCGAATGACGTGGTCCGAGAAACCGCCACTCAGACTCGTCTGTGGCTCTCAAACGACTCAACGCTGGCCGAAAAGTGCTTCGCCACCGACGGTTACCGTGATCGATACCGCCAAATCGCCTTGGACTGGTGGGAAAAGAACCAGCCCGATACGGCACGTGAGCATTGCCTGCTCGTGCTTCAAAGCCCAAGCAGCGAGCCCCTCCGAGTAAGCGCTATCCGACAACTCGGCAGACTTAAGGACAAAAAGGGCGAGCGGGCCGTCTACCAGGCCCTACTCAAGGTGGTGAACGAGCACTCATTCGGCGCCCGAGTCGCCGCAATCGGAGCACTCGCTGAATATGGCGAGAAGTCGGCACTTCCGATCCTTCAACCCCTGACCAGTCATGCCCTTGTGTTCATACGAAATGCCGCGAAGAGTGCCGTAACGAGGCTCTCCGGCAATTGATTAAGGTTCGGGAACACCGTGAAGGTGTTCCCGGTTCAACCAAACCAACCAAAGCCCACGCCGGACCCTCACAACACGCCATAATCTGGACGAGATGAAGGTCAGCATAATTGGTGGCGGTGGACGAGTCGGCTCAGATGCAGCTTATGCGTTGCAGTTGGGCGGCATCGTGCGCGAAATCGCGCTCGTAGACATGAACGGCGACATGGCAGCCGGAGAGGCCCTGGATCTCCGACACGGCGCCTCACTAACCGCGAATCAAAAGTTCACGAGTTCGAACGAGTACTCGGTCGTTGATGGAAGCGACGTCGTGGTCATTACGGCCGGGCTTCGCCGCAAGGCCGATGAAACCCGTCTTGAACTGGTCAACCGGAACGTAAGCCTTTTCCGAGGCATTCTCGACAGCTTGAAGAGTGTGCGCCTGAATGAGGGAGCAACAATCCTCGTCGTTTCCAATCCAGTGGACATTCTGACGAGCCTAGCCACCGATTCTGGGATAGTCCCCCGAGATCAGGTGTTAGGATTGGGAACCGTGCTTGACACGTGTCGCTTCCGGTCGCTTCTTGCCGATCACTTCAACATTAACGCCACCGACGTAAAAGCCCTCATTCTCGGAGAGCACGGTGACTCGATGGTTCCCATCTATTCTTCAGCAACTGTTGGCGGAGTTCCGCTCTTTTCAGTTCCCGGCATTACGCCCGATGAAATCAACGGCGTCTTCGACTTCACCCGAAAGTCGGGTGCGGAAGTTATCCGTCTTAAGGGCGGAGCGGGCCGAGCCGTCGGCGTCTCCGTCCGAGAGGTAGTTCATGCCATTGCCCTAGACAGCGAAGCGATCCTTCCCGTCAGTTCCGTCCATAAGGGAACGCTCGGAATTAAGGACATCGCCCTTTCGTTACCCACCAAGGTTGGTCGCCGAGGCGTGATCCAAGTGCTGGAACCCGTCGTGAACGACTCAGAGCGAGAGGGTCTGCACAAGTCGGCCCAGTCCCTGAAGGACGTTCTCTCCCAAATCGGTTAAGGAGCCAAAAAGTGAGGGGCTTGATTCTTGAGAATCAAGCCCCCTTTTTTGTTTGTGCGAGAAGCGTGATCAGACGTGCTTTCGCCGTCGGAAGGCCAGGAGCCCAAGTCCAAGAACGGCAAAGCTTGCTGGCTCTGGAACGGGGGTCACCGTCTGAGAGATTCTCAGGCTGTCCATAGCGACTGCAGCTCCCGTAACGTCAACCTCGTTGAAAGTTACCGTTGGGTCAGTGAACGCAAATCCCACACCGAACAGGTTTCCGGCCGATGAGTTGGTATCGACCGTGTAGGAGTAGATCGGAACAGTCGTCGAACTGCTGTTGAAGAAATCAAATGTAACGACGCCGGTCTCACCCACATTCGGGACGTGAGCTGACTGAAAGTAGCCCGCGAAATACTTGCCGTTAAGGCCGCTAAGAAGAATCCTAGCCGTCGCATCCGCAGCTCCGTTGGAGCCCAAGTCTTGGATCCCGAGTCCCTTGAAACCGCCATCCGCCGAGTAGACGCCTGCGTGAGGATTGGGTTGATTCGTGTCGTCGCTGCCAAGGAACCAAGGGTTCGTCGAGGTATGGCCGTTCACCGAGGCATCATAAATGCTGGCTCCAGTGACCGTGCCGTCAACCTGCAACGAACCGTTGCCTCCCCAGATGCTTGTGGTCGTCCCGACGTTGCCAATCGTTTGGGATTCAAAGCTCTCGGTGTAGTCCGACTTGTAGCCATTTGGATCGAGCGTGGTTGTCACGTTGACCTGGGCTTGGCTAGCCGCACAAATTAGGAGGAACGCCGAACATCCCCAAAAACGATTAAAACTAGATTTGTGCATGTTCGCGATCTCTCTCTCAAAAAACAGAAACACGGTCAAACGACCGAAATTCATTCTAGCATGGACTGGTGTGAACGGCAAGAATGTTCCCACTTCTTAAACTATTTCTAGCAGGATCACCAGCGAATCAGATTTGCGCCCCAAACAAGGCCTGCTCCGAATCCAACCGTCAGCACAACCATGCCCGGTTTGAGCCTTCCTTCCAATTCCGCTTCGTAGAGCGCGAGCGGGACCGATCCTCCGCTCGTATTGCCATATTTGTCGACATTCACGAACACTCGATCAGGCGAAAGCTCCAGTCGCTTAGCTGCGGAGTCAATGATTCTTAAATTTGCTTGGTGAGGCACAAACAGGTCTACTTCGTTTGAATTCATCCCCGCCTTTTCCAGTACTCGGCAACAGGCGTCGCCCATCGCCTGGACCGCGAACCGGTAGACCTCCTGCCCATTCATCGTGATACAGGACCCTCGCCCCTCCGACTCCGGGCTCCCGTAAGGGAACATCGTTCCGCCGACTTCGACTGCAATATGTCTGGCGCCGCTTCCGTCTGACATCAGCACCGACTCGATGACGCCTCTATCTCCTGACGGCCGGGATTCCATGACCACGGCCCCAGCGCCATCGCCAAACAACACGCAGGTGCTTCGATCTTGCCAGTTCACTTGGCGAGTCAGCGTATCGACTCCGATGAGAAGCGTTCGTTCGGACTGCCCGGATCGGATGAGAGCGTCGACAATGGATACTCCGTACACGAACCCGGCACAGGCCGCGCTCACATCGAAGGCGCCCGCCCGAGTAGCGCCGATTTCGTTCTGAATGTAACAAGCCGTGGATGGCCAAACGTAACAACCCGAGACCGTCGCGCAAACGACGGTGTCAATGTCCTGAGCAGCCACGTCGGCTCGCTCCAAAGCTTCTTTGGCTGCCGCTAGAGCCAGGGTTCCGGTGTGCTCTCCTGGTCCGATGATGCGACGTGCCTTAATGCCGGTCCGCTGGGTGATCCACTCGTCACTTGTTTCGACAATCGCCTCAAGGTCCTTGTTCGTGACTACCCGAGAAGGGATTCCGTGGCCTGTCCCCGTAATTACTGCGCGCCTGCTCATATGTTAGACCGATACTAAGAGTTCAAACTTCGTGTCCGAGCGCATTTCTAATCGCGCCCACCAAATCGTTTTCGATCATCGCCTGGGTGCCGGTGAGGGCGTTTTTCACTGCCCTCGCACTGCTGCGACCATGACAAATAATGCAAAGTCCGTTTAACCCGAGCAGAGGGGCGCCGCCAGCCGACGCGTAATCCATCTCCTTTTTGAGTGGCCTCGTGACCAGTTTGACCGGCCAATAGAGCGCCCGCAGGACTGGGTTGTTGGGCACCGCTTGGTTGATCAGCGTCCGGATGAGCTCCGCAACGCCCTCACTCGTCTTCAGAACGACGTTTCCGACAAAGGCATCGCAAACCACGACGTCGCATGGTTTTGCATACATGTCCTTGCCTTCAATGTTGCCGGCGAACCAGGAGTGCTCTTGGAGAAGCTTGAAGGCTTGCTGAGAAAAGGCGTTGCCTTTGCCTTCCTCTTCCCCTATGTTGAGAAGATGGACACGAGGCGCCTTTCGCCCCATCACAACTTCCGCGTAGGCACGCCCCATCGCCGAGAACTCCACGATGCTCTCCGGATCGATGTCTGGACTCGCGCCACAATCGAGAAGGGCAAAACCTCCATCTCGGTTCGGCATGCGACTAACGATTGCCGGTCGACGGACACCCGTTAGCTTCCGCCATAAAAGCAGCGCGAAAGTAGTAGCGGCTCCGGTGTTTCCCGCCGAGATCAGGGCGTCCGCTTCGCCATCCTTTACCATTTGAGCGGCGATGTAAAGACTCGAGTCCTTCTTGGTCCGAAACGCCTCGGTGGGTTTTTCATCCATTTCCACCGTCTGCGAAGCGTGACGAATGGAGACCCCAGATGGCATAGGAGTCGGAAGCAAAGGACGAATGCGTGCTTCGTCTCCAACCAGTACGAGTTGGCAGCGTAGCTCCCCCAAAGCCGCTAAGGCGCCAAGAACGATCTGCTCGGGAGCGTGATCCCCACCCATCGCGTCAAGCGCAATCACTCGTTCTGTCCGAACTGGGGCCTGTTCCGTCAATCGGATTCCTCGGGCAGCAGGAGATTTGACAGGCGGCTAAATTCTGGTCGCCCCGAGGTGGGGAGGGAGTTTATGCCTCCACGCTCTTTAGCTTGGGGACATTCGCCTTCCCAGCCAAACTCACACAACGGCTGGATCGGCAGACTCAACAACAAGCCCTGCCTCAAGAGATTTTCCACGATCAGCGAGTTCCCATCGAACAGTTCGAAGGGCTCATCTGCAACAACTTTCGCGTAGTCTTGCGAACTCAGAGAACTGGGAATGCCCTCGACGGAGAACTGCTCTTCCAATTCAAAGGCGATATCGACTTCAAGCGGCCCCGTGCACCGGGCGCATTCGAGGACCGCACGGGTCGAAAATTGACCCGTGATCAAGAGAAGGTTCCCCGTACTCATTGCCTCAAGGAAACCCTCAAGGGGACGAAGCAGATCCACGTCCGCCTCTTCCGGTAGTTCGGTGGAAATATCGACGGCGAGCTTGCGACCGGGATGCTGCAAGACGTCGTTCAGGTCGAGAAGATCGTCCCTTTTCACGCGTTAAGGGCAGTGTACCCATCGCAAGACAATGCCTCCAATCTCGATCTTAGTACAGGGGCCAACGCCTCAAAGCTCGCGGAACCGACGCGACTGGAAAATCATAACCAACAAATGACGTGATTTCGCGATTTCTTCGCGACCTTTTCACTCGCTTCATCGCGTCATTACACGGCGCGGAGCAAAGTTGCTATACTGAGCCCGCAGTGGGCCGGGAGATTCAACAGTGCTCCGCGCGTCGACGAGGTGATCCGAATTTGAGGAATGCGTCCTATGTGCTAGCAGCGACAGTAGTCGCCACGACAATCGCGGGTTGCGGTGGAAGTGCTGTATCCAGCAGTTCCCCCGCCACGTCCGGTGGGGGCGGTTCGACCGTCTCCAACCTAACCAATCTGGCTTCCATCGGATACATCGAGACCTCGTACCTATCCGGTTCGGGTCGAGGTTCCGGCACCGTGACGGCAGATATCACGCTGGGAGACTTTACCGACGACCAAGGGAATACCGTTTCGACGACTCCCGGATCAGTCGTTAATCTCCAGGTGGATGCTTACGGCGGACCGCAGGTCATTCGATCAGCCATCACGTTTGGAACGAGCACGACCGCAGGTGTTCCAAGCACCGATGCGAATTCCCGGCTTTTCCGCCAGTACGTGTTCTCGTTCAACCACTTGAACTCGAGCCTGCTCGTTGGTCAGAACATCCCGCCAAGCCAAGTTTTTGTCGTTGACAACGGAAACATGGCCGACGATGAGATTACTCCGAATGCGTTGAGCACGACGACTTTCAACAACATCACGTACAACGCGCACATTCGCGCTTTTCCCGGACGATTCAGCACATTCACAGTTCGAGTCGACCCGAATACGATTGGTCTTAATTTCCAAGACTATCCAGTGGGCGTTGGCACCTTTGGCGCCGCAAATCCACGAGGAATCTTCGAGACCACTCAGTTCAACTTCATTAACTTCGCCGATACTACCGATTATGAAAGTCGGGTCTTTAACGGAGTATTGAGCGATTATCTTTCGTTCGACATCTCCGCGATGGCAACCGCTGACAAGCCGTCGATTGCAAGCGTGGTCGGGCAGAGAGTCTTCTTCAGCGGCGACACCTACGGAGTCGCCGATGGGACAAGCTCTGGCAAGTTCTATCAGTTGACGAAGGACCTGAGTGCGACACCTCCGTATCTCCCGGGCACCTTTAACACGAATACTTCCATTGGAACCACATATTCGCTGCCAAGCGATTCGACGTCGTTCCTTCCCGGAACATACGCTCTCGACCAGATCGACCCGAGTGACCCCAGCTTCGCCAAGCGAATTCTGTCTCTTCAGGGAATGTTCCGCGACTACACGAAGATGATCAAGTCGGCGGACAACCAACTCGCGATCACCTTCCCTAGTTCCAGCGACGACAACGTTCAGGATATCGTCCTTCTCAAGAAGTCGGCAACCACTGGCAAGATAATCGACTTCTACTACGGATACATCGACTTCGAAGCAAGAGAGTTCTTCCTCAATCCAATCAACACGATTGTTCAAGCTACACCTACGACGGTGTATCACGGAACGATCAATCCCACCAAGCTCTACAACGGAGCGGGCCAGATCACCAATAACGAAAGAGCAATTCGATCTGGAGTGCTCGCTCTGGACACTCCCTTGACCTTCAAAGACGGAACGATCACGACTGGTGGAACGTTCATCGTCTACCGAAGATGATTCGTCAGATCCTCGCGGGCGTAGAGACGGAGTACGGACTCCTCGTTGCCGACCGCGGGGCGGCTGAACAAGTTGGGGATGCCATGGACCTTGTCCGTGGCTTCCCCAATTTGCATTTTGCTGGCTGGAACTATCGCTACGAGTCTCCCCGAGCCGACCTCAGAGGATTTCGCCTCGATCACCTTGCCCAGGACCCCGAAGATGCTAAGTACGACGCTGGAAAGTCGTACGGCAAAGACCCGGACATCAGATCGGACCGCGTCTTGCCTAACGGGGCCCGTTTCTACAACGATCATGGCCATCCGGAGTACTCAACCCCCGAATGCCTCTCCCTCCAAGAACTCGCCATCCACGACTGCGCCGGTCAAAGAGTCGTTCACGCGGCTGCGCAAGCCTTTAGCGAGAAGTCTGGACTCCCGGTGTGGGTTTACAAGAACAACACCGACTTTCACGGCGCCTCGTACGGAACGCACGAGAACTATCTCGTGCCCAGGTCGGTTGGTTTTGATCGACTTTTTCGAGACCTCACGCCGCTCCTAATCGCTCGCCAAATCCTGGTAGGAGCCGGCAAAGTCGGCAACGAATCGGGCCCTTCCTGTCGTTACCAGATCTCTCAACGAGCCGATTTTTTTGTCGAGCCTGCGAACGCGGAAACCCTTTACCGTCGCCCCATATTCAACACTCGCGACGAACCGCATTCCGACCCCTCGCGCTATGTCCGGCTCCATGTGATCTGCGGCGACGCCAACATGATTCCAGATGCAACCGCACGTAAGGTCGGATTAGTCAAGCTTGGACTTGCCCTATGCGAGTCGAATAACGCCCCGCTGTGGCGCGTCTCCGACCCGGTTCGCGCCGCCCAATCGATCAGTCGGGATGAATCTTATAACTTCGAAGTCGCCTTGGAATCCAGAAGTTGGACCACGGCGGGCGAAATCTTAGAATCGTATTTCGCCGCCGCCGAGAACCTCCTCGAGCTTGACGACGATCTTCGATGGGTAATCGACAGTTCCCGCGAGTTGCTCAGTAAAGTCCACTCCGACTTCCCGTCCTTCTCGCGAAAGGTCGATTGGGCGGCCAAGCGCCGCATGATCGAGGCCTACCTCGAAGACTCCGGTGGAAACTGGAACGATCCGGAACTTCGTGCCTACGACCTCGAATATCACAACGTGGACCCCGATAGTGGGCTTCACGCGGCACTTGAACAGATGGACGAAGTCGCTCCAGACCCGGACTTGGCCAAGTTGGAGTACTACCAGGAGCATGTCAGCGAGCCGACACGTGCGCGGGCTAGGAGCATTGCTGTAACCAAATTCAAATCGGACTTAGTTGACGCCTGCTGGCGCACGCTTACCTTCAACATCAACGGTGAATTCGTGGAGGTCGATCTTCCTCCCGAAGCCCACTATCCTGCGCAATTAGCGGACGCTCCCGACGTAGGAACATTTGTTACAATGCTCAGAGGTGTTTCATGACCGACGGTGACCGACTTACTCGACCCATTCCTGCGTCTCCCGACCGAAAACTCGGAGACGACTCGGGGCCAAGCGCTCCCGATATTCGAAAGCCGGAGGGCGGAAACGAACTTCTCCGCCGAATGAAGAAGGTCGACCCCGACCAGGCGAAGCGATATCGTCAGCGGTCCGGACAATGAACCAACTGGCTCGCGAATTCCGCGATCTCGTAGGCGCCGACGGGATTCCCCATTTTGAAGTGGCTTCTGCCCATGACTCGCGTTTCGAGGTTCATGGAACGACGGTTATGTCACTGCGCTTTGACCAGGGAGTCGTGACCCTTTCGGACAGAAGAGCGACCGCCGGAAACTTGGTCATGTATGACCAAGCCGAAAAGATCATGGCCCTGGATGACTCAACCGTCGTGGCTATTTCAGGTGCCTTCGCCAAATCCGTCGAAGTCTGCCGGTTCCTCAAACATTCGTTCAAGTATTACCGTCGAACCGTTCTCCAAGAGATGTCCCTCGAAGGCAAACTCTCGGAGATCTCGCGGGCCTTGGCCGGAAATGCTCCGATGGCCATGCAAGGGATCGGCCTCTTTCTGCCGATTGTTGCCGCATATGACAAGAAAAAGGACGACTTCGGCGTCTACTTCTTCGACGGAGCCGGAGCGCGGTTCCAAAACGGAAGCTACGCCTGTGCTGGATCGGGCTCTGAACGGATTCGGGGCGTATTCGAGTACATCGCCAGAATGAAAGGAAGGTTCGAGACTCGTCCACTAGATGAAGTGCTACTGGACGGACTTCAGATGCTGGACATCGCCGCTGATTTGGATTCGGCGACTGGCGGGTTCAATAAGACCCTCCCGATCATCCGAGTGTTGGATCGCGAGGGTAACCACGAGATCCCTGAAGCACAGCTTCGGGACATGACCCAAAAAGTGCTCCTACCCAGCTGAGGAGCTTGGGCATGAAAAAGCGGTCTGCGGCAATTGCCCCAGACCGCTTCTCACTTTGGGATCAGTTCAGAATCGGTAACCGACGAAAACACCGACCACGTTCGGGTGAATTCCATTGCTGGACTTGTCGCCGACGTAGAAGGCTGCCTCTGTGAAGATGTTCTCTCCGAGTTCTGCGCCCAGGCCAGCTCGACCGGCAATGACGTTGTCACTCGTTGTGATGTTCAGGAAGTCCAATCCAACACCGAGGAACGCATACTTGCGGTGCCCAAGCGCAGTGTCCGAACCAATGTAGAACCGCTGATTGATGCCCACATTCAAGAAGCTCGGTACGCCCGAGAGACTCTTCGTGAACCAGTCAACATTGAAGAAGGTGTCGCCGCCCTTGATAAGCGGTGTCGGGAGTTGGAATTCACCGCCGACTGCGACGAAAGTGGTCACGACGTTGGAGAGACTAGAATCGAGCGGGATGCCGACTCCAGCCTTCACCGAAATGTTCGTGGGGGTGTAAGAAGTGCCCGGATAGTTCGTCTGCGCCGACGCAGTGGCAGATACTCCGAGCGCGGTTGCCGCCGCTGCCGATATTAGGATTCTCCTCATAATTTGCATGCCCTCCTGGGGGAGCCCGATGGCTCTCGCCCTCCTTGGCTGCCTAATTCTAACCTGAAGAGACCAGCATGTCCACTGAGGGCCACTTAATCGTCGTGACTAAACCCCATAATCGTTCATGCCGAGAGCGATTCTGCGCCCTGTTCACTCCGTTTTAATCGTAGTAGACGTCCAGGACAAGTTCATGGAATCCGTCCATGAGGCGGCGAGAGTCCGAGATCGGAGCCTATTCTTGGTTCAAATCGCTTCACTTTTGCAGATTCCGGTGCTCGCCACCGAACAGAACCCAGAGCGACTCGGAAAGATTTCTTCAGAATATTTGAGCTTTCTCTCAGAACCACCCATTCCCAAGATGAGCTTCGCTTGCACAGGAGAGCCGCACTTCCTTGGGGCGCTCGTCCGAACAGAGCGAAAACAGGCAGTTTTGGTCGGAGTGGAAACTCATATCTGCGTCGCCCTCACCGCCAATCAACTCCTCGAAGACGGCTTCGATGTGGTGGTGTGTCCCGATGCAGTTTCCGCAAGATCCATGGAGCGGCACAAACTCGGCATGGAGCGGATAAGAGACGCAGGCGCCATCCCCGCTCACACCGAGTCAGTTGCCTACGACTGGCTCGAGTCCGCCGACAACCCCCAATTCCGAAACGCCCTCCAGATCGTGAAACAATTTCCGTAGGGAGTGAGAGTGGGACGCCGCGAATCTATCCCGTCTGCAAACTGCAAACTGCACATGAGACGGTAACCTCTCAGCATGCCGAAGCGCCCTATTCGGATTGATGACTTACACAAGATCGTGTTCGTCGGAGATCCACAGATCAATCCGACGGGAGACCGAGTCCTCTTCACGCGCAAGCACATTGGCGCGAAAAATAACTACGTCACCCAGATCTGGTCCGTCGATCTCGATGGGCGGCTGACGCAATGGACTCAAGCAGACGGCGGCGCGAGCCATGCGCGCTGGTCGCCCGACGGGTCCCAGTTCGCGTTTATCTCGGGTCGGGACAAACCCGGTTCTCAAATCTATCTCATCCCAACCAGCGGTGGAGAAGCAAAGAAGCTTTCTTCCCTGCCCGAAGGCAAGATCGCGGGCTTCAAGTGGTCTCCCGACGGAAGTCGCTTGGCATTCCTTTTCCGTGAGGAGATACCGAATCGAACCGAAGTGGCCAAGAAACTCCGAGAAGAAAAGGGACTGAGCGCTCCACCTTACGAAATCGATGACGTCTGGTATCGCCTTGACGGTGACGGCTATTTCGCCAACCAGCGCTTTAAGGTCTGTCTCTTGGATATTGAGTCTCAAGAGCACCGAGTCCTCTATGAGGCGGCTTCCGACGGAAACTACTCTTTCGACTGGTCACCATTGGGCAATGAACTTGCCATCATTCATACGATCGCGAAACGCCCGGCGGCTGAACCACCGAACGATCAGATATTCCGAGTCGACCTCGAAGGTCAAGCTTGGCGCCTCGAAGGCCTTCCCAAGGGCCGAAAAACCGCAGCCTCTTGGTCTCCCGATGGACGCCTGATCGCCTACGCCGGAGATACCGACGAGGCCGATCCATGGGGCGTCCGAAATTTGCGCCTCTACGTAGTTTCCGCATCCGGCGGCGCTCCCGAAGACTTGACCGGGCATACCGACTACGATCTCAGCGTCTCCACCCTGAGCGACACCGCTGAAGCAAGCTTTGGATCCACATTCTGCTGGTCCCCGGATAGCTTAGGGGTATATGCCCAAATCGGTTGGCACGGCGAATCTCAGTTAGGATTCATCCCGGTTTCTGGAGGGGTTCAAATCAAGACCGAAGGCGCCCACCAGGTGAACCTCGGCAACATTAGCGCCGATGGTCGGCGGATTGCTGCCCTGTACGGCCACGCCACGCGCTTGCCAGAGGTTGCCGTTATCCAACCAGAGTTAGGCACTGGACGCCCCTTCCCGACCGTTCTAACCGACCTAAATCACGACTTTCACAGCGAGATCAAACTGTCGGAGCCCGAAGAGTTCTGGATCGACTCGACTGACGACACGAAACTGCACGGGTGGGTGATGAAGCCCATCGACTATTTGGCCCCGCACCGATACCCTGCGATCCTCCAAATCCATGGTGGACCCCATGCCCAATATGGATGGGCATTCTTCCACGAAATGCAGGTACTCGCAGCGCAGGGATTCGTGGTCGTCTACACCAATCCGCGCGGGTCGAAGGGATACGGCGAGTCGTTCTGCGCCGCGATCCGTGGCGACTGGGGCACGAAGGACTGGGAAGACATCCAAACCGCTACGCGCTGGATGCAGGCCCAGACCTACGTTCACCCCGGCCAAATGGGCGTCATGGGCGGTAGCTACGGTGGCTACATGACGAACTGGGTCATCGGACACACCAATGATTTCAAGGGCGCCATTACCGACCGCTGCGTCAGCAACATGCTCTCGATGGCTGGAAACTCCGACTTCCCCTTCAACAAGAACGGATATTTCAAAGGGGATGCCTGGGGCCCGCTTGAAGAAATCAAGGAGCTATGGCGCCAATCTCCGATCAGCTACTTCGACAGAGTGGAAACGCCTACCTTGGTGATCCACAGTGAAGGCGACCTCCGATGCAACGTAGAGCAAGGAGAACAAGTGTTCTCCGCACTCCAAATGAGAGGCATTCCAAGTCGGTTCGTTCGCTACCCCAGCACCACTAGCCATGGAATGTCCCGTTCTGGCCCCCCAGACCTCCGAGAACATCGGCTGAATGAGATCGTGACCTGGATGACTCGCTACCTGAAGAAATAGGCGATCAAAGACGCCCATTTCGATTAGGCAGCTTAGATCGTCTTAAGTTGGCGCCCCGGGGCCCATGGAGCGGAGCGGCTGAGTGAAGGTGCTCAACAGCCATTGCGCCCTACGACAGGTCGATGGGGCAGCCCAGCAGTCAGGTTCAAAAAACCCTGAATCTTCTCGAAATCGTGGCAACGTCAGTAACCAGCCGTGACTATCAACGTAGGAATCTCATCCAAGAATCGGACCTTTAGTTCTGAACCTGCCACGTTTTTGTGTCGCATCGCATGTTTCTGCTCCTAGGCTAAGCTCTCCCTCAGCGACCCCCGAAGAGGCGCCCGGTACACTCTCACTCTCCCATGCCGAAGACCACGTTTATCACGACGCCGATCTACTACGTGAACTCGGTGCCCCACATTGGCACTGCGCTCACCACGATCGTGGCCGACATTACGGCTCGCTTCTTTCGCATGCAGGGTCGAGAAGTCTTCTTGCTCACTGGCACCGACGAGAACGGACAGAAGGTCAAAGAAGCGGCCGACAAAGCCGGAAAAGACCCTCACGCATTCGTCGATGAGATCTCAGCCAAATTCCGAGAAGTCTTCCCTGGACTTTTCGTCGAATACGACGACTTTATCCGAACCACCGAACCGCGACACCACGCGGCTACTCAAGCTTTCTTCAAGCTTCTTCAGGACCGGGGCCACATCTACGCGGGTCGCTATGAAGGCTGGTACGACGTCTCGAGTGAAACGTTTTTTAAGGAAGCTGATCTCGTAGACGGCAAATCTCCCGACGGCAATGAAGTCCGCTGGGTCTCGGAAGAAAACTACTTCTTCCGAATGAGCACCTTCGCCGAGCCACTCCTCGCTCACATTGAGGCAAATCCGACGTTTATCCTCCCCGAGTCGAGAAAGAACGAGGTCGTCAGCTTCATAAAGCAGGGGCTGAGGGACGTCTGCATTTCTCGCCAGAACCAAGGGTGGGGCATTCCCGTGCCCGGTGACGATCGTCAAGTCGTCTACGTTTGGTTCGACGCTCTCATCAACTACATCACCGCCCTCGGCTGGCCAAACGGTGACTGGGAATCTCGGTGGCCCGCAGAAGTTCAGTGGATGGGAAAGGACATCCTCACCCGGTTCCACGCCACGCTTTGGCCAGCGATGCTCCTCGGAGCCGGCATTCCCCTGCCAAAGACACTCGTCGGTCACGCGTGGCTACTCATGGGTGGCGAAAAGATTTCGAAGTCCAAGGGAAATGTCGTTGCGCCCCTGGACCTGGCCGCCGAACTCGCCACTCGATCGGGATGCTCGAATGACGTGGCCGTCGATGCGGTGCGGTACTACGTCACCGTCAACCTTCCCTATGAGAGCGATACTGTCTTCACCCAAGACGACTTCGACAAGCGGTACAACAGCGACCTCGCAAACGACCTCGGAAATGCGCTCAATCGGTCCCTTGCAATGTCACAGAAATTTGTGGCCGGCATCGTTCCCCAGGCCGACGCGGAAACAGAAGCTGTGGAAGCGATCACTCTCGCTATTTCAAAATACGAGAAGGCGTTCGAGACCTATCACCTTGACCATGCCGCCGATGCGGCAATCGGCCTCATACGATTTCTAAACAAGTACATCGACACGAGAGCTCCTTGGGCACTGGCAAAGGCAAATGACCCGGCGCTCAACGGCGTCCTCGTTTCGATGCTCCTATGCTTGAGGGCATCTGAGGGCCTCATCCGGCCCATCATGCCAAAGACTGCCGACCGTATCGCAAAACAACTTGGGTTGGGACCCCTCCTCGAATGGAAGGCTATCGGTACGGCCGCCTCGCTGCCCCCCGGCACCCAGCTCCAAGTGCCCCAGCCGATTTTTCCGCGTCTGGAACTCGTCAAGACGCCAATGCCCCCTAAAGAGAAGAAGCCAATGCCCGAAACCACACCGACTGCCAAGCCTTCCGTCGCCCCGGCCGATCCAGCTTCCGTGGAAATGATCTCGATCGAGGATTTCGTTAAGGTGAAGCTTAAGATTGGCCGCGTGCTGGAAGCGGAACCGATCGATGGTTCCGATAAACTTCTGAAACTCCAGGTCGTAATCGGCGAGGAGCGACGCCAAATCGTGGCTGGCATCAAAGCCAACTACTCGCCGGAGGACCTCATCGGTCGCCAGGTAGTCGTCTGCGTGAATCTGAAGCCGGCCAGACTTCGGGGAGTCGAAAGCCAAGGAATGCTCCTCGCCGCAACCGATAAAGAAGGTGGGGCCATTCTATTGCAACCGGAACACGAAGCCCCCGACGGTACGTCCGTGAAGTAGCCAGATTGACGACCGAACGTCAAGGTCGTCCTAACCTTTTTTAGCCGAGATCGATTGTGCATCCGAAGAACTTGCTGGAGGAACTCTTTACGAGCGTCCTGGTGGTTAACCACCAGGGCGATATCGTCGCCAGCCATGGGAACCCTCTAGACGCGCAAAATGTGTTCGATTCGGTAAGGCTTTCACCCTTGGCGCCGCGACTCCGTGCAGCTCAATCAGGGTCGGGATTCGATTCTGTGCTCTCGACCGGAAATTGCCAACTTTCATTCCGATGCGTGACTATCGACCAAGGCTTTATTCTTTCGATTTGGGAGGCTCCTCACGTAGTGGAGCATTTCGGCGGAAATGCAGCAGACTCGGTAGCCGTCCAGTTCCTTGAAAACAACCTTGGACAGGGCACATGGCGCGTCACCGAGGGGAAGGTTGTCGCCGCCAACAGTTGGCTCCGACAGTGGCTCGAATTGGACGACGAGGATCTTAGTGGACGCTCGGTAGACGAATTCCTCGTTTCCAAGAGTGCGATCTCAACGAGTTCGTACGAAGGCTCGTTCAGAACCGCGAAAGGCGCGAGTAAGTGCGCGAAAGTCAACCATATCGCGACGACTGACGAACACGGTCGCGTCTGCGGAACGTTGGAGGTGATTCTCGATCAGTCCATAGAGTCACGGGACAGAGAAACTCGAGCCAAGGAAGCAAAGGAAGCCTCGGCCCTTGCAAGACTCGATGGCCTGACCGGACTCGGCAATCGACTCGCGTTTCATGAGAGTCTCGGCCAGCTTCAGGATGGAACGCGACACTTCGGGGTGATTGCCGCCGACATCGATTCCTTCAAGTCTCTGACTGAGCCCCACGACACCTTACTCGGTGATCGCGCGTTGAAGGAAGTGGCTCGTCGGATTCGCACGTGCATTCGCCGACAGGACACAGCCGCTCGCCTTGGACGGGATGAATTTGCGGTGCTTATTGCCAATGCGTCCGTCAGCACTCTCGAAGAAGTGGCCTACAGAATCGAATCGCAGCTCAACTTCGATATGGGTCTGGACGGCGAGACTCCGGTCCGGTTCAACGTCTCAATCGGGGCAGCCCACTCTTCCGAGGGCCGAGCAAACGTCTTTAGGTCGGCTTACCAAGCCATGCAGCGAAGAAAAAGAGATCGAAAGTCGCGTCGATAAGCAAATGTCGGCGGAAACTAGACGGATGGCTCGGACGCGAAAAACGCGAACTCTTCAAGAGCAGGTTTCTGCGAACAAGAACGCGAGCAGGCTGTACGCGTTGCTGTTAATTGCGTTCCTGGCCCTGCTGGGAACCACTCTGGTCGGAACCTTTGCTCCCGAAGAATGGTACTGGGGGACGATTGGGTCCGTCGCTCTAGGAGCGATAGTCGCCCTGACTGCCGACTTTGGCGGTGCGGACATCGTGCTCTCCATTTCACGGGCTCGCCCGGCGACTCCCGAAGAAGACCGAGTCCTTCAAAACGTGGTCGAGGAGATGGCTCTCGCCGCCGGAGTTCCTGTTCCCCTGATCTATGTCATTGATGATCCGGCACTCAACGCATTTGCGACTGGTCCCAGTCCAGAGCATGCGGTCATTGCCGTGACCTCCGGACTTCTCGCAAAGCTAGATCGAGACGAACTGCAAGGAGTCGTCGCCCATGAGATGGGACACATTCGAAACTTCGATATCCAGTTCATGACCCGCATGACCCTGATCGCTGGTCTGATCCCGTTAATCGCCGACCTTCTCCTGAGACTGCGATGGTTCGGAATTGGTCGTGGTCGGCATGGCGGCCGGCATGGAAGTAACTTCGGAGCAATTTTCTTAGTGGTAGGGCTATTACTGGCTGTCCTGGCTCCCCTCGGCTCAATGCTTCTGACCTTGGCCGTAAGCCGCAAAAGGGAGTTCTTGGCGGATGCAACCGCAGCTGAACTGACGCGCTATCCCGAGGGCTTGGCCCGGGCTCTTGCCAAGCTCGGAAGCGAGGGGCAATCGAAGGCTTTTTCAAATCGAGCAACCCAACACCTCTTCATCGTGAACCCGTTAAGTTCTGGAACAAAGAAATCTCGCCTCTTTCAAACTCACCCTTCGATCGAGGAACGAATTGCCGCCTTACAAAACCTCATGGGACAGTTTCCTTCGCCCAACTCCACGGATACGTCTCGCGCTTAACTTCCTAAACAAACGCGCGTTCGTAGTGCCGGATGCCATCTAAATCAATGGCAATGAGGTCAAATCGGTGAGGCCGGTCAAGACTACCCGTGTCCAAGAGATAGGCGTCCGCCGCTTTTCGGAGTCGGGCAAGCTTTTTTGGTCCAACCGCTTCCTCAGGAACATAGCCGACCGTGTTCCGCAGCTTAACTTCCACAAACACGATTTCATCGCCGTCTAAGGCTACGAGGTCCAGCTCTCCCTGACGCACCGCGTATCGCCTTGTGATCAAGGTCAATCCCTTGGCGATCAGGAACTCCGCTGCACGATCCTCAGCCGCTTGACCTACTCTTCGAAGGTTAGACATGGCTGCAGAAATGCTCGAACCGGGCCAAAGGACTTGCGGTGGATCCTGCAGGGCCCCAGTTTCGAAAGCGCGGCAAGATGCTCTGGTGTCGGGTATCCAAAATGCTTTTCAAACCCGTACCCGGGAAACTCATCTGCGAGTTCCACCATCAGCGCATCTCGGGTGGTCTTGGCCAAAATGCTGGCCGCCGCGATGCAAGCGAATTTTCCGTCCCCCTTCACTACCGCTTCACCCGGATAGGGCAACCCCACGGGAACCCGATTTCCATCAATGTAGACGCGAGTGATTGGCCCTGGCAACGCGCATACCGCCCGTGCCATAGCCTCCATACTCGCGTGCAAGATATTGATTCGATCAATCTCCTCAACCGAACCGAGTTCAACATGAAAGATTGCCCTGGCCCTTATTCGGTCAGCGAGCGCGTCCCTTTGAGAGGCGTCAAGCTTCTTGGAATCGTCGATTCCGATAAGGTCAAAGCCATCCGGTAGGATCACCGCCGCCGCCAACACCGGACCGGCCAAAGGACCACGTCCCGCCTCGTCGGCGCCCGCACATCCCGAGTGGTGCGCTAGAGTCGAACTTGCTCGTCGATCCTTCATCGCCCTCTCCATTAGCCAAAAAGTTCGATGAACGCGTCGACTATCCGCGTCTTGGCTTCTTCGGTCGTCACACGTCGTCCCAGCTCTTGGGAAATCGACGTCACCCCGTATCCCTTAATGCCACATGGAACGATCAGTCCAAACGGACCCAAATCGTTGTCGCAGTTGAGCGCCAATCCATGCATGCTCACCCACTTTCGGATCTTGATCCCAATCGCCGCGATCTTTCGATCGCCGACCCAGACACCGGTGTGCGGAGGAAATCGGCGGGCCTCGATCCCAAAATCGCTTAGGGCCACGATGATCGCTTCTTCAATGTTTCGTAACCACTTATGAAGATCCCTCTCGATCTCATTGAGGTCAAAAATCGGGTACGCCACTAGCTGTCCAGGGCCGTGAAAAGTTACATCGCCTCCTCGATCGGTTCGATGTACCTCGATGCCTTTCTCCGCGTAAGCTTCCAGAGGCAGCAGCAGATTGTCGGCATGGAAATCGGCTCCAAGCGTCAACACCGGATCGTGTTCGACCAGCAGAAGGGTGCTGCTTTGGTGCTTTTCAACCACCTTCTCTAGAAGAGCGGTTTGTAATTCCAGCGCCTCCCCATAAGGGAGTCGCCCTAGGTCCTTTACGAGAAACTGCATCAGTCTTCAAGTGGGTTGAGGGCCAGCGCGACCCCATGTCCGTCCACGGTTTTTGCCAGCGGGATGAACTCCTGATCCTCCAATACGGTTGCGACGTCGTCCGTCACCGCTATTCCAGACACCGGAGCCGCTGCCTGAACATGAGCGGCGATATCGATCACCTCTGTAAATACTACTTCGTCTAGTTCACCGGCGACCTGTCCCACATGCAGTCCAATCCGCAAGCGAAAAGGGGTCGGCAACCGATTCTCTTCCTGATTGAACCGAGCGAGGTCCGTCTGAATTCGGCGTGCCGCTTGAAAAGCTTGACGACAATCGCGGAACGCCACGACCGCCCCGTCGCCAGCCGTGCTATGGACTCGCCCACCAAATTTCTTGCATGTTGAGTCGATCCACTCCTGGTACTCACGGAATGAATATTCGACCGCAAGCGGGTCGGCCTGAGCCTTCATTTCACTGCTCTTCGCCGCGTCAACGCTTAGCACGCACACGATCGTTCGGTGGTCGGACAATCGCCATTGGATGCGGAGCATCTCCGCCACAATCGTTGTCTGATCGTTCTGCCGCAGGCTCTCAGAGCGCATCAAGTTGGTCTGCATCTTCGCACCGACTTGGGAAATTTGAGCGAGTAAGAACACGACCACTGTGTAAGCCAAATACCACTGGATCAGCGGATCAACCTTAAGGCTGAGGGGAAGCAGCATAGTCGTAAGTGCAGCCAGCCTCCCCACGAGCGTGTTTAGCAACGCTTCTCGAAATCCTCGGCTGAAAAACCCGATGAAGATGTACACCGGAACCAGGAGGAGAACGAAAGTTCCTCGCAGCAGAATAAACAGAAACGATGAGGGCGTTTCGATGCCAGTCGTCTGATACGCGGTTAAAGACGTGAGTACAGCGGTCGGAAAACTCGCGAGAATTCCGACCACGAAGGAGAACAAGATGGGACGGCGGCGGAAGGCCCGGACCATCCGCCAATGGCTCCAATAAGGTTCATCGCCTGCGGTCGAGCCACTGTTCTCCAAACGCCCCTGGAGCTCGAAATACCGCTCCAACAACTCCTGACGAGTCATCTGTTCGTCGTGGCGTTCCTCAATCTTCATGCGCGCCCAGCCGCCCAGGATGGTCACCAGCGCCCCTAGCGCCGCGTAAATGGAAGCGATCACCATGGTGACCACGATGATTCCGAGTTGAAACAGGAATAACGAGGGGGCGTTATGTTCTCGGTGGTAGGCCGTTACCAGGAACACGATGGCCATCACGACCCACACGAATAACCCTCCTTGCAAGGGGTACCGCATCATTCCACGGCGGAAGTAGCACGTCATGTGGAGCAAGAAGGTCACGAACAGCGCCGAAACGGCCAGCACCTCGCCGCCGATTCTCAAATCGATCGGCACGATCGATTGTCGAGAGAGGGTCGCCGACATCAACGAGAGCAGCGCGCAGAATGTCACACAAACGAGAGTCGTCCATGCGACAAAAGGAATCGGTTCCGACGAGGCGCGATCGAATGCGGCGAGCGATTTTTTGATAACTCGACGCGCAACCGAGAGATCCACCACGAGGTGGAAATGCTGACTCTCGCGTCGGCTCGCCGGTCCCGCAGAAGCGAGGACCGACCTTACGAAGCTCGGACTGAGACCAAACTGGTCGGCAAGTTCTGCCGGGTTCTTTTTGGCATCTTCCGGGCGCTCTCGTAGGTGAGCAATCAGAGCGGTGGCGGCCTGCGGCGCGGCCTCGGGCAACTCGGCTGGCATGAGCGTCCTCGATAGGAGAACGCAGACATCTTACTCTCTTGACCCGCGTCAACAGGGAAGAATAGGCCCGTTAGGCCATAATCAACTGGAGTTGGCTGGGTGACGGCTTCCTGGAAACAGGGGGAGGAAAGTCCGGACTTCACAGAGCAAGGTGCCCGGCGCAAGTCGGGGCGGGGCGACCCGACGGAAAGTGCCACAGAAACGTAACCGCCGACGGCTTGCCGTCGGTAAGGGTGAAATGGTGAGGTAAGAGCTCACCGGCTGCCCGGGTAACCGGCTGGCCGGGCAAACCCCACCTGAAGCAAGACCTAATAGGGAGAGGATGACGCTGCTCGCCGACTCTCCGGGTTGGTCGCGTAGATAAATCGTCACACAAAGACAGAATCCGGCTTACAGGCCGACTCCAGAGACTTAAAGGGTTGGCAGATTGCAGTGAGCAGTTTGCCATGACACTCCCCACCGATGGCTGCTGGCTATTCGTGAAGAAATCCAAGCCCCGTAGAGACAATCTCAAAACCCCAGACGTAGTCTCACTGCCCCCTCTCCTGCAGCGAAGCGCACGCGGGAGAGGGTGGGGAGGGTCAATTTTAACCTGCGTCGCGAAGCGACACCCCGAAATCAAATTGTTTGGCGCCGTATTTGGTGGCTTGCTCTGGGTTTTAAGATTGTCTGCGTAGGCGGAGAATGATTCGTGTCTCCGCAGTCCACCGACTGGCTTGTCAGCGGGCCCTCACTCCACAGGAA
>CAIVDU010000114.1 GCA_903904815.1 uncultured Armatimonadota bacterium
CCTACGCAGAAGCCGTTAACGCACTCATTCAAGAGATTAAAACCGTGGCAAGAGGCTTCAGAAGATTCGAGAACTTCAGAATAGCCATCCTCTTCTTTCTAGGAAAGCTTGAACTCAGCCCACACAAATGTCGATAGTCCCGATTGTCGAGGGGATAAGCAAACTGAAGCTTCCGCCAGGAACTGGCGACCGATACAAACATGATAAGGACTTTAGGAGAAGAGTTCACGACCGTGGAGCAAAATTGAAGTCTGGGAAAAAGGTGATTGGAAAGGATGGAAAAAGGCAGACCAATCCCAATCTTACTTCGGAAGAAGTCTGGCAGATAACTCAGGACGAATTGCGATCACGGGGGCAACTTCCCCCGGAGTTCGATCCTAAAGCAAGTGAACCGGAAGGTCCCCCAGGTCCTGGCGACCAGAAGTTCATCGGCCCCTTGGTGCCCGTGTCGGTCTCGTCGGCTCCAGTTGTTACTCCCACTTTTGGCCCATTTATCGTCGGGGAACCAGTGTTTATTTTTCCTTAAACCTGGCGTACGTTCTCCTAAACCGGGTTTGTCCGTCAAGACCGTAAAATTGGTTGTGACCGGGATCTAATTCCCGGTCATAACCGATTATCGTCAAAAAAGTCGGGATTCAACGCTAGGTGGCTCGCGAACGAACGAGTGCCTCAACAAGAAGAACAAAATGAAGATAGTCATACGCGGTTGGGATGAGCCGAACGGAATGCCAGCTACCTGGACGATTGAGCTCAGTGTCGATGCAGGCGAAGAAGCGGTTGTATCGCATGGTTCATTGGAGCGAACTCAGAATGTTGAAAGCAACTTTCGTGCCGAGATTGAAGTCCGATATGGCGACGTGACCCGGCAAGCCGCATGTCACGTTGTTGGGTCGCCTGGCGGCATGACCTACGAACTCCTTAGGTTGGCATCCTGTATCGCCAGAGTCGTCGATAGGAGAGATACCTCGGAGTCGGTAAATCTCCAAAGAGTTGGGTTACATTCCCAAGATCAATACACGGTCGGATCGGCCTATTTCGCCGAGGTGCTTTCAACATTGTGCGTTGTCAACGGCACTGCTGAACTTGCGGCCGAAGGGCTCTTTACGATTGAGATCTACTTCGGCTACAACCACGACTCGCCATTTGAAAGGTTTCGACTCTTCGTCGACTTTGAGACAGGAGAGGCATTCGCCCGAAGCTTGGCCAACGCCTGCGACAGGTTTGATGACTTACCTTCGACCCTTCCGGCTCCGTAGTTTGAACCGTTCCGGCACAATGCCTAGTAGTCTCCCTTGAATAACTCAGATCACGAACAACAATCTGCAAACGCGCACCGTCTGCTAGACCAGGCTGCAGAACCTGAAATCGATGCCGACGCCGCGATCGAGCTATGCCGACAGGCAGCGCTACTGGCCCCAAACGACGCGAGCGTGTTTCGGCGATTCAACGTGATTGCCATCGAACACGGAATGCTTGAGGAGGCGGTGGCTGCGGGAAGGTGTTCGGTGGCTCTCGACCCGGTGAATTATCACGGCTGGAAAAGCCTTGGGGATGCCTTGTTCAACTCCCGCAAATTTGAGCCCGCTCTCGCGGCATACGAGCAGGCGAGTGCGGGTAGCGTCGATATTGCCGTTCAGGCGATGTGCTGTATTGTGGACGTTCACCTAGAACTAGGAAATCTGGAGCAGGCTGTCGCGACCGCAGGTCGAGTTCATGCGCTCTCAAGTTCGAATGAGGACGTGCGGGCTGACGTCCTCGACTGGACATCACGAAGCGCAAGCATCCTGCTCGAGCGAGCCCATCTCTGCTTGGAACACGATGAAGCTGAGCGAGCGGTTCAATTGGGGCGTTATGCAGTCGAGCTAGCTCCCGACGACTTCGACACCTGGGTGGACTTGTCCGTCATGGCCCGGGAAGCCGAGGATTTCGAAGTTTCCCGCGACGCTGCGGTCAAAGCGTCCCTTATCGAACCGAGCCATACCGACGCCTGGCTCGCACTCGCCAACGCCCATCGAAGCCTCGAGCTTCTGCCTGAGGCGGTGGATTTCTATCGGCACGCGCTCCTCTTAGAGCCAAAGAATCAGTTGGCCGTCAACAATTTTGGCCTCACTTTGAACGACCTCGGAGAGTTTCAAGAGGCCAGAGAGGTCCTTGAACAAGGTTTGGCCGACACACCCGACAATTTTGCCATCCTGTATAACCTCGGCGACTCCCTCTACGAATTGGGCGATTACGAAGCGTCCGTGAACCGGTATCGGCAGGCTCTCAACCTGGACCCGAACACCCCCGCCCTCTGGACCGCCCTTTCCGAGTCCCTTGAAGCGTGCGGCAGATACCAAGAAGCCAGAGAAGCCGAGGAAATGGCAGTCAAGGTTGAAAGGCTTCTAGATGAGCCTCCCTTGGGACTCTGAACCATGGCGCAACACCTTCGTGTTGGCCTACTAGTGTCCCAGAAAAAGACCCGAGAAACTCACAATGGACAGCAAATCTGAGCCATGGATTACAACCTTGTCCACAAATGGATGCCCGCTGACGATTCGAGCGTAAGGATCCTCGACATCCTGAGCCGCTTGATATCGGAATTTGGCCCGCTTCTCGTTTTTGTGCGTCGACTACCTTGGGTCCCAATCAACTTCCCGGTCGTTATCGACGACGAACCCGTAAGCGATAACACGAAGATTTTCTACGAGACGAGCGATTCTCCGTTGACGATTGGCGGCTACTGGTTGCCAACCGACGATCTGATCCACTACTTAAAGATGAGGGACGTCGGAAGTCTCGTGATCCATCTTTTCTCGCTGACCGCTTTGCGATGGATTGCGGATCTCTCGGTCTTCGAAACCTGCGTCTTTTTGAGTAGCGGATTACTGGGCGAGGAACAAACAAAGCAGATCCTTTCGGAGGAACCCGGAATTGGCCAACTCGAGGCGAATTATCTCCCCATTTTTGAAGACGTGGCGGGCGATTCCATGATCCCATGGAAGCCAAAAGTCCGGGAAGAGCATTTGGAATCCGTAACGCCCCTGAGATTCGCGTCCCTACCAACCTTCCATACTTCCAAATTGTCGGTAAGTGGAACTACCCGTGGACTTCCCATTTCGCCCACCGCCCTGATCATCGACGATTACCTTCGCGGCAACGTGCTTGAGTTCCTGCCCCGCTACCACAGCGATTCTGAGCCAACCGTGGCGGCAGAAGTGAGTCCACCACTTCAGATCCTCGTCCTAGATCAAGAATACAAATTAGAGTCCATCCACATCCGTCGCCCGCGGAGCCGCCAGTGGGAGATTCGGACTGAGTTCAGTTCCGAGTGCAGCTAGGCGAGCATTTCACTCGGAATGAGCCCATGGGGAGTGATGTGGCTTGGAGACTGTTTCATTGAGAACGCCGAACGAGTATTTGCAACTCTTTGGGAGTGCGCTCGCTTGAGAGCGCTGTGATCAGCGCGGCTCGACGCGCGTGCAATAGCTTCCCAACGTTGCCGCATTGAGTCACGTTTGAACCTAAATGGTTCCCACTAGCTTCCACGCACCTTCCCGATTCACTGCGTTTCCCCCAAACGTGATGTCCCAATCTGGTCCCTAGCTCCCAGCTACCATAGATGCACTTCAACAGGTGCGCCGTCACAATCCGCCGCTATCCAACAGCCTTCGCACGGTGTACCATCAGTTCGATGTCCTCCGAACCAGAACCGCCGAGCCTATTCTCTTCCAGAAGCTTCATTCACCATGTGAGCTTAAACGTAAAGGACATCGAGCGCAGCATCGAGTTCTACGAAGGGCAACTCGGCCTGAAGCGGATCGCCGCTCCCATGGCATACCCGGGCAGGATCCTTGCCTGGTTCGACCTGGGCTCCGGCCAACAACTCCATCTCCAGCAGAGCGTTGAAGTCCCTGGAGAACCCGAAGCGATCGATACTCGAATGAATCACTTTTCGGTTGCCGTCGACGACATCGAAGAAGCGCGTGCCTTTGTCGCCAGCCTTGGCAAAGCCCCGATGAACTACGGAGGGAACGCGACCTTCGTGGGCCAAACCTTCCTGACTGACCCCGACGGACATATCTTGGAAATTTCGCAGCCAAGATAGGAAACAAAAACGACTCACGAAGCGGCCCTCGGATCGTCGGCTCGACCGCACCTTTTTCCATCGCGCTATTGCGTTGGGAACGACCCTGGCCGCGTCTTCACAACCGCGAGCCTCACTGGCGCCGCAATCACAGAAATCCAACTCCCTTGCTTCTGTCGCCACACTTAGCCCTTAATGCATGTATGCGGCTCGCTGCCCAGATGTATACGCTTCGCGACTTCACCTCGACCGCTCTGGCGTTCGATGAGTCGCTCCAAGCCGTTCATGCCATTGGCTACGAGGCAGTCCAGCTCTCCGCCATCAAGTGCATGGACGGGCCAGAACCGGAGGTCGACGCGGCAAAGGCGCGAGAGCTATTGGACGCGAACGGCCTGGTCTGCTGCGCCACCCATCGACCGTGGGAGAGACTCCGAGACTTTACTGACGAGGAGATCGCCTTCCACAAGACGCTTGGCTGCCAATACACCGCTATCGGCGGACTTTGGTCGGGCTACGAAGGCGTCGAAGGCATGCGGCGATTCGCCGAGGAGTCGAAGCGGGTCACCGCAAAGCTCGCCGACGCGGGAATCACTTTCGGATACCACAACCACGCCCACGAGTTCGTGACTGACGTAGTGAGTGGCGGACGTCCTTACGATGTCCTCCTGAACGAGGCCCCCCACCTGGCCCTTGAAATCGACGTTTACTGGGTGGCCGTTGCCGACGTCGATCCCACTCAACTCTTGCGAGCCACCACCGGCCGAATCCAAGCCGTCCACCTCAAAGACCGTGGCGCTAGCCAAGACGGGGGAGTCACCATGGAAGCGATCGGAGAAGGCAACCTAAACTGGGACGATATTCTCTCCGCCTGTCGAGATGGAGGGACCCAGTGGGCCATCGTCGAACAAGACACCTGCCCGCGCGATCCCTTCGATTGTCTCAACTCCAGCTACGACTTCCTCTCCACCAACGGTCTGTAATCGCAATGCCACTCACTCCCGACATCAACCAAGTCCGAACGTGGTTCCCCGCCCTCGCCTCCGAATTCGCCTACCTGGAAAACGCGGGTGGTTCGCAGGTCCCCGGCACGGTCGCCGACGCCATCTGTGGCTATATGACCTCGAGCTATGTCCAACTCGGCGCAGGCTACGCCCAATCTCTCCGGGCGAGCGCCACCGTCGAAGCAGCCCATGCGTTCATGGAGACGTTCATGAATGCTCAGGGTCTCGGCAAGATCGTCCTGGGGCCCAGCACGACCGCCCTCAGTCACATCCTCGCCGGCGCGTATGGCGAAACAGTAAAGCCCGGCGACGAATTCATCATCGCCGAAACCAGCCACGAGTCGAATGCCGGTCCGTGGGAGAAGCTGAAGTCGCGTGGGGCTGTGGTCCACGTTTGGAAAGTCGATCCCGAGACGTTCGAGTGCTCCCTTGAAAGTCTCCGCGCACTCCTCAACGAACGGACGCGAATCGTCGCCTTCCCCCACGTCTCCAACATCCTCGGCCAGATCGTCGACGTCCCCGCCATCGTACAACTCGTCCACTCAGTCGGTGCAAAGGTCGTGGTAGACGGCGTCGCCTACGCCCCTCACCACGCCATCGACGTGGCCGCGTGGGGAGTCGATTGGTACGTCTTCTCCGCCTACAAAGTTTACGGCCCCCACATGGCCGTCCTCTTCGGTCGGACGGAAGCGTTCGCCGAAATCGTCGGCCCGAACCATTTCTTCATCCCCGCCAACTCCGTGCCTCACAAATTCGAACTCGGAGGCATCTCCCACGAGGCCTGTGCTGGCCTACTCGCGTTGAGGCCCTACCTCCAGTTTCTCGCTGGAAGGCACGTCGATGATCGGGAGACCATTGTCAAAGCCTTTCAGGTCATGGAGCGCTTAGAGGCTCCTCCGGCTCGTCGCCTGGTCGAATACCTCCGATCCAAGCCGGGCGTCCGCCTCATCGGCGCTCAGGGAACCGACTCGGTCGGCACCGTGAGTTTCGTCTTCGCAGGCAAATCCAGCGCCGCCATCGTCGCCGAAGTCGATCGTCACCCGTTGGGCATCCGATACGGCCACATGTACGCCTACCGCTTGGTCACCGCCTTGGGAATTCCACCCGAAGACGGTGTCGTACGAGTCAGCGTCGTCCACTACAACACACTCGCCGAGATCGAGCGATTGATCGCCGTGTTTGAAACAGTTTTGACCCATTAGTGAAAACCAGTGCCAGACCAGGGTCGGAGAACTAGTCCAATATCGGACAACTTATTCATTAGCTGACTCAAACTATTAACTACCCGTCATCCCGAGGAACGAGGAACGAGGAACGAGGGACCCCCTCCTGGTTAGCCAACTTCCGATCAACCGATCGTTAAGTTCGCCAGTGAGGAGGGGATTCCTCGTCCGTCCGAATGACCACCGCTCCCATACTCCCGCGGCCAAAGGCCGCCCTATCCCGCCTTCGTCTGAAGTAAAGTCTTGGCATCGCTATGCGCTATTCCTTCTTTCACGCCGCCGACCTCCACCTGGGCGCGGCCAGCGAGGGAGTCATGAAAGGCGCTCCCGCCGATGTCCGCCAGGCGGTCGAAACCAGCACCTACCGCGCGTTCGATAACCTCATCCGAGACGCCGAACGGGAACAGCCCGCCTTCGTCCTGTTTCCGGGCGACCTCTACAACTCCGCCGACGAGAATCTTCGAGCTCGCCTCGCTTTTCGCGATGGCATCGCCCGATTGCATGCGCTCCAGATTCCAAGCTTTGTCATCCGGGGCAATCACGACCCTCTGTCCGGCGCCGACCCTCTAGTTTTGCCCGATAGCTGCCACGTGTTCGACGTCAAAGGCGGGGAGCCTCAGATTGCTCACTACCGCGGCGAGCCGGTGGCGCGGATTTACGGTGAGAGCTATCCATCCCCGAGAGTCATCAAGAACCTCGCCCTCAAATACCCCCAGGTGTTTCATGCCGAAGACGGTCTTCTCCAGATCGCCATGCTGCACGGAAACCTGGTGGGCGAAAAGAGCCTCGGCAGCGGTGAGAAGAATCCGGGGGACTATGCACCGTTCTCCCTGAACGATCTCGAACAGCGGGGATACGACTACTGGGCTCTCGGGCACGTCCATGCCCACAAGGTCCTGCTTTCCGGCATCGCGTGGGCGGTCTACACTGGCTCGCTTCAAGGCGTCTCCCCCCGCGAACGGGGCGCGAAAGGCTATGTACAGGTAGAAGTGAACGACGCGACCGTCAAGAGTGTCGAGTTCAAGGAATCCGACGTGCTCCGTTGGGACGAGCGCCGAATCGACCTGACCGGGCTCACGACGTTGAATCAAGTTGAAGCCTCCATCGACGCCGAAATTCGCCAACTGCTCGAAATCTCCGACAAGAGACCGGCCGTGGTTCGACTCACGTTAGCCGGGACCACAAGTCTCGACAAAGCGATCCGCGAAGATGGTTTCGCCTACCAGATGGACTCGCTTCGAAACGCGTACGGAGCGGAATCCCCCTTCGTCTGGATCGAAAGCTGGTCGGTAGAAACAAGGCCGGAGATCGACTGGCAGGCGATCCGCTCGTCCCACTCCGTTCAGGCCTTTCTCCTCGGTCTCTCCGAAGGGGACGAACCGGAATTCTTCGAAGCCATTCCGGCAAAGCTCAAGGAGGCGGCCGGAAAAGGGCGGTACGAACTCCCTTCAGAAGAGGAGATTGCCGAAGCCTTACGACATGCGGGTGTCCGCGCGGTCACCCTGCTGAACCCGGGAGTAGAAGCTTGAAGTTCCGTTCCATTCGCGTGCATGGCTTCGGAATGCTGGCCGATACCGGAGTCGATCAAGTCGAGGACGGCTTGGTGTTACTGGAAGGTCCCAACGGAGCCGGTAAATCCACGCTTTTAGAGTTTCTGACCTCGGTCCTTTTCGGCTATTCCACCGGTCGAGGCTCTAACAAATACGCCGAGACCCCCGGTGGACTTCGGGGCGGGGTCGTGACTCTCCAGACGAACGATGGAAGGCTCATTCGTTGGGAACGTGGCACCCCGCCCCCCGCGTCAGGCAGTCTCTCGGTCCTCAGTGAGGGAGTCGCCGTCGATCCCTTTGGCTGGCTCGGGAGCGCCTCTCGCGATCTTTACGGGTCCGTGTTTGCCCTCGGAATCGACGAACTGAGGGATGGGGTGCTGAACGCCGATCGCCAAGCCGCCGTTGAAGCCGCCATTACCGGTATGGGGGTTCGCGGATTGCCAACGGCTTTGTCGACGACCGAAAAAGAGGTCAAGGCGATCGACAAACGAATCAAGGAGATTCAGGGTGAGCTAGAAGCTTCGACTAAGGATCTCGATCTCGCCAAGGCACGATCCCGCGAATACGACGAGGTTCTCGATGCCAGCCGCCAAGCGGAGATGCGGGTTGCCCAGTTGCGGGTGGCCCATGTCGAAGCCAAGGAGTCATCCACCCACCTGGGACAGCTTTCGCGGGCTTGGGGCGCCTGGTGTCAATTGGAAGAGGCTCGCGCGCGACTCGCCGGGCTGGGAGGGACGTCAACCTTCGATGAAGGGGGGCTCGAACGCCTCCGCCATCACCGGGACCAGGAACTGCGTCTCAGCCGGACCATAACCCGTTTGCAAACCGAACTGGATCAATCCCAACTTCATCTCAAAAGCTTGCCGGTAAACGAGAATCTGATTTCGTCCACCGCTGAAATCGAGTCGCTGGCGGCGGGCCTTCAGCTTCTCCGAGAAGCGGAGTTGGGCCTCGAAGACCGAGAGCGGCAAGTCGAATCCGCGTCGAGAATCCTGCGTGAGGCTTTTCTTCAACTCGGTCCAAACTGGGACCAAGTGCGCCTTTTCTCGGTCGACACTTCGATTGCGTCGCACGCAGAAGGCGCGAAGCTTTCTGGCCTCATGACCGCCCACCGGCAAGAATCTGTCCGGCTCGCCGATCTCCTCAAGGATCGCAAGCGGGAATGGCAGGCCGCTGAAGAAGGCCTTTCCACTCTGAAAGACCGTCTTTCACCCAATCCCGACGCTTCGGGTATCCACGAAGTGGATCGCAAGACCGAAGTCTTGGAGCAACTGAGGGGACTCTTAGTCAAGCGAGACGCCGCTCAATCCGAACTCAATTGGCGAGAGCATGCCGCCTCAGCAGCGACTTCCACGCCAACCTCAGGCCTACCGAAATGGGTGCTCACGTTTGCAATCATCGTAGTGGTCTTTACGGTTATTGCTGCGCTGACGAAGCTCTGGGCGCTCATCGGAGTGGGACTCGTGCTCGGAATGTTCTTAAGAGTCGCCGACCGACCTGCCCAAGCCGAGCCCGCCGCGGACTTGGAACACTTGCGTGAGGAAGTCCGCCGCCTCGAATCTGAACGAAAGCGTCTGACCGAATCAGAGGGATGGACAGTCGAACGGTCCGAGGATCTCATTCCGATCCAGGCCGAGCTCCGAAAGGCGAGTCAGGGAGCCATTCGCAGGGAATCCGAAAGCCAAAGGCTCGAGGACGCGTCGTCCGCTGTAGATCGGCTTCGCAAGCTGAAAGAACAGACCGAAGACGATCTGATTACCGTCCAGACAGAGCTTGAGGCGGCCGTTCAACAATGGCGTTTATGGTGTGCCGAAAAGGGGTACCCCGAGGATCTAGAAGCGGACTCTCTGCTCGTCTTCGAAGGCCAGATCTCGGCCACAAGATTGGCGCTCGAGAAACTGGAGCAGGCCACCCGAGAGCGGGACCAGTTCGTCACCCGGATTTCCCGTGCCAGTTCCCAACTCGCCACCCTCAAAGCTCGTCTCGAAGAGCCAGAACCGGTCGGAGCGGTTTCGGACGGCATCGCCGATTTGCAAAGGCGACTCGATGCCGCCCATTCGATCCGGCGCGACGCGGCCGAGACTTCCCAACGGATCACTACCCTCGAACGAGATCTGAAGGCGTCAAACCAAGAACTGGGAGAAGTTCAGCAGACGATCGCAGAAACGCTTGCCGCGGCCGGAGTTGACGAAGACGAGAAATTCTTGGCGGCCTACCACGCCGCTCGCGAAGCCGTTCAGGTTCGCCAGGAGTACGATAAGGCTCAGGCGCTCTTAGTCCAAATCAGCGGTCCAGGCGACGCCTTTCACCGGCTTAGCGCTGCCCTTTCCGCGGTCACAGACGGCGTTGATCTCCAGTCGCGAGCTGACGATGCGGACCGTGCTTTCCGTGAGCTTACCGAGCGGCTACGAGAGGCTGAGGACGCCACCTTGAGGTTGGGACGCGACCTTCAGAACCTTGAATCGGGAGCGGATCTTGGGGCGGCCCTCGCCCGTCGCGCCGAGTTTCAGGCTGAATTGGAATCGATGCGAAAACGCTGGTTGGAAACGACCCTCGCCCGTCTTCTCCTGCTCGAAGCAAAGGACCGATACCAAAACCAAGTTCAAGACGGCGTGTTCGAGAGGGCCTCGTACTACATGAAGCAACTGACCGACGGCCAATCGGAGACGATTCGCAAGGATGGGGACAGCTACTTCGTGCTCGATCGAGACGGTACTCGTCGGTCTGTTTCTCAGTTGAATCGCAGCCATGCCGAGCGGCTTCTGCTGTCGGTTCGCCTCGGGTACATCGACAACTACTGCGAGAAACGAGAGCCTCTCCCGATCGTCCTCGACGACGTCCTCGTCAACTTCGACCCCCATCACCAAGCCCTCGCCGTCCAAATGATCGCCGACCTCTCCAAGCGGCATCAGGTCATCTACCTCACCTGCCACCCCTCAACCCGAGCCCTGTTCGAGGCCCACGCAGGCCGTTTCCAGCACGTACGCCTCTCCAAGTGGCGCTTCGACTCATCGATGGCCTGAGGCACAAGGCAAATACAAAAAAAACCTGAGTCTTGATAGTTCAGTTACCTACTCCCAAGCGAGTCCCTCTCCGCAGGCGTAGAGGGAAGGGAGAGGTGGATTGCTTTTTGAAACCGCGTCGCGCCAGCGACACCATTCACGACGGAAGTCCTGAGTTGATGGCATTGAAGGGACTGGATTCCGTTGAGGGGCGTGTATAACCTACATCATGAAAGCCGCTGTCTTGCACGGAATCGGGGACGAAATCCGAATCGAAGATCGACCAGACCTCCAGCCGGGTCCCGGCGAAGCCATCGTGCGCCTGAAAGCAGCATCCCTAAACCGTCGAGACGTCTGGATCAGGCTCGGACAGTACGCGGGTCTGAAATTCCCGATCGTGCTCGGTTCCGACGGCGCTGGAGTCGTGGAGTCGGTTGGGGACGAGGGAGGCGCTTGGGGTGGCAGGGAAGTCATTGTCAATCCATCGATCAACTGGGGACCCTCGCAAAGTTCTCAGGATCAGAAGGAGTTTCAGATTCTTGGTCTCCCAAGGGACGGCACGCTTGCCCAGCAGGTACGGGTGCCCGTCGCAAACCTCATCGACAAGCCGCGTCACTTGAACTGGGAACAGGCGGCGGCCATCCCGCTAGCTGGCCTTACCGCTTTTCGGGCAATCTCAAGCCGTGCGCATTTGGTCTCAGGAGAGAAGGTCCTGGTGACTGGGGCTGGCGGGGGAGTCGCCACATTTGCGATTTTGTTTGCCAAGGCGTTAGGCGCGGAGGTTTTCGTGACCAGCGGCAGCGAAGAAAAACTGGCCCAAGCTCGGGCGCTTGGCGCAAGCGGAGGGGCGAACTATCGAAGTGAGGGCTGGGATAAGGAGCTAAAGGAAGCGGCTGGAGGATTCGACGTAATCATCGACAGTGCCATGGGTGAAGGCTTGTCCAAACTGATCGAACTCGCTAACCCCGGTGGAAGAATCGCCTTCTTTGGGGCCACCAACGGCAATCCAGCGGACGTCAATATGCGACGGATCTTCTGGAAGCAGCTTTCGCTCCTCGGAACGACCATGGGTTCCCCCGCTGACTTTGCGGGCATGATCTCGCTGATCGAACTCAAACAGATCAATCCGGTCATCGACACGACATTCCCGCTGGAGGATGCCAATAAAGCCCTCGACCACATGCAGGCGTCGTCCCAGTTCGGCAAAATCGTGCTGCAAATCCCTTAATCGCCTGTCACCCTCGGACCGTAGCCGACCAACCAAACGTACCCGCAGATTCCTGCCGGCGACCGCCTGAGTCCGCGGAGTTTGTCAGCCAGGGCCGTGGACAGGAGCCCACGGTTAGGCCAGGTCTAGCTTCCTATCGCCGCCGCCAGCGATTTCGCCATCCCCTCTGGCGTTGGCACCACCGACGCATCGATGAACTGAAAAGCACCGAGCTGCATGAGGTTTGCGTAACCGTGAATCATCGACCAAGTCAGGAGAGCATTCGGCACCGCCTGAGTCTGGGTCGCGCCGACTGGCATCAAGGCTTGAACCGAGCACAACAGCATGAAGAACGCCTCGCCGCTTGCTTCCACCAGGTGTGGATACTCGCCGAAGTCCTTCTTTCTCCCGAACATCACCCGGTATTCCGCAGGAAACTCCTGCGAGAACTCAAAATAGGCCCGTCCCAACTCTTCCAGACCTACCGCCGCTTGGTCGCCTTGGACCGCCCTGAACCGACTCACGAGTGTCCGAAACCCTCGTTCGGCAACCGCGGCCAAGAGATCGTCTTTGTCGACAAAATGCCGATAAGGAGCATTGGGGCTGACCCCCGCCCTCTTCGCAATCTCGCGAAGCCTCCCGTGAGTTCATCCGAGAGGCGGCACTGGTTGCCGGAACCCGCTCCGAGGCCAAGGCCATTCCCGGCATGGTGATGTCACTTGCCGGCCTGGTAAGTCCCATGATGAGTGAACTCAAAGAGACGCTCTATCAATTCGAGCGACCTTTCGTTGCGGACAGTTCCGACTTTGAGCGGACCTTTGGGATGAGCCCGACTCTGTTCCGAGAGTCGCTCCAAGCCACCCTGGACTGGGTGGCCTCTCAAAACTTCGCCCAACCGGAAAGAAGACCGGTCCTGGCCTAAGCGCTCGTCAAGACAGGAACCACTTTCTGGAGGGCGGCCTCGAAGATCTCCATCTCTTCCTCCGTACCGACGCTTACCCGGAGGCAGGTCGGCATGCTGAGGCCCTCACCGGATCGGGTGATGACTCCGAGTTGAAGGAGTGCTTTGAAAATGGGGCCCGCCGGACGACCAAAGTCGGCGCAAGCAAAGTTTGCAAAGCTTTCGATGGGAGTTGCTCCCACCGACCGGAAGGCAGCGGCCAGACGGTCCAGTCCCTTTTGATTGTTGGCTACCGTCTTGGCGACGTGCTCATCGTCCGAAAGGGCGGCAACTCCCGCCACCTGAGCCAGGCAGTTCACATTGAACGGCTCACGAGCCCGGTTGATCGCGTCGTTGATTTCGGGCGTCGTGAATCCAAGCCCCACTCGAATTCCGGCCAGGCCATGGGCTTTGCTGAACGTTCGCAGTGACACGATATTTCGGCCTTGCTTCACGTAATCGATGCCATCCGGATACTCCTCAAGGTGCGACGCGAACTCGAAGTACGCCTCGTCGAGAACCACCACAATGTCCTGGGGGATCTCCGAGAGGAATTTGTCGAGTTCCGACTTGCGAACGATCGTCCCGGTCGGATTGTTAGGGTTCGCAATGAAGATCAGCTTGGTGTTGTCGGTCACTGCTTTCGCCATCGCGGTCAGGTCGTGGCGGTAGTGGCGGTCGAGGGGGACCTTGATGAGCTGACAAGGGACCAGGTGAGCCGCCGCGTCGTACCGGCTAAACGATGGGTCGCCCACGATCATTTCATCTGACTCAGTGCCGAGAAGAATCAATCCGAGAAGGTGAATGAGTTCGTCGCTTCCATTCCCGACCATGATGCTCTCAATTGGCAGACCGAACTTAGCCGCTGCCGCCGATTTGAGTTCAAAAGCTGCCCCATCTGGATAGATGTGCATGCGCTCTGCTGCCGCCTGAACCGCCGCGATCGCCTTGGGTGATGGGCCGAACGGGTTCTCGTTGCTGGCCAGCTTAACGATTCGATCCAGGCCGAGTTCTCGTTTGACCTCCTCAATCGGCTTCCCGGGCAGGTATGGTTGCATCCGCAACACATTGGGACGGATTCTTGCGCTCATAAGGTCATTTTGACTCGTTGTGCGCCATCGCTGTCTTGCCAAATATGGTTTAGGCCCAAATTAGCATTATGAAGAGAAGTGAAATCAACTCGATCCTCCGCGAAGCCACCCTTAAGTTTCAGCAGGCAGGTTGGGCACTTCCGCCCCGTCCACGTTGGGATGTCACCGACTTTGGACTGGGAGATTTCAAGAAATTCGGGCTTGTACTGGTGAATCTGTCTGAAGAACCGGAGTACTGCGAGAAACTCATGTTCGCGAAGCGAGGAATGATTACTCCCGCGCACTGCCACAAGCTTAAGAAGGAAGACATCATCTGCCGATCGGGTCGGTTAAGGGTCAAGATCTGGTCTTCACACCCGGACACAGCAAAAGGCGGTGTGACCCTCAACTTCAACGGGGCTCCCAGCATGATTTCCGAGGCCTCGGACGTCTACTTACGGGCGGGAGAACGTATTACGATCCTGCCCGGGATTTATCATGAGTTTGAACCCGCTTCCGACGACTGCGTCATCGGAGAAGTGAGCACCGCGAATGACGACGTGAACGACAACTTCTTCGTCGACGAAAAAGTGGGACGATTTGTGGAAATCACCGAAGACGTTCCCGCCGTCATCAAACTGTTTAGCGACAAGTAGGCGCTAAACGCGGGTGCTGGAGCGAAGAAGCCGAATCACGATGACTACCAGCGCGAGGACCAGCAGCAGGTGGATCACCGACCCAACGTGGACCACGAAGAACCCAAGTGCCCACAGCACAATGAAAAGTACGATTAAACCTTCTAGCATCTTTTCCCCTTCAAGATCCTGAGATCTCGCTACCGCATCAGATCTCTTGGGAAAGGCTTGGGTTCCATGGCAGGACGTTTGGCCCGCCACTTAGGCGGACAGATGGCGTCGAATGGTGCTTGAAATCGTCTGCCGGTTCGTGATGCCAATAATCTGGTCGATCGGCTTTCCGTCCTTGAAAAGGATCAGGTTTGGAATTCCTCGAACCGAGAAGCGATCAACCAGTTCGGCATTCGAATCCACGTTAACCTTGACCACTTTGACCTTTCCTTCAAGTTCCGCGGAAATCGACTCAATCTCCGGGGCAATCCTGAGGCAGGGTCCGCACCATGGCGCCCAGAAATCGACAAGCACCGGCTCGACGGATTCGAGAACTTCCGCTTCAAAATTGGATGCCGAGATGTTGGTTAGCGTCTTCATGATCCGGACTGTGACCGAGTCAAAGGAATCGGTTCCATCTCCTTGGATTCCATAACTCGACGGCATGAGCACGAAGCGTTTTGCTGGCTTGCGACTGGCGAGAATGTCGGCGAGTCAGAGGTCACTCCGCACTTGCGCGTCTTCGCCACGCAAACGATTAATAACCCTCTCTCGCCGCGAAGCGGAGCGCGGGAGAGCGGAGGTAGCCAAACCGCCCTTAACTAAATCGTATTAGGGCAGCGAGGCGGAAACCACCCATAACTGCGTCGCGAAGCGACCCTTCTCTTAGATGAAAGGTCGCTTCGTACAATCGGATGAATGTGCCGCGTTGGTCGACTCAGTTCCCAGGGACCGGATTACGTCGCCAGTCGTTATCGTTGTAGCTGCGCCAAGTCTGGTTGATGTTTCTCCACTTTGCGTGGAAGTCACCGTACGCCAAGTTCACGCCGCCTTGGATCTGAAGATAACCGCCGCTCTGTCCACTCGGGCTGGGGCCAGCGTTGTAGGCAATCTTTCGGTCGCTATGACGCGGCCAAAGTCGTGATTGAAGGCTTGTAGCGCTCACAATCGTGCCGCCTGTCGTCACGTTCCCGGCGGTGTCGTCAAAGGCCCACGGCTGCGGATAAAGCCCACCCCGGGAAGGGGTTCCGTCCGCGCGGGCCGCATCTCCAAGCAGAATGAAGTTTGCCGGGGAAGCAAGTGACGTCGCGGACACGGTCTCGTTGAAACCAAAGTCAGGATTGGCGATGTACCAAGCTTGCTTGGAAGCCCCGGGAAGGTTGGCCTCGTTGCTGTTGCTGCCGTAGTCCACCGTCCACCACTGCTTCACGCCAGCCGTTGGCCATGCTGGCGAAGATGGATCTTTCCAGACGCCGCCGTCGTTCGAGGTCGGAGTCGGGACGGACGAACCCGACTTGATGTACGGTCCGAGCTTGTATCGAATCGGATAGGGTTCCACCTGTTCGGCCGTGGTCGCCGTCGCATAGTTGGGTGACGTTCGCTCGGTCACGCTGTTTGGGAAGATGTCATCGGCATCGCCCAGATACAGGGCATAGGCAAGGCCCAACTCTTTCACGTTTGAGAGTCCGACCGACTTCTTGGCGGCGTCCTTTGCTTGAGCAAAGACCGGGAATAGGATCGCAGCAAGAATCGCGATGATTGCGATGACGACGAGAAGTTCAATGAGCGTGAACGCTCGCTGGAGAGATCGATTGTATGACATTGAGGTGATGCCCAGCGGGTCCGCCGGTTTCCAATCTCATCCTACAGTTCTTATAGTCGGTAGACTATATAAAGTCGATCGTTTGAGTGTACTAATTTATTTCTGGCGATCCATCAAGCTTTCCACCTTCGATTGTTTTGGCGAACGACCCCGTTTGCTCCTCTCTTCGATCACCTAAAGGCTAACCGGCCAGCACACGCTCCAACTTAGAAAGTTCGAGCCGGAATTCCCCCCCTTAGTCCAGTCTAAGCGCCCAAAGGTCTATCCCGCTCGCCCTTCATCATGTTAGCGAGTTTGCCTTTCCTCGCCCGCAGCGAAGTGATGCGCGGGAGAGGGGCAGAGGAGAGGGAAAAATCGAACCTAAAAAGGCTAATTCGAGGAACGCGTATTAGCGCTCGTCGACTACGTCAAATGACGTAGTCGAATAAGTCCGCGCCAGATTCATCCGCATTGCGTTGCTTCTCGGCAATCTCGGCAAACGAGGTGTTGTCGAGGACATCAGCCATGGCGTCCCTCACTTCCTTGAACTTTGCTCGAAGCGAGCACTTATCCGGGTGCGGGCACCCACACTCTGCATAATTGGTAACGCTCACGCAACTGATCGGAGCTATCGGCCCATCCATGGCTCGCACCACCTCTCCAAGGGTGATTTCCTTGGGTGGTCTTGCCAATGTGTAGCCGCCTCCGGGACCCTTCCGGCTCTGAAGAAACCCCGCTAACTTGAGCGAGACCAATATCTGTTGCAGGTACTTCAGAGGGATGTTCTGACGCTCGGAAATGTCCCCAATCAGAATGGGTCCTTCGTCAAAACGCAGGCTGAGGTCGAGCATGGCCCGAGTAGCGTATCGAGCCCGGCTGGAAAGCATGTATAAAGTATACGGCCAACAGGGGTTTCCACGTAATGGGCCCCGAACGAGTGGGTCAGCACGACCCATCTCGCGTTACGGTTGTTTTGCCCGTCGCATTTGGGGGGTGCGATTCGTAGGAAAGAAAGAACTCTATCGGATTAGACCGGTTTTCCGGCGCCCCGGTCGGGAAAACTCTTAGAGCTTGTCGCGATGAAGCGCTTGCCCGTTATCATGAGCGCAACCATTCTTACTGACGTGAAGAGCACTTCTCATCTCCATGAGCTAGAGTCCGAAGCGATCTACACGCTTCGAGAGGTAGCCGGTCAGTTCGAGAAGCCGGTCATCCTTTTCTCGGGAGGCAAGGACTCAATCGTCCTCGTGCACCTTGCCCTAAAGGCCTTCCGACCCGGCCCGATTCCATTTCCGCTCCTTCATGTCGACACCGGACACAACTTCCCGGAGACGATTCAGTTTCGGGACGAATTAGTGGAGAGGGTAGGCGCAAAGCTGCTAGTGCGGTCCGTTCAGGACTCGATTGACGAAGGACGAGTGGTTGAGGAAACCGGCCCTTACGCAAGCCGAAATGCCCTGCAGACAATCACGCTGCTCGACGGACTCAAGGACTTGAAGGTCGATGCGGCGATCGGCGGCGGTCGGCGAGACGAAGAGAAGGCCCGCGCCAAAGAGCGTGTGTTTTCCCATCGGGACGTGTTTGGACAATGGGAGCCAAGGAATCAACGCCCGGAACTCTGGCGGCTCTATAACGGACTCAAGCGACCCGGTGAGCATTTCCGAGTGTTTCCGCTCAGCAACTGGACGGAGTCCGACATCTGGACTTACATCGCGGAAGAGCAAATCCCCATTCCAACCCTCTATTTCAGTCACGTCCGACCGGTCATCAAACGAGACTCCACCTGGCTGGCCCATTCTGAATTGCTGACGCTCATCCCGGGGGAGGAAGTCGTCGAGCGACGCGTCCGATTCAGAACCGTGGGAGACGCCACCTGCACCGGCGCGATCGAGTCCGACGCCTCTTCGCTTGAAGAGATCCTCAATGAGGTTTTGGCCGCCCGAGTCACGGAACGAAGTGGTCGGGCCGACGATCAACGGTCGGACGCCGCGATGGAAGACCGCAAACGGCAGGGTTACTTCTAATGGAGATGCTTCGATTTGCCACCGCCGGCAGCGTGGATGACGGCAAGAGCTCCCTCATAGGTCGGCTGCTCTACGACTCGAAGTCGATTTTCGAGGATCAACTCCTAGCGGTTGAGCAAGCAAGCGCACGCCGAGGCTCCGAAGGGGTGGAATTGGCCCTCCTAACCGATGGTCTTCGCGCGGAGAGGGAGCAGAACATCACAATCGATGTGGCTTACCGCTACTTCAATACACCCAAGCGGAAGTTCATCATTGCCGATACTCCCGGCCACGTTCAGTACACGCGAAACATGGTCACCGGTACGTCGACCGCTGATCTCTCGGTGATCCTGATCGATGCCCGAAAGGGCGTTCTGCCCCAGTCAAAACGACATGCCGCCATCTCGTCTCTGCTGAGAGTTCCGGAAGTTCTGGTTGCCGTCAACAAGATGGATCTGGTCGAATTCTCGGAGACTCGATTCCGGGAGATCGTTGCCGACTTCACGAGAGTCGCCGAACGGCTCAATCTTGGGCACGTCACCTTCGTTCCCATCTCCGCTTTGCTCGGTGACAACGTCGTCGATGAGTCGAAAAACATGCCTTGGTACGACGGCCCGACCTTCTTGGGGTACCTAGAAACCGTCGAGATCCCGTCGCGGATCGTAGCAACCGGCCTCCGCATTCCCGTCCAGGTGGTCGTTCGTCCAACCCAGAATTTTCGCGGCCTCGCCGGAGAAATTCGTTCGGGATCACTCGAACTGGGGGATGACGTGGTCATTCTTCCGGCAGGAGTAACTTCCAAGGTCAAGTCGATCACGCATCCCGACGGTCGAAATGCGTCGGCTACCGTGGGCGATCCCGTGGTGGTGGAACTGGTTGACGACGTCGATGCCAGCCGAGGCGACCTCATTGTCAGTCCCAAGGACCCTCCGTACGCGACGGACCGGTTCGAGGCCACCGTGTGTTGGCTCGGGGAACGAGAGTTGCAGCCGGGCGGCCGGTTTATTCTGCTGCACACGTCTCGAAAAATCCAGGCATTCGTCGAATCGGTGAAGGCGAAGATCGACATTGAGGACCTAAACGAGCGCCCTGCGACCAGTCTTTCGATGAATGACATCGGTCGAGTCGTGATCCGCACAACTCAGCCTCTTTTCGTGGATCCCTACTCCGAGAATCCTGAGTTAGGCAGCTTTGTCCTGGTGGATGAGGCGTACTACGTCACCGTTGGGGCCGGACTGATCGAGTCGGTTGAAAAGGCGCCAGACCTGTTAGAAAAAACGGCGGGTAGCGTTCTTTGGCTGAGCGGTAGCTCCGACGAACGCCGATCCAGGGTCGCAAACCTGCTCGCAGATCGATTTGGAGCGATCGTCCTAGACGAGCAGGCGCTTGGAATGTCACTCAACGCGGACAATCCTTCGGTGGAAGAGGCAGAGCGCAGAATTGCTGCCATCGCCCACCTCCTCGCCAGTCAGGACCGAAAGGTCGTGGTTTGCGCTTGGCCCCCGAGTTCGGAGACCAAGGAATCGCTGGGCGCCCACCGATTCGAAGTCATTCGGATCGGAGGAGAGGTCGACGGCCTGGACGCGATCCCCGAGTCCTTCGACGATGCCTGGTTGATCGAGGCCGTTGAGCGCCGCTTCTCCGAAGGCATTTAGGGAGTCACAACGTCTCCGACGTTGGAACAGATCCTTGAGTGACTTGCCCCGAAAGGGCGGCAAATGCCAACTTCCTATCCCAATGAAACTGCGCCGCTTCGGAAGCTGGCCGACAAACCGAACGGCACGAGCGCGGCGATGAACCGACTGATCTTGTCGGGATCTCCTGAGACCTCAGCCGTGAAGTGATTCTGACCCAATTCAAGCAGGCGACCACTCCAGGCTCCTACGACGCCCAAGGCTGCGTCTTGAAGGTCGCCCTCTGCGACAACCTTCACCAACGCGAGTTCGCGTTGGAGGAATTTGGTCTGGATTTCTTCGGATAGATAAGACATTTTCGATACCTGTTTTGCCCTTTCAAACTCTTCTGGTCTCGGGCTTAGACCTTAAAAAACAAAAGCCCCTCCGGTCTTCACCGAAGGGGCTCTCATTCAAAACTCTTGTCGAGACGCGACCTACGGTGATTTGGGGGAATACCACCAAAAACCAAAAAAGTAGGACGCACCAAAGCCACTCGCCCGCCCGCCGATATCGACGCTTGCTCGAATGTCTTTCATTGAATCTACTTTACTCCAGATTTCGCCGAAAATTGCTACGCATTGTTTCAGGATTGAATTCGGCGGACGAACTTGCGGCCAAAGATCTGAAGTCGGCTGGCGAAACGGCAATGGTTCAAGCCGTTGAAAAAACTTCGGCTTTGCTTCGTCCTCGTCACACTTGAGAGGTAGGTGGCTCATAGTCCCCGGAGGCGTGTCAGAGGGTAATCGACGTGTCGACTCCCGTCGACTACCGGATGGAGCACACCCTAACCGTCGACCCAGAAAGCAGGCCGCAGAAAATCCGGTTGCAAAAATGGGCTTCCTCGACCGTTGTCGAGCCACCCGATACGCCACCGCTTATTCGCCGCAGGTCAAAGGTCCCCCGACCTAATTGATAAGAGTTGTTAACACGCTGCAACCTAAGGCGGCTGCAAATTAAGAACTTAACACATGCTTAATCTCTATCGATAGCAACATGTTCCTGTCCTGCTGAGGAGATTATGCGAAAAGCATTTACACTTATTGAACTTCTTGTTGTCATCGCGATTATCGCCATTCTTGCTGCCATCCTTTTCCCCGTATTCGCCCAGGCTAAGCTTGCTGCCAAGAAGACTCAGGTCCTCAGCAACGTTAAGCAGATCGGAACGTCTCAGTTCATGTACTCGAACGACTACGACGACACCTCACCTGCTCTCGGTCAAGGCGACTGGACCGACAAGCTCTACCCTTACGTCAAGAATGAGGATCTGTTCCTGAACCCTCTTCGCAGCGACTTCGACAGCGGATGTCTCAGGGCAGTCGCCGGTGGTGCCACCCCTCCTGGAGCTGGCAGCGACGAGCCCGGCTGTAAGTACGCTGGCTTCGGTTACAACTGGGGCCCGATCAAGCGACGCGGCGGCGGAATGCTTGGACGACAACAGCTCGTAGATCCGTCCAACCCAAGCGGCCCTCACTTCATCCCCGGCATCTCGCTGACTTCGATCACGAACCCAGCCGACATGTTCGCGTACACGGTCAGCTACGACACCCCCCGTATCACTATGGGCATCCAGTTCCTCATGTGCACCTTCCCGGGAACGCACACTTCGGACATGTTCTTTGGCGGCAAGTACCCGGTAGCTTTTGCTGACGGCCATGCTAAGTCGATTGCGTTCAAGGGAGGCTTCGGTGATCACGCGGCTGAAAACCACGAGTTCGCAACTCCGGCCAATCTGAGCCTGATCGTGGACTACTGCTCCGATCCTAACATCCTCGTCGACACGTCGGGTGACACGGGCGGAGCCGACGGAGAGGAAGGAAACTTCCCGACTGGAACCAAGTGCAGCGACCTGCCTGCGATCTTCGCCAGCTTCCCAACCGGCGCCTACTCAAGCAGCGCCTCGACTCCTACCTACTTCTCGAACTAATCGAGATCAGGTCCTTAGATCTCCCCGCCATTTTGGCGGGGGGATCATTGTTATTTTCGAATTACATGAAACGAACGAATTGGATTGCCCTCGCCCTCTTGGCCGCACTTGGCTTCTCGATTGTCGGTTGCGGAGAAAAGAAAAACGTCATCGACCCCGCCACGAAAACTGGTCTTAGCCCCGAAGAGCGCAAAGAGAAGAAGGGAGATTAAGATCGTGCTCAGAAAGAAGGTTCCTTTCTGGTTCGCGATTCCCGTCGTTTTCGGATTAGCTTCCGTGCTCTACGCTGTGGACAACTCGGTGTCGGAGAAAGCGGTTCACCCCAAGGCAGTTGTTTGGAGCGAAGAGGACTGCCTCAAGTGTCATCTCAATACGAAGACACTCAAGCGAATGCAGTCTAAGCGAGGAGATACGAGCTACTGCCAGGCGACCTATGACCGACTAACGAAAGACAAGCCGGATACGGCCAAGGCCGCATCCGGGTACAAATCCGATAATTGGAAATAGAACCTCTCGCAGCGGTGACCGAAGCAAGTGTCACGCTTGCCGCCTTGGAACTCGCCGTCGCCGAATTTCGATTCGACGACGCGCGTAGTTTCTCCGAGAACCTCGCCTTTCGGGAATCACGTAACGCTCGATTTCAAGCCTTGAGAGGTCGAGTTCTCCTCCACCTCAACGACTACAAGGGCGCCGTGTCGTTTCTCCAGTCGGCACTCTCCGGAGGAGAACGCGGAGTCGATTCCTGGCTTTGGCTTGCCGAGGCGTTCGAGCAACTAGGCAAGGATTCTGAGGCGTTGAAAGTGTTGGCCCGAGCCAATCATCAACATCCGAAAAGCGCTCTCATTGCGAGCCGAATGGCAGGATTGCTGGTCGCTGTGGGCGACTCTCGGTCGGCCATCGCCTACGCCCGCATTGCCCTGGGCTTAAACCCCACTTTGGGTCAGACCCAACTCATTCTTGCCCAGGCGCTTACCGAAATTGGACAAGGAGATGAGGCCAAAGCTCCCCTAGAAGCCGCCCTGGGAGATCCAACCGCAGAGGCGATGGCAGCCGGAATGCTCGGCTACTGGCACCAGGCCCGCGGCCAATCGTCCGAGGCGAAAGCCCTCTTCGACCGGTCGATCCGAGTCCAACCCAAACAGGCGTTAGCCTACTATGGATGGTCGCAAAGTACCCGTGTAATGGGGAAGGACCGGGACCGACTCGACGCTATCCGGGAACTTGCGAACGATCCAGCCTTGCCCCCAGAAGATGCCATGAATCTCCACTACGTCCTTGGCAAGGGCCTCGCCGACCTCGGCGAGTACGAGTCTTCGATGGAACACTTTGACGTAGCGAACGAATTTGCTTTCAAGCAGAACCTAGGATCTCGTCCCTTCAACCGGCATCGTTACGCTCAGATTATCGATTCGACGATCGCCACCTTTACCGCCGAGTTTTTTCGCGCGAATCGAAGAGTCGGCGCCCTTTCAAGAAAGCCCATCTTTGTCCTCGGAATGATGCGCTCGGGCACCACGTTGGTCGAGCAGATCCTTTCAAGTCACCCTCAAGTTACCGCTGGTGGCGAGCTTTCGTTCTGGCTTGACAGCGTCGGCCGCGCCTTCGATGTTGACAAGCGAACGGTGGACCTCAAGCGCTTGCCCCGACTCGAAGAGGAGTTCGCCCGTTTGATCGATTCGATCAGTCCGTCTTCAGCTCATGTGACGGATAAGATGCCGCAGAACTTCCAAGTCTTGGGTCTGATTCATCTCGCATTTCCGAATTCACCCATCATCCACATCAGGCGTCATCCAGTCGACACCTGCTTTTCCATCTACACCACACCCTATCAACTGTCACCCGACTTCGCTCATTCGAGGGAGTCGATCGTGTTTGCTTACCGCCAATATCAGCGGCTTATGGCCCACTGGCGAAAGGTGTTGCCTGCCGAACAGTTCCTGGAGATCGACTACGAAGATCTCACCGCCAACCCGGAGCGCGTCACTCGTAAGCTCGTCTCGTTCTGCAAACTGGAATGGAACGAAGTCTGCCTCCAGCCCGAGAAGAATGAACGGGTGGTGGCAACCCCTAGCCTAGTAGCCGTTCGCCAGCCGATTAACCGTTCCGCAGTTGATCGATGGAAAGTGTACGAGCCCTGGCTCGGTGAATTTGCGAAACTCCTTCCTTGAGACGACAAGCCTACTAACCGATCCCGGTCGCCTTGGCGAAAGAATCTGCGTCGAGATCGGATCGAATGATGTCTTGCCCATAACCTCACGGATCTGCTAGAAGACGAACACGATCCTGCCGTACTCGACGCTATCGCAGCCAGCGAGTTAAGCCCATCGTTGGATCCCCTCAGGCAGGCCATTCACGGGCGACGGGCCGAACTTAGAGGAGCATTGGACACATTGGGAGCGTCGCTGTTTTTCCTTCAGCCAGCCGAATTCGTCTGTCACCTGAGGGGTTACTGGGACCTCGGTCATTTGCCGTCCAACCGAAGCGCCAACCCTGAGACGATGAACAAGCCTGGAGTTAGGGTGCCTTGGTATAGGTCGTGACGCCATTCTGGTCGGTGTGAGTCAGCGTCTTGGCGTCTTCCGACGCTGTCAGTTCGTAGGCTTTGAAAACACCGTCTGCCGCGCTGCCACCCGGAAAGTGTTCTTTGTCCATTCCCATGTAGGAATCCGGCGAAAGCGTGAGCGTCGTCCCGGCTTGCTTCCACTTGCCACCTGAATCGACTTCTTGCATCTTGGCCGTGTAGCTACCATCGCCGTTGAGAGTCAGCGTACTCTCAGTAGAGGCCTTGGTCTCGGAGAACCGGGAGAGGCCAGCATTCTGGGATGACCCTTTGCCTTGTGTCGGCTTAGGTGCGATCGCCTTGACCACTCCCTTCCAAGTCCCCGCGTAGGGACTCGACGAACAGCCTTGAATGGAGCAAAGGCTGAGAAGTGTTAAGAGTAACGCGAAAGCCTTAACATTTAAGTTCATAAGAGACCGCTGGTTCCCGCTAGGCCTCGATGCTTAGGGGCTAGAGAAATGATACCTATTCCCTAAATCCAGCCGTGGGCTTCTGTCCAAGGCGCGTTTCTGGCCAAACCTACAGTTTCCGGAAACCGAAGACTGGAGCCACCGGCTCCATTGTATTTTGTCGACCATCCACTGTAGCCGCGGGCTCTATCCGCGGTTCATACCCTACCAACTCCCGAACGAAATACCGGTGCTTATGCCAGTGCCTCGATGTACTTCACGCCAGAACCCGTGTTAAACAACACCACGAGGTCCTGTGGCTGAATGAACCCGCGAGATGTCAACTTGCGCGCTGCCGCCAGAGTCGCTCCGCCTTCCGGTGCGGCGAAGATGCCGGTCTTGGAAGCAATCTCTTTGGCGGCTGAGATCATCTCGGGGTCAGTCACCGTGATGGCAAAGCCCTGGGTGGCGCGAATGGCGTCCAGCATGATGAAGTCGCCGACCGCCTTGGGCACCCGAAGTCCCGAGGCGGCGGTGTGGGCATTGGGGAACAGCTCCGCAAATCTCTGGCCTTGGTCGAAGGCCGTCACGATCGGAGCACAGCCCTCGGCTTGTACCGCGACCATCTTCGGGCGTCGTCCGTCTATCCATCCCATTCGCTCCATCTCGTCGAACGCCTTCATCATGCCGACCAGTCCAGTTCCACCGCCCGCCGGATAGACGATGACGTCTGGGAGCCGCCATTCAAGGGCCTCCGCGAGTTCGTATCCCATCGTCTTTTTGCCTTCGACCCGATACGGCTCCTTGAGGGTGCTCATATCAAACCAACCCTCCTGATCCCTCAGCTTGGCGATTTCGGCCGCGCAGTCGTTGATCAACCCATCGATGAGTCGGACATCCGCTCCGTGACATTGGGCCTCGACAATGCAGGCTTTGGGGGTATCGGCGGGCATAAACACGTGAGCCTCCAAACCGGCCTTCGCCGCGTAAGCAGCCAGTGCTCCACCTGCATTTCCCGCGCTCGGTACCGCCAATTTAGTTGCACCAAGGTGTTTTGCCACCGATACGGCCGCGCTCATTCCCCTGGCCTTGAAGCTTGCCGTCGGATTGACCGATTCATCTTTGATGTACCATCGCTCCCCGAACATCGGTGAGTGGTACAAGGGAGTCATGCCCTCGCCGAGACTGATCGGCGGAACCGGCGGCATGACTTCTCGGTACCGCCACATGCTGTTCTCGCGATCCTTGAGGACCGCCCGGTCCAGCGTGCTTGGACTGAGATCGTAGTCGGCGTAAAGCGGTCTGCTATCTTCCTCGCATACCGTCAACAACTGGCCGTATTCATACTGTCGGCCGCAAAAGGTGCAGTGAAGTCCAGTGATCATTCTTGGCATCAGTAAACCTCGTGAGGAGGGTCCAATGAACTCTGATCCGGACCCGACGTCTCCCTGACCATGGATAGGGTGAGGGGCAGGTTTTGGCAATGTACTCGCAGTTGCGATATGAGGTTTTTCGCTTACGCTCTCAGGACCATGGGGCTAGGAGCGGTGCTTGTGGGGTTCAATGGGTGTGCACTCCTTCGCGTGTACACGTACAGTGGAAGCAGTTCTCCCAAGGTGGCAGCCGCCAAGTCGGACTTAGCCACGATTTCCAGTGCCCTTCAGAACTTTCGCCTCGACTGCGATCGATACCCGACTCAGAAGGAACGGCTGAAGGCGCTGACCCAAATGCCGGTTACGCTGGAATCGAAGTGGAAAGGCCCCTACATTTCGAGGTTGCCCCCGACGGACCCATGGGCAAGATCCTATCTGTACCAAACGCTTAAGCGGGGCAAGTCCCAAACCTACCGACTGACTTCATTCGGTGAAGACGGCATACCGGGTGGAATCGACGAGGCTGCCGATATTGTCGAAGAGGGGCCGTAAGTAGCTTGACAAGCGCATTTGTCGCCTGTTGAAGAGCTTGTAATCTAGCCGACCCAAACCCCAAGCACCCGTCATGTTGAGCTCGCGAAACACCCCCTTCTGTGGTCGGAGCTTCCAGAATTGACTCCGAGATGTTGAAATAGCGGAGGCTTTCCTTCGTTCATTCGGAGCCAAATGGACACTGTCGAGATAAACCCTGGAGTAGAAGCGGACGGGAGCCCGCTGCTACCCCACCAATTTAGACCGTCGCCGTCAAGCTCGAAAAAAGAGGCACCAACTGCTCCGCCAAAGCATCCATGACGACGTCGTCGGCATTAATGACTCTAGCGACTCGGAAATTAAGTCCCAACTCCTCGCACTTCGCGCGTGTCTCAATTCCGAGATCATAGAGCACTTCGAGGTGATCCGAGATGAATCCGACCGTGCAGGACAAAACGTTCGTGACCTTTCCAGCAGCCTGTCGCTCGATCACTTCCAAGATGTCCGGGCCAAGCCAGGGTTCACCGGTCGTGCTCGCGCTCTGGTAGGCGAACGTCCATCTTGGGATGCCCAGCTTGTCTGCGACTAGCTGGCTTGTCGCCATGAGCTCGTCCGGATACGGGTCGCCGGAGGCCAGCGCTCTCATTGGAAGGCTGTGAGCCGAGAAGATCACAAGGGTTGACGTAGGATCCCAGCCAGCCATCTGTTCGCTAACTCGTTCTGCGAGCGCGTCGATGAACGCTGGCAAGGTTCCCCACCGCTCGAGAAGAGCGAACTTCATGTCTTTCCCGTTCTCGGCATGCGACTCCATCGCGTACTTCTTGTACTGGGCGATGCTGAAGGTGCTGAAATGAGGCGCCAAAACAACGCCTACTGCTTCTTCGATGCCGTCCTCCGCCATCTGGGTGACGACGTCGGCAATGAACGGGTTGGTGTGCTTCGTCCCGATGTAGAGATCTGTCTCGATCCCCCGCTTCGAAAGGCCCTGCTGAATGCCAGCTGCCTGTGCTTCCGAGATCTTCGTAAGTGGGGACGGCCCACCGATCGCGTTGTACCGATCGATCAGGTCTTGCAGAAGCTCCGGAGTTGGTGGACGTCCGTGCCGGATGTGGGTGTAGTAAGGCGCGACGTCGTCAATAGTGGCGGGCGTGCCGTAGTGCATGACGAGGAGACCTTTCTTTGGTTCACTCATGATTGATTGATGATTTCCTTAATACGGATTGCGCTACATCGCGCCCTTGGCGCACGCAGTCCGGAATCCCGACACCACGATATGATGTGCCAGCTAGATGCAGTCCTCGCAGTGGTGTCAGCGCGGCAACGATGCCGTCGAGACGTTCCAGGTGGCCTACTTCATATTGCGGCAAAGCACGCCTCCAGCGGTGCGTTGTTTCAAAAATTGGTGATTCTTTTGGCACAAAGAGTTGCTCGAATGCCCTCTTGCCGATCTCGATCATCGATTCTTCTGAGGCCGTATCCACGTCCACACTGCCAAAGCGACCAAGGAAGAGCCTTACAAGAATTGTGTCAGATGGCGCACGCCCAGGCCACTTATTGGAACTCCACGTACCGCCGGTAACGGGAAACTTTTCATGGTAGGGGACCAAGAACCCGGTTCCACTCAAACCCCCGGGGACCGCGTTTGCCGGGTAAGCGAGCGTCACGATCGCTCCTGACACGTGCTTGATGGCATGGAGTCTCTCAGAAGCTTCTGGGGCGGCGCTTTGAACAATTCGAGCCGCATGGTAGGCGGGCGTCGCTAGAATCACGTCATCGGCGATCCATTTTCGCCCGTCCGCAGCGGTGACCTTGAGTCCACCTTCCACCGGATCGATGGATTCAACGAACGTATCGAGTTCAACGCGAGTTTTACCAAGCCGCCCGACAAGAGTCTCAACGAGTGTTCCCATGCCGTTCTTGAATGACAAAAACGTATTTCGGCGCTTGCCCCTCGGCTCAACCGGATCCTCAGTACGTTGTCTCTTACGCGCGACCATGCCTCCGGCCAGACTTCCGAATTCTCGCTCCAGGTCAAAGTAGGCAGGGTAGAGAGCTTTCATCGATAGGGTCTCCGGTGAGCCACCATGGGTGCCAGCAAGGAGCGGTTCGGCAACGACACGGCTGAACTCCTCTCCAAATCTCCTTCGAAAGAACGAAGCGATCGACTCGTCGCTCCCGTTGCCTGCTGGCACAGTTGGCTCATCGGTCACCGCCTTCTTAGCCGCATCCGTCAAGAAGTCGGCTTCGTTGACCGCATCGGGTTCCGAATAGGTGAGTGTGACGAGACCGCCCGGAACTCGATGAAGCTTTCCACCGATGAGCATCGAGAACTCCTTCGCCTGGGGTTCTACAAGTTGGTCCCCTAGCCCGAGTTCCTCGGCCAAGTCGATCGCCCAAGGTTTTCGAGTGAAGAGGGAGTCCGCCCCTTGTTCGACGACGAGAGTCGAATCGTGCCACGGGATCTGCGCCGTTCCAACCTTTCCACCTAGGTGGGGCGCGGCTTCTAACAAGGTGACTTCGCAGTCACCCTCCTTGTCCAGCGTGTAGGCTGCCGTCAGTCCAGTCACGCCGCCGCCAACGATCACAATTCGGGGTCTCATACGGTTAGGTTAGGATTAACCGACGCTCACCGTTTGTTGGACGGTCTCCACCAATCGTTGAACGTTCTCCAGCGGCGTGTCTGGATAGATGCCGTGACCGAGATTGAAGATGTGTCCCGGCAACGCGAGCCCCTGCTCCAGAATGACTTTCGCTCTCCTTTCGATCAGGTCGGGGTTTGTGATGAGCACCGCCGGGTCAAGGTTCCCCTGAAGGGGCGTAGGCCGAAGCTTTGCCGCTGCCTCGGTGAGGCTGATGCGCCAATCGACGCCGATGACGTCTCCGCCGGCCTCTTGCATCACCGGGAGAAGAGCGGAGGTCCCGGTTCCAAAATGGATGGCGGGAACGCCAGCTAGCTTCACCCTCTCAAAGATGAGCCGCATATGGGGCAGCAAAAACTCTCGGTAGGAGGCTTCATCGATGACTCCGATCCAACTATCGAAGAGCTGAATAGCATCGACGCCCGCCTCGATCTGAGCCTCAAGGTAAGAGGCGACCACGTCGGCAAGGAGACCGATCAGGGAGTGCCACAACTGTGGCTCCGAGTACATGAGCGCACGAGTGCGCTTGTGTTCCTTAGATGGCCCACCTTCGATCATGTACGAAGCGAGAGTGAACGGGCAGCCAGTGAATCCGATGAGAGGCACCTTCAGCTCTCGTTTCAGGATCCTGATCGTCTCCATGACGAACGAGAGACCTTCGCGGGGCTCGAATGCGGAAAGCCCATCGACATCGGCCTTAGTTCGGATCGGGTGCTCGACCACCGGCCCGACACCCTCTTTAATATCAAAGGGGGCGCCCATGGGGGTAAATGGAACGGTCAAGTCCGAGAACAGAATCGCCGCATCGAAACCAAAGCGGCGGATTGGCTGAAGAGTAATTTCTGCCGCCAGATCCGGAGTGCTGACCGCTTGAAGCATCGTGTGTCCTTCGCGGATTTTTCGGTACTCCGGAAGGTAGCGGCCCGCTTGGCGCATTACCCAGATCGGAGTTCGGTCGACCGACTCTCCACGACATGCTCTTAAAAAACGATCGTTCATGGTGCTTCTACTACTGAGTTCCAAATCAGGCGGACAGAACTGCCAACCGCTGGATTGAAAAAGAGAAAGGAGTCAGGGAGTGGAATCGAGTTCACACGGACTCCCTCAAGGCGTCGCCGAACGCCTCAACGGTCCGGTCAATATCGTCAACCGTATGGCTGGCCGTAAAGAACCAAGACTCTAGAGCACTGGGAGGGAGATAAATGCCCTTATCAAGCAATCGATGGAAGACTCTGCCGAAGAGAGCTTTGTCACTCAAAGTCGCTTCATCGAAATTCGTCACCGGGGACGCGTTGAAGAACACCGAGATCATCGAACCGATCCTCTGAGTCTGGGCGGGCACGCCCGCCGCGGTGGTTGCTTGCCTAAGACCGAGTTCTAGGCGCGATCCTAACGCATCGAGCCTTTCATATAGGGTGGCATCTAGCTGAGATACCGCAGCGAGTCCGGCTGCCATCGCTAGCGGATTGCCAGAAAGGGTCCCTGCTTGATACATCGGACCGCTCGGGGCCACGAGGTCCATCAGCTCCTTGCGACCACCGTAAGCGCCTACAGGAAGTCCTCCGCCAATGACTTTGCCCATGCAAATGAGGTCAGGAGTGATCGCGAATCGCTCGGAAGCTCCGCCCCGAGAAATGCGGAAACCAGTCATCACCTCATCGAATACGAGGAGAGCTCCGTGTTCGGTAGCAAGGTTTCGGAGCCCAACGAGGAAGCCATCGACCGGGGGAACCAGCCCCATGTTTCCGGCCACTGGCTCGACGAGAATTGCCGCGACTTCTCCCAAGTTTGCCTGTAAAACCTCGGCCACGTGAGACAAATCGTTGTACCGGGCAAGGAGCGTGTGTCCCGTGACTTCTTTGGGAACACCGGCACTATCCGGTAAACCAAAGGTCGCAACGCCCGAACCGGCCTTCGCTAGGAGGCTGTCGACGGCGCCGTGGTAGTTGCCCTCGAATTTCACGATCTTTGATCGGCCAGTTGCGGCTCGCGCCAACCGGATGGCGCTAAGGGTCGCCTCGGTGCCGGAGTTGACCATGCGGATTCTTTCCAAGGCGGGAACCCGTCCAAGAATCTCGTTCGCTAGGGTGATTTCTCCGGCATGGGGTGCGCCAAAGCTGGTCCCACGAACGGCTGCTTCGCCGATCGCCTGAGTCACCTTATTATCGGCGTGGCCGAGGATAATCGCGCCCCACGAGGAAACGTAGTCGATGTAGGCGTTTCCATCGACATCGAAGAGTCGAGCCCCTTTGGCTCGCTCGAAAAACACGGGCGTCCCACCGACGGCTCGAAACGCCCTCACCGGGCTGTTGACGCCACCAGGCATGAGGCCGCAAGCCTCCTGGAAAAGCGCATCCGATGTAGGGCGTAACTCGCTCATCCGTTGATGTAGGACTCCTTGTCCAAGTAGAAGGCAGTAATGAGCGGGGTGTCCAGAAGCGTAAACAGTCGCGCTTCGGTGGATCGAAGCTGCTTCACCAGTTCGCTAAATCGAGGCAAATCTTCCATCTCGTAGGACACCACGAATTCGTGATCCTGAAGACCGAAGGAGTAGATCAGTAGCTGCTTGATGTCGAAGTACTGCTTCCCAAGCTTGATGTGCTCGTTCATCATGCCCTGGCGCGCGTCCATGCTCTTGACGTACCACTCCTTCGTCTTTGAGAAGGGATACACGGTGAGGTAGGTGGCGCGCTTGCCCTCGAACGGATCCATGTCCTGTTCGCTCTTTCCTCGGGAGTACATCGAAGGGTTGGTGTATCCCCAGAACGTGTGAACCGGCTTGACGAACTGTCGCCATCGCTCCACCTTTCGGGCATAGGTCTGGAAAGCGTTGGCCCCCGAATCGGTTTCATCGGCGCCCCATGCGGACCAGATCAAGAAATCGCAGTCGGTTCGAGTTGGGAATGTGCTGTAGAAGTGAGTGACTTCTCCAGCCTCTTCCGCATCGCTCGCGAGGTGTTCCCGGAAGCTCTTGCGCTCTTCTGGGCTCAGATGCCAGAAATCGTCAGTGTAAACATAGGTCGCGTAAAGATTTAATAGGCGTTGAGCCACTTAGATGCCTCCTTGGCAAAATAGGTAATGATGAGGTCGGCCCCCGCGCGTCGGAACGCGGTCAGGGTCTCGAGCACGATCTTGCGTTCGTCCAACCAGCCGCGCTCGGCAGCGGCCTTGATCATGGAGTACTCACCGCTCACCGAATAGGCGGCGATCGGCAAATCGGAAATTTCTCGGGCGCGAACAATGATGTCCAGATACGAGAGCCCGGGTTTGACCATCAAGATGTCGGCGCCCTCGTCCTCATCGCGAAGCAGTTCGCGGCGGGCATGGCGCGCATTCGAGTAGTCGTGTTGATAGCTAGCGCGGTCCCCGAAGGTCGGAGCCGAGTCGGCCGCGTCGCGGAAAGGACCGTAGAATGCCGAACTGAATTTGGCCGAATAAGCCATGACCGCAACGTCGCTATATCCCGTTTCGTTGAGCGCGAATCGAAGTGCCCCAACCTGTTCATCCATCATTGAACTTGGCGCCACCACATCGGCCCCAGCTGCGGCATGAGTGAGAGCCATCTCCGCCAGTAGCGGAAGTGTCGAATCGTTATCGACACGCTCGCCGTGTAAAACCCCGCAATGGCCGTGCGTCATGTAGGCACATACGCAAACATCGGTCATGACGACAAGATTTGGGTCGGTGTCCTTAAGGGCCCTGATAGCCTGGGGAACGACCCCGTTGGGAGCTCTGGACGATGTGGCATGTTCGTCCTTCGTTTGAGGAAGCCCAAAGACGAGAATCGATTTCACTCCGACTTCTCGAAGCTCCCGAGCAACCTCAGGTACGCCCGAGACCGGCAGCCGGAACTGTCCAGGCATCGAGTCGATGGGCTCGGCTTCCGTGATTCCTTCTCGGACGAAGATCGGATAAATCAGATCGCCGGGATCGAGAGAAGTCTCTTTGAAGATCGATCGCAGGTTTTCGGTGCGACGAAGGCGGCGGAGTCGGTTAGGCATGCGACATTTCCTTTCGTTTACAAAACTGGATGAGCGCCTCGACGAGGCCCGGGATGGTGGACTCTTTCGCCATCGTGGCGACCTCAAAACCGAGTTCTGAGACCGTGTTTGCAGTGACCGGTCCAATGCAGGCGATCGGGGTCTCGTCCATCCATCCGTCCAGCCCGGCTTGAACCAGCCGATCGTGCGTGTTAAGCACCCCACTGGAACTCGTGAAGGTGATGATGTCCGGTCTTGGTCCCTTGAGTACGTCCGCCCCCGACTCATTGCTTTTGACGATGCGGTAGGCAACGATGTCATCCACCAGTGCGCCGGCTTCGATGAGACCGGCTGGCAGATCCTTCTTGGCTTGTTCCGCTCTCAATAACAGAAACTTCTTTCCTTCGATTCCGGTGAGGGCCGAGAGGATTCCTGATGCGGAAAACTCAAGCGGAACGAGATCTGGAGTTCTCACCGCTTTCGTGAGCGCCGCTGCGGTGACGTTCCCGACTGCCACCATCTTTCGGCTGGACATCAGGTCGGCTACCGCGGTGCCAAGGATTTCCAGTCGATTTTCAACGGCATTCACTCCGCGAACGCTGGTGAACACAACATAGTCGTAGTCTTGCGAACTCCGAATGGCATCGTCTAATGCCAGTTGTTCAGCGCCACCAAGGAATTCAAACTCGATGCTGGGCAGCACGATCGGAAGTGCGCCGCACGCCGACAGTCTTTCGGATAGGTCAGACGCCTGGGTCCTTGCTCGTGTCACGAGGATCCGCAGGCCTTCCAACGGTCGGGTCAAATGTTGACCCCCGATTCAAAAAGGTCTCTAGCTCCCTGCGCGGCGAGTTCGCTGGCAAGTTCCGTTCCGACCTCGGCTGCATCCGAAACGAACCCGCTCCGGGTTCCTTTGATCACTCGGGTTCCGTCGGGCGAGGCAACCAGTCCGGCGAGTTCCAGTCGGTCATCCAAGACAGTGGCCCAGGCGGCTACCGGGACCGAGCAGCCTCCTCCAAACGCCTTGAGGAATGATCGCTCTGCGCATGCCGCCCGCTCCGACGGAGCGTGGTGCATTGGCGAGATGAGCGCCTGCGAGTCAACATCGTCGGCTCGGGTTTCAAGGACGAGAATTGCCTGTCCGGGAGCGGGCAACATCACATCAACCGAAAGGGGCTCCACGTGGAGTCCACTGTATTCGCTTTCCGACCAATGCTCAAGAACGCCGAGGCGCTTCAGCCCGGCAATCGCGAGCACGATCGCATCGTACTCGCCCTCTTGAAGTTTTCGGAGACGAGTATCGACGTTGCCGACGAGCGGCTTGAACTTGAAATCGGGCCTATGCGATGCTAACTGCGATGTCCGACGAACACTACCCGTCCCGATCACGCTGCCCTTCTCAAGCTCATTCCATCGGGGCCCACGAGTGATGATTGTGTCGTGGGCGTCTTCGCGGATGAGGTGGGCGGCCAGAACCAGTCCGGGCACCTGCTCAGTAGGCAGGTCCTTCAGGCAGTGGAGTGCGACATCCACGCGATTGTCGAGCAGTGCCTCCTGAATCTCGCGTACGAAGGCTCCGAGTCGATCTCGGTTGCCCTGATCTCCGCTCGTTTTGATCGTAACAACATCGACATCCAAATCGGGATACCGACTGAGGAGTTGTTGTCGCAATCTCGTGGCCTGAGCCATCGCAAGACGACTTCCCCGCGTACCTAGGCGAAGCTTATTCATCGCCGCCGGCCTCGAACAGTCGAACCACCACGTCGCGCTCTTCTGCCCCAAAAGAGGCATCTTTCAGAGAGCGGATTGGGCTTTCTAGCAGACCTCGAACCATTCGAAGAGTCAAGTCTTCGACGACCTTTCTTTGTCGGTCGTCCAAGTCTCCTAATTTCTCGATGGCCCAAGCGAGGTTCTGTGATCGAACTTCCTCACACCGGCGAACGAGCGCTTTGATAGCGCCTGAAGCTTCCCGATCGGAGAATGCTTGAGCAAGATCGCCAAGAGCTTGGCGGATGATCGAGTCGGCGGCTGGAATGGCGGCTTCCCGCTTCTCGGCATTCTTCGCGCAGCGCTCGATCAGATGATCGACATCGAGCGCGACCACACCCGGGAGCTGCTTTGCCGCGGTAGAGACGTTTGCTGGCACCCCGAGGTCAACAACAATGAGAGGTCGGCCCTCTCGCTTTGAGGAGGCTTCCTTGAATAGCTGCTCGTCGAAAATCGGTTGGCTGGTGCCGACGGCGGTGAGCACAATGTCTGTCTCCACCAAGAGATGGGGAACATCATCGAGCGCGCAAAACTGGAGGCCATGGCGATCAGCCAGGACTTGGGCGGCTGCCACCGTCCGATTTGCCACGATGACTCTGGCCGGGGACTCTAAGACGAGGTCCTTAACGAGTCGCTCAGCGATCTTTCCGGCTCCGACAAGGAGGATGGACTTACCGGCAAGTCCTCCTGTGATCGAGCGCGCTTCCCGCACCGCCAGTGATCCAAGAGAGGTCACACCCTTGCAGAGTTCAGTCTCCGTGCGGACTCTCTTGCTGGCGGCGAAGGCGTGCCTCAGAAGTAGGTTCAGCCAAGGCCCAATGCTTTTATGCTCTTGGCCGGTAGCCAACGCCTCTTTGACCTGGGCGAGGATGTCGGTTTCACCCAGAACGGCGGATTCAAGGCCGGAGCAAACTCGGAACAGGTGTTCGGCGGCAAGGTGACCGGATTTGAGGTACAGGTGGCTGTCAAGCTCATCTTCCTCGACTCCCGTCATCTCGGCAAGAATGCTTCTGACACAGGCGCCGCAGTCGCCGTAGAAAAGGATCTCCGTGCGGTTGCATGTGCAAAGGGCCAGACACTCCTCGATTCCCGCGTCCGTAAGACGCGAGAGCAGAAGGTGCAAGCGCTCGCCCGAGAAGCTGACCCGACCTCTAAGGGTTAAATCGGCAGTGCGGAAGCTGAGACCGAACAGATGGAGGTTGGCCAGGGGCGCATAGCCCAGCGTTTCACTCGCAATCTGGTCGGCAAATGGGCATCCGGTGGAACTCGGATGATCGGTCGTTAGTTTATGATCAATCATCTCTTTGAGATCCACCGGTACCGCGTCTATGGCTGGTTGAGAAACCTCCACCCCTCTATTGTGACGAGCCAGTATCGGTCCGCTTTTGTCATATTTGATGACGGCACCCAAACGCTGATGCTCTCACGAAGTGGGTTTCAATGACAAAGAATGACTTCAGTGAATCAAATGGCGAGGATCATCCCCCAAATTCGGCAAGAACCGCGTTGAGCGATTCCGCAATTTTGACGACCTCTCCGACAATGATGGCGGCGGGTGGCTCGAGACCTACTGCTTTGGAACAAATGTCGGAGAGAGTACCGACGACCACCTTCTGATGGGGCAACGTACCATTCGAGACCGCCGCAATCGGAGTGTCTGGCGAACGTCCATGTTCAATGAGTTGTGAAGTGATGTGGGGAAGTCTCTCGACTCCCATCAGGAAGATAGCGGTGGGCATCAGAGCGGCTGCGGCCCAGGGAATTCCATCGCCCGTGGCGTCATCCGCTTCTTGCCCGGCGAATACTCCGAAAGCAGGGGCGATTTTTCGATGGGAAACGGGAATGTTGGCAGCCGCCGGCGCGGCAATGGACGAGGTAACCCCGGATACGACTTCCCAAGGAATCCCTGCTTCTTTGAGAGCAAGCGCTTCTTCGCCTCCCCTTCCAAACACGAAAGGATCACCGCCCTTCAGTCGGACGACAGTTTTGCCCTCACGCGCGAAGGCGATCAGTTTTTCGTGGATCGCGATCTGCCTTGGCATTCCGGGAGAGCCACGATCCTTGCCCGCGTAGACCTTTTCCGCGGCTGGTTTTGCGTATTTGAGCAGAATCGGGTTGACGAGGCGATCGTATAGGACTACGTCCGCTTGGGCGAGAACCTGGGTCGCCCGAATCGTGATGAGCCCTGGATGCCCGGGTCCCGCCCCGACGAGATATACCTTGCCGATCTTGGGTTCCGTCGACTTTGAAGCATCGACAGCCGAGTGCAATCGATCTTCGAACAAGGCGTCGGCCGCTTCACGACCCTCTGTTCGCAGCACATCCGGAATGGTCGAATCGATCACGCCTTCCCAAAACGCCTGTCGTAACTTGTAGCTAGGCAGTGTCTTCTTGACTTCTGGACGCCAATCCCCCAGATACTCGGCGAGATTGCCGATGTCTTCGGTCAGGATCTCGACCGCGATTCGGTTTCTCATCCGTTGCGCCAGAGCCGGGCTCGATCCAGCGGATGAGATGGCCACCTGCATGGGGCCATGCCGGGTGATCGCTGACATGATGAAGTTGCAGTTCGTGGGATCGTCGACGGAATTCGACAACCGGAGAAGCTCATTCCCCGTTCGATAGACCAGTTGGTTGACCGCCGGATCGTCGGTGGCCGCGATCACCATGTAAGCCGGGTCGACATCCGAGATTTCGAACCGGCGTTGGATCCAGGTGAGACGCCCTTCCGAGTGCCACTCCTGGATCTCTGTTTTGGCCTCAGGGGCGATCACGGTAATGATCGCCTGGGTGTAGAGCAGAGACTCTAGCTTCTCTAAAGCGACGTTGCCACCTCCGACGATCAAAATCGTGCGGCCTTTGAGGTCCAGATAGACGGGGTGGTAGTTAACGTAGCCCACGAGTTTTAGTCAACCACGCTTGCGCCGACGACAGCCGGCTCGGGATCAACTCCCTCGGCAAATTCGGTCTTCATCAGCAGCGCAAGTTCTTCGTCGGAGTGTCGATCGACGAAGTCGCTGAAGTCCTCTTCGGCATCCTTGGCCTCGACATATCCTTTAAGGAGGTTCTCAATTGCGTATTTGACTTCGGTTGCCGGGACCTTTCTTCGAATGGCCCGAACGAACCGAGCGTCCTGCCCGAGTCGACCGCCAAGGGCCAAGTCGTACCCTTCGACGGAAACGCCGCCGCCCTTTTTAACGAGACAGCCTTGGAGCCCGATGTCCCCAATGTGATGGTGCCCGCAATCGTTCGGGCATCCGTTGAGATTGATCCGAATGAGCTCTTCAAGATCGACGGTCTTTTCGACATGATCGATGATCTCTTTCAGGAGTCCCTTCGTCTCGGTGAGGGCAAGATTGCAGAACTCGTTGCCGGTGCAGGCAATGGCCGCTCGGCGGAAAGTGGACGGGCTGGTCGGAAGACCGATCGTCTCAAGTGCCTTCACCACGTGATCGATGTTGGCGGTTGGGATGTTCGGCAAAAGAATATTCTGGTGAACCGTCGTGCGGATATTGCCGTCACCGTATGTCTCGGCGATTCGAGCGATTTCATAGAGCTGATCGTCTGACAGTCGACCGGTCAGGATAGTCGCGCCAACCCAGTAAAGGCCTTCTTGCTTCTGGGCATGGACGCCCACATGATCTCGGAAGTGCTTCTTCGGATCTGGCCACTCAGTGGCTTCGTCGGGCGTCCAGTCCAGGCGTGCGCGGACCTCTGCTTCGAACTTCTCGATTCCCCATTCGTTGACCAAGAACTTGAGTCGAGCCGCCTTTCGGTTATTACGATTGCCATGATCTCGGAAGACCTCAGTGATGGCAATTGCCACGCTCAGCAGCTTGTCCTGAGGAATGAACATGTTCAGTCGCTTCGAAATGAACGGGCGAGCGGAAAGCCCACCACCCACGCGAACATGGAACCCTAGTTCCTCTTGTCCATTCGGGAGGGTTCGCCTCACACCGACAGCGCCGATGTCGTTGATTTCGGGCAGGGCGCACTGCGCGCAGCAACCGGAGACCGAGATCTTGTACTTGCGGGGAAGGTTGGAGAAGTCCTTGTTGCCGAGGAAGAACTCGTGGATCTCGGTTCCCCAATGGCGTGCGTCGAAGACCTCATTTGGGTCAATGCCGGCGACTGGGCACCCGGTGACGTTTCTCGTGATGTCTCCGCAAGCTCCCGACGTGGTGATGCCGACTGCATTGAGCCGCTTCAAGATGTCTGGGAAATCCTCGACCGTCAGCCAGTGAAACTGGAAATTCTGGCGCGTGGTGACGTCGGTGATGCCGCGAGCATAGATCCGGGTGATGTCGGCAACGACTCGCGCCTGTTCGGCGGTCATGTCCCCGTTCGTCACTTTGATTCGCATCATGAAGTGGCCGTCTTTAGGCTTCTGCTCATAGATGCCGTACCAGCGGAACAACATCATGTCTTCCGGCGTGATGGTGTGGAAGCCAGTCTTGGCATAGGCGAGAAGGTCCTCGTAAACGTCGAGGCCGTCTTTCTCTTTCTTTATTCGCTCGTTTTCATTCATGCGATCAGTCTCAGTTGGAACACGAAATCAGCTCTTCACGTGCAAGCCACATTCCTTTTGTTCGGGATTCTCCCACCACCAACGGCCAGCTCGAACGTCCTCACCAAGCGCGATTGCTCTCGTGCAAGGCGCGCATCCGATGCTCGGGAAGCCGTCGTCGTGGAGTGCGTTGTACGGAACATCGTTGGCTCGGATGTATGCCCAAACCTGTTCTTCGGACCAGGAGGCGAGGGGATTCAGCTTGTAGATTCCTCCGTGAGTGAAGTCCATCTCCACCTTCGGAAGGCTTACACGGGTCACCGCTTGACCTCTTCTTAGGCCGGTGATCCACGCCTGCTTGCCGTTGAGTGCTCTCTTCAACGGCTCAACCTTTCGGATGCCGCAGCACTCCTTGCGATTCTCGATGGACTCGTAGAAGGAGTTAGGCCCCTTACAGCGCAAAAGATTCTCAACGCTGCTGGTGTCCGGGAAGTAGGTGACGAACTCAATGCCGTATTTCTTGCGGCATCGTTCCATCACGTCGTAAGTTTCTTGGTGTAGTCGACCGGTGTCGAGCACGAAGATGTGCGCGTTCGCGTCGATCTTGGTGATAAGATCGATCAGCACCACGTCTTCAGCTCCGAACGAACTGGCGAGCGCAACATTGCGACCGAAATTCGATATGGCCCATTGGAGAACTGCAGGGGCGTCTGCGTTCTCGAGTTCTCGGCTCAAACGAACCGCGTCTTCAAAAGTGGGTTGCACTTACCTATAAACGTATCCTATAGCTCGTATGTGACTTGGCTATACCGAACTGAGTCGACCGACGGGCACAAAAAAGCGAAGGAACGATAGTCGACCCCCAATGAGAAACTAATGATCGACAATAGGGATTATTATTTGGAGAGGACAAATCCTACCGATCTCAGGCCAAACGGGATGGGCAGAGAGCCGTTGAAACTGCCTTTGGCGATCCATCGCTTAGAAATGCAGTCAAAGGCGCGATAGGTTCCCTTCGCCGGGAATTGGGCGCCGGGTAGCGCAATGCGATCGCCATCTACTGGACCTCCCGCCCAAAGAATCGCCTCCTTGTCGGTGAAGAACCCGTTCGTAATCCATCCACGTGGCGGGGTGGCTAGGAGTCGTCTTCCACCTGGCCTCGAAAGCATAGTCCAGTCAACTCCTAATGAGAAGGCATGGAGGCTGGAAACGGAGTCGAGCATCCCGTCCGTCGGTGCATCCGGAACTCGGTAGGGGCGGCGGAGTCCTGCTCCAGAAGCGCCACTCGTGAACTCCATCCAGGCGTTATTGGCAAAACCGCTACTGTCCGATAGCGCGTCAGCCACCGGATGGTCAAGTGGGCCTAATTCTCCATCCAGATAGGGCGATTTGGTTTGGACAACGCACTTTGCGGTCGCGTTGGCAATCTGTTGGGCAGGCGCCCAAAATTGGATGGGCGATCGTGAGTCACCCACGAATAAGTGAGTTTCCGCGAAATCGAGCGTCGGGTTCCGGAAAGTGGCATCGCCGATTTCGCCACGAGGCAACGCGGAGTAGGTTGAGGAGGTGAGGAGGTGCGCCCGTCCCCACTTTGAATGTTCGTAAGTTCGAACGGCGGTGGCGATCTGGCGTAAGGCGGACACAAACTGCGCGGGTGACCCACCTGCCGTATCACCTTCATTGAATATCTCCCAGCCCATAACCGCTCCTGAAGAGCCCCACCGGTCGATCATGACTTTCCAGCGTCGAATCTGTGATTCACGACCCGCTATGGTAATCATTCTCTCCGTGACTGCCTTCGACGGAAGGTTCCGAGTGCTGTCGTAAGCGGAGACCAAGAGTTTGAGACCGTTCTTGTACGCCAGCAGGACAAGATTATCGATCCACTTCATATGCTCAGGAGAGACTTTGCCCGATCCATCTTCGAATGAGTCGACCCCTGGGGCATCGAGTGGGATTCGAAGGGTGTTCACCCCTGACTTGGCCAACTTGGCGAAGTACTGGTCGGTTCGGATCGGATCGTAGTTCGTGCTAACCGGATTGCACGCGTACAGATCTGGGCTGTCAAGGGTGAGGGTAAAACCGAGGACCGGGAACGGATGGCCGTTTGCGTGGGCAAAGTAGCGGTGACCTTCGGCTACCCGGATGTAATCCTCCTTTGCCACATTGGTTCGCAGGAGCGGCTTCGGATGTTGGGCCGCCACCACTACTTGGGCGCGGCTCCGTGACAAAGCGGCACTTACCAGCTTGGTCGCCTTCTTAAGGGCTACGGAGATCTGGTCAGCGTCCTGAGACTGGGACGAGACGACAAACCTCGCCGCCTCTCCTATGACGTTCTCCAGCACCGAAGGCTTGAGAGCGACGTCGTGGAACCGTTCAGCCCACTGGGAAGCGAATCTCGAAGCGGAATCGTACTCAATTGCCGCGTCGAGGTCGAGGTTCCCCTTCTTACTCCGAATCGCTCGAATCGCTCTCAAGTCGGGTGGTTCGGCGTGGATTCCCGTCGGATAGACCTGAAGCTCCTCGTAGACGCCGATCTGAGATAGCAACCGTGCTCTTATACGCCAACTGCCGGTCCCATGGACCGCCTTCAGCAACAGTCGATTTGCGCCCTTCTCAAGCGTGATTGGAATGCGCTGCGGCGCTGGCCCAGAGGCGCCGCCTTCAAAAATGACTTTGCCATTGAGCAACACGCGGGCGGTCTCAGCGGATTCAAGGATCAGGGTCGACGGACCTGAGTGAGGACTCACTAGGGTCGAAAAGGCATAGGCTACGCCCGGGCTCGAGCCTCGGAGCATTCGATTGAAATCAAGCTCGTGTCGGGCATCGGTGACCGTAAGTCGCCAGAAGTCGGGCACGTTGGGGTCGCGAAGAAACTTGAGATAGCCTCCTTCGCGGGGATTTGCCGCTGGTTCCGAGCCGATCCACTCGGTCTCCAGACCGTTCAGCTTGCCATTCTCGTCCATCTCGTTAGGAAATGGACCTGCCACGATCCATGCGTCGATGCTGCCTCCGACGGCGAGCCGGAGGTTCGCCGGGGCAAGAGGAGACGCTTCAATGACAGCGAAACCTTTGGCGATGGCGAGTGCAGCGGCAAGCATTATCTAGAGGATGACATCGAGACCTGAAAGTCGTGTGGGAGTCGCGATTCTCTACGACCTAGCTAGATTCTTATCGCGAAAGAGGAAGGTTTGGGTCACACTATGGGCTCCTACCCCATGCACCTTCAGCAACTTCTGCATATCGACAAGTATCTGCCGGATTACATCGCGAGCTATGGCATCTGGTTTTATGCCGTGCTGTTCCTGATCGTGTTTGCGGAGACCGGACTGGTAGTAACGCCATTTCTTCCTGGCGACACTCTGCTATTCGCGGCCGGAATCTTTTCGAACGAGGGCAAGGGGCTGAGTCTGCCGCTTGTTTTGCTTGTCCTAACCTGTGCTCCCATCATCGGGGACACTGTGAACTATCACATCGGCAAGATCCTGGGGCCCCGGATCTTCAGTTCCGAAACCTCGAGACTGCTGAACAAAAAGCACTTGGCGGAGACGCATGAGTTCTTCGAGAAGTACGGATCCCAAGCGGTGATGATTGCTCGATGGGTTCCAATTGTTCGCACCTTCGCGCCGTTTGTCGGTGGCATGTCGGGAATGCCGTTCAGGACCTTTATTGGTTGGAGCGCTCTCGGAGCCGTCATTTGGGTTTGGGTCTGCACATTGGCAGGCTTCTTCTTCGGCCGAATCCCCTGGGTCAGAGACAACTTCGAACTCGCCATGCTCGCCATGGTTCTCATCACCGTGCTCCCGCTCGTTCACAAGATCATGAACAGTCGAAAGGCTCGCAAGGCCCGGCTGGCATCTATGTCGATCCCGACACCCGACGAGAGCTAGTCCCCCTAACCGCCCCCAAGGGAGGGCGGGTTGTGGAGATCGAATTGGAAGTGCCAAGTACCTTGGCTTCCGCGTAGCCAGATTCTATGGCGTCCTGATCGGGTGGGTACGAAGTAGTGAACGCGGACCTTGTCGAAGGCTAGGTTTTGGCTGGTAAGGAACTGGCCATCGTCGTCCATCAAGTCCACCTGAACGTATGAGTTCGGCTGATCGAGCACGAGCTGATATCGTTTCCCAGCTTGCAGGTCGACTGAGTAGAGGCCGAAGTTTTTCCCATCCAGTTGCATCGTTTGAGTTGCGCCGAGCAGATAAGGAATGGGTTTTGCCGATTCTCGCTTCATCTCGAAGTCGCCAGAACCCCCGTTGCCTTCGCACGACAAGCGAATCACAAATGTTCCTTCCTCGGGGAAGTACAGATCATCCGTCGCAATATGAGTTCGCCGATCGCAAAGCGAGTTAGCCAATTCGCCGGAGAGGCGAAGGATGTCCAATCGAGGAAGGAAGTGACTCGCCTGGGCAGCCACCCGCATAAGTTCTGACTTCGTCGATTTCAGGACGAAGAGTTGAGAGTCCCCGATGTTCAGCGAGTTCGCCAGCGGGACCGAATCCTTCCACTCTGGAAGTGACTCCACGTTCTTAAAGACCAATTTTCGGGAATCGGTTGACAGACAACGAACCGCAAATCGGATCTTGTCATCGGAGTGAAATACGCGAGTCACGTCGGTGTCGGAGTCGATATTCGTTTTGAACCAGCTCCACGCTCCCGAGTTGCCGTAAGGCTGCCCCTCGCTTGGCTCCCGTGTCCCGGGGCCATTCGGAGTCTGAGTGCCGTCTGGATTGGTGATCCGAACGTTGAAGGGCTCTCCTTGAAGGGTCGTTCGGACGATTTGATCTGCCTTGACCGACATTTCGACGAGCTTTAACTCCTGACCCTCGAATGGGATCGCTTGGTCGTCAGTTGCCTTCACCTTGACCGTTGAGACTTCCCGGACATCCGTATGAAAACCTGGAGCCAGCTTCTTGTCGTTGGTCGGGATGAAGTTGTACTCTGCGTAAAAATCTCCATCGCTGAGTGCCTGGAAAACGGGCATTGCGTCTGGAGTGTCGATCATTCTGAAGTCGCTTAAGGGAACTCCGGTGGGGCCTACGAGGGACAAAAAGTTCGTCGTGTACTGCACCTTCTGCCCCCCAGGCAGGATGTTTTCTTGGCTCACCGACCTAAGATCGTAGATCTTGTCCTTCTGGGCTGTCAGCCTAAAAACGACCCGATTGAGGGTATCGGCCGGATGAATGTCGGTGTGAGACGCGGAGCCGATGCTGATATCTGTCGCGCAAAACGTGCGGAGCTTCAAAGTGAACTTTCCGCCGGAAACGGAGCGGTAGCTCAACACCTTGAGGTTGTACTCTCCCGCTTCCTTAAACCGGTATGCGATAAACGGCGATTGATCACCGTCAACGCGGTCATCATTCTGGGCGAGTATCTTCTTGTGGCCGTCTTCAATTGCCAGGGCGGGATCAAAAGCGTCGCTGCTTGCTCCAGCAAGGATGGTTTCGCCTTTTTCGACTTTGAGCTTGTAGCTGAACTTGTCTCCAGGGGTGAGGATCGCGGTTCGCGTTGTCCAAAGCCCGGAGGTGCGTTCGTCTTCCGGGCGGGGTAGTCGTTCTGGCACGACTTCAGCTTGGTCCGCTGATGTGGCCTGCATGCCAGCTCGCATCAACCCACCCGCTCGTCCTCCAAAACCGCCTCCGCCAAGGCCTCCCATTTGTTGACCATAGCCCCCAATACTCTGCTGCGAAAAACCTGAGGCGGTGAGGCATGCGAATAGGGCGATGCACGAGAATCTTCTGAGTCCTGCCACACGGCTTGGACGCGTGAGCGCATCCTGCCGTTTCGCAACGAGATGTAAACTCTGGGTGGCCGAAAACAGACTAGGGCCTGGAACCAGTAAGGTACCAAGCCCAAGCTTAGGAGCCCGCTTTCCGCAGACTATCGGTCGTAGGAGAAATACGTCTCGAAGACGCACTGTGAGTCGGTCGTGTGGAGCTTCTCGGGATTGCCGTGAAGGTACTTGCTGTGACCGTCTAGGAAGCTGAAGTCGCCGCCGTCGCTCTTGTGTCGATATTGGGCTTCGCACCCAAACTTCGTGACGACGTACGACTTATCGCCGCTCACCGCCGTGTAGGCATCGCCGATGTTGGCCGTTCTCGCCGACTCGACGACCGAGCTCAGACTGAGCCATTGCTGAAGAATCTTTCCGCTATTCCAGTCGAACGTGTAGCCGCTGCCCGGGTAGTGAGCATAGGGCGAACTGTCGGTGGTCTGACCTGGTGCGCAAGTGTAGTACTGGGCGTTCTTGGCGACCCCATAGTTCGAGAGAAACTTGTTATCGGAAGGAAGCAGATTTGGGTCGAAGCTGTTAGTTGCCCCCGAGCCATCGCAGGCCGCGTCGTCCATCGCATGCTTCAGCTTGCTTTCATCGAATGTGGGACAGAACAAAAGGTTTGTGTTCTTGACATAAGGCTGGATCGTATTGACCCAAGAGTAGGTGAGCTGGTCGGCCAGAGAAGCCAGCGGTACATCGCCACCTGGCACGTCGTTGACTGTGTTCGAGGGGATCACCATGTCGTCGGCATCGTTGCTGTAAAGGAGTTGACCGATGGCGATCTGTTTGGTATTGCTAAGGCAGGCCGTCTGCTTCGCCGCTTCTTTCGCCTGGGCAAATACCGGGAAGAGAATGGCCGCGAGGATTGCAATGATCGCGATGACGACAAGGAGTTCAATGAGAGTAAAGGCCTTTCGAATGTGCATGCGGAGTCCGATCATCCCGCGAAGTCAGGCGACCCTGCCGGAACATCTTGGGGAGTAAAAAGGATATCTTGCCCGCGCCCCAATGCTACGAAAAGTTGAATTTGGAGTGCAAAAACTGGCAAACATGCGAACCGATGTTCGGCTGAATCGCCCCTGCGCCAACGGAGATTTGAAGCACCTCGTCAGGGTGAGCACGGGCGTAGTCTTCGTCGATTGCCCCCGTGCTCACCTTGTCGAGGTTCTCTGTCCACGAAACTGCTGACTCTCCAGACTTGGACCTCAGGTCTATGCTCCAAGAAAGAGACGTCGATCCGATGGAGTGAATCGCGCGAGTTCATTTGAACCTGCCATTGACTCACAACTCCTTTGGATCGCATCCGAATACGGGAGCAATGAGTGAATCCTAACCGCACCGATCTCACGTCGCCACCAGATCTCACGCACGAGCGGCGAACTGGAGCCGTCCGAGCCCAGCGCCCGGTCTATGCCGACCTGATGCCCCCGTGCAACCATGCCTGTCCCGCTGGTGAAAACATTCAGGCCTGGCTCTCGCTGGCGACCGAAGGGAAGTACCGCGAAGCTTGGGACGTCATCGTCCGAGATAACCCGATGCCAGCGGTCCACGGTCGCGTTTGCTACCACCCGTGCGAGTCGAGTTGCAATCGGAACGAGTTCGATGACTCGATCAGCATTCACGCGGTTGAGCGATTCATCGGAGACATGGCTCTTGAAGAGAAATGGACTCCTCAAATCAAAGTTCCTTCCAGCGGAAAAAAGGTTTTGGTTGTCGGAGCGGGTCCTAGCGGCATCTCCTGTGCGCACCACCTGGCTCTGATGGGGCACCAAGTCGAGATTCGAGATGCTGGCCCACTTGCTGGTGGAATGATGCGATTCGGAATTCCCGCATACCGGCTCCCCAGAAACATTCTCGATGGCGAAGTTGCACGGCTGGAGAGGATGGGCGTCCGAATCACCTTGAATCACAAGGTGGAAGATCTCGAAAAGGAGTTCGCCAAGTTCGACGCGGCGTTCATCGCGGTGGGAGCTCACCTCGGAAAGAAGACGGACATTCCGGCAAGAGACGCTGGCAAGATCCTTGACGCCGTATCGTTCTTGAGGGACGTAGAGGACGGAAACGCCCCGGCTCTCGGGCGAAGGGTCGCTATCTACGGCGGCGGAAACACCGCGATGGACGCTGCTCGAGTCGCCATGCGGCTGGGCTCTGAACCGCTGATCATCTATCGACGCGATAAGGCACACATGCCTGCCCACGAGGTCGAAGCCGATGAGGCGATGGAAGAGGGCGTCAACATTCACTGGCTTCGCACCATCAAGTCGATCGAGGCCTCGAGCTTTACCGTCGAAAAGATGGAGATCGACGAAAAGGGTCGTCCGCGCCCAACCGGCGAATTCGAGACCATCGAAGCCGACGATCTGATTTTGGCTCTCGGGCAAGATACCGACACCGGCTTCCTTAAACAGGTCTCGGGGATCTCGTTCGAGAGTGATGGCACCGTAATCGTCGATGACCAGATGATGACGGGCCATCCCGGAATCTTCGCCGGGGGCGACATGGTTCCGTCCGCCCGCACCGTGACGATTGCCGTCGGCCACGGCAAGAAGGCTGCTCGAAACATCGACGGCTTCCTAAGAAACGATCCTTACCTCAAGCCAGCTTCGCCGGCGGTGGCAACCTACGACAAGCTGAAGCTGTGGTACTTCGCCGGAGTCAAGCAGCAAGGACAGCCCCATCTTGCGCTCACGAAGCGAAGGGACGGATTTGGCGAAGTCGTGGGCGGTCTTAGCGACGCCGAAGTGAAATTTGAAGCCTCCCGCTGCTTCTCCTGCGGCAACTGCTTCGAGTGTGACGGCTGCTATGGAGCTTGCCCCGAAGATGCGGTGATCAAGCTCGGGCCAGGCAATCGATATCAATTCAACCTCGATAAGTGCACCGGCTGCGGAACCTGCTTTGAGCAGTGTCCATGCCACGCCATTTCGATCGTCCCAGAGCCGGCGGTGGTGGGGTGAGGCCAAGCCTCACCCCAAGGCCCAAAGCGAGACCGTTCGCGAACTGACATCCCACGCGACAAGAAAATCATGAGCCAAATTCTCGACGCTCCGAAAGCAATCTCAGTCAACGTTGCCACGATCGACGGCAATGAAGCGGCCGCATATATCGCGTACCGCGTCAACGAGGTTTGCTCGATCTATCCGATTACACCTTCCTCCACAATGGCCGAACTCGCCGATCAGTGGGCCAGCGAGGGCAAAAAGAACATTTGGGGCGAGATCCCGGACGTCGTCGAGATGCAGAGCGAAGCGGGCGCGGCTGGAACCGTGCATGGCGCACTTCAAGCGGGATCGTTGACCACGACCTTCACCGCGTCGCAGGGTCTGCTCCTCATGATCCCGAACATGTACAAGATCGCCGGCGAACTCACCGCCTGTGTCATTCATGTGGCGGCGAGATCGATCGCCACCCAGGGACTTTCCATTTTTGGCGACCATCAAGACGTGATGGCGGCCCGCTCAACCGGGTTCGCCCAACTTGCCTCGGGCTCTGTCCAAGAGGCCCACGACATGGCCTTGATCGCTCAGGCGGCAACGCTTGAGAGTCGCTTGCCTTTCATTCACTTCTTCGATGGGTTCCGGACGTCGCACGAAGTCAACAAGGTCGAGCTTATTTCGGGCGATGATATTCGTGAGATGATCGACGAGGACCTCGTCATTGCTCACCGAAAGCGGGCGCTCAATCCTGACAGCCCTTTCATTCGAGGGACGGCTCAGAACCCTGACGTCTACTTCCAGAGTCGAGAGACGGTCAACCCTTTCTACCAGCGCTGCCCGGGCATCGTCGAGAAGGCGATGGAGAAGTTCGGCGCCCTCACTGGTCGACACTATCACTTGTTCGACTACTTTGGCTCGCCGACCGCGGACCGCGTGATCATCCTGATGGGTTCCGGCGCTGAGACTGCCAGAGAGACCTGTGAGTACCTGAACCAGCACGGAGAGAACGTTGGCGTACTGCAGGTTCACCTTTACCGCCCATTCGCAGCCGATCGACTTCTTGAGGCGATCCCTCCCACTGCTCGAAAGATCGCAGTATTAGATCGCACAAAAGAGCCTGGAGCGGGAGGGGAGCCTCTCTATGCCGACGTCGTAAGCGCCTATTTCGAGGCGCTCACGAACTCGCGATCTCCGATCGAAACGATGCCGAGAATTCTGACCGGGCGGTATGGCCTTTCCTCGAAGGAGTTCAACCCGGGAATGGTCAAAGCGGTGTTCGACGAACTCGCAAAGGAAAACCCGAAGAACCACTTTACGGTGGGAATCAACGATAACGTCACTGGCTCCAGCCTCGAGTACGATCGAAATTTCGACATCGAAGCCGCCGACGTCCACCGAGCGATCTTCTACGGATTGGGTGCGGACGGCACCGTCGGCGCGAACAAGAACACGATCAAGATCATTGGTGAAGATCCTCGATTCTTCGCTCAAGGCTACTTCCTCTACGACTCCAAGAAATCGGGATCGCAGACGATCTCACACCTTCGGTTTGGCAAGCGTCCAATACGATCCGCGTACCTGATTCATCGGGCGCAGTTCGTCGCGTGCCATCAGTTCAACTTTGTCGAGAGGACAGACCTGCTTCGACCGGCTGCCGAAGGCGGCACGTTCTTGCTAAATAGCCCCTATCCGGCAAACGAGGTTTGGGGCCATCTGCCCCGGATCATGCAAGAGCAGATCGTCGCCAAGCGGCTGAGCTTCTATGTGATCGACGCTTCGGAAGTGGCTCGCGCCGTTGGAATGGGCAACCGCACCAATACGATCATGCAGACCTGCTTCTTCGCGATCTCTGGGGTTCTTCCCCGAGACCAGGCGATCGAACAGATCAAGTATTCGATCAAGAAGACGTACGGTCGCAAAGGAGACGAAATCGTTCGAAAGAACTTCGAGGCGGTTGATCAGACGATTGCCAATCTCTTCGAGGTCGAAGTTCCTCAGACGGCAACCAGCCGGGAAGAGTTACGACTGCCGGTCGCTGCCGAAGCGCCTGAGTTCATTCAGAAGGTGACGGCACGCATCATCGCTGGAGAAGGCGATGACATTCCGGTCGGAGATATCCCGATCGACGGAACCTATCCAAGTGGAACGTCACGATGGGAAAAGCGGAATATCGCGGAGTTCATTCCGATCTGGGATCCCGAGACCTGCATTCAGTGCGGGAACTGCAGCTTCGTCTGCCCGCACGGAGTCATTCGCACCAGGCTGTTCGATCGCAAAGAGTTGCTGGGCGCTCCCAAAGGGTTCCAGTCGGCCCCCATCGACGCGAAGGGCTTTCCGGACACGCTGTACACGTTACAGGTCTATGCGGAGGACTGCACCGGCTGTAGCCTGTGCTTCGAAGCCTGCCCAGTTCGAGATAAAGCAGAGTCTGGCAAGCGGGCGATCAATATGGCCCCGAAAGAGGTCCCGATGATCGAAGCGGGGCGAGAGCACAACGCCTACTTCGAGACGATTCCGGTGAACGACCGGGCGTCGGTCGACTTCTCGACGGTTCGCGGAAGTCAGTTCCTGGAACCGCTTTTCGAGTTCTCGGGCGCGTGTGCGGGCTGTGGCGAGACCCCGTATCTGAAGCTGTTGTCTCAGCTCTTTGGAGACCGAATGTTGGTGGCCAACGCGACCGGATGTTCGTCGATCTACGGCGGCAACCTGCCCACGACACCCTGGGCGGTCAATCATGAGGGACGAGGTCCCGCTTGGTCAAACTCACTCTTCGAAGACAACGCGGAGTTTGGACTCGGCATGCGAATCGCTTCTGATCGACACCGCATGTCAGCAGAGCGACTTCTTCACCGCATGGCTGACCAGATCGGAGTGGGACTCGTGGATGACCTTCTGTCCGCGCCCCAACGCATAGAGTCGGACATTCGCCGCCAACGAGAGCGAGTGGCCGTCCTCAAGCTGATGCTAGCGACCATCGACTCCTCGGATGCGAAGATGCTCCTGGCAGTGGCCGACTCTTTGGTCCGTCGAAGTGTGTGGATCGTCGGTGGAGACGGCTGGGCCTACGACATTGGATCGGGTGGTTTGGATCACGTGCTCGCCACTGGTCGCAACGTGAACATCCTGGTGATGGATACCGAGGTCTACTCCAATACCGGCGGCCAAGCATCGAAGTCGACCCCTCTTGCAGCAGTGGCGAAATTTGCCAACGGAGGTAAGCAGGTTAATAAGAAAGACCTCGCTCTCCAGGCAATCGCCTACGGCAACGTATACGTCGCCCGAATCGCTTTGGGGGCGAATCCTCAACAGACGTTGACCGCTTTCCGTGAAGCGGAAGCTTACAACGGACCCTCGCTGATCCTGGCTTACAGCCATTGTATTGCTCACGGCATCAACATGGAGAAGGGCCTTGAGCAGCAGCAGTTGGCCGTCCACAGCGGTTATTGGCCGTTGTTGCGCTACAACCCCGAAGTCCAACAGTCCAACGAGAACCCCTTCGTCTTGGACTCGGCGAGACCGAACTTGAAGTTCACCGACTTCTCAAACAACGAACTGCGGTTCAGGATGCTCAAGCAGACCAATCCGCAAGCGGTCAACCAGATGATGGACAGTGCGCAGACTTCGATCGACGCACGCTGGAAGCTTTATGAGCAGATGTCCCAGGAGCACTAACAACGGTGTTGGATCTCAGAACGCAATATCTCGGGCTAGAACTTAAAAACCCACTCGTCGCCTCGCCTTCCCCGATCTCGCAGCGGTTCGATGGCATCCACCGCCTAGAGGATGCTGGCGCATCGGCCATCGTGCTGTTCTCTCTTTTCGAGGAGCAGATCCGATTTGAAAACGAGTCGGCGGCCTACTTCGAGTTCACCTCCTCGAATACGTTCGCGGAGTCTTTAAGCTTCTTCCCGAAGATGGACGAGTTCGAAGCTGGGCCGGAGGAGTACCTGGAGTTTATCTATCGGGCGTCGGAAACGTCGGAGATTCCGATCATCGCGAGTTTGAACGCGACCTCCCCCGAGGGATGGGCGGAGTATGCGTTGAGGATGGAGCAGGCGGGGGCGAAAGCCATTGAATTGAATGCCTACTACATCCCGAGTTTTGGACAATCTTCGGAAGACGTCGAACAGCGGTATGTCGACATGGTTAGGGCCGTGCGGCGCTCGGTGCAGATCCCTATTGCGGTCAAACTTCCGCCGTTCTTTAGTTCGGTGGGGGACATCGCCTATCGATTGATCGAGGCCGGGGCAAACGGTTTGGTGCTGTTTAACCGCTTGTACCAGCCGGACATCGACCTCGAAAAACAGGAAGTGTTTCCGACCATCGAGCTTAGTCGACCCAGCGAAATACGACTTCCTTTGCTTTGGATCGCGAACCTGTATGGTCACGTAAATGGATCTCTGGCAGGAACCACCGGCGTGCACCGGGGAACCGATGCGGTCAAATACATCCTGGCGGGGGCGAATGTAGCAATGACCGCGTCGGCGCTACTCAAGAACGGACCTGGCTATCTGGCGACGCTACTGAGCGAGTTCACCGAGTGGGGGGACGCCCACGGCTACCACTCGGTAGACCAGATGCGCGGATCCATGAGCAAGAAGCATGTGCTGGACCCTTCGGCATTCGATCGCGCGAATTACGTCAGGGTCCTGCAAAGTTACATGCCGAAGTTTTCTGCTCAGTAGGCGCTACTGGGGATAGACGCGGGGGCCTATCTTGACGACGTCCAGGTAGTTCTGGACGACGGCAAGGTAGGTGTCGGACATGGAGTGGTTTCGCCAGTCGTCCCACTTTTGCCACACAAACGTGCACTCGATGCCGACGTGGGTGTAGCCGTTCTCGGGCAAGATATCGTTCTTGTTGCTTGGCGGATAGAGGGACACCAGACTTGGGACGAAGTCGCACAAGTTCGCGAAGCGCAGAGTCAGAATCCCGAGCTTGTCGAACGCCTGTTTGAACGCGGGATCTCCTACGTGCAAGCTGCCGAATGTGATCAACACGGGCAGCGGACCATTGCCGTAGGATCCGCTCAGCACGGTGTCGATGGCGCCCAGGGTGGCTAGGGCTCCGCCGAGACTATGGGCGGCGATGTAGAGGGGCTTGCCTGGATTGATGAGGGCCAATTGGGAGATTGCTGCCTGGAACGAAGTTGCGAGCGAATCGTAGAGGAGCCCGGATTCGCCATAAAGGTCGTAAAGGCCTTCGTTTGCGTTTCCTAAAGTCTCTAACGGGTTGTCGTAGGGCAATTGGCAAGGGACCTTGCTGTCCCAATAGAGCAGGTCGTATCCCGTCTCTTCATAGGTCACCGTTCCCCTCAAAACAAGGATGTTGTGCGACAGGTCGTTGGCGACGGCAGAGAAGCCGATCTGCTGATAGGAAACGATGCCTTGGGGTTCACCATCCCCGGATTCGATCGCGCCGAGAGAGGAGAACGGGTTGCCCCATGGAGCGATTTCGTACACTTGAACTACGGTGATGTTCCCGTAGCCGGTGAGGGTGGGCATCGTGTTGTTGTTATAGGCGGTGTAGGCGTTGTCGATCCCCACTGCCAGGTTTACGAGTCGGCTCGAAGTGAGCCCGGTGTCGACGAGTACGTCGTCGATCGATTTCAGTGCAGGTTCGTTGATCATGGTCCTCGGTAATCCATTTCGTGCAAAGGATAACCGCATCATAACGTAGTATCTGAAAGGTTATGACTGATTTTGCTCCTATTGTTATGGTCCTTTATTGGTATAACGCGTAACGTGTGAACTGTGTGTGGGGAGGGGGCGAGCGGACCCAATCAACGAGCTAGAGAAGGGCAGTTTCGGCATATCGCGATAGAATGAATTTGGTATGGGTCTCATTCAGCACAACGCAATCATCGTGACCGGCTGGGAGATCGAAGGGGCTCACGAACTCGCGGTGGAGGCGTTTGGATCGCTCGTTTCTCCTTTGGTGCCGGGGGCGGCGAGTCAGACCTACTCATTCTTAATTGCGCCGGACGGGAGCAAAGAAGGTTGGAGCACTAGCGACAAGTACGACCGTCTTCGGTCTCAATTCAAAGACCAACTGGAGTCTTTGGCGGATTTCCACGGGTATTGGGTGGAAGTCTGTTTCGGAGAGAACGAAAATGACCGAGTCGTCGACGGTTCGCTTGAACGAGCCATTCGAAGGCAGGCGCTGCGGTCACCGGGAACGCTGATCGACTACACGATTGAGATCGAGCGGGGAAATCCATGACGACGGGGCTGCCTTCCTCGAAGGCAGCCCCGTCGGATCGCAGAAGGTTCGCTGGTGCTAGGAGGCTCCGATCTCTTTCACGATGTCGCCGACAAACTTTTTGGCGTCGCCGAAGAGCATGAGGGTCTGGTCCATGGTGTAGAGCTCGTTGTCGATTCCGGCGAATCCGGAGCTCATCGAGCGCTTGATCACCATGACCGTCCGAGCTTTGTCGACGTCGATGATCGGCATTCCGTAGATCGGGCTGTCGGGATCGTTCCGAGCGGCTGGGTTGGTGACGTCGTTTGCACCGATGACTAGTGCGACGTCGGTTTGAGGCAGCTCAGAGTTGATGTCATCCATCTCGACGAGCTTTTCGTAGGGGATGTCCGCTTCCGCGAGGAGAACGTTCATATGGCCCGGCATTCGTCCGGCGACCGGGTGAATGGCGAACTGGACATTGACGCCTTTCTTGGTAAGGGCGTCGTACAACTCCTTGACCTTGTGCTGAGCCTGGGCAACCGCCATGCCGTAGCCCGGCACAATCACGACGTTCATCGCGTTGGCGAGGATCGAGGCCGCTTCTTCAGGGCTGGCGCTTCGGACCGGCTTCGCTTCACCAAGGGCTTTGGCGACGGTTGCCTTGCCGAAGGCGCC
>CAIVDU010000115.1 GCA_903904815.1 uncultured Armatimonadota bacterium
CGACGTGCGGTGAGAACTGCGCAAGGCCTCTGTTGAACCAGGGTAGACCGGCCGGAGTCGGCTCACCCTTACCAGGGTAGGTCGACCGGAGTCGGCTCACCCTTACCAGGGTAGGTCGACCGGAGTCGGCTCACCCTTACCAGGGTAGGTCGACCGGAGTCGACCAACCCTTTGCTAACATATGCAGCCCAATGGGGCAGGCGGCCTTTGGCCGCGGATGGTGGAGAACTTAAGCGAGTTTAGTTCTCGGGCTGGTCGTAGTCTTTGAGCTTGCGGACCCAGATGTTTCGGAAGTGGAGTGGGGTGGCAGGGCCGTGGTCCTGGATGGCTAGGCGCTCTTCGGGTTGGGTGTGCTCGTAGGGGAACACGCCTCGGTGGCCGGTGATACCGTTTAGCTTCTGATGGTCGTGAATGAGGACGCCATTGAAGAACACGGTCATGTAGGCGGGCTCGACGACGCGGTCTCCCTCAAACCTTGGCGCCTTGAAGACGATGTCGTAGACTTGCCAGTCACCTGGCTTGCGCTGCGGGTTGACGAGCGGTGGCCACTGACCGTAGATCGCGCCGGCCTGACCGTCGGCGTAGGTTGCGGCATGGTAGGAGTCGAGGACTTGGATCTCGTAGCGGCCCATCAAGAAAACGCCGCTGTTTCCACGGCCCTGGCCGGAGCCCTTCACGTTCTTGTCTTCCTGCCACTCGATGTGGAGTTGGCAGTCGCCGAACTTCTCTCGGGAGTAAAGGTTGCCGGTTCCGCCCTTAACTTCGATGCAGCCGTTCTTCACGATCCACTTGGCCGGGACGGGGTTGTCGCTATCGGATTGCGCCCAGTGCGACATGTCCTTGCCGTCGAATAGGACAATCGCGTCGGAGGGGGGATCACCGAGCTTGTTGGCCGGTGTGACCTCGTGAGGGTAAGGGCGTTCGGGGTCATGAACGTGCCACTTTTGCCCGGGGAGGATGGGAGTGTCCCGGTAACCGTCTCGGTGCTGTTGAACGACGTAGGCAAAGCTAATGCAGCCAACCATGGCAACAGCGACGACGGTTATCCTGCGAAGAGCGCGTGAGTTCACGCGCCAATGCTACCTTGTGGCGCGGGGGTTCCTGCCCGTGGCCCTTGCTGACCAACTCTGCGAGTGACGGAATCCGCAGGCAGGAACCTGCGGCCACCCTGGGGTTTAGGACTAGCCATGGGTTCCTGCCCGTGGCCCTCGCTGGCCAACTCTGCGAGTGCCGGAATCCGCAGGCAGGAACCTGCGGCCACCCTGGGTTCGCCATTACTTCACTTCGGGGTCGGGTTCGCAGACGAGGCGGAAGCCGGCGAAGGGGGCGTCGGAGAGCCACCAGCGGCTTTTCGGCATTTGGGGGTCGGTCTCTTGCCACTTTGGCGTCCAATGGCTGCGGGCGGAGGGGGTAAGGCTCGTGGCGGGGTCGAGGAAGGATGCGCCGCAGAGGACTGGCTTGCCATCGAGGTCGGTAGCCCACTGGCCTACGTTTCCAAGCATGTCGTACAGTCCAAACTTATTCGGAAGCTTCTTGCCGATCGGATGGGTGGTGCTTTCGCTGTTGCCCACGTACCAACACGACTTCTCGATCTCCGCCTTGGTGAGTTTCCAGGGGCCCTGCACACCTGCGCGACAAGCGAGTTCCCACTCCGCTTCGGTTGGCAGTCGGTACTTTTTCTTCGTAGCGGAGGCCAACCAGCGGCAGAACATGTCCACCGAAGTGAAGCTTACGTTGATGACCGGATAGCCATGGTGTCCCCAACCCAGATCAGGCAGGATGTAGCTCTTGCTCGGTCGGGCAATGGCGTCGGGGGCGAACTTCGATTGGTCGTACGGCTTGGACGCGGGGCCGCTGGCCGTGAACACGTCAAAGGCCTCCCAGGGCGAGTCGTTCTCGGCGATATAGAAGGGCTTAACCTCCACCTTTTTCGAACCGATCGTGACAGTTCCGCCGGGAATCGCAACCATTCGCACCTTGACCGCCGACCCTGGGAGGATCTCCACATAGGTCGTCAGTTTGGGGGCAGTTGCCTGTAGGCTCGTGCTGGCCGAAACGCCCAGTGCTAAACTTCCGAGCAGAATGAACGTCCCCAAACGAGGACATCGGAAACCAGAAACGGCGTTGATTGCTTGTTCGCGATGCATGGTGGCGGTCTTCCTATTGGCGAGCGGGTCGCTCGGGCTTGCAGCGTCTCCTTCGGAGACAGTCACTCGTTTTACCTTCACCGAATATCACATGGGTGTGGATACCCGAATCGTGGTGTATGCCCCAAGCCAATCGGTGGCGGTCGACGCCTGCGCGGATGCGTTCTCAAGCATCGCCGAACTCGACTCAATCATGAGCGACTACCGACCGAACAGCGAGCTCATGAAGCTGTGCGACAAGGCGGGAGGTCCGCCGGTCAGCGTCTCACCCCACCTGTTCAAGGTCCTTAAGCAGGCTCAAGAAGTCTCGCGAAGATCCGGAGGCGTATTCGATGTCACGATCGGTCCGCTGGTAAAGCTTTGGCGCAAGGCACGAAAGACGAGAGAGTTGCCCAAGCCATTAGAAATCGCCGCGGCAAGAAACCTAGTTGGCTGGAAAAAACTCAAGCTGGATGAGAAGGCCCAGACAGTGAAACTTCAACTCCCCGGCATGCGGCTCGACTTGGGCGCCATCGCGAAGGGGTATGCCGACGATGTCGCCCAAGCGGTACTGAAGAAGCACGGCATCACCCGCGCCTTAGTCGAAATGGGAGGGGACATCGTCGTGAGTGGTCCGCCACCCGATACTGACGGCTGGACGGTCGAAGTGCCCAACGCGGGTGATGACAAAAAGACGACGGAATTGCACCTCAAGAACGTGGCGATCTCGTCATCTGGCGACACCGAGCAGTTCGTGGTGATTGGCGACAAGCAGTATTCGCATGTCGTCGATCCGAGGACCGGCTACGCCCTTACCAGTCGAGTGCAGGTCACGATTCTCTGCCCCGACGGGCTGACCGCGGACCCGGTTTCAACCGCACTTACACTGCTGAGTCCAGCCGAGCGAGTGCGGTTGCTCAAGTCATACCCCGGGACGACCCAGTTTGTGCGGGTGCTCAAACCGGGTCAGGAATAGGCGCGATCAATACTCGCGCTTCGGATTGATTCCGGGCTGAGGGACCGGGTACTTGCCATCTGGGCCGGGCATCAGCGGGGAGGGCGAATCGCTCGTGAGGGTGTCGAGTCCGGGTGCGAACTCGTGATCACAGTTCAACATGTCGTCGAACGTGATGATCTGTCCGGTGTGAGCGGCCATGCGGCCCATGCTGGTCACGATGCTGGCCTCGACTCCCCTCTTCACCTCGTTGTAAGGCTTGTCGTTTCGAATCGCCATGACGAGTTCGTCCCACTCGTTCTGATACGGATTGCTGCGATCGGTCGACTGCCAAACCGGCTTCTCAGTCACGTTCTGCCCTTTGTAGATGGCGGACGGGCCACCACAGTCGTTGGCACGAGCAGCTACCGCACAGCCCTTCGTACCGTGGACATGGCTGGAGTAGATCCCCTCCGCTCCGGTGACGCAGCGACCATCGAAATACATCTTGGCGCCGTCGGCAAAGGTGTATTCCACCGAGTAGGTGTCGAAGTTCTGATCCACAAACGGCACGCCCTCCGGGCTGACGCGATAGTGACGACCTCCGAGCGCTTGGGCGCTGATCGGCCAAGCATTCTTCATCCAAGAGAGATGATCGATGTGGTGAATGTAGAAGTCGCTGAAGCAACCACCGCTGGCCCACAGGAAGCTATGGAACCTTCGGATTTGGTACTCCAAATGGCTCACATTATCTGGCTTGGCCGGCGACTCGAAGAACCCCGCGGGGCCGTGCATCCGGTACCCGCGCATCAGCAAGATCTCGCCTAACTCGCCGTTTTGAATTCGGTCGTGCAGTTCCTGCAGCGGCTTGGCATGCCGGGACATGAGGCCGACGCCCACCTTCAGGTTGGCGGCTTTGGCATCCTCAGCGAGTTTGAACATCCGCTTGCTCGTCGGACCGTCAACCGTGACCGGCTTCTCCATGAAGACATTGAGCTTCTTCGAGATCGCGTACTGGAAGTGGACCCAACGAAACGCGGGAGGCGTCGTGAGAATGACGATGTCCCCAGGCTTGAGGCAGTCCATCGCGTGCTTGTACGCGTCGAAACCGATAAACTTGCGCTCCTCGGGGACATCCATCTGCGCTCCGACGGCTCCCTTCAGATTGTCAAACGTGGCGGACAGGCGGTCGGGAAACGCGTCTGCCATCGCGACTAGTTTGATGGGACCACTCTTTGTCCCCATGGCGTTGACGGCCGCTCCGCCGCCTCTTCCTCCGCAACCGACCAGAGCAACCTGAATGAGGTCGCTTCCACCAGGGTGCACATCGGCGAACCGGAAGCCGGACAGAATGCCTGCCGCTGCCAAACCGCCAGTAGCCTTGATGAAGTCGCGTCGCGAAGGAACGTTGGTCTTGTCGTTAGTCATGATTGCTAGCTCGTTCCCATTCTAGTAAGATCGGGGGCAGGAATTGAAAGAATTCCTAAATTCATTTTTAAGGGGTTTGAAACCTTGGCAAATATTGAGCAAGACAAAGATTGGTCTCGCAGACAGTTCTTAATTCGGACCGGCACCGTCGCCGCAGCCGGGGCGGCCAGTCCGCTCCTCAAGTTGGCCGATGCCTCTCCCTGGAAAGGGGTTTCAAAATCCCCCAATGACAAACTCGTTATCGGCCTCGTGGGCTGCGGAGGAATGGGCGCGGCGAACATGCGCAACCTCATGGAGTTCCCCGATGTCGAAGTAGCCGCCTTGTGCGACGTCGACGACAACCGCGTTCCGAAAGACTTTGCGGACGTGGAAAAGAAGTACGGTCGCAAGCCGGACGTTTACAAAGACTACCGACACATTCTCGAACGGAAGGACATCGACGCGATCATCGTCGGCACCCCCGATCACTGGCACGCCCTCGTCCTCATTCACGCTTGCGAAGCGGGCAAAGACGCCTACTGCGAGAAGCCGATCTCTCACAATATCGTCGAGGCAGTTTCCATGGCGGAGGCGGTCAAGCAGCACAAGCGGGTCGTCCAATGCGGTACCTGGCAACGAAGCACCAAGGAGTTCACGGACGCCATCGACTACATCCGGTCGGGCAAACTGGGGAAGATCACCCTTTGCCGCGCGTGGATCAACGACAGCTTCCGAGCGGGACGGCAAAAACCAACCACCCCACCGAAGGGTCTGGATTACGACATGTGGGTCGGGCCAGCCGCTTTCCTTCCCTACCAGAGCAACCGATGCCACTGGAACTGGCGCTGGTTCATGAACTTTGGGGGAGGGCTCAGCACCGACTGGGGTGTTCACATGATGGACATCGCTCTACTCGGGATGAGCAAAGACCAAGACCTCGTGATGCCAACCTCGGTGAGTGCGTTTGGCGGACAGCGAGCCATCCTAGACGATGATCGCACCGCGCCCGACGTGATGGACGCGATCTACGACTTCAAGGACCAAAACTTCTCGATGCACTGGTCCATCGGCCAGGACCATCCGGGCAAAGAGACACACGGAACTGAGTTCGTGAGTGCGGACGGTCGAACCCTGCGCGTCTGGCGCGGCGGTTGGAAGATCCTCGATCCGAGTGGCAAGGAACTGCCCAAGGAAGAGGCGGCCGCCCCACCCAACCACTGGCGCGACTTCGTCGATTGCGTGAAGACTCGTTCCAAGCCAAGAGCCGATCTAGGCTCAGTGGCCCAGACCACGATCGTATGCCACCTGTCGAACGTCGCCCTCGAGTCGGGCGAGATGGTGAAGTGGGACGCCAAGAAGCACGACCTGGTGGGTAAGGCGGGCAAGAACACCTTGTCGTACCGACGCCCGTATCGGAAGGGATATCGGCTTCCGGAGTATCGGCCCTCCGCTTGACGGCCTGGCGGCCGGGGGCCGCGGAGTGATGGAGCCCTCGATCAGGGCGGAGCCCGACCCCGGTAGGGGTCAAAGAAGGGAGCCGGTGTGTCAACTCCGTGTCGACCACCGGTTTATGCCCGCTATCCTCTCCGACCCCCGAAGGATGGTCGCATAAGTCACGTGCTTTTGCGCCCAAACTTGAAGAAGCGCTCGTCAAATGCGATTGCGTCGATGTTTGGTCGCCTAGACGATGTGGAGATGAAGATCGAGGTAAGCCGGCTCCCCTGGCAACGGCGTACTTCGGCGAACGCGCTATCGAGGGTCGAAATGGAAATCGGATCCTATCCGGTGGTCGACACGGATTAGACGCACCGGCTAACGTATACGACCCCCTCACGAGATGGAGCCGCAAACTCGATAAATGTCATGCACGATAGTCCCACGTGGAGGCAAAAATCATCCTCCGCCTACGCGTGCTTACTATTATCGCGATCGCAAGGCAGTCGGCGCCGCCGACTGCCTTGCGGCCAACTCTCACTTCAGTAGATTGAATCCGGGAAGTAGAAGTCCTTGGCGTTGTCGGGAGTGATCAACGAGACGTCGATCATCACGTGACGTGGGATGTACTTCTTGGAGTTATCCTTTCCGGCTCGGAGCATGCCGGCGGCGGTTTGCATACCGAATGCGATCATGGATGGCGGGTAGGTGATGTTCGCGGGGAAGAGCGGATCCTTGTCCATCACTCGCTTGACGATGTCCTTCATACCAGCGCCGCCCAGAATCCAAATGTTCTTGTCGCGTCCGGCGCCTTTGAGGGCCGACTCTACGCCAAGTGCCATGTCGTCGTCGCTGGCCCAGATCGCGTCGATCTTGGGATTCGCAACGAGCATGTTCTGGGTGACCTTCTCGGCCTTCTCCCGATTCCACATGCCGCTGTCCCGAGCGACGACTTGAATGCCCGGGTTCGCTTTGAACACGTCCATCGCAGAGTTGACGCGATCGGTGTTGACGGTGCAGGGGATTCCCTCTAGGATCGCGATTTTGCCCTTGCCTCCCAGCTTCTGAACCATGAACTCGGCAGATTTACGGCCAAACGCCTTGTTGTCTCCCTCGACAAAAACATCGGCGACGGGCTTGGTGAAGCCACGATCGACGTTGACGATCAAGATGCCGGCATCGTGAAGCTTCTCGGCAATCGGAGTCAGCGGAGCGCTCTCGGTGGCGAGGATGACGAGGGCATCAACGCCCTGGGTCTGCATGTTTTCCAGCCCACTAATCTGTTCTCCCGGCTCTTTGGCGTCCTGGATAATCCAATCGACATCGGGATTTTCCTTCTTGGCCTCTTCCGCCCAGTATTTGACGCCAGCCGTCCAACCGTGATCGGCAGCGGGAATGGAGACACCGATCTTGTATCTTTTGCCCGCCTTCGTGGCAACGGATCCCGTTCCAGAGGCTTCGGTGCCGGTCTGGCATCCTGCGATCATCACGGCGGCAACGCCGGTAACCGCATATAAAACTGCTTTCGCTCTACTCATTTTCCTTCCTTCCCCTTTGAATCAGAACTGCGACCAAGATGACGATCCCTCTTACGAGACCTTGCCAGTTAGTATCGATGTTGTAAGCCGTAATCATATTCGAGATCAGGGTTAAGAGCAACACTCCCACAACGGTGCCCCAGATCCTTCCTTTGCCTCCGCGTAGGCTTGTGCCGCCGATTACCACTGCGGCGATCGCGTCGAGTTCATAGTAAAGCCCCACGGATCCAGTGCCGACCGAGTTCATGCGAGCCCCTTCAAGAACGGCGGCCACTCCGACCAGTCCACCCAGGATCCCAAACACGGCCAGCTTGACTGTCTGCGTATTGATCGCCGAGTAGACGGCGGCTCGCTCGTTTGCTCCCACGGCGATCATGTAGCGGCCGAATCGCGTGCGATTCAGAATAAAACTGGCGAGGAGCGCGGCGATAATGAACACGATGGCACTCCAGTAGAACATCACGGGACCGCCGCCGGCATTCTTGACGAATGGAATCGCGACTCCACCAAAACCAAAGTCTTCGAGCCCCTGAACCTGGGAGCGAATCTCGCCTCCCTTGCCGAGCACGAGAGCGATCGACCGGAATCCGGCCAGCCCTCCCAGGGTGACGACAAACGCGGCGACCCTTCCGTACGAAATGATCGCGCCGTTGACGAGCCCAGCAACCGCTCCCACCGCGATCGCGCCAAGCGACGCAAGCAAGATTGCCAGGGTTGGCCCCATGCCCCCGCTGGCCAACTTATTGACGAGCAAGATCGCCACGGCTCCGCACATCGCGGTAAGACTTCCTACGGAAAGATCGATCCCGCCAGCGATGATCACGAACGTCATGCCGATGGCGATCACGCCCACTCCCGCGTTCTGGCTGATCAGGTTTCGGAGGTTCTCGATCTGGAGAAAACTCGCGCCGCGAGTCACAACGTTGATGACGAAGAGCACGACGAGTGCCAAGAGCGCGCCGTATTCGGTCAGGAGGTTGGACCGCTTCAAGCTGCTTCGACTCCTGCTGCGAGGCGCATCACCGCTTCTTCGGTAAGCGAAGCGCCCTTCAATTCACCCATGATCATTCCTTCTCTCATGACAATTGCTCGATGGCACATCCCGATAATTTCTGGTAGTTCCGACGAGATCAGAATGCACGCCATTCCTTCTTGGGCAAGATGCTGAATGAGGTTGTACATCTCTCGCTTGGCGCCAACGTCCACTCCCCTGGTGGGCTCGTCCAAAATCAGCACTTTGGGTTTGGTCTCTAGCCACTTTGCAATGGCAATCTTCTGCTGATTGCCGCCGCTGAGACTATCGATGGAACTTTCCAAGTCACCCACCCGGACATCCAACTCTTTCTTCCAGGCGAGGGCCGACTCGATCTCCTTTTTGTGATCGAGTATCCATTTGCCGTAGCCGCGCAGGTTCGCCATGGTGACGTTAGAAACGACACTCAGGGTGACCAGAAGCCCGAGCCCCTTCCGATCCTCGCTGACGTAGGCAATCCCGTGCTCCATCGCCTCCTTGGGACTTCGGATCTGAACAGTTTTCCCGCTCACCCGAATTTCTCCCGCCCCAATCGGTCGGACGCCAATCAACGCTTCCGCCAACTCGGTCCGGCCAGCCCCCACGAGTCCGGCGAGCCCGACGATCTCTCCGGGAGACACCGAGAGGCTTGCCCCGCCGACGTGAATAAACTCCAGGATAGGCGGCGTTTCGGGGGCAGAGACCTTATTGGGGTAGAAGTCTTGAAGCGATCGACCGACCATGAGCCGGGCAAGCTCGGCCGGGTTTGCCGATTTGGCGTCGAGACTCTCGACCCACGTGCCGTCCCGAAGCACGGTGATTCGGTCGCAAATCTCGCACACCTCGATTAACCGATGGGAGATGTAAAGGACGGTGACACCCTTTTCTTTGAGCCGTGCAATCAACGCGAACAGAGATTCCGCCTCGGGGTCGCTCAAGACGGCAGTGGGCTCATCCATGATTAAGATCGAGGCGTTTGCGGCGACGGCCTTCGCGATCTCGACCAACTGCTTTCCGGCAATCGATAGCTCTCCGACCTTCGCAGTGGGTGCGAAGGCGGCATGGACTTGGTCCAGGTACTTCTGGGTTTCGCGGATCATCTGGTCTCGGTCCAGCAGTCCGCCTTTCGTGAGTTCTCTGCCTAAAAAGACGTTTTCAGCGACGGTGAGATCGTCGACTAGATTCAATTCCTGATGGATCATCGCGATTCCGCGTCCCAATGCGTCGCGGACTCCAGTCAAACGAATGGGGGCGCCGTCAAGAATGAGTGAGCCAGAAGTAGCATGCTGGACGCCGCTCAGAATCTTCATGAGGGTGCTCTTTCCCGCTCCGTTTTCCCCGACAATGCCGTGAACTTCTCCTTCGCCAAACGCGATGGAGACGCCGTCAAGAGCCCGAACGGCCGGGAACTGCATGACAATGTTCTGGACCTCTAGCCTAGACACGAGGCCTATTCTATACCGGTGGTGCCAACCGTGTTTGACCACGGTAATCTTGCATCATGGTTTTATCTGCTCTTGCCTGTTCATGTGCCTGGGCATTGTCGGGAAATGTTCAAACTCCACCCCCAAACCCGGTGGCCCATCGGTCGATTCTCGTGTTCACGAAGTCGGCAGGTTTTCGACATGACTCGATTCCGGTCGGTCGAAACGCGATCCTGGACCTTGGAATTCAGAGGGGCTGGACGGTCGCGTTTTCTGAAGACGGGAACATCATCGACGCCAACCGGCTAAAGCCATTCGACGCAGTTGTATTTCTCAGTACGACGGGCAAGTTCTTGGACGCAAAGCAAGAAAAGGGCCTGGTGAGTTTTATCCACCACGGGGGAGGTTTCGTAGGAATCCATGCAGCAGCCGACGCGGAGTACGACTGGGCTTGGTATGGTCAACTTGTCGGCGCCTACTTCCTTTCGCACCCGGCTCAGCAAGACGCGGTTGTCAAGATCGAGGATACGACAGACCCTAGCACCCAGGATCTACCGAACCCCTGGAAGCGATGGGATGAGTGGTACGACTACAAAGTCTCGCCTCGAGACAAAGTCCATGTTCTCGCCTCGCTCGAGCCCACCAGCTATACGGGATCGAAGATGCCGGGCGATCATCCGATCATGTGGAAGCACGAGTTCGAGGGCGGCCGCAGTTGGTACACCGGAATGGGACATACGAAGGAGTCCTACCAGGACCCCCGTTATTTGAAGATGCTCGCCGAAGGCATTGAATGGGCTTGCGGAAAGAGCAAACGCAAGGCGTAATCAGTTAGGATCAGATCATTCGCGGTGCACTGTCGCCCGAGGAATAGCATGGCAAACGAAATCACAAGAAGAGATGTACTGAGAGGGTCTGCGGCGGCGGTCGTTGGACTCGCCACCGGGTTGGCTGGCGCGGAGTCGCCTGAACTGCAAACGACGCCTCCAAAGCCGGGTCGTCTGCGGTTCGGCATCATCGGGTGCGGCGGCAAGGGTTGGAGTGGCATGCAAGGCGCGGCCGAGCACGGAGACATCGTGGCCCTTTGCGACATCGACGCCCAGAATCGATCCAAGGCCATGCTGGAGCATCCTCGAGCCACCGCGTTCGATGACTATCGCGCAATGTTCATTGCCATGAAGGGCAAGATCGACGCGGTGGTGATCAGCATTCCCGACCACCATCACGCCATCGCCTCGTCGTTGGCCATGCATCAAGGCCTGCACACCTACTGTGAAAAGCCACTCACCCGAACGATTTGGGAAGCTCGACAGATCGCACGCATCGCTCGCGAAAAGAAGGTTGCCACCCAGATGGGTAACCAAAGCACGGCCAGCACCAACATGCGCAAGACAGCGGCCCTGATCCGATCGGGTCTCTATGGCCGCGTCAAAGAGGTTCACCTTTGGACCAACCGAGCAACGGGATGGTGGAAACAGGGTGTGCCTCGTCCGGCGCCTTCTACAGCTCCCAAGCAGGTGGATTTCGACCTCTGGCTTGGACCCCGCCCGGTTCGGCCCTATGCCGAAGGGTATCACCCGTTTTCTTGGCGGGGATGGTGGGACTTCGGCACGGGGTCACTGGGAGACATGGGCTGCCACATCTTCAACATGCCGTACATGGCCCTCGATTTACGCGACCCAATTGCCGTACAAGCCGAGACGAGCGGTCACAACCGCGACAGCTTCCCCGAGTGGTCGATCGTTCACTATGAATTCGGTGAGCGAAATGGTCGCCCTCCGCTGACGCTGCACTGGCACGACGGTGGCAAGAAGCCGGATGCGTCGCTCGCGCCTGGATTCGAATACGGGGGAAACGGCTCGATCGTCGTTTGCGAAAAGGGCACGATCTACAGTCCAGACGAATCCAACACGCAGTTCATGCTCGTGGGTGGGGGAACGATGCCCGACATCAAAGTGGACGAGTCCCCTGGTCACATGGCCGAGTTCGCTCGCGCCGCTTTGGGCGGCAAGCCTGCGGTCTCCAATTTCCCTGACTACTCGGGCCCCCTGACTGAGACCGTGCTCTTGGGCAACCTGGCCATTTGGGCGAACGGACCGCGACTGGAGTGGGACGCGCATCGAATGGAGGTCAAGGGAACCCATGAGTACGATTCCCTGATCCGTCCGGCGTTTACCGAGGGCTGGAAAGTCTAAGACCCGGTCGAGAACTGTTGGGTCCGTAGTTTTCGGACCCAACAGGTTTGGAGTTAGAGAGCTAACGGACTAGGCTGGGTAGTCGGTGGCCAAGAGTTTGTCTTTCCAGGCCTCGCGGTCGGAGACGATGGACTCCACGTACAGCTCTGTTTCCTCGTAGGCGAACCTTCCCATGGGGAGTCTGAGAGGAGGGTTTTCGGATTCGGCGACTTCAATCATCAGACGAACCGCGCGAAGCGGGTCACCGGCCTGGGTTCCATCCATCTTTTCATAGATTCCTTGCACGACCTCGTATACGTCCTTATAGGCAGGGTTTCGTTCAGATGCCCACCGGAAGGATCGTCCGGCGAAGTCGGTTCGAAATGGTCCCGGCTCGACGGCTACGACTTTAATTCCCCATTGGACGGCTTCCAAAGAAAGACTCTCGGAAATTGCTTCCAGCGCATGCTTGGTGGCGGCATAGAATGCGTTGCCTCGGTAGGCGACTAAACCCACGATGCTGCTGAGGTTGAGGATGACGCCGCCCTTTTGCTCTCGCATCGTCGGCATCACCGCCCGGATTGTCTCCAGCGCGCCAAACACGTTGGTCTCGAAGATTGCCCGAATCTCTTCCATGGGTACGTCTTCGACCATTCCGGCGATTCCATACCCTGCATTGTTGGCCAAGACGTCAATCCGCCCCCATTTGGCGACCGTCTCGGCAACAGCGGCGCGAGTTTGTTCGGCTTGGGTGACATCGACTGCGGGAGTGATCAGATGGTCAGGATATTTCGCGAGTAGGCTCTCCAGTCTGGAAGGGTCTCTAAGGGTTGCTGCGACGCGATAGCCGGCGAGCAAAAGCTCTTCGGTGAGGTGACGACCAAATCCGGAAGAGGACCCAGTGATAAACCAGACCTTTGGCGAAGGGTTTGAAGACATGCTCCCCTTTTACCCATACCGAAGCCCTGCACCAGCCATCCAGGTACACCTTTCTGCGGAGACGCGAGTGCTGTCACGGTTAATCGCCAGCCAATTTGGGGCAATCCGCACTTCGTTCGCAGACTGAAGCTACCCTCGATCAAATGAAACTCGCTATCCGCCGACTTTGTAAATGAAAGCTCGTCTTTGAATCTCGTTCTCTATGGGCAGGATCGTCAAGACTTTTGGCGTTACTCCTTTGGGAAGTTCAAGGATCATTCGAACGTTTATCGTTTCACCGACTGGTATCTGGCCATCGAACACATCGTCTCGGCTTGCGTGAAGAAGGCGCTGGTAGTTCGAGATCTCGACGATGTCCCCGTCGTCGGTTTTTACTCGGACTGAAAGCGAACCGTACCATAGGCGCGCGGGTTCCGGCGCCACCCCGGACATGGCGAACTTCAAAACCCACTGGTCCTTGCTGGCATCGGGTCCTTCCACATTCGCTGGAGTCGACGCTTTCTCTAGCGACGCAACAGTGAAGTCGAATCCGCCCAGCGGATACTTACCACCTGGGACCATTTCGACCTGTTCCTTCGTCGTCGTACCATCTTCGCTCCAGGGCGCGACTAGTTTGGCGACTTTGCCACGAAGGTCGTATCGGACGACGGCGGCGCTGGCGTCATACCCCCTTTGCACGATGAGTTTGGGGGTTTCTCCGTTCGCGGGGACGAAAAATGCGGCAGTGACGGCTACCTTTTGCCCAGGCTTCAGTGAGACATCCTGATACTTGGCGTTGCTCCCAATCCAAGGCTTGTTCAGTATCTTTGAGTTCTGTTCGTCGGCTGAGACCGCGGAAAAATCCCACGATTGGTAGGTGAAATTCTGCTCTCGCGGAAGGGGGTTTTGGACAAGGTAGTGGATGACAAGGAGCTTTTGGGTTTTGTCGGGCACCCACGAATAGGTCATTCCGGTAGGTTCGGTACCGACAAATCGATCAGCACGATATTCTGCTCCGGTCAGCGTGAAGTTAAGCGGACTGTCCTTTCCTATCGTGTATGTCGTGCCGAATTTCCCAAACTCACCCGCGAGTTGGTGAGTGCCCATGACCACGTTGGTGGAACCGCCCGGCGTAGGCTTCTTAACTTTGGGCTTCTGGTGGACGGTGGGGTTACCCCAAGCAAGGGCGCTGCCCAGAATGAGGCAGGCTACTAGGAGGCTGCGACAATTCGATTTGGGACGTAGTTCTGTTCTCATTTATTGATTACCGCCCCTACTGTTTGAGCTTCCAGGCCCTCTCCCACATGCGAATGTAGGTCTCGGCGCCGTTAAAGAGCATCTGCATGGGCTTGCCCGACATTCCGACGTTCTTCACGTCCTGCAACATGTCCGGGACCATCCCGTAGTGGGCGAGACCATCGATGTTGAAGTCAAAGTCACGGGTGTATGGTTTCCCGCCGACGATGCCGCTGTACACAAGCCGATGTAAAGGCACATTCGGACCACTCATCTTGGTCCAAGCGTCGAAAACGCCCTTTATCTCGGCCAAGCAAGCTATCACGCCCTGCTCTTCCGAGCCAGATTCGGATCCAGGGCCTCGTCCAAACTCGCTCGGGTGCTTGAGTAGATACGCGGATCTCCGTTCCACGAAATAGTCGCCTTTGCCGATTCCAAGAACCGGAATCACTAACTCGGCTGGATTCGCCGTCTGCAGTCCCCGAGCGAAGTTTTTGACGACGTTCATCGTGTTGAGCGAGCGATTATGCAGCAGGTCTGGTTGCTCGGCATCGTTCCAATTGACGCGGGAAGCGTCGATCGCTAAAGACTCCCAAAGGTCGCGCTGTCGCTCGTTGTAGATCGGGTAGTCACAGTTTCCGTAAGTCCAGAAGAACCGGTAGCGGCGGTAGTCTTGAATAGGTGAGTCGTACCGAACGCCATCACGCTGGGCGGCTGCGTCCGCTCTTCGTTGAGCGAGAGTCAGGTTTCGGTCAGTGTCGGTGAGCGTCCTGAATCCACCGTCGGCAGTCCGAACCTTCGGCGGCATCACGGGATTGTCTCCGGGAAGGGTTAGAGCGGGAGCCGCATCGGTCCCAAATCGTGGCCCCATCCCACCCAGCATCGCCATGTCCGTTCCGATCCCGATGCCAGTGGCGCCGGGGAGCTGAGAGGCATACCACAGCGATTGGGCGAAGGTCTTGGTGGTCCCAGGAGCGTCCATAACGGTAGGGGAACCGGGCGCCTGCCGGCGGTTCATCATCTCCGTGATAGGTGCAAACATCCCGCCGAGGGCCATCACTCTGAGACAGACGGAATGTGATTTTTGAGATTCTTGACCGAGCGTGTTGTCGGTGAGGTTCGAACCCCACGGATAAGCAAGATCTCTAAAGTCGGAGTGACCGGATACCACGGGATATCCACGAATTCCCGCTTTTTCCCGTTGTTCGCAAATCGTGAGGACTCGGTCTGCGGCTTTGTCGGACATGTGATCGATGTCGATCAGCATCCCCAAGTCGAGCAGGTGATTGATCCCGCCCTCACCGACAGTCGTCAGTCCCTCATGGTTGACATGGGACCTAGCCGACGAGAGGTTTGGCTCGGCAGCCCGGAGCATGGAGACGACGGCGGGCAACTTCCAATTCGATCCGTCGTTGAAATTCAGATTGATGGGAATATTTCCAAGGACCCCGGTAAACATTCCTGAGTTGAAGCCCAGCTTATAGCCGATGCCATTGGCAACGCCGTCATCAACCTGAAGCGAACGGTGGTTCGCGAACATGTTGTTGAAGTTGAACATGTCGCTGTAGACGGCCGACCCGCCGAACACCGAATCGGCAAGATGGATGGGAAACATATGGCGCACTCCCAAGCCCCACAGCCGATCGAGCTCAGCATTTAGCTGGGCTTGAGAGACGTTGTCACTGGCGTGGAAATTGCCGATGTTGTCGATCTCCATCCCGAGGACGATGCAGAGCTTGTTCTGGCGAATGATGCTCCGCGCCTCGGAGGGCGAGTAGGCGATCTGCATCCAGCTCGAATTGTCCTGAACGAGACGCTTGATTCCGGCGATCTGGGCGTCACCGCTCTCTTTGTCGTTGATCAAGTCTCGTCGGGCTTTGGTGTCGATATTCGCCAGCAAGTTGTTGGAAACCGGATGCGCCACCATCAGACGAAGGCCACCGTCGTAAGAACGACGAATCCAATCGACGTACATGTGGTGATGGGTCGTGTTGTAGTACCGATAGCTCATCAGAGCCGGGTAACCGACGCCTGAATGGAGATCACCGTCGGTCTCGTAAAGCATCGGCTTCGCCAGGTCGACGTTGCCGCCCATGAACGGCAAAGCGACTAGCAGTCCGATGACGGTTGCAACGTCACCGATCGAGATGAAGAAGCCCTTTGCCGGGCCGAACCATTTGTCGTTGGGGTCCTTACCGTGATTCGGTTGGCACGAGGCCAGAGCCAGAGCGATGGGGCCCTCCGGTTGCCCCGCGTACAGGTTCCCCCCAAAGCCCAAGTTCGCGAGCGGGTGGGCATGGAGGTCCGCTACGCCCCAAACTGGCGCGTTCGCATCGGTCATCTCAGTCAGCCCAGCGGCAAGATTGATGGGGCCAAATGTTGGAGTTGGATCGACGTCCGAGAACTTGATACCGGCGACGCTTACGTGCCCCCAGGGTCCGGAATTGAGGTCACGAATGATGAGTCGGGCCGTCTTTCCCGCAATAGGACTGGTATCCCAGACAATTCGGTACATCAGCTCGGAGTTTCTTCCAGTGGCGAGGAACGGAGTTGGTTTCCAATCGTTGCCCTCCTGCACTTGAATCTGCAAAGACTCATTTGAGAAGTTGTTTCCGCCCCCAATGAGGAAGCTGATGTACTTTCGCGTAACGACAAAGCTTGGGGAAGTCAGTGTCCCGGTCGGCCCATCGCCTTGCACTTGGCCAAGCGGGAGATTGGCGTTTGGGTGATTCTCATAAGTGCCGATCCACGGAAGTCCGTTGTTACCAATAGGATAGGGCACATCCCAATAGTCGCCTCCAAGGGGGCTTTTCCAAACGCGTGACGCAGTTACATTGTCGCCGTAAGTCGGCTGGTTATCGAAGGCGTTGCCAGTCTTTGTCCATCCGGCTAGTCCTTGAGAAAAGTCCCAGTTCTCAAGGACTAGCTTGGGCCGGATTGGGATCGGGCGCTGCAGACTAACCTGTCGTGTCATTCCCGAAATCGCGATGCTAATAAGGGCGGTGGCAAACATGGATCAAACCTCTGTCGCAACAGTCTATAGAAAGCGGTCGATGTGCGCAAGAGGTCACATGCCGATCTTGCTCGTTAAGTACGAACGTGAATTTGCCTATCAAAAGTGCGATTCGAGCCTGGCAGCCGAATGATAAACCGGTACAGCCAGGGTTCAGAGTTCGAACACGAAGATAGTAATAAGTGCAATTCAAGAGCAAATGATCTGGCTTGCAGGTAAAACGCAGCATGCGTTACCAAAAACTCATCGCTGGACTGGTCTTAGCTGTTGCTGCGGTGTCTCAGTCTTCCGCATCGATGATGACTTATGTGAAGATCATCGGCCAGAAACAAGGCTGGATCAAAGGCGACTGTACACAAAAAGGCCGAGAGGACCTGATCATGTGCATCGCCGCCGATCACGATATTGTGTCTCCGCGGGACCCTCAGTCTGGATTGCCGACAGGAAAACGAATGCACAAGCCGTTCGTGATGACCTTCGAACTTTCAAAGGCTACTCCCCTGCTCTACAGTGCGTTGGTCAACAACGAGAATCTTACGAGCATCACGATTCAGTTCTGGACCCCTGAGATCAAGGCAGTCAGCGGTGTCGGCTCAGAAGTTCAGAGCTATACGGTCAAGCTAGTCAATGCGAACATCGCTTCGATCCGGTTTCTCAAGCAGAATATTAGGAATCCAGAACTCGTTAAATACCCAGAAACGGTCGAAGTTTCGTTTACGTACCAGAAGATTCAGTGGACTTGGAACGATGGCGGAATCACCGCTGGCGACGATTGGGAAAATAGAAACTGACAACCTAATCTGAACGGCATAGTCAGTGCTACCAACGGGGCTCAGATCTGCTCTTGGGCCCCTTTGACCTCATGACTCGATTGCAAATCCACCTGCCGCCCACCAAAAGAGATTTCGATTAAAAATTGCAGGAGACAGGAGCTTAAAAAACTGCCTATTTGCCCGCACTTTTACTAGGTGTTTCGATTTGCGGTTCGCCGACAACTCACTTATGCGTGCAGGAACGTCAGCAATTCGACGTGTATCGATATCCCTGGTAGTGATCGGCATGGTGGCCGGACTCGTTGGATTCGCCTTCGTTCGTAAATATCAATCTGACCTCGATCGGAGCCTAAAGCATTATCGAGCCGTCCAGCATGAGGCGACCGTTGTGGAAGCGACCCACGTCGAGTCCCAACTCCACGAAATGTATCAGGGGCTACGCACGATGGCGAGGCTCCCAGGCGTCCGGGCTATTGACCGGCACGCGAACAACTTCGATGCCAATGCTCGTTCGGCGATGCAGGAGATCTATAACAACCTCGCATCGAACGTCTCGATGTCGGAGGTGTACATCGTTCCTGCCGATCTCAACCCAGACCAGGTAGATCCAGTGACCAAAAAGCTCCAGATTCCGATCACGACTTTTGATCACCTGATTGTTGGAAAGAGCCAGGACAAGCTTGAGAATCCAGAGGCGGCGGGCGTCGAGGAAGAAGAGTCTTACGAATACCATCTGATGCCGAAACAGATGGCGGCCCTTAAGGCGCTCTGCCCAACCGAGTCGGCAGTAAAAGGGCTTGACCTCCCCGCAATCTGTGGACCTGAAGTCATCACGTGCGACAACTCGCGCTACTCCAAGAAGCGTGCCGACGACCGAGACCGGTCCGGCCTCGTTTTCTCGGTCCCCTTCTTCGCACCGGATGGCAACTTTAAGGGCATGCTTACCGGCGTTATCCTCACTCACGTTATCAGCGAAATGGTTACGACGAACGACCTGGCAGTGGTGGTGCCCGAACAGCACTACGTGGCCCGGATGTCGAACCTAAAGGGACAAGCCGCGGAATCCACCAAATTTGTGGCATCGGCAAAGGCCGATCCCAGCTTGCTGTACTCCGAGGTTCTCCCACTTAGGGTCAAAGATCTCTGGGGCACTTGGAAGCTTTGGTCGGGTAAGCCAAATTCCGCCTTTTGGGCGAGCCCCGAAGTTCAAGCACTACGGACTACGTTGGGGTTCGAACTAGTTGGCATCGTGGTTGCAAGTGCGTTTGGGCTTTTCGCTCTTTCGGGCTGGTGGAAGACGAAAGACCAGAATTACCAGAACCTCTTGCTCAAACAGAGCGTTGCCAAGCAGAACGAAGAACTCAACGAGCGAAACCGACACCAGGACGCACTTATTGAAGAGCTTCAAGCATTTGCGAACGCCACCTCAAGATCGGTCGCGGAAGTGGCGACTACGACGCAAGCGATTTCAGCTGCGACAAGTCGAAGTCGGTTCTTCGGAGAACACATTACGCAACTCGTGAACGAAGCCGACAATGCAGCCGACGAAGTCGGAAAGTCCGGGGTTTACGTCGAAAAGGCGAGCCTCGCGCTCTTGGGCCAAGCATCCCTCGTGAGTTCGGCAAGCCGCGATCTTCGCGAACTCATCGCCAACGTCCAGAATGGAATGGAGGCGCAAAAGCTAGCCGCCCAAGAAGCGACTTCTGTGGCGATCGTTGGCAAGGAGGCGGTGAGCGAAGTTGAAGCCAACCTCACGCGAATTGCGGAGCGTGTCGGGCGCGCCAACACCTTCATCGCCGAATTGGATCAGCGCCAGAATGAAATTGCGACCATCGCTGGAACGATCAGTGGTATCGCGGAGCAGACGAATCTGCTCGCACTCAACGCTGCCATCGAAGCTGCCCGAGCCGGTGAGCAGGGACGAGGTTTCGCCGTGGTTGCCGACGAGGTCCGCAAGCTCGCGGAGAGCTGTGGGGAAGCGGTCAAACAGATCGTCTCGACTATCGACACCATTCGAAGTGGCGTCGCCGACACGCACACGGAAATCGATGGCTCGCTGGAAGAACTGACGTGTGGCCAGGAGTCTGGACGTCGCGCTGGAGAAGCCATGAACCGGATCGACTGCACTACGGTTGAGGTACTTGATCAATCCGTAAAGAACGAGGCACTCGTTCGCAGCATGAGCAAGAGTTCCAAGGTAGCGATGGAGGCGATCGATTTGATGACAAACGTGATCGAAGACTCTGCGGTGCAGATTCAGCAGGTGGGCAAGGCAAACCAGTCGATCGTAGGGGTCATCGACGATTTGGAGCAGGCCATTCAGACACAAACCGTGAACCTCATCGATCTTGACAAGCGATGTGACGACCTCGCGCGCGAATCCACCGACCTCAAGGCGGCCGTGCAAGTATTCCTTGACATGACTCAAGAGGCCTCCGATGTCGAACTGCCGACAGCAGCATAGCGCCTTGGGATTGAGTGCAAATTTTTGCACTCGAACATCACTGGTGCGTCTCGGCGCCTACCAGCGGTTGAGGTAGGTGCCCCCATTTTGGATTCGGCGGTCCAGCACGCCGACGAAATGGTCCAAACCGTTGGCAACCGATTCTTCTCGAAGGTTCTTGAGAAGGTTTATTGCAGCCGACTTATCTCCCATTTCAACCAACATTCGACCTCGAATGGTGGTTGCGGAGACCCGCAATTGGAAATTCTCTTTATTCTCTTCGGGGAACGAATCGAGCGCTTTAGCCTTTTTGCCATCAAGAAAATTGAGCCCAGATCGAGTTACCTGAGAGTGGAATATCGTCTGGCGAGAAGCATTGGCCCACGAAGGCTCGGATTGAATTACGTCAAGTAGTTGCAGCCCCTGTGCGGGTCTTTCCGTAAGACCGAGCCTCCATGCTAGGTCTGTCCCGACGACCGGACAGCTCGGACTGCCGCGGTGGAGAGGAAGTCGTCGGGTAAGGAATCCGCAGACATCGTTTTCATCGTTCGCGCGCTCCCAACGGAACTGCCAATGAGCCCGGACGACGCTTGACCAGCCCTCTAGGATAGGTCGATCGGCAAACCGAAACGGGAGACTATCCGCCCACTCCATGGCTTCACGCCTCCGATACCACCAAAGCAGGTAATCGACGTACGCAGCCTTGATTTGAAATACCGTTTCGGTCGCCTTGGCACTTCCTGGACCCAAGCCAATGGCTTGATCGATCAAGTTCAAGAAATCCAGATCCAACTTTGCCGAATCGCCCCGCTGATACCGCGATTGAAGTCGAGCGAGATTCTCCAGAAGTGAGGGAGATGTCGGCGGCTCCGTTCGCACATGCAAGCCCGATTCCATAAGATAGCGAGATTCCGGCGAAGTCATCTGCAACTGTTCGACCAATTTTGGAACGATGAAAGACGGTGCTTTTCGTTGACCTAACTCCAAACGCCTGAGCGTGGAGGGCGATATTCCGGTGGAGGTGGCCGCGCCTTCGATGGACATTCCGAGACGGCCCCTAGCCGCCCTCAGGATCCAGCCATCTATTACGGGATGCGAGGCTCTGGAAAAAGATTCAGTTGCGGTGCTGAGCCTGATCTCGCGGCGAGAAACAGGAGGCACTCCCAGCGCTTCAAGTACGATCTCAAGACTATCGCCTTCCGGCACCACTTCGCCGCTCTCCCACCGCTGAAGTGTCGACGACGAGAACCCTGAGAGGACTGATAGTTCCCTCAACGACAGCTTTCGCTTTGACCTCCAAAGCGCGATCGTTCTTCCGACGTCGGCTCGGTGGTTCACGACGTCAATATCATAGGTCCTCAATGTAAACCTTTTGTTAACGTCAGGTTCAAACCGTCCCATTGTTTGGAATGCGCCCCTCTCGGCAATGTCCACCGGAGCAAACTCGGTGCGTCTAGGTAGGCACCATGAAACGCGCATTTACCCTTATTGAACTTCTAGTCGTGATTGCCATCATCGCAATCCTCGCCGCCATCCTCTTCCCCGTTTTTGCCCAAGCAAAAGTCGCCGCAAAGAAGACCGCCGACCTCAGCAACACCAAGCAGCTTGCCCTCGGCACCGTGATGTACAGTGCCGATAGCGACGATGTATTCCCTTCCGCCTACGGTCGCGACTGCAGCGGTAACTGGAACATCGACTCGCGCATGGCCGAGCCCGCCACCTGGTCGGTTGCTGCTACCGCACTGTACGATCCAACCACCGACAGCTGCAGTGGAGATGGCAAGCGCGTCAAGTCTTCTCTAGTCTCCGCTCCAAATACCCTGTTCCCTTACTCGAAGAGCTGGGCGTTGATGCAGATGCCGGGCGCCCCCCTGCAGTCAGGTTTCCGATCACCAGTCGCGGGTGATGGTGCTCCTGCGAATATCTCCTATAACATGAACGGTCTCCTGAGCTCTTACAGCCAGACCGGAGTCCAAGATCCTTCGGGCACGCCAACTTGGTGGCCCGCTTTCGGCCAGCTTGCTCGCATCGGAGACACCTATGCCGAGCCGTTCCTGATCTGCCCCGATCCTACGACCGGCTGCACATTCAACGGTGGCGGAAAGCTGATCAACGATGCACAGGCTTGCCATACCGACTCGGCAAACAGCAATACTCTCCAGTCCGGCAACACAAACGGAAGCCAGTCGGGAATGGGCAACATTCACGCCACCTCCTTCTGCTTCGGCAAGACGGAGAACTGGGCGTTTGCGGATGGCCACGCGAAGAGCCGACAGACGGGCACGGGCGACCAGAAGCAGGATCCATGGCCGGTCAATGGTTACAACGCGGCGGGCATTCCCGACAGCGCTGCTGGCTATGAGGGCCACGAAGCGGTTTGGGATCAGTACTGCCACACGCCAATCTTCCGACCTGACATCTCGCACAGTTAGTAAATAACCAAGTCCCGGCAGAATCTGCCGGGACTCGCTTTAACGATGAAAAAGCTCATGCTCCTATTCGTCGTCAGCTTCACTCTCGGACTCTTCGGTTGCGGCAGTAATCAACCGTTACCGGATACTTCTTCCGAGAGCAAGCCACTTCCCCCGGGCACCAAAACGAAAGACGTCTTGATGCCAATCGACAAGTAGTCGAGGGTGATATGACAAAGCCGCCAGCCCTAGCAATAGGGACTGGCGGCTTTATGCTTTATTCGATCTTCTTACTGGCCGCTGTCGACGTTGGCGACGTTTACCGTGCCGTTCACGTTCGGGATGGTCAACGTGCCAGAACCGCTCGAAGTCCAGGTTAAGGTCGTTCCGTCACTGAGAGAGACAGAACCGGAACCGTCGGCGTTGATCGACTCGTTGAATGTGCCGGTGATGTTCGCCAGAGAGGCGGTGCCAGTAAGTGTGTAGGCGTTGGCCCCGGTTGTAGTTCCCACCAGATTGGTATAGGCCACCGATGTCCCGAACGCAACACCCGTCGCCGTTCCGCTGAGCGCGCCTGCGGTGTTGGTGATATTGACGGTCAGCGGGAATGCCCCCGAAGTCGAGTTCTCAGTGACCGAGCCAGACGTGATGATGGGGCTGTTCCCGGACGCGATGCTGACATTGAGAGTTCCGGTGAACGGGCGGGTCCCGGCGGTGATGTTGAAGACCACCGAATAGGTCTGTGTCGTCCCTGACGTCGTGGTGTTCGTGGCGACCACGGTGCCTTCCGAAATGGTCGCGCCGGAGTCGTAATAGTAGGTGATCGTCGTGACTGTCCCGCTGACGGTGGCCTTGTAGTAGTAGAGATTGCCGTCGTAAAGGACCGTCCCAGTAGGAGCGGCGGTCAGATTCGACACCACAGTCTGCGCGAACGCCTGGTAAAGCCGCAGAATTCGGGCCGACGTGATGGCCTCTACCTGCGACGTCGTGGAAGCGCCTCCCGTAAGGGGGCTATTGCAGCCACTCAGCAAAAGACAAGCGGTCGCCGAGAACAGGCCGATGGTTCGCGATTTAGTCATGATCAGGATTCGAAATGCGTGCACACGAGATTACTTGAGCGGCGGCGGCAAAGATGCGGCGCAGCGGTAAGGACCAATGAGCTTTTTCTTCGATTCGCCCGTAGTGGGCACAATGCGCCATTCCGGCCCGAGACCCAGGGTCGCCCTGAATCAATCCGATCATGGACATTCCTTGACTCGATTCCGCCGATGTTCCACCGTTCATTTCAAGGTCTAGACGTGTGACGGCAGGAGTTGTTTTAGTGATCTTAAACAATTGGTCGCAGACGGTTTGCGGTTAGTGGTCGGGCAAGCTCTTTTTGTCGCGCTGGGTCTAGGTGTTGGCCTGGTGTGCGTTATGCTGACCCCTTTCATGGTCACCCGGTCAGCCAGAGTGGCATGAAGGACCCGTGCGCACTTTTCGCACGCACGTGTCCTTCGCCTTGCTCAACATGACGGGTTCTTGGAAGATTGGGTCGCCTAGGTTACAGCCTCGTCAAAACACCACCAACGAAGCTTGTCAAGTTGCAACGCAAAACGAAATCCCAGCCTTGTCACGTCAGATGTTTTGAACACCGTTGTGTCGAACACCAATATGTCGTATATTAATATGTCCTACTTCAAGGTATTCAACGATTTCATGAATTGTTAATGGTTCGAGACATTGCTCCCGAGAAAGTCGCGCGCTGACCAAGGTCGCGACAGGAGTGTCGGCGCGGCAGGGTGGCAGCGCATTGAACGCTCTCTCGCAATGCAGGCTGTCGATTCATGGCTTTGAACGCTCGGCCGGAAAGGAGGACTTGCCTCCCGAGATATTCCCTATGCCACTCCATCATCTCTCTCCGAAATCAGTTTCACGAGCTTTCACGCTCATCGAACTGCTGGTCGTCATCGCCATCATCGCAATCCTGGCCGCGATTCTGTTCCCAGTCTTCGCACAGGCAAAGGAAGCGGCCAAAAAGATCTCGTGTGTTAGCAACATGAAGCAGGTCGCGTTGGCGACTATCATGTACGCGAACGACTACGACGACACGATCTATCCGTTCCAGTACTTCCACATGGACAACGGAATCCCGGCTTACAAGTTCTGGTATGCCGACTTCAACTACATCACCTCCACTTGGGACTTCAACAACGGTTTCGTAGGACCGTATATGAAGAACGACAAGGTCGTGGATTGTCCTTCAGCAGGTTCGCTCCCGATCGGTGGAGGAGGCGCCATGCCGGTTGCGGTGGGCGCCAACTGGTACATCTTCTTCGACTACACGAACTACTTCAATCACACCACGCCCTTCACGTCGGTGGACCTTCCGGCGGAGACCATTCTCATGGCGGACACGGCGGCGACTTACGGCGGGGCCCCGGTAAGGACGAATATTCTGTTTAGCAACAGCGGAACGACTCACGCGCATGCGCGCCACGGCGGGCGGCAGGCAAACGTGTCCTGGCTCGATGGTCACGCCAAGTCTTCGGCGCTCTATTACAGCACGGTCGACATTAGTGGGATCAGCCACACGTTGCTTCAACAGTACAACCTGGGAGATCTCTACAAGTATCCGAAGGAAGATCCGACCTCTCCGGGAATGACCGAGCGCGACGAATACTACTACCGCCTCGTCAAATAAAGAGGACCGGCGCTGATTTCCCGCTGCGACGTCCGGGCGGGAAATCAACAAGTCGTTGATTCGTCCGTTGCAAATTGCCATTCGCTGGATCGAAATGTGCAAGCTGGCGGATCGAATGGCTCGAACTGATCCATACTCGGATATTCCCATGCGCGATAACCAACTCGAGCCATCTCTTACGAGTCTCCTGAAGGGGAACACGGCAGTGTTCATTCTTGCAATTCTCAAGGAAGGCCCCAGTCATGGGTACGCGATCTTTTCCGAAATCGCGGTTCGCTCCAAAAACGTCCTGCAGTTCAAACAAGGCACGGTGTATCCGCTCCTTCACGTCCTCGAAGACGAGGGCCTGATTCAAAGCGAGTGGTGCGAAACCGCGCCGGGAAATCTACGGCGTCGCCGCGTTTACTCGATCACCGAGAAAGGCCTCACCGAACTGAGCCAGCGACTGAACGCCTGGCACATTTTCAGCCAAGCGATGCTAGACGTGACAGGGGTGAAATCGGACCTTGGACGAACTTGAACCCTTCCGCGCAGCACAAACCCTTGAACTAAGTTCGGTAGATCGTGAGCTGGATCTTTACCTCGAAGAACTCACGATCTATCTTCGCGGCGTGGTGCCCGAAGAGGACATCTCCCGAATCGTTGAGGAGACGGCTGAGCACTACGAAAGCGCCTACTGGGACGTCCATCTCGAAAATGGCAGCATCCAGGATGCACACTTACTTGTCACCACGGCCTTAGGCTCGCCCCAGTATTTGGCTGGCCGATTTATCGAAGCGTGGTACTTCAAAGCGTCGCGGTTGGGCCCCATCGAACGGGTGGTCGGTCCCGACAACGTATGTGCCCTCGCCCTTTTCGGCGTTGCCGACCTGTTCTACTGGGCCCTCCTGCAGTTTCGGATCTTTCTCCCATCCTACTCAGCCCTGCACTTTGCGTGGAGTCCTGCGGCAATCCGGCACTACTTTCCTGAGCCGCTGCCCTTTCCAGACTTTTCCCCTCAATTCCTTCTGTTGACCGGAATCCCACTGCTCGCTCCCCCCATCCTGGGGTGGATCGTTGGTCGCCAAATTCCAGTTAAACCGGCGACGGCGGTCTACCGGGTTTTGATGCCCCTGACGATTCTCAGCTACACCCTGGGATTCCTTCTGCTTCCCATTACCGATGGGCTCATCTTTGCCTTCGTCCAGTTCTTCTACTGGGTGCCGGTGAGTTGCGCGGCAGCAAAGTTATCTCAGATTGTCCAACTTCGCAAGCGACAGAAGCACGCCGATTCGGTCCGGATGGCGTCTGGGTCGCCGTTGAGAGGGTTTGCATGAATCGTCGGGGGCTGACTCTAATGGAGGTTCTGGTGGTGATCGTGGTCGTCGGATTCATCTCGGCGTTTGTTTTCCCGGTGGTCGCCCAGTCACGGGCGGCGGCGGCGAGAACGTCCTGCCTCGTGAACTCGCGTGAATTAGCCCTTGCCACCAGCCTTTACGAGCAGGATCACCAGAGCAGAATCTTTCCCTTCGGTTACAACGTCAAGGGAGGGTTCACAACCTGGTGGGGGGACCTCAAGACGGGGGACCCGACCAAGGGACTCCTTTATCCTTACACGAAGAGCGGCATCATTCGCGGTTGTCCAGGCGCTGAAGAGCTTCCCAACGACCAGCCCTATCCGTTCACGATGGGACTTGGGATGAACTTTCGCCTGTTCTACCGTTACCCTCCGATGAAGGGTCGAATCGAATTTACGACCTTCTCGACCTCAGAGTTCGATCGACCAGCCGAGACGATCCTTTGTGGAGATACCGCGCGCTTGTCTGAAGACGGAAATGGCGTCGTGAGTTCACCCTGGCTGTTTGGCGACAGCACCGCGAATCACCTCCATGCTCGTCATGCTCGGGAGGTTGCCAATGTGACTTGGCTCGACGGCCACGCCTCAAGCCACCAACTGGCCTATGCCGTTCACGCCATCGGCGAGCCCAAGCACACGATTTCGCCGGACGTGTTGAAGGCGAATCAACTCGGTGATCTTCTCAAGTTTCCAAGGGAGCATCCCGAATCTCCGGTCAGTACTGAGCGGGACCAGTTTTACTATCTTCTGGAAAAGCCTCGAGGCACTTGAGCGACTTAAGCAGCAAGAGGGCCCAATTTACCCCTACAGGGTATCCCTGAACTGAACCCTGTCCTCATACTGAGTTCTATAATGTCAACGAATATCGAGAAACTTCGATGAAAGATCGCACACATTCCGACGCGAAGAAGCGTTTAGCGCGTATCGCGGGTCAGGTCGCTGGAATCCAGAAGATGGTGGAAGAAGAGCGCTACTGCGTCGACATCCTCACTCAGGTTGCTGCGTTGCGTGCGGCCCTCGACCAGTTCGGGGTCTTGATGCTGTCCACTCACCTCGAGAACTGCGTCTATGGAGACGACCACGACGCCGACACCTGCAAGGCGATGAGTTCTGAGGAGCGGATGGAAGAGATTAAGGTCACGCTCAATCGCTTCTTGAAGTAGGGGTCCTTCCTCTTTATGTGGAGTCGCGAAAGCGACGGAGACCCCGAACGGAATCCACCTCTTCCAGTCACAATACGGCTCAGCTAGACATAGCGGGGCTCTTTTCAAGCACTTTTTTTAGGTTCGATTTGGCCCTCTCCCATCCCTCTCCCGCGTACGCTTCGCTGCGGGCGAGGGCTCGTGGACGAGTGGCTGGGCTCTCTTCGACGGCATTGCACCCTAACTACTATCCGCGCTTGAAGACTCCTTCGACGAGTTCCCACTTTGAGTCTAGTTCGGCGGTCCTCGAGGGCCAGCCGCATGCGATTCGTCGGGCGGTGTCGGTCCAACTTTGAACTCCGCTCACCGCGTCGGATTGCTCGCAACAGCTGGCCCCGGCGGCTACTGCCGCACGAAGAGCCTCGGTCGCCGACATTCCGCGAAGCATGCCCATCAGGAAGCCGGCGATGGTCGCGTCGCCAGCGCCCGTCGTGCCTTGAACGTGGACCTCGAAACAGGGCGCCCAGAGCTCTTTCCCCGTCCATGTGTCGGGATCTGAAGGGGCGCCTCTTCCAAAGCCGTCCAACGTAGTTGGCGTGCAAAGATAGATACCCCGATCACCCGCCTTGATTCCAACCATCTTTGCTCCCAGTTGCGAGGCTTCGTTGGCCAGTTTCCTGAACAGAGAGTCGGGCAGGCGACTGTATCGAGATCCCCGAATCGCATCGAAGGTTGTGCGTTCCAGCATGAACATCGCTTCTTCGATGCTGGGGATGAACAGGTCCACATAGGGTAGGACCCGCGCTAGAATTGCGTACCAATCGGCGTGTCCGGAAGCGGCGTTCGCGTCGGGCAGGCTCATGTCCAGCGAAGTGGTGCAGCCGTGGGATTTGGCTCTGCGGAACAGGTCGACCAACTCGGCGCCCCCATCGGCAAACATCCTTTCCATCAAGGGCGGATAGCCAAAATGAAACACCTTTGCGGCCGCCAACACTTCGTCCGAAACATCGCTGGACTGAAAAATCCCGTTGCAACCTGGCGCGTGGAGAAACATTCGGTCCTGGCCGCTTAAGTTGACCACGATGCTGTAGGAGGTCGGCGCTGCATCGGTCTCCACGAGTCCTCCGGACAGTCCCTCACCTGCCCTCTCGAGGATCTCTTGAATCGCTCGCGCAAACAGCCCTTGACCGACCTTGCCGACGAGATGCACCTTGACTCCGAGTTTGTGAAGTGCCTGTCCGGTGTTGGATACCGCGCCTCCGGTCATTAAGGTTGCGGGACCTGCCTCCACCAGTCGGCCGGGTTCGAAGATGACTGGCCCATGCAACTCCGGAATGATATCGAGACAGATATGTCCGGCGACGACGACTTCTATCGGATCCATGGGTCGAACTCTCTTGTGCGGCTAAGGAAGCGGAACCGCGATCTCGCGGGCGTTATCTACTTTGATCCATTTACCGGTTAGCGCGCGGATGAAGTGTCCCCCTTGCCCAGAGTGGCCGACGAGAAGGATGCGACCACGCGTGAATCGCTGCTTGAATTCGGCTACCGAGGCGTCCACCTGGGCTAACCCCTCGTTGTATTTCGGCGCAATCGGATAGCGGTCGTGTCCGGGTTCTAGAATGAACAGTCCATTGAACTCAGCCGGGATCTTGATCTTCTCGCCGTAGGTGAACTGGGTGGCGTGAGCGTCCTTGGGTCGGCGACCGGTGCAGCATTCGTACAGGAGCGGCCAAATGGTTGCTTGGGTGTGAGTGGCGCGGAGATAAGAAGCGATCGTCTGCATCACTCGTGGTGCAGGCGAAACCAGAATTCGGTCGAACCGCGGTCCGGCTTCCAGACGTTGGGACAGGTCGAACGCCTGCTTCGCACCCTTTGCGGATAGAGTGTTCAGCGTCTTCGAATTGTATTTCCCGGTGGCGTTTGCGACCGTCTCTCCGTGCCGAACGAAGGTGACGGATACGGGACCGCGCAGGGTTGCGATAAAGAACAGCGCAGATAACGCCATGGCTTAACGTACCCCGTCGATTCGCAGCGGTGGGGATTGGTAGAATCGCGGCAAGCATGAATCTCAAGCGCTCTCTTAGCTTCGCCCTTGCCGCCCTCAGCGCGATCGCCGCCGCATGGAACGGGAACGGTCACCAGCAGGTTGCCGATTTGGCTTGGGTCAAGCTCACGCACGAGTCGAAGCTTGAGATCGCCAAGATCCTCGCGTCGGGAGACTCGGTGACCCGCGGAGAGCGCACCAACGACTATTCCATCCCCGCGCCGGCGGGGCCAATCTCCGACGAGTACCTTGAGAAAGTCGTGCGCCCGGCGTTCCGAAAGGCGGCCACGTGGGCGGACGACATTAAGGGTGGGCAGAGCGCCCAGTACGATGCCAAGATTGATGCCGACAACGCGGCGTCACCTGGCGTTCATCCTCCTGAAGGAGACACCCATCGGGCTCGGGGAGAGGACGTCCGGTGCAAGAGCTGGCACTACTACGACGACCCGATCAATGCCCCGGGAGACAAGGCGGCGCATGCGGCTCGCGACTCCAACGCGGTGCGGGCGTTGGGAATTGTAAGAGCTTCGCTAGAGGATCAGGAGAAGGGAGCGACTCCGAGCCGTAAGGAGCAGCTTTACGACCTTTTTTGGATTGAGCACTTGTTTGGGGATCTTGTGCAGCCGTTGCACTGCAGCGAGAGCTATGTTCTAAAGCCGACCGGCGATGCCGGTGGGAATGGATTTCTCACGATGGCCCCGAACACCTTCCGGCCAGGCGAACCCGAGAATCTGCACTCGTACTGGGACGCGGGAATCGACCACGCGATCGCGGCCGATGCGACTCTGGCCGCCGGCGCGGACATCGAAAAGGTAACGGCGGCGTGGACTGCCGACGCGAACGCGGCGCCTTCGGACCAGGCGGTTCAGGATCTCGACCCGATGTCTTGGGTGCACACTGGCCACGACCTTGCGGTGAAGTTCGTGTATGGGGGGATTCAACCTATGGGCGTCCCGGACGAGGCGTACCAGAAGAATCAGAACGACCTGTGCAAGAAGCAGGCCATCTTGGCCGGGGCTCGGATGGCGACTTATTTGAACTCGGTGCTGAAGTCGCGACCCTGATAATGAGGTCCCAGCATTTGGCTCAAGAGGACCCCTCGCGAATATTTTCTGGATGACAATTGACGTAGATAGCCATAGTATCGATCAAGAGAGGCGATCATGAGCTTGAACATACCGTCTGCGTGGGAACCACAAATTCAGGTAATCGCGGACGCACAACAAATCAGCACGGAGAAGGCGTTCGACCGTATCATTCAGGCTGGCGTCAAGCGGTTTCAAACCCCTACGACTGGCAAACCCCGAGTAGCCTACGCTTCACTGTTCGGATCGGTCACGGGACCGGGAGCTCACGGTTCTACTGAAGCGGTCGATCGTTACATCGCCCAACTGCGCAGCGAATGGTGAGCCTCAAAAGGTCTCAAGATCTATCTTGACGCTAGCACAGTCATCTTCGCCTTGGGCAGTTGTGCGTGAGATCTCGAAACGGGTATGGCCCTTCAGATTGCTAGGGCCAGCGCGCCACCAAAAGCAAGTCAAAACCAAAAGCCATTTTCGAAATGGATGCTTAGACGCAAGGTACGGGCCCACGCGAATCCAACGACGTGCTCATTCAAATCGTCATTACAGATAGTAGGCTGACGATCTCTAAGGCAGTATCGTGATAGATGGATATTTGCCATTCTATTTCGATGTCGGGTTCCATGAGTCAGAAAAACTTGACTAAAAGCATAGGCTTGTTGCTCGGTCAACTACGCATTGAGGACCGGCCCTCCTTGATTTCGATATTGGGTGCGCATTGAGCAACTCAGCCCTAAATTCGCTACTCCGTGTGCGAATTCTGATTGATCAATCGTTAGACCAACACAATTTATGGACAACTCGGTCCGTTCCCATCACTTAAGAATGATGGGCCTACGCAACCTCGACATCTGCCGATGACACTAACCTCTTACCGTGTTATGTCGGTATAGCGAATGTCCTCAAACGCAATTCGCGATTGTTCGTCATCGTATCCATCATTCGATTTCCACTAACTAGGATGGGTTAAAGTACGGATTGTTTGCCAATCACGTTTTTATGTGATATGAAATTCGAATACCTGTGATATACAGTGAATGCGAGGCATGGATGTCAACGATATACGGACAGATACAAATCGAAGCAGATGTGCTTCACTCGATCACTCGAGATAGCAATCCAACGGCATTCTCTATCCTTGCTCACGCAAGTCGGCTTATGCAATTGGCTACGGAATTGGCGGAACAGGAGAACCAGCAGGGCCTGGGGAATTCAGCCGCAGTCGTCTTCGGATTTGGCCGGACATTGACCGAGCAAGCGTAACAAGACGCCAAGCTCAGTAAACTAGTTCGGATGCCAACCCTGCCCCGTATTACCGGTACCTTTCTTGATGAGATCACGCACGATATCCCATCGCAAAATTGGGGAGCGAAGCAGTGGCGTCGCGAATTTGAGCTCTACTCCAAGATCGGCATCGACACGGTCGTCATCATTCGGGCCGGGTACCAGAACAAGTGCATCTTTCAAGCGAAGAGCATTCCCGACTTGCTTCCGGTGTACGAGGACCTCGCCGAGATTTTCCTGACCCTCGCCGATGAGTTCGGCATCAGCCTCTATTTCGGCACTTACGACTCTGGTTTCTATTGGTGGAGACGAACGTGGTGGAAGGAGGTCGATCTCAACAAGGCGTTTATTGACGAAGTCGTCGAGCGATATGGTCACCATCCGAGTTTCAAGGGTTGGTACTTGTGCCACGAGACGTCGAAGAATGACGCTCATATCATCGAACTCTTCAACGAGATTGGGAAACACTGCAAGGCGACAAAGCATGTGCCGGTATTGATTTCCCCGTATCCGCAAGGTGCCAAGCAAGGTGGGGGCGGAGTGATGTCGCTTGATGAGTCATTCGATCACTGGGATCGGATCTTCGACGCCACCCATGGCGCTTACGACATTTGCGCTTTCCAAGATGGTCAGATTCACTACCAGGAACTCCCCCGTTTTGTAGAGGGCATCGGCGACCTTGGCAAGAAGCATGGCGTCACAATCTGGTCAAATCTCGAAACGTTCGACCGTGACATGCCGATCAAATTCCCTCCGGCCGACTGGCGTTATCTCCGGTTCAAGTTGGAGGCGGCGGCTCCAGTGGCTGAAAAGATCATTACGTTCGAGTTCCCTCATTTCATGTCTCCGAACTCGTGCTACCCGGCTGCGCACAACCTGTTTGACCGGTATTGCGAATACGCGGGGATCTAGCCCGCCCGCCCCATGTCACACGAACGGTATTCCGGGGGCGAGTGCAGTAACGCACTTGATGTGGCGAAAAGGTGATCGGTGGAGTGCGGAGATATGAATCATTCAGCTGAAGTTTGCAGTTCAGCAGAATTGACGCGTGGATTCCAGGTTGTTAGGCGGACTGCGGAGACACGTGTCCGTTCGGAGACATGGGTTACAGTTTGTTCCGGACACATGGGTAACACCATTTTCAGATCATTGAGATCTGGGAAGTGGTGCTGGGTGCCTTGGAAGGAGTGTTCTGTGTCCGAAGAGC
>CAIVDU010000116.1 GCA_903904815.1 uncultured Armatimonadota bacterium
CAACTCGGTGAGCTTGGCATCGAGCTCGGCCACCGCCTCTGGACCCGCGTAGTCATCATGCTCGGCGAAAAATCCGAGGACCGGCCCATTTAGACCAGCAAAGTTTGGACTTACGTTGGGATGGATCCCGTAAAAATCGACCGCAGCCTTGATCGAAGGATTCGCGCCCGCCGCAAACAGTGCGAGTTGCCCTCCCATACAAAATCCGACGACCCCAATCCGATCCGGAGAAAGAGTTGCCTCGTTAGCCGCCAAAACCTCGATTGCCTTCCCGAGCAGGCGCCCCGACTCTTCAATGTTCAACGCTTGCATCAGTGTCGCCGCGTCATCTGGCTCCGCCGTGGTTTTCCCTCGATAAAGGTCGGGTGCAAGTGCCGTAAATCCGGCCGCTGCAAAGCGATCGGCTACCTCTTTTATGTGCCCTACCAGCCCCCACCACTCTTGAATCACGATGACACCCGGTCCCTTTCCAGAGGTGCTCGGAGCTAAGTAGCCTTCGTACTGTTCGGAGCCATCCGTAAACTGAATCATTTCGCCCATATTCGCCATTCTACGAGGATCGCTGGACTAAGTTCGGACGATCAGGAGCGCCAACCAGGCGAATCTTGCCTGGTAATCGTCGCTAACCGAAAACTTGGCGTCCTAGGTCAATGACCTTCCCGGCTATTTGAGGTGCGATCAGTGTACGATCAACCTATGAGCGAAGCCGAGTTACGGACACAACCCAATGCGGACGAAGTTGCCCGCAGAATGCTATGCCTGGACATGCTTCAACATCGTCGAGACGCGGAAGAGGCATTTCTAAAATCCCCGTCCGAAGATGAGCTTTCGGAACGCGAGGATGATGTTGAGGCCATGCTCTCTTTCCTCCGCGAGAGCGGACTCTGGGAGTTCCTCTCCGACGAAGAGATTCGCGCCTTTGAAACGCCACTCGGAGAGTGGAAAGACGACCAGTATATTGACGCCACCTGGCGAGTCGAATCTTTGGCCGTCATCACATGGGCGCTTGGAATGATCAAGCGTCTACCGGGGTTCGACGAACCGGTCGAAGCGGAAACCCTTGAGGACGTTCTGGACATCGACAATTGGGCGGATCTGGTGGCCAACGCGGTGCTACGAGATCGAGATGAGATTGAACGAGCGAGAGACATTGCCGCGCTGTGGGATTGGCGAGCTCAGGTAGGAACCCCACCCTACGAGGAACCTGAAGACGAGGCGGAAATCGCCGAGGAAGCGAAGTCCGCCCAAGAGGCTGGCCTAATTTCCACACTCGCCCAAGGCGACCTCGTCGCACGCGGAAAGCCTTACAGCGAACTGAACGAGGACGAGTTGGAAGAACTCGCTAGCATTGCCCTCGAGAGGCACTACGCGCTGAACTGGTTGTGCGGGTTTTCCGACGACTGGGATAACGTTCCCACCGACGAGTAAGCATCGCCCGTTGTTTTCCACCGAAAGTGGAAAACTTCGACGGTTTCGTTTACTTTCACGGTAAATTTCGCAGGTCAAAGTGCCGACGATTAGGGTGAGACCAGTTCTCTCTGAGCGTAAATGGCCACTTGTCGATTCTGCGGACAGCTGCCACCCCCGGGCAAAAGATCGGGGCGACTCTTTGCCTCAGCCCCTTGCGCTCAATCCGAAGCCACTCTAACTCACTGGCTCAGTCACCGCGGAATCCCCTCAAAACGGACCAACTCTGGACTGCTTCGATTCGAAGTGACCACGGAACTGATGGCTGAATTCTGCTTTGCCGCGGAAAGCCTGTTTGGTGGCGACGCGATGCCGGAAGTCAAACTGACAATTGCCGACTTGGACGTCTTCGAACTCAACCACCGCGACATCCTCAAAATGGAGTCGGCAAACCAGTTCGTGGGTCGACTAAACGGAGAATGGCTCATCAATCGATTGCGTGAGGGCCATCTCGAGAATGCTTTTCACCCGATGGTGAACCCCCAGACGGGTGAGATCGAAGCCTATGAATGCCTCATGCGGGCTGTCCTTTCGGATGGTCGAGTGAAGACGCCCGCCGAGATGATAGCCACCGCTCGCGCCGCTGGCCTGATGCTTCAACTTGACCGTGTGGCCCGAGTCAGCGCCATTCACAACGCGGCGAAAAAGAACATCAGCGAAACCGTATTCGTCAATTTCAATCCTTCGACGACCTGTGATCCCAAGGTTTGCCTTCAGAGCACGGTGGCGGCCGCGCGTGAAGCCGGAATTCATCCTTCACGAATCGTCTTCGAGGTCACCGAATCGGAGTTCGTCACCGATGCCAATCATCTCAAGCTTGTCTTAGATTTCTATCGGTCCGAGGGCTTTCGCATCGCGCTTGACGATCTTGGCTCTGGATATAGCAGTCTTAATTTGCTCACCGAACTTCGCCCGGATTTCGTCAAGCTGGATATGGCCCTGATCCGAAACATCGACCTCGACCGATACAAACAGCACGTGACCGGGTCCCTCCTGGATATGGCCAACTGTCTCGGAGTTCGAACAGTCGTCGAAGGAGTCGAAACCGCTGGCGAATGGGACTGGGCCGCCAATCACGGCGCGGACATGATCCAAGGCTACTTCTTTGCCCGACCGGCGTTCAGCCCTCCCGTCGGCCCTGATTTCGCGACGTGGTCTAACCGTCCTTTCGCCGCCGTCCGGGCCACAGCATAGCTCTTGAAGCCCAACAGTTCAGCAGAGGTTACGAAGCTTGAGTTTTTGAAACTTTAGTATTCCGCACACGCCGGCTAGAGCACGGAAATCGAGCTTCGGTCGGACATTTCAACCTCTAACGCCAAAGTTGCCAGAGTGTCCAAGGTTGCCGCCTTTGCCGTGGATCGTGCCAGTTCTCTCGCTGCCGAGTCTAGCTCTGGGTCACTTAAAACAAGAATCTGCTCGAGTTCGCGAGTTCTTCTGGGCCAGGTCGCGATTCCCAGACCAGAACGCACTTCCTCTATGCCAAGGACCAAGGCCACCGTGAGGTCGTGAATGCCAAACCGCTTGGAGATCGCCGCGTAAACTCGGAGCGACTCCAGGATCGCCAATGGAATTCCCAGTTTTAGGGCCGAATCAAGGGCCTGCCTTGCGATTTGGAGGGCCAAGCAAGTCTCCCCACAGGCCAGTTCGAACGTGGCCCCGCGAATGTCGCAATAGACCGACCCGAGTTGATCGCCAATGCGACGACACAGGTCTCTTAACTCTGTCAGCGCGGAAGACGACTCCTCCAATCTCCCAAGTTCCAGGCAACACTCTGACAAGTCTGACAAGACGTCGACGAGAATCCGAGCGTCTTTTGTCCGCTTACAGATATGCCGCGCCGCATCCAGGTGCTCGTACGCTTGAACCAGGTGCCCTAGTTTGAGCATTCCCCCACCGAGCCCCGCTTCGGCAAAAGCGGTTCCATTTTCCCAGCCCACCTCCAGACGAATTGCCAACGCAGTCTGGAGAAGTTCGATCGCCCTCTGTGGGTCGTCAAGGCAGACGAGCGAGCGGCCCAAGTCGGTCATCGAATGAGCGATGCCTGAAGGATGGTTCGACTTTTCAAACTGAGCTAACGCCGCCCGCTGAACCGGGACTGCTCGATCAACGAACCCAAACAGAACGTCCAAATGGGCCATGTTGAGGTCGATCCAAGCACTGCCTTTCTCGTCTCCGATCTCAACGCAAATGTCTCTAGCCTGTAGATAGAGGGCGCGTGACCGACCGTAATCTGCTTGATCCATGATGATGATTCCCGCACTCAGCATCATCAGCATCCGTTCTCGCGGCAACCACGAACTCTCCGGAAGGGCGAGTATCCGGTCCAGCCACATTCGTCCCTCGGCATGGTGCCCATTTGCCGACCAAAAGCTTCTCAGAACTACGCCGATTCGCTGGGCAAACGCATGATTGTTGGTGAGACTCCAGGTTAACGATGAGCGGATATTATCCATCTCCGCTTCCACAGACTCAAAGCTTCCTCCGCGTCTGCCGACGAACCAGGTAGCCGAGGCCTTTTCCAAGAAATCGACGAAATATGAAGCAAGACTGGCGGAAGCCGCTTCTCGATCCTCCGGTTCGAGCAACTCATCGGCATACTGTCGAACCGGCTCGAACATCGCATACCGCGTACTGCCAGCGATGTGCTCGCGATGGACGAGAGAACTGTCACAAAGCATCTCCAGGTAGTCCAGAGCTGAAGACTCGCCAAAAACGTGTTCGGCCGCCTCGATCGTCCACCCACCATGAAAGTTGGCTAACTTGATCCAAAACTGGCGAACCTCCGGCGGTAGGGCTTCACAACTCCATTCAATACATGCCCGCATCGTGCGGTGGCGTGCTTCAAATCCCCCTCGAGGGCCGCTCAGGAATGACAAACGATCTCGAATAGCCCGCTCCGCCTCCTGGGGAGAAAGCGTTCGCATCCGGCAAGCCGCCAAGAGAATTGCCAATGGAATCCCTTCGACGGCCCCAATTAAACGGACGATGCTGGAAAGAGAATCCCCATCCAGGACGAAGTCCGGCCGTACCCTCATCGTCTGATCGAGAAACAGGGCGACACTCGGAGATGCAACTGACTCCGATTCCGAATCGGTAGGCAAGGGTTGGGCAAGAGGAGACAGCGGGTATAGCTGCTCCCCCAGGATGCCAAGCGGCGTGCGCGACGTTACCAGTAGCCGAAGGCCGGGATTCTCAAACAACAACCGTTCGACAATCCCGACTCCTTGAGGAACCAAGTCTTCAAAATTGTCGAGAACCAGCGTCGCTTCCCTGCCCTCAAGTTGGGACGCAATCGTGGAAAACAGATCCTGACTCTGCTCCGGCGTCGGGCGCACCGCCGCCGCGACGTTCTGCACCAACACTTTAGGGTCATCGACCTCGACGAGGGACACGAATCCGACAAGCCTCTTTCCCAGATTTGAGATGGCGCGAGCCACCTCAACCGCCAAGCGAGTCTTTCCCATTCCACCAAATCCAACGATGGTGATTAGCCGGGGGGAGTCCGGAGTTTCTCCGGTCGTTTGACTTAAGATCCGTTCAATGTCTCCTTCGCGCCCAAACATAGGGTGCAGAGCTACTGGCAAAGGTCGACCAAGGATTGGCTTGCGTTCAACAGGCTGGGGAACCGAGTCACTCATTGCGATCGACGGTTCCGGCGAGGGGGAATCGATCACCCTCCAAGCCCTCGTGAGAGATTCGCCGCGGGTTCTGCCCTCTGTCTTAAGGCGTCCCTCCACACGGCGCAGATGTTCTCGCGCCGCGGAGGAGTCCCCTGCGGCATGCATCGCTTGGGCCAAGGCGCAGTGGGCGGCCTCATCAAGCGGGTCCTGGCGCACAAGTACTCGGGCCTGGGTTACTGCCTCAGGGGCACGGCCTCGATCGATCAGCAACTGGATCAGGTTAAGGAGGAGTCGACGGCGGATTCCCTGCAGACTCGATCGCTCGTGGCTGAGCCATTCGCCATCGTAATCCACCAGAACATCGTCCTTGTAAATGTTAGCGGCGAGCATCCACAACTCGAGTCGCCGCTCACCGTCCACGCTTCGCCCAGCCTGAACATGCGAAAGGAATTCCTCGACGTCCGTCGAAACGCAAAGCCTCCGAAGGGCCACAAACTCTCGGTCAGCCGTGACCAGGTGGGCCCAGTCGCCCAGCGCCTTCTTAAGTCGAAAAAGTTCTTGGCGCAGGCGCGGGCGCATCACCTCTTCGTCCTCGCCGGGCCACAACTCCGTCGCTAGACGCGTCCGTGAGACCGGTTCGGAATGAAGGGCCAAAATAGCGAGAATCGTGGCCGCGTGTCGGGAGCCAAAGGACTCAAGGGTCGCCTCGGGAGTTTCGAGACGCAACGAACCCAAGACCGCAATTCGGGCCTTCTCAGAAGGGGAATACTCGGATCCAGGAAGTTCCGAAGGTTTTGGCATCTCCTATGTGAGGACAAGAGAGACACAAACTCTCTTAGGACACTACGGATAATATCCCGGAATGCCCTCGGAGAAGTACCCTGGCCCAGGCAATATCGAGACTCCTTGTTAGGGAATGCCGTGCCCACCACGTACAGATTCAACGGGTCTGTTTCAATTTCTTCTTTTTTCTGCCATACAAACCAGCGAGCCCGACGCCAATGACGAGAATCGAGCCGGGCTCCGGGGCCACCGCAGGAGTTCCGTGCCCACCCGGATCGACATTGTTTTGATGTATCCCGGTGTACAATTCAGCCCCGAATGCCCCTGCTGCGAGAAGTCCACCCATAATGGAATTTCCGCCAGCGCCCTCCTCGACCTGAACCAGGCTGTTGGGTTGAACCGACGAAATTGCGGATTCAGTCAAGACCGGTCCCTTCGGTTCCATCGAGAGCGCGTCGGCGGCAGCGGCCGAGACCGGCGTCTCCAAAGACCTCAAGGACCCCTCCGATCCTCCCGCTGCAACGCCACCACCAGTACTTGGCTTTGCCGTAGAAGCGGCAATCGGGTTACCGTCTTCCGCATTGAGTACGGGGTGTCCGGAAACGTCAACATAAACGCGACTGCCAGTTGGCAAGTCGACCGTCTTTGAAGCCGTTCCGCCGTCAGCGCCCGCGAAGTACTCCTCAACCTTCGTCGAGTGAGCCAGCCTTGAAGGCTCAAGAGATCGGAGCCAAACACGAAGCTCCGTGTCCGACAATCCAAACTGCGATGTGTAGAATCGAGCTGCCGAAGGTGCAATTCCTACCGCAGTCACAAGCTCAGACGTGGTTTTCGTCGACCCGAGTAACGCCCGGGTCACCGTAGGGCTTTCCCCCTGAGCCATGGTTGCTGCTAGCGCAACAAAACACATGACTTCCTTTCCAATTGGAAATCTCAAATCAAACTCTCCTTTCTAATTCGGAACCCTTTGGGTTTTCGCAATGAGAGAATGAACTCCAAATCAGCCCGTCGAGCGAATCTGTAATGAACGTAACGGAACTGTAATGTCCATACCGGACACATAGGTTACAAAACGTTCCGGACACATAGGTTACAACTTCGAGCTGACAAACGGGTTGTCTAGTTTTTGGAGACTGCCTGTCTCCAAGTCGATGTAGCCGAGGTCGAAGTCCATGAAGCTGACG